>JABURR010000051.1 GCA_014762635.1 Paracoccaceae bacterium
TCGGCGCACAACCTGCTGTCGGCGATGATCGACAACCACATCTACTGGGGCAACGCGCAAGAGATTGACCAGCGCCGTGTCAGCTGGCGCCGGGTGCTCGACATGAACGACCGGGCGCTGCGCGACGTGGTCGTCTCGCTGGGCGGTGTGGCCAACGGCTTCCCGCGCCAGACGGGCTTCGACATCACCGTGGCCTCCGAGGTCATGGCGATCCTCTGCCTTGCCAAGGACCTGAAGGACCTTGAGCGCCGTCTGGGCGACATGATCGTCGCCTATCGCCGTGACAAGTCGCCGGTCTATTGCCGCGACATCAAGGCCGATGGCGCCATGGCGGTGCTGCTCAAGGACGCGGTGCAGCCGAACCTGGTGCAGACGCTGGAAAACAACCCCGCCTTCGTCCACGGCGGCCCGTTCGCCAACATCGCGCATGGCTGCAACTCGGTCGTGGCGACCATCACGGCGCTGAAGCTGGCCGATTACGTGGTGACCGAGGCGGGTTTCGGCGCGGATCTGGGTGCCGAGAAGTTCTTTGACATCAAGTGCCGCAAGGCCGGGCTGACGCCTGCCGCTGCGGTGATCGTGGCCACGGTGCGCGCGATGAAGATGAACGGCGGTGTCGCCAAGGCCGATCTGGGTGCCGAGAATGTCGAGGCCGTGGAGAAGGGCTGCCCGAACCTGGGCCGCCACATCGCGAACGTGAAGGGCTTTGGCGTCCCGGTGGTGGTCGCGATCAACCACTTCGTCACCGACACCGATGCCGAGGTGCAGGCGGTGAAGGACTACGTGGCCCAACAGGGCGCCGAGGCGATCCTCTGCAAGCACTGGGCGCAGGGCTCCGCCGGGATCGAGGATCTTGCCAACAAGGTCGTGGAGCTTGCGGAAGGCGGCGCCAACTTCGCGCCGCTCTACCCCGACGAGATGCCGCTCTTCGAGAAGATCGAGACCATCGCCAAGCGCATCTACCACGCAGACGAGGTGCTGGCCGACAAGTCGATCCGCGATCAGCTTCGGCAATGGGAAGAGGCGGGATACGGCAACCTGCCGGTCTGTATGGCCAAGACGCAGTACTCGTTCTCGACCGATCCCAACCTTCGTGGCGCGCCCACGGGACACTCCGTGCCGGTCCGCGAAGTGCGGCTCAGTGCCGGGGCCGGGTTCATCGTTGTGATCTGCGGTGAGATCATGACCATGCCGGGCCTGCCCCGGATGCCCGCCGCCGAGAACATCCGCATCAACGACGCGGGCGAGATCGAAGGGTTGTTCTGACAATTCCCGCCCCGCCCGGGAACGGGCGGGGTGGCAGTTGCGCTCTTCGGTCGGGGCCGGTAATCCCGGCCCTGAACCGGGACGCGCCACGACAACGACATCCGAGGAGAGATTGCGATGACGGCCACGATCATCGACGGCAAGGCCTTTGCCGCGCAGGTTCGGGAAAAGGTGGCGGCCCATGTGGCGCGCCTGAAGGAAGAGCAGGGGATCACTCCGGGATTGGCCGTTGTGCTGGTGGGCGAGGATCCGGCGAGCCAGGTCTATGTCCGCTCCAAGGGCAAGATGACCGTCGAGGTCGGCATGAACTCCTACGAGCACAAGCTCGAGGCCGACACGCCCGAGGCAGACCTGCTGGCCCTGATCGACCGGCTGAACAATGACCCGGACGTGCATGGTATCCTGGTGCAGCTGCCGCTGCCCGGGCACCTGGACGAATCCCTCGTCATCAACGCGATCGACCCGGCGAAGGATGTGGACGGGTTCCATATCTCGAACGTCGGCCTGCTGGCCACCGGGCAGAAGAGCATGGTTCCCTGCACGCCGCTGGGGTGCCTGATGATGCTGCGCGATCACCTGGGCAGCCTGTCGGGCAAGGACGCGGTGGTGATCGGGCGCTCGAACATCGTGGGCAAGCCGATGGCGCAGCTTCTGCTGGGCGATAGCTGCACCGTCACCATCGCGCACAGCCGCACCGCTGACCTGCCGGAGGTGGTGCGCCGCGCCGATATCGTCGTGGCCGCCGTGGGCCGCCCCGAGATGGTGCCCGGCGACTGGATCAAACCGGGCGCCACGGTGATCGACGTAGGCATCAACCGCATCGACGCGCCGGAAAAGGGCGAGGGCAAGACCCGGCTGGTGGGCGACGTGCATTTCGAAAGCGCCGCCGCCGTTGCGGGTGCCATCACGCCGGTGCCGGGCGGGGTCGGGCCGATGACCATCGCCTGCCTGCTGGCCAACACGGTGACCGCCTGTTGCCGCCGCCACGGCCTGCCCGAGCCCGAGGGGCTGACCGCCTAGACCGGGGTCATCGTTCCCTGCAGCAGCGCGATCTCGGTCAGCTTGCCGTTCTCCTCGGCGGCGACCCTGGCGCTGACGATCACCAGGCGACGGCCGAATTTCACCACCTCGCCCCGCGCGATCAGCTTGTCGCCCCGCGCGGGCGCCAGCAGGTTGATCTTGATCTCGGCGGTCAGGACTTCCTGCTCGGGGTCCATCATGCTCAGCGCCGCATAGCCCGCCGCCGTGTCTCCGATGGCGAAGGTTAGCGCCGCGTGGCCGAATCCGTGCTGCTGTTTCACTTCCGGCAGGATCGGCGCCTCGATCACGCAATGCCCGGGCGTCACCTCGACCAGCGAGGCGCCCGGCGTCTGCATCATCGTCTGCGCGTCGAAACTGACGCGGATGCGCGTGTCGAGATCGGTCATGGTCGTCTCCCCGGGGTTGTAGGAACAGCCTGCCAGCCCGAGGGCCGCGCCGCAAGAACCCTAGCCGCGCGGCATCGGCAGGGCGCGGGCGGCCTCGCCGGTCATCACGGCGATGGCCGAGCGCTGCATCAGCCCGGTCAGTTCCGGCGCGTCGCTGCGCAAGCCGCCCGTATAGGTGCCATAGGCGGGCAGGATCACCCGGTGCGCATCATAGAGGAAACAGGGGCGCGAGATGACCTTCCCGCCCAGATTCAGCCGTGCCTTGGGATGGAAATGGCCCGAGACCTCTCCGGTGGCGTGTTGCTGCGCGATATGGCGGAAGGTGAGCCTTCCGGACCCGAACTCGGCCATGTTGCTGCCGCCGAAATCTACCGGGGCCGGGTCGTGGTTCCCCGCGATCCAGATCCAGCGCCGCCCGGCCATGAGCCGGGTGAGCCAGAGGCGCTCATCCTCGGGCAGCGCCTCGGCCGACAGGAGGTCGTCGAAACTGTCGCCGAGGCAGATCACCGTGGTGGCGCCGGTGCGCCCGATGTCCAGATCGAGCCGCGAAAGCGTGTCGCGCACCTCGTAGGGGGGCAGGAAGGCGCCGCCCTGCCGTGCGATACGCTCGGCCTTGCCGAGATGCAGGTCGGAAACCGTCAGGATCCGTTCCCCGGGCCACCAGAGCGCGCCCGAGGGCAGGGCCGTCAGCTTGACCCCGAGAAGCGAGAATTCATGTCCGTTCATGGGGGCAGGCGATACCGGGCGGGGCGAAATTTTCAACCCCCAACCAGCCCGGCCTCGGCCATCAGCGCGTCGGTCTTTTCCGCCAGCAGGCGTTCGGCGGCGGCGCCTTCCACCGGCACGCGGCCCACTTCCAGGAACAGCGGCGCGGCCAGCGGTGTCACACGGCCCGGCTGCACGTGGTCGATGCGGCCCCTTGTGCGGGCCAGCATTTCTTCGATCCGGCCGAAATCCACCAGCCCGCGCAGCGCCTCTTCCCGGGTGATCTGCAGCATCAGATGATCGGGGTCGTATTTCCTCAGCGTGTCATAGAGGATATCCGAGGAAAACGTCGCCTGCCGCCCGGTCTTACGCTGCCCGGGCAGATTGCGATCAATGAGGCCCGCGATGGTGGCCGAGGTCTTGAAGGTGCGCTTCATCACCGCGTTGCCTGCAAGCCAGGTCTCGAACCCCTCGCGCAGGTTCTCTTCTGCAAATAGCGGCTCGGGGTCGGTCAACGGATCGAGGCCCCAGATCAGCACCGCGTAATCGGTGGCGACGAAGCCCAGCGGGTGCAGCCCCAGCGCCTCCATCCGCTGCGTCAGCAACAGGCCCAGTGTCTGCATCGCGTTGCGCCCGGCGAAGCCATAAACGCAGAGATGCTCACGCCCGTCCCAGGGGAAGGTTTCCACCAGCAGCCGGTCGGCCTCGGGCAGGCGCGAGACCTCGCGCTGATGCGCCAGCCATTGCGCTGTATGGGCGGGCAGGTCGGGCCAGCTCTCCTGCCGGAACATGGAAAGGATGCGCTGGGACAGTTGCGTCGAGGTGGCGAACTTGGTGCCCATGAAGGTGGCGATCTTGGGTTCGCGATCGGCGCGGCGGGTGACCTCCACCACCATCTCGCGCAGGCCCTCGTAGCGGACGATCTGCCCGCCGATGAGGAATGTGTCGCCCGGCGTCAGCGTGGCGGCAAAGCCCTCCTCGACCTCGCCCAGGGGCTTGCCGCTGCCGCGGTTCTTCAGCCGCACCTTCAGCGTGTCGGTGTCCTGGATCGTGCCGATGTTCATGCGGATCTGGCGCACCGCGCGCGGATCGCGCAACTGCCACAGCCCGTCGGGGCGCTGCATCAGCCGTTGCCAGCGATCATAGGCCCGCAGCGCATAGCCGCCGGTGGCCGCGAAGTCGAGGCAGGCGTCGAACTGGGCGCGCGTCAGCGTGGCATAAGCGCCGGCGCTGGTGACCTCGGTGAACAGAGCGTCCGCCGAAAACGGCCCCGCGCAGGCGGCGATCAGGATCTGCTGGCACAGCACGTCGCGGGGGCCGGGGCCGCGCGGCTCTCCATCCAGGTCATGGGCGCGAACGGCTTCCAGAGCCGCCACGCATTCCACCACCTCGAACCGGTTGGCGGGCACCAGCAGCGCCTTTGACGGCGCGTTGTAGCGGTGGTTGGCGCGGCCAATGCGCTGCACCAGCCGTTTCACGTTTTTCGGCGCGCCTACCTGTATCACCAGGTCCACGTCGCCCCAGTCGATACCAAGGTCCAGCGAGCCGGTGCAGACGATGGCGCGCAATTCGCCCGCAACCATCGCCGCCTCGACCCGCTCGCGCTGTTCGCGCGACAGGCTGCCGTGGTGGATGCCGATGGGCAGCCCCTCGTCGTTCTGGAGCCAGAGGTTGTGAAAGAAGATCTCGGCCTGGGCGCGGGTGTTGTGGAAGATCAGCGTCGTGCGATGGCGGCGCACCTGGTCCAGCACCGCGGGGATCGCGTATTTCCCGCCGCCGCCGGACCAGGGGGGCGGGGCCTCGGTTTCCAGCATGCGTATGTCGGGCTCGGGGCCGGGGTCGGCCTGAAGAATCGCACAAGGGTCGGGGTGGCGGGCCAGGAAGCGGGCCAGTGCGGGCGGGTCCTCCACCGTCGCCGACAGCCCCACGCGGCGCAGGTCGGGGCAGAGGCTTTGCAGCCGTGCCAGCCCCAGCATCAGCTGGTCGCCGCGTTTCGATTCGGCCAGAGCGTGGATCTCGTCCACCACCACGCGCTTCAGCCCGGCGAAGATGCGCGGCGCATCCTCGTAGCTGAGCAGGAGCGCCAGACTTTCGGGCGTGGTCAGAAGGATATGCGGTGGGTCCACGCGCTGGCGTTTCCTGGCCGTGGCCGAGGTGTCGCCGGTGCGGTCCTCGACCCGGATCGGCAAGCCCATCTCGGCAATCGGCGTTGAAAGATTGCGCCGGATGTCGGCGGCCAGCGCCTTCAACGGCGAGACATAGAGCGTGTGCAGCCCCTTGTGCGCGCCATCCGCCAGGTCGACCAGCGTCGGCAGGAAGCCCGCAAGCGTCTTGCCGCCGCCCGTGGGCGCGATGAGCAAAGTCGCAGGATCGTCTGCCCGCGCGAGCATATCAAGCTGGTGCGGATGCACGCTCCAGCCACGCTGCGCAAACCAGTCTTCGAATGTCGGGGGCAGGGCGCTCATGGCCCGAATGTAGGGGGGCGGTCGCAGTCAGGCCAGCAGGGGGCCGAAAAAGAAAACGGGCGGCAGAAGTTCCGCCGCCCGCCGTCGCACAAGCCTTGAACGCTTAACGTACGATTTCTTCGTCTTTCACGAACATGTTCGCCCAGGCCCGGTCGATCAGTTCCGGAGACATCTGGTATGAGATGCCCTCGAACTCGCAGATGGCGATCATCTGGTCGATCAGGAAGACCGGCTGGTAGTTCGCGTAGATGTTGTCGATGGTCGGGTATTTCTGCTTCATCAGGTGAACAAGAGCTTTCTCGTTCAGCGGCATCTTCTTCTTCTTCGCGACCATCGCGAAAATCTTCAGGTAATCTTCCTGGCTGGGCCCGTCGATCTTGATCTTGAAGAAGATCCGGCGAAGGGCCGCCTTATCGAAGATCTTGTTCGGGTGGAAGTTGGTCGAGAAGATCACCAGCGTGTCGAAGGGCACCTCGAATTTCTCACCCGATTGCAGGGCGAGAATATCCTTGGCTTCTTCGAGCGGAACGATCCAGCGGTTGATCAGCGCCTGCGGAGGATCGGCCTGACGACCAAGGTCGTCCACGATGAAGACGCCGCCGGTCGACTTGAGCTGCAACGGCGCCTGGTACGTCCGGCTGGTGGCGTTGTAGACAAGATCGAGCATGTCGAGCGTAAGTTCACCACCGGTGATCACGGTCGGACGTTCGCAGTAGACATAGCGCCGGTCATAGCGGTTCGAGGTCCGGCGCAGCTGGGTCGGGTCGTCTTCCACTTCTTGCGCGATGGTGTGCACGATCGGGTCATAGACCGTGATGACCTGGCCGGAATATTCCAGCGCGCGCGGGATGTAGATGTTATCGCCGAGCGCGTCGCGAATACCGTTCGAGATCGAGGATTTACCGTTCCCCGGCGGGCCGTACATCAGGATCGACCGGCCCGAGCCCACGGCGGGGCCGAGGTGATCCAGCAGCTCGTCGGGCAGGATCAGGTGACCCATGGCGCCGGTAAGCTGTGCGCGGGTGATCTGGATGTTGCGGATCGACTGGCGCTTCACCTGCTCGCGGTAATCGTCGAGCGGAACGGGCATGGCGCCATAATATTCCGACTGGCTGAGCGCGTCGAGCGCCCGGGCCTTGCCGGCATCGGACAGGCGGAAGCCCATCTCGCCGCCACCACCAGCGTGCAGCGTACCGGTGGCTTCGAGCAGTTTCTGCTGACGCGCCAGGTCGATGAGTTCCTGCGTCACAGGTAGCGGCAGGCACAGGATGCGCGCCAGCCGGGTTGCCTGTTCCAGGTTCATCCGGAACATGGTCTTGAGCAAGATGTCCCGCATCATCACCATCGACAGGCCGGTATCTTCCAGCTTGCGGATCGCTTTCGGTGGGACGACCGTCGTTTCGACGGGACCTTTTTTCGATGCCAGGATCGCCATGGCTCTGCCTCTGCATTCTCTCGGTTTTTGTGGCCAAACTACCGCGTTGCCAAAATTTGGACAATCACGGTGAATATGGCTCATCGCCAAGGATAACTCGCAGGTTAATGTGGCGAAAAAATGAAGGGAGCAGGGATGGAAAAGAGCAACTCGGCCGATCTTTTCAAGTTTCTTCTGGTGGTTTTCGGACTGCTGGCGGCCTCGGCAATTCTTAGTGGCGGGGTTTATATAAGCGGGCATGAGGGCGACTCGTTCCACCTGCTCGAGATCGTTTTCCGCATGGCGGATGGGGAATGGCCGCACCTCGATTTCCTGACGCCCATCGGGGCGCTGGCCTTCGCGCCGATCGTCCTGTTCGTCGAGATGGGGTTCGGCGTGGGCGAATCGATTCTTTTCGCCCAGGTTCTGGTGGCCGCGATCCTGCTTCCGGCGGCCTGGTGGGCCGCGACCACGCGGCTTGAGGGGATCTGGCCGTATCTCTTCGGTGCGGCGGTGCTGATTCTTGCGCTGGCGCTGGTCCATGGCGAGACGAACCGCAGCGCCTCGACCTCGATGCATTACAACCGCTGGGCTTGGGCCCTGTCCTATATCGTGGTGCTGGTGGCGGTGCTGCCGCAGCGCTTCTTCCGGGCGAACGCCACCGTGGACGGGGTGATCATCGGGCTGGGCATGGCCGTGCTGGCGCTGACCAAGATGACCTATTTCGTGGCCTTCGCAGTGCCGGTGGCCGCCGCCCTGATCCAGCGCAAGGCCTGGCGTGAACTCACCACCGCCGCGCTGGCCGGGCTGGCGGTCTTCGTGGTGGTGACCCTTTTCGCGGGGCTGGACTACTGGCTGGCCTACATGAGCGATCTGCTGCGGGTGACCCAGACCGAGGTGCGCGCCTATCCTGGCCAGGCCTTCGTGAGCGTGGCCGGGGCCCCGGCCTATATCGCGGGGACGGCGGCGCTGTTCGGCGGGGTGATCTTCCTGCGGCAGGCGGGCGAAATGCGCTCGGGGCTGCTACTGTTCCTGCTGGCGCCGGCCTTCATCTTCGTGACCTACCAGAACTTCGGCAATGACCCGCAATGGCTGGTGCTGTTGGGGATCCTGCTGTTCGCGATGCTGCCCGAGGCCGGGATCACCAATTCCGCAGGCTGGGACATGCGCCGCGCGATTTCCTACGCGGCGGTGGCAGCATTGGCGCTCGAGGCCGGGTCGTTCGTAAACCTGGCCTACAGCCCCGTCCGGCACATGGCGGCGGACCGGTCAGGCTACCTGCCGGTGTTGCCCGATGCGACGGTTCATTCGGATTACCAGTCGGTCGACATCCGCGTGGCACGGCTTGATGCGCGGATCGCCATGGAAGAGCAGTTCGACGGGCTGGAACGCTGGACCGAGGCCGGGGATCGCGAGGACCCGACCGTCTTTCAGGATGAGAAGATCCGGTACTGCACCGTTGAACTGGGTCTGAGCGCATGGTTCGACCTGATCACCAAGGATCTCGAGGCGAATGGCTTTGCGCAAGGCAAGCGCATCTTCGCGGCGGACCTGTTCTCGAGCTTCTGGCTCTTCGGGGATACCGAGCGGCTGGTTGGCGGGGCGCCGTGGTATTATGGCGGTCTGTCAGGCTATGACAGCGCCGATTACCTGCTGGTGCCGATCTGCCCGGTGGCCGACGACATCCGTCACATGATCCTGGAAGAAGTGACCGAGCGGGGCGAGACCCTTGAAGAGGTTCATCGCCACTCGCTCTATATTCTCTACGCGACTGGCCGGGGTTAAGCCTCGGCCAGCGCGATACTGAGGATGATGTAAAGCAGAAGCGTTCCCCCAAGGGCAAAGCCCATGGGGAAGCGCGCATGGGTCCAGGAGGCCCAGTCCGACCCGGCGCCGCGCAGGGCGGGCAGGGCGCGGAAGATCCGGTGGGTGGCGAACGCACCCAGCAGAACGCCCGCAAAGACCATGAGGATGTCGATCACGCCCCCGGCCGGAACAAAAGCCGCCATGGCTGCTGCGAATTTCGCATCGCCCGCGCCTACCATCCGCCGCAGGTTCAGGACGAACCCGATCGCCAGCACCACGACAATGTTGACGTAGCGCGACAGGTATTCCTGGAACGGCAGGGCAATCAGCCCGACCACCACGAAGACGGCCACCAGCGCATAGACCGCCATGTTGGGGATCTTCATGAATTTCAGGTCGCTCCACGCCACCCAGATGCAGATCGGGGTGACGAAGGGCAGGAACCAGAGCGCGGCTTCGAGCGACATCAGCATCAGTTGACCACGTTGCTTTCAAGTGCTGCGAGGCTGCGGGCGGCGGCATCGAAGTGGCGCGGGTGGCTTTCCACGGCCTCGCGCAACAGGCCCTTCCCGATGTTGACATCGCCCTGCTTCACGGCGGCAAGACCCAGCGTGTAGAGCAGTTGCGCCCGCTCTTCCTGGGTCATGCGGATCAGCGGCAGATCATAGTTTCGCTGTGCGCCTCGGGCCAGGACCAGGTTGTTCTTGGCGGTGAAGAGCGACGGATCATAGGTCAGCGCCCGCTTGAACATCTCCTCCGCCCCGCGATAGTCGCCGCGGGTCAGCTTCGAATAGCCCCAGTTGTTGTAGACCCCGGCAGGTTTGGTGGTCAGGCCGACGGCGATCTCGTAGAAGCTGTCGGACTTCTCCCATTCCTGGTTGCTATCGGCCACCATCGCCTCGAGCCGGTAACGCTTGAAGGTCTCGTGTGTCGGCGGGATCGAGTCCAGAACCGCGTCGGCCTTGTCCCAGTCGCCGGTGCGAATGAGGGCGTCGGCGTAGTTCACATTGTCCTCGTTTGTGCCTTCTTCGTGGGCCACCACGGCCTCCCAGTGGGGCAGGGATTCCTGAGCGCGCTTGGCGCGGACCAGCGAATAGGCGAGACCGCGCCGCAGGTCGATGCGGTCGGGGTTTTCACCGACCGCCCGCGAGAAATAGTTGACCGCTTCGCCGGGATCGGCGGCGTTCAGCATCACGTGGTTGAGGTTGGTCTCGTCGATGACATTGACAGTGTCGAGCGCCCGCTCGACCTCGGCATCCTCTGCCTTCTGGCATGCCGACAGGGAAAACGCACTGCCTACGCAGAGCGCAATAAGTACTGTGTGGCGCATGTGCCTGCGTCCTTCTGCTGCTCGATCCGCGTCAGGGTATAGGCTGTAGCAGGTATTCACCCGTGCCTTGCCGCACCAGCGCGAAATTATAGTTATCGGGCTCATCATAATCCGTATTTTCGATTTTTGCGAGCGCTAAGCGCAAATTGTCACGGATTTGGGTGCTTTGGCCGTTATCGAGCGCAAATGCGATGCGAAAGACACGCTCTGCCTCGCCATATTCGCCCTTTTCCATCAGGACGACGCCGAGATTGTTCCAGGCGGCGACGTATTCGTCGTCCTTTTCGACCGCCTGGCGCAGCAGGTTCTCGGCCTGCCCGAGACGCCCGAGCCTGAGATTGGCTGTGCCCAGGGCCGACAGAACCTCGGCGGTCAGCCCGTCCTCGCCGGCGGCGCGGTAGTAGGATTTGAGGGCAAGTTCGTATTCCCCGGCGTCCATCAGGCGGTGGCCGACCGTCATGCCGTCGACCGCGCGGCTCATGTCCACCTCGCCTGTCGGCGGATATAGGCCGTCACCGGCCTCGGAAAGTCTTTGTTGCTGGGCGCAGGCGCCCAGCAACATCATCAGGATAATCCCTGCCCGCAGCCCCCGCCCGGACACGGTATCAGAAGCTCGCGCCGGACAGCGTCGTCGCGATACCGAAGATCGAGGGGCCGATCAGGATGACCAGGAGCGGCGGCACCGTCAGAAGCATCGTGGCGAGCGTCATCTTGGTGGGAAGCTTGTTGGCCTTTTCTTCGGCCCGCATCACGCGCTTGTCCCGCATTTCCGCGGAAAAGACGCGCAGCGCTTCCGAGATCGAGGTACCGAAGCTGGCCGACTGGATCAGCACGGTCACGAAGCTGGCGATATCGGGTACGCCGCACCGTTCGGACATGTCGCGCAGAACCGAGACGCGATCCTTACCGGCCTTCATTTCGTAGGCCACCATGTCGAACTCATCCGCCAAGTCCGGGTAACCGGCGCGGATTTCCGTGGCCACGCGCACGATGGACTGGTCCAGCGACTGGCCAGCCTCAACACAGACGAGCATCATGTCGAGCGCGTCGGGGAAGGCGTTGATAAGGTTTTCTTCACGAGCCTCTTGGCGCCGGGTGATCCAGTATTTCGGCAACCAGTAGCCGATACCGCCAGGCATCATGGTGGTCATGATCATCGACGTGGTTCCGATGCCCTCGTCCCCGGCGTTGGCGCTTTTGACGATGGCCCAGATCACACCGATCAGCAGCCCGGCGATGCCCAGGGCAAGCTGCGAGAAGTGGAACATGCGTACGGCGTTCTTGCCGCGATAGCCTGCCTGCAGAAGCTTCAGCTTGATCGCCGAATACTCTTCTTCGTCCTTGGGCTCGAGGAAGTCGGCGTATTTTTCCAGCTTGTCCGTGCGCGCGCTGGTGCGCAGGCGCTTGTCCTTGGCGTTGTCGTCGCCGCGCGTGTTGGCTTCCTTCAGGCGCGCCATCGGGTCCTTGCGCTGCTTCAGGAAGATCGGAAGCGTCAGGAGGATCAGCACGAAGCCCAAGAAGCCTGCCGCGATGATCGGCCCCAAGGGCCCCAGTTGGTCGACGAGATATTGGTTCAGAGCTTCCATGGGATCAGACCTTGATGTTGACGAGCATGCGCATGACGAAAACGTTGAGCGTCAGCATGACCCCAACGCCCAGCGCAGCGGGAATGAAGACCGCGGTTTCTTTCACGTCGTCGTAGTAGCCGGGCTGAAGCACCTGGATACCGACCAGGGCCATCAGCGGGAAGCCCGACAGGAACACGGCAGACCATTTCGCTTCCGCGGTGATCGCCTTCACCCGGCGGAACAGGCGGAACCGCGAGCGGATCACCTTGGCCAGACCGTCAAGGATCTCGGCCAGGTTACCACCCGAGGTCTGCTGAATGGTCACGGCCACGGCAAGGAAGCGCATGTCCTGCATTTCCACGCGCTCGGCCAGGTCCTTCAGCGCATCGCCCAGGTCGCGGCCATAGGCGGCTTCGTCGGCGATCACGCCCATTTCCGAGCCAAGCGGATCGGGTACTTCCTTGGCCACGATGTTGACTGCGGCTGAGAACGGGTGACCAACGCGCAGGCTGCGGACCATGAGTTCCACCGCGTCGGGCAGTTGCTCTTCAAGCAGGGCCATGCGCTTTTTCGCGGTGTTGTCGACCCAGACGTAGACCGCGCCGACCCCCATCACGATCGAGATCAGGATGCGGATCTGTTGCGAGGTCGCTGTCATCACGCTCAGAAGCACGTAGGACACGACGCAGAGACCGGCCATCACCATGACCAGCTGCTGCGGTGTGAAGGCGATGTTCGCCTTTTGCGCTTTCTTTGCGAGGATCGCATAGATCGGAATCGAGCGCGACTTCAGGTGCTGCGACATCTCCTTGCGGAGCTGATCGAGAACCTGCTCTCGTCCCGTGCCCTTCTCCAGCATTTGAAGGCGCCGGTTGACCCGGCTGTTCAGGCTGATCGATTTGCCGAAGAAGAGCAGGTACAGGCCCTGAACCATCAAAAATACGGCGAAGAAAATCGCCGCGTAGATGAGAGGGGCCGCGCTGATAACCATTGGTTTTACTCCGCTGCGAAGGGTTCAAAGATCGAGGAGGGCAGGTCGTAGCCCCACATCCGGAACCGTTCCGAATAGTGGCTGCGCACGCCAGTGGCCGTGAAATGGCCGATGATCTTGTTGTCAGGAGTCAGGCCGACGCGCTGGTAACGGAAGACCTCTTGCATCGAGATCACGTCACCTTCCATGCCGGTGATCTCGGTGATCGAGGTCATGCGGCGCGAACCGTCCTGAAGACGACTGGCCTGCACGATCAGGTTCACAGCCGATGCGATCTGGTTCCGAACCGCTTTCAGCGGCATCTCGATACCGGCCATGGCGATCATGTTTTCCAGACGACCGACGCCGTCCCGCGGGTTGTTGGCGTGGATCGTGGTCATCGAACCATCGTGGCCGGTGTTCATGGCCTGGAGCATGTCGATGACTTCCTCGCCCCGCGTTTCCCCCACGATGATGCGGTCGGGACGCATACGAAGGGCGTTCTTCAGACAGTCGCGCGGGGAAACCTCGCCCTTGCCTTCCACGTTCGGCGGACGGCTTTCCATCCGGCCCACGTGAATCTGCTGGAGCTGAAGTTCCGCCGTATCCTCGATCGTCAGGATCCGCTCGGCGTTGTCGATGAAGGACGACAGCGCGTTGAGCGTGGTCGTCTTACCAGAACCGGTACCGCCGGACACGATGACGTTCAGGCGGGTGGCCACTGCGGCCTGCAGGTAGGCGGCCATTTCCTCGGTGAAGGCGCCGAAGCGCACGAGGTCATCGATGCCCAGCTTGTCCTTCTTGAACTTACGAATCGAGACCAACGAGCCATCCACCGCGATCGGCGGGACCATCGCGTTGAAACGCGAGCCGTCCTGAAGACGGGCGTCGACATAGGGGTTCGATTCGTCGACACGACGACCCACGGCGGACACGATCTTGTCGATGATCCGAAGCAGGTGGCGTTCGTCCTTGAAGGTGGTGTCGGTCAGTTCCAGCTTGCCCGCGCGTTCCACGAAGACCTGCTGCGGACCGTTCACCAGGATATCGTTGACGGTCTCGTCTTTCAGAAGCGGCTCGAGCGGGCCGAGGCCGGTGACCTCGTCATAGAGGTCTTGGTTGAGAAGCTGGCGTTCCTCGCGGTTGAGGACAACACCCATCTCTTCCAGCGATTCACTGGCGAGCGATGAGATCTCCTCGCGCAGTTCCTTTTCGCTGGCATGTTCCAGCGCGGCGAGGTTCAGGCTTTCGAGCAGGTACTTGTGAAGCTCGAGCTTGATGTCGCTCAGCCTGTCGCGCCGCTTCTTTTCCTTGTCCGCAGCTGCAGGCTGCGCAGGTGGGGCGGCCTTGCGTTGCGGCACCGGCTTCTGGGGTTTCTCAGGAGCCGCTTTCTGAACCGGCTTGAGATTTGGGGAGCTACCACCACCGGCTTCGGGTTTTTTGTATTTCGAGAACACCTAACGGATCCTTTCTTACTGTCGCGCCTGGGCCAACGCCTGGCTGGAGGCGTGGATCGACGCTGCGAGTTTCTGGATTTCCTTGCGGAGCGGGTTTTTCCCGGCGACTTCGGCAAGCGCCATGCCCTGATCTCCGCACTCCATCACCTGCTTGCCCCCATCGGGGAGCAGAAGCTCGAGCTTGATGTCGAGGCTTTCTGCAAGCCGCTTGACGCGGCTCTTGCCACTGAGATCAAGCCCGCCGGGCGCACGGTTGAGCGCGTAGCGGAGCTTTTCCACCGGCAAGTCCTCGGTCTTCAGTGCACGCACCATCTTCAGCGTGTTCTGGGCCGAGCGCATGTCGATTTCCATCGGCACGATATAGACGTCCGAGGCGTTCAACACCGTTTCCGTCCAGACGACCACGGTGCGGGGCATGTCGACGATGACGTAGTCGAAATTCGTGCGTGCTGCGGTGACGATGCGGTCCACGTCCTCGGGGCCGATCAGGTCCAGCGGCAGGATATCTGGCGGCGCGGTCAGCACGTGCAGGATGCCTTCATGCACCTGCATCGCCTGGAGGAACGAGTCGTTGTCCATGGACGCGGTGTCGGAGAGCAGTTCGAAAACCGAGTCCTTGCGCTGCATGTCCAGGTAGGTGGCGGTCGAGCCGAACTGCAGGTCGAGGTCCAGGAGGCAGACCTTGATGGACGACTTTTTCTGCATCGTGGCCAGTTCCCAGGCCAGGTTCACCGCCAGGGTCGTGGCGCCGACGCCACCGGCCATGCCATGCACGGCCAGCACGATGCCGTTCTTGTCGCCCATGGCCTTGGTCTTGGGGCCGTCTTCCTGCTCGAAAGAATGCACGGGTGCGCGCAGACGCCCGATCGCATCGTGCAGCGCACCTTCCGGAAGCGGGTAGGGGACGAACTCCTGCGCGCCCAATTTCAGCAACTGGTGCAGGGCCACCGGGCTCACCTCTTCGGCGATCACGATGACCTTTACCTTGCGCTTGGCTGCGGTCTTGATCAGCTCACCGACCATGCCGAGGTTGGGCTCATCGCCCTCGTCGATGGCGATTGCGACGAATTCCAGCGAGGCGCCTTCAGGCTGGGTCAGGAAGACGGCGGCATCCTCGAAGCTGAGGTCGCCCCAGTTCTCACCCAGTTCGGCCTCCATATCCTCGATAAGCAGGTCAAAGTTCTGCACGTCGCGCGAAATCGTACAGGCCTTGATCGCGGCCTCGTCACCCTGCAACGCCGGGCTCGTGTTCATTGCACAAGTTCCTTTCTCATGTTTCTCACGACCCAGCTAGCCAAGCACCTGAAAGAGTGCAACTTCCCAAGCAGCGAATCATGGCGCACGACTCATTGCGCACGCCCGAACCAGCGAAGAAATTGACCTGCAATCTTGGCAACATTGGGGCCGGATTTTTGAAACTATTCATTAATATCACACCTAATTAAGTTTCTGGCAAACTCTTGCCGAGAGGCAATGAAAAAGGGGGCCGAGGCCCCCTTTGTCCGTTGTTGATGAGCTTTTGCCCAATTTTGCGCCGGGTCAGATGCCACCGACGTCGCCGGTGGAGGAGCTTTCGGCTGCGCTTGAGACATAATCGCGGAAGATGATCTGTGCGTATTTGCCGTTCAGCCCGCCGCCAAGGCCATCCGCGAAGCCCGAAACTTCGGTCACGGTGCGACGGTTCTGCCGCTCCCGCCCCTCGGTCACGATGATTGGCTGGGTTTCGCCGTAGGAGACCAACGCCTCGAGCCGCTCGCGGTCGATTCCCTGTTCGACCAGGTAGTCCACGGCATTCTCCGCGCGACGCTGGCCAAGATCCATGTTGTAGGACTCGGATCCAACAAGGTCGGTGTGGCCGTAGACCCTGAAGGTCACTTCGGGGAACTGTTTGATCCAGTCCGCTTGGCGCTGCAGGACCGACTTGGCCTCTTCATCCAACTGGTCGCTGTTGAAGGCGAAGTTGATCATCGGGTCCACGTCGTTCGAGAACTTGTTGGTCAGCCCGGTGATGTAGCCCTGCTCGGTGGTCTGAACCAGGGTGTTGTTCATCGTCGGGTTGCCAAAGTTACCCTCGTCCAGGAAGGAGCCCGCTTCGCGCGTCCAGCTCTGGCCTAGGCCGGCATCGCAGGCGCTGAGGGCCACGAGGCTGACGGCGGAGAGGAGTTTGAGTGTCTTCGTTGCCATTGTTCTTACTCCATCACGTAGCCGTAGGACCCTTGGAAGTCCTGTTTCGCAACTTCTGCCGCTCCGCCGTTGACGGCGCCATCGGTGATGACGTCCTGACCGTTTCGGCGGCCGACAGCCGTGCGGCCCAGAAGGAAGAGCTCAGCTTCCGAAGGCGCGCGAACCCGGTCCGTCGGTAGCGAGATCGCCTCCATCTTGGTCGGGTGCACAAGGTGCGGGGTGACGATGATCACCAGTTCGGTCTGACGGCGCTGATACTGAGTGCTGCGCAGCAGCAGGCCAAGGACCGGGATGTCGCCGAACCACGGCACCTGACCGATGAGATCCGAGAAGTCGTCTTCGATCAGGCCCGCGATCACGAAGCTTTCGCCATCGCCCAGTTCGACCGTGGTCGAGCTTTCCCGGCGCCGGAAACCGCTGAACGAGAAGGAGCCATCGCCCACGTTGATTGAGTCGTCGATACCCGAGACCGCCGCGAGGAGAGAGATATTGATCTTGTTCTCGTTCACAACGCGGGGCGTAAAGGTCAGTTCGACACCGAACTTCTTGTACTCGACGGAGATTCCTCCCTCTCCATCATTTAGCGGGATCGGGTACTCGCCACCTGCAAGGAAGCTCGCCTTTTGACCGGAAAGAGTGGTCAGGTTCGGTTCGGCCAGGGTGCGTACCAAGCCCTTGTTTTCCAGAGCCTCCAGGAGAACACCTATGGCAAGGTTCCCGAATACCTGACCAATCCCCACTTGGCCGATCGACGCGCTGTCGAGGAACAATACAGGAGGCTCGTCCTCGATAAGTTCGCCCGAACCCAAACCAATGTCTGCGACGGTATTCCCACTCCCGCTGGCGTAGCTGCCCGCGATACCGCCGTTGATGCCCTTCGACACCGACCGGCTCATCTCGGCGAACCGAACCTTCAGCATCACCTGGTGGGTGCCGCCCACGACCATAAGGTTGGAGACGCGGCCCGGTGCGTAGCGGTTGGCCAGGTCCAGCGCCCGGTCGAGCCGTTCGATGCTGGAGACCACGCCCGAGAGCACGATTCCGTCATTTGCGGTGCGGACCGAGATGTTCTCGCCCGGAATGATCTGCTCGAGCCGCTCCTTGAATTCGGCCACGTCCGGGGAAACATGGATCTCCACGTTGGTGATCAGCCGCCCTTCGGGGCTGAGCAGGGTCAGCGTGGTACGACCCGGTGCCCGGCCCAGCACGTAGAGCGTGCGGTCCGAAAGCGTCGAGATATCCGCGATCGAGGGGTTGGCGATCGAAAGCTCCGCGAAGGGAACCGCGCTTTCCACGATCAGGGCCCGGTTGAGCGTCACTTTCAGGGCATCTGTGGCGATGCCGCTGAGAACTTTCAGCGTCGCCCCTTCGGGAATGTTGGTGATTTCACCGCTCTGCCCCTCGGGCAGGGCCGCGACAGAAGTGGGATTCGCCGGGCTGGGAGCGACTTCCGCGGCCGGGGGCGCGCCTGGCGTGCCCGTTTCCTCGGTGGTCGCGCCGTCCGTGGCGCCGCCTTCCGGTGTGGTGGTTTCTTCCGCTGCCGGTTCTTCGGCGGGCGGGGTTTGATCCTGTGCCACCGCTGCGGTGGACACCGAGATCACCATGCCGCAAAGCATGGCTTTAAATAGACTATCGATGTTCATGTGACCTGCCTCTCCGATCACGCCTCGTTTATGGGTCTTTAAGCCCGATTGACCCAGAGGATGCCCGAACCTTCAATTTTTTGCAAGAATCAAGTGGTTGCGGGCGGCTTTTTATGTGGATAACCCGCAACAGACCGCAGCATATAGAATCAAAACCGCCACCCCATGGCATATCATGGGGTGGCGGCTTGAAAATTTTTCGGAAAAAATTTGCGTCAGTCGTTACAGGCGACCGGTGTTTCGATGATCTTGTCACCGCGACGGGTCTTGATCGTGCAGACGCGCTGTTGCTGGCGAACCTCCGGGGCCTCGCGTTCGATGCCCAGCGTCGACTCTGTTGTGGCGACCACCGAACTGGCGGCGGTGTCGGAGTCCAGAACACTGACCAGCGAAAGCGACAGGCGCCCAGTGGATTGGGCCTGGGCGAGCGCCGCGACCTGCGTCGGGTTGGCCTCGACGGTCACGGTTCGCGGAGTCTGCCCCCTGGTGCGATCCTGATCTGCACTCTCATTTACTGCAATGACCCGCATCGCCGGCTGGATCAAGGTGGTAACGTTGCGTCGTTCGGACCCGCCTGCAAGGCCAGCTGAAACGCCGGACCAATAAACGTCAACGCGGCTTTCGGGGGCAACGAAGGCACCTCCGGTAACGTCCACGCGGATCGTGAAGGCGCGCATGCCGGGGCTCAGCTTCGAGGCGATGCCCGCGTTGCCGCCTGGCTCTGTGACCTTGATTGCCATGATCGTTTCGTTCGGCTCCATCGCACGGAGAATCGCGCGGGACGGGGCGCCGGCCGGGAACAGGGCGGGCTTGTCGGCGAAGAAGGGCCGCTTCGCAGCCTCACTCTCAGGGTCGGGCAGCTTCAAGAATGCGTCTTCAGGAAGATGCTGAACAGGCCATCGGATGGTCTTGACCATATCCGGGGTCAGCCGCTCACCGTAACGAAGAGAGCGCTTCGCCGCGTAGACTTCCACCATCGGAACGATTTGTCTGGCCTGCGCCTGCGCCTGCTGGAGCTGCGCTTCGTTTTGAGCCATGAATTCTTGTGTCTTCTTGACGGCGAAGCCGGCGAGTCCGAGTCCGAGTAGAAGAACCAGACCGAATACCAAACGCATTGGGAACCTCATTGAAGATGCTGTCGCGCAGGTGCGCGTGTTTACTTAGGGACGTATCTTACACGAATGAAATGTGGCGTTGAAATGCATAAAGGATGACCCCGCGATGGATTCACCCCAAAATAGCAACAACCGGCAAATTACTGCCGGTCGTTATCTCCGTCAAAGGACGAATACTTGCTGTGCTTCAGTTTGAGCTAGCGCCCTCGGTATCAACCGTGACAGACGCGAGCCATGCGCCGATCGAGTCGGACTGTCCAACCGTGGAACGGCTGACGCTCTGCACGACCGCGATGCCGAGGAAGCAAATACCGGCGACCAGAACCACCCAGTCAACCGTAACCGCCCCATCTTCGCTGTCGCGAAATGATTTCGCAAATTTCAGCATCTCTGCCTCCGATCCCCTGGACCCTGGAAGCTCGCCGCTGGTTCGGCCCGCCTGCAGTTCCATCCGCAGGGTGAACATCACCCTTCCCCACTCGTACCGTCGACCAAGAAAAAACACGGCCTGCTTCTAGTCAGAAAAGGCCGCGCCCGAATTCCGAACGCGGCCTTTTCCTGTTTTTTGGTGCCTGGCCAGGCAAGGCACCAAGAAAGGCACTAGCCTTCCAGATCTTACTGGATGTTGTCGATCTGGTAGGAAGCGAGGCGCGAGCTGATCTTCGAAGCCAGGGCGTTGGTACCGCCGCGGACCGAGTTCAGAACAACAATGCCCAGGCCAACGATGGCTGCGGTCAGCACGACCCAGTCAACAGTCACGGCGCCGTCTTCGTCGCGCTGGAAGCGCTCTGCGATCTTGAAGAAGTTCATGTTTATCCCTCCGGAGAAAACTTAAGTTGCATCCACCTCAACGATACTGTTTGGCAGCTACCGTCTTGGTATGGCTCAATAAAGACGTTGGATTGGGGCAAGAGTTGGGCGCGTTATGTACAATCTTGAGAACGTCGATTGAATCCCGAAAAAAAGTTATAACACTCGGAAATATATAGTAAAAAAATCCTTGCTTCAGATTTCTGACACCCGCTGCCGATGCAAAATGGCTGCAAATTTCCTCAATCATAGCGAGTCCCGAAACATAATACTGGTGCGAGTCGGTTTAATTTGAGAAAACTGTTCCAAGAACAAATGCCAAAGAGCAGATAAATCGAGCAGGTAGAATCGTGGCCATTCAAAAGGCCCTTTCCAAAGGGATTCTCGCGGGCGCAGTTTTCGGCGCCCTTTCGGCGTTTCCGGCCTCGGCCGAAAGCCCGCCGCCGTTTCCGGAGTTCAGCGCAAGACGCATCGCGGCGCCGCCTCCGGGGCAGGTCGGGCGGATCAATGTTCAGGTCACGCCACAGGACTTCGCAGCCCAGGAGGCGCCTCCGCTCTTGTCAGTAGCGCCGGCACCCAGTGAGACGGTGCGGCTCAGGCAACTGCCGCCGGATGTGAATCGTCCCGGTCCGCGCCCGGTGGAGTCGGCCTTCGACTGGTACTGGAACGGGGTCTCGCCCGATATCTCTGCGGCGAACTCCGCGCGGCTCGATATTGCAGTGGCGGGGCTGGGGGCGACTCCCATCGGGCGGCTCACGGTTCCCGTGCCGCCCTACGAGCACATGCGGCGCATTGCGACCAACCATGGCCGGGATATCGAGAGGGCGACGGAGAACACCAAGGTCTCGCCCGCGCTGGTGCTTGCGGTGATGGGCGTGGAGTCCGCCGGGCGGGTCGATGCGGTCAGCAACAAGGGCGCCACGGGCCTCATGCAGCTCATGCCCGCAACCGCGGAGCGATTCGGTGTGACCGACATCTCCGACCCCGCGCAGAACATCCAGGGCGGGGTCAATTTCCTGGACTGGTTGCTGGACGAATTCGGGCGTGACCCGCTGCTGATTCTAGCGGCTTATAATGCGGGGGAAAATTCCATCCTCAAACATGGCGGCGTGCCGCCCTATGCCGAGACGCGCGACTATATTCCCAAGGTGCTTGCGGCCTGGACCGTGGCACGGGACCTGTGCCGGACTCCCCCGCGCACATTCATGGACGCATGCGAATTCAATCAAAGCGGGTACGCGCTGAATGACTGATCTGAAACCCCTGGTGCTGGACGTCGACGGGACGTTCCTGAAAACGGATATCCTGTTCGAATGCTTCTGGGCCGGGCTGGGGCGGCATCCGCTGCAGACGCTGGCCGCGCTGCGCCATGTGCGGCATCCGCAGAGGCTGAAGGAAACCCTGGCCGGGCTGGTCGATCTGCGCGTGGACCTTCTGCCGGTGAACCCCGAGGTGCAGGCGCTGGCCCAGCAATGCCGCAGCGCCGGGCGCGAGGTGATCCTGGCCTCGGCCTCGGACGAGGCGCTGGTGACGCGCCTGGCGGCCCATCACGGCCTGTCAGGGCGGGTATTCGCCTCGGACGGGGAAACCAACCTGAAGGGCGAGAGGAAAGCCCAGGCGCTGGTTGAGGCCTTTGGCGAGGGCGGCTTTGACTATGCCGGCAACGAGACCACCGATATCGCGATCTGGCGCCATGCGGAAAATGCGCTGATGGTCGGGCGTCACGCGGGCGCCGAACGGGCGCTGGCGCGCGAGGGCAAGTCCGTCACCATGATGTCCGAGGCCTGGCGCTGGCGCGACCTGTTGCGCGCGATCCGGCCCCATCAATGGGTGAAGAACGTCCTTCTCTTCCTGCCGATGATCGCGGCCCATAACCTCGAATCCCTGACCTTCCTGATGGTGCTGGCGGGAATCGTCGCATTTTCGGCGGCGGCCTCGTCGATCTACGTGGTGAACGACCTGCTCGACCTCGAGGCAGACCGGCTGCATGCCACCAAGTACCGCCGTCCCTTCGCCAGTGGGGCGGTGCCAATCAAGGCGGGGATGATAACCTGTATCCTGCTGGGCCTTATCGCCCTGGGCATGGGCGCGGCGCTGGGGCCGAGTTTCCTGGGGATCATCGTCCTTTATATGATCGTGTCGCTGTCCTATTCGCTGCAGCTCAAGCGCATGCGCTGGATCGATATCGCGACGCTGGCCGCGCTCTATACGATTCGTGTCATCGCGGGCGCCGTGGCGAGCGGTGTCTATATCTCGGGCTACCTGCTGGTCTTCGTGTTCCCGGTCTTCCTGACGCTGGGCACTGTGAAGCGCCTGACGGAACTCACGCTCGCCACGTCCGACGAACGTCTGCCCGGGCGCGGCTACGGGCGCGGAGACCGCAGCGATCTGTTGAACGTCGCCGGACTGGGCGTGTTCTCCTCGCTGCTGATCTTCTTCCTCTACAGCTTCTCCGAGCACGCGCAGGAGCTTTATCCCACGCGCTGGCTGCTCTGGGTCGCGCTGATTCCGATCGCGGCCTGGCTCATCCGCATGGTGCGGCTGGGCTACGCGGGCAAGCAGGATTACGACCCGATCGTTTTCGCGCTGAAAGACAAGCGCGGGATCGGGCTGATCATGATCACCCTCTCGCTGATGTTCTACGCCGCCGGTCTCTGGCAGGAGTGGTTCGGCGGCTAGATCGACATCTTCTTGAAGATCGGCTCGGGGATGTGGCGGATGATCAGCATGATGTAGCGCCAGAAGAAGGGCGTGTAGATCACGTTCTTCTTCTTCTCCACCGCCTTCAGGATATCCTCGGCCACCTTGGACGGGGGCGCGACGAGGAACATCCCCTCGATCCCCCAGGTCATCGCGGTATCCACGAAGCCCGGCTTCACCGTCACCACATGCCCGCCCGAACGCGTCAGTCGGTTGCGCAGCCCCGACAGGTAGGTGTGGAACCCGGCCTTGGCCGCGCCATAGACGTAGTT
The DNA here is from genome assembly GCA_014762635.1 of Paracoccaceae bacterium. Taxonomy (GTDB): domain Bacteria; phylum Pseudomonadota; class Alphaproteobacteria; order Rhodobacterales; family Rhodobacteraceae; genus JABURR01. The sequence goes on from JABURR010000051.1 coordinate 23,133, forward strand.
GCCGATCCGGCCCCTGTCGCCCGCGACGGAGCCGACGCCGACGACAGTTCCGCCGCCGCGTTCCTCCATCAGGGGTGCAAGCGTCTGCAGGAACATGGCCGGGCCGCTGAAGCTGTCATTCACCGTGCCCTCAATCAGGGCCGGATCCGCGTCGATCTCCGATTGCGGCGGCATGGAGCCGACGAAGACCGCGGCCGAGATCATGCCTTCCTCGCGCGCGGCGCGGTCGACGATCTTCTTGAAACCATTCGGCTTTCTGGCGTCAAAGGCAATGGCCTCGGCCACGCGCGCACCGCGCAGGGCGCAATCGGCGGCCAGCGCCTTGAGGTCTTCCATGTCGCGGCCTGCCAGCAGCACGCCGTCGCCACGTGCGGCCACGGCACGGGCCAGCGCGCGCGCCATCGAGGACGTGGCCCCGAGGATGATCCAGGTCTCGGTCATGCGGCACCTCCCCGCAGGTTCAGCCTGCGCACAAGATCTGTGGTGAAAATCCCCTCCGGGTCGGCCTTTGCGACCGCCGCGGCATAGTCGGGCAGTTCGGGATACATCTTGGCCACGCTCGCCGCGGTGGCCAGCGAATCCTTGGCCAGATAGACGCGCCCGCCCGCGGCGGCGCACATCTTTTCAAGCTCTGCGATCACCTGCGCGGCGCGGCCCCTGTTGGGGAAGTCCACGGCTAGCGTGTAGCCCTCCATCGGGAAGCTCATGTAGCCCGCGCGGCCCTTGCCCATGCGTTTGAGCACCGCCAGCGGCGAGGCGAGGCCCGCCTTGGCGATGAGTTCCAGCATTTCCTTCAGCTCGGGCGCCGAGGCCAGCGGTACCACGCATTGGAACTGGTGGAAGCCCGCCTTGCCGTAAAGCCGGTTCCAGTCGTGGATCCGGTCCAGCGGGAAGAAGAAATCGGTGATCGGTTTCACCAGCGTGCGGCCCCGGTCGGGCACGCGGCGGTAATAGGCGGTGTTGAACAGCTTCACCACCGGCGACGACAGCGCGAATCCCGGCGCGTCGAAGGGCACGGATTTGGCCTTCTTGCGCGGCGGCACCAGGCCAAGGCCGGTTTCGGCCTCTTCCACGATGCCGCGTCCCAGCGCCGCGCCCTTGGCCGTGGCGTCGATCCAGCCCACGGTGTAGGTGGCGCGCGAGTTGTCCAGCAGGGTCAGGTGCTCGTCCCAATCCTCGGCCCGGCGTTCGGTCACGGTGATGATGTCGCCCTTGCAGGCCATCATCTTCAGTTCGGCCGAGGTGATCACCCCGGTCTGGCCCATCCCGCCCACGGTGGCCTTGAACAGGGCCGCGTTGCGCTCGGGCGTGATCTTCTTCTTGCCCTTGGGCGTCATCAGCGTGATCGAGGCCAGGTGTTGCCCGAAAGAGCCGTGGATGTGGTGGTTCTTGCCATGCACGTCATTGGCGATGCAGCCGCCCACCGTGGCGAAACCGGTTCCGGGCATCACCGCCGGAAGCCATTCGCGCGGGGCGAAATCGCGGGCGATGTCGCCGATGGTGGCGCCCGCTTCCACGTGCAGGATGCCGGTCTCGGGGTCGAAGGCAAGGTAACGGTCAAGCCGCGTCATCTGCAGGGCGCGGCCGCCGTCGTTCAGGCAGGCATCGCCGTAGGAGCGGCAGTTGCCGATGGCGGGGCCGGGGGCCTCGGCCAGCAGTTTCGTCAGGCTCGACAGGCGTTCGGGCCGGGCGATTTCGCTTTCGGCCGTCAGGGCGCGGCCCCAGCCGGTGTATTCAATGCGTTTCCAAGTCATGATCTTCTTTCAGGGACAGGCGTTCGGCCATCGGGAAGATAAGCAGCCCGATGCCGATCGCAAACCAAAGTGTGGTTACTCGAATGATTGCCGTGGCGGGGACGGACATTGCCAGCGGCACACCGTCGAGCGCGAGCAGCGCGATCATCGCCGCCTCGGCCCCGCCGACGCCGCCGGGCGCGCCGGTCAGGCCACCCGCGAGCGTGGCGAAGATGAAGATGGCAAACGCCTTGGCCAGCCCGATGTCAGCCCCCATCCACATCAGCAGCAGGTGGAAGGCATAGCATTCCGCGACCCAGCCGATGACGCCAAGCCCGGTGGCAAACAGCATCGCCGAGGGGCTGGAGAACCGCGCCAGCGAGCGCGCGGCGCTGCGGATGCGGGCGAAAAGCCGGGGCCAGATGCCAAGGATTCGGAAGCCAAGGTCTGCCGCGCCCGAGAGCATCCGCGGACGGGTCGCGATCACCGCGCCCGCCAGCGCCAGCACCGTGACCGGCAGGCCCCCGGCGATTCCGGTGGCGGAAAAGGCCAATGCGATCCCCAGGATCAGCGCGGTCGAGGCAAGGTCCGAAGCGCGGTCCACCAGCACCAGCGGGGCGGTACGCTCGAACGGCCAGCCGGTCTCGCGCCGGATCCAGCGCATCCGCACCAGCTCGCCCACGCGGCCCGGGGTCACCGACATGGCGAAGCCGCCCAGGAAATGACGCATGTCCTGCCAAAGCCCGGTGGGCAGCCCCAGACGCCGCGCGAAGATATGCCAGCGCAGCGCACGAAACCCGTAGTTCACGAGGCTGAGCACCAGCAGCACCCCGAATTGCCAGAGCGAGAGCTTGGAAATCTCGGCCATCGTCTCTTCCCAGCCGGTGGCGGCGGCCAGCCCGACCAGCCCGCCCACGACCAGCAGCAAAAGCCCACCCAGAATCGCTCGATCGCGCCAGCGCGTCGAAGCTGCCCGGGGCAGGGGGGATGGGACTTGGGTACTGCTCATGCTCATTTCCCGCCGGATAGCGAGGGTTTGGGGCAGGATTATGGTGCCTGCCCACCCAGAAAACAAGGAACGGTCCATGGTGCAAAAACAATACGGCCCGGCGCTGGGCCGGGCCGTGAAAGCGTTGCGAAATGGCCGCGTCAGACGATGCGGGCCTCGGTCTTGGCGACGACTTCCTCGTGGGTGACGCCGGGGGCAAGCTCCACGACCTGAAGCCCCTTGTGGGCCACGTCGAAGACGCCGAGGTTGGTGATGATCCGGTCCACCACCTGCTTGCCGGTCAGCGGCAGGGTGCAGTCTTTCAGGATCTTCGATTCACCGGCCTTGTTGGTGTGGTCCATCACCACGACCACGCGGCCGACACCGGCCACCAGGTCCATGGCGCCGCCCATGCCCTTGACCAGCTTGCCGGGGATCATCCAGTTCGCCAGATCGCCCTTCTCGCTGACTTCCATCGCGCCGAGGATCGCCATGGCGATCTTGCCGCCCCGGATCATCCCGAAAGAGGTGGCGCTGTCGAAATAGCTGGTGCGGGCCAGTTCGGTGATGGTCTGCTTGCCGGCGTTGATCAGGTCGGGGTCCTCGTCGCCCTCGAAGGGGAAGGGGCCCATGCCGAGCATGCCGTTTTCCGACTGCAGCGTCACGTCGACGCCTTCGGGGATGTAGTTGGCCACCAGCGTCGGGATCCCGATGCCGAGGTTCACATACATGCCGTCTTCAAGTTCCTTCGCCGCGCGCGCGGCCATCTCGTTGCGATCCCAGGGCATATCAGGCCTCCTCACGCTGGCGCACGGTGCGCTGTTCGATCCGCTTCTCGTGCTCGCCCTGGATGATGCGATGCACGTAGACGCCGGGCAGGTGGATGTGGTCGGGGTCGATCGAGCCGCGCTCGACGATCTCTTCCACTTCGACCACGCAGACCTTGCCAGACATGGCGGCGGGCGGGTTGAAGTTGCGGGCGGCCTTGCGGAACACCAGGTTGCCGGTGTCGTCGGCCTTCCAGGCCTTCACGATCGCCAGGTCCGCGACGATGCCGCGCTCAAGGATATAGGTCTCGCCGTCGAACTCCTTGTGCTCCTTGCCCTCGGCGATCTGGGTGCCGACGCCGGTCTTGGTGTAGAAGCCCGGGATGCCCGAGCCGCCCGCGCGCATGCGCTCGGCGAGCGTGCCCTGCGGGTTGAACTCCAGTTCAAGCTCGCCCGAAAGATACTGGCGCATGAACTCGGCATTCTCGCCCACGTAGGAGGACATCATCTTCTTGACCTGCTTGCTTTCCAGCAGCAGGCCAAGGCCGAACCCGTCCACGCCCGCGTTGTTCGACGCGATGCTGAGGTCCTTGGTGCCCGCATCGCGGATCGCCGCGATCAGCAGTTCAGGGATGCCGCAGAGGCCGAAGCCACCCGCCGAAATCGTCATTCCGTCGAACAGAAGCCCGTCAAGCGCCTCTGCCGCGGAGCCGTAGACCTTCTTCATGTCTCACTCCCGTTGTCGAAATCGCCCTCTATCTGACGGGGCGGGGGAGCAGAGTCAATTGCTGCGCCGCGGCATCCGCGGCGCAAATGCCTATTTCGCGGCGGCCTTCTTGGTCGTGGCCTTTTTCTTGGCGGGGGCCTTCTTGGTGGTCGTGGCTTTCGCCTTGCCCTTGGTGCCCTTCTTGGCGGCTTTCTCGTCCACCAGTTTCACCGCCTCTTCCAGCGTGATCGCGTCCGGCTCGGTGCCCTTGGGCAGGGTGGCGTTGACCTTTTCCCATTTCACGTAAGGACCATAGCGCCCGTCCATGATCGACAGCGCACCGCCCTTTTCGGGGTGTTCGCCCAGTTCGCGCAGGGCCTTGGCGGCGGCGCGGCTGCGCCCGCCGGGGTTGGCGCGTTTCTCGTCGATCAGCTGCACCGCGCGGTTCATGCCGATCTCGAACACGTCGGCCGGGTCCTTGATATTGGCATAGACGCCCTTGGCATCGTCCGGCAGCTTGTGATGGACGTAAGGCCCGAAGCGCCCGAAATTCGAGGTGATCATTCCGCCCGAGGGATGTTCGCCGATCTCGCGCGGCAGGTTCAGCAACATCAACGCCTTGTCCAGATCCATCTCGGATGGCTCCCAGCCCTTGGGCAGGCTGGCGCGGGGCGGCTTGGGCTGTTCTTCCGTGGCCTCGCCGCGCTGGACATAGGGGCCGAAACGCCCGTTGCGCAGGCTGATCTCATCCTCACCGTCATGGCCCAGAACACGGTCGCCCGCCGCATCCGCATCGCCATTGGGGGCCGAAAGCGGGCGGGTGAAGCGGCAGTTCGGGTAGTTCGAGCAGCCGATGAAGGCGCCGCCCGAGCGCGCGGTGCGAAGGCTCAGACGCCCCTCGCCGCAGGACGGGCAGATACGCGGGTCCGATCCATCCTCGCGCGGCGGATAGAGATGCGGGGCGAGAACCTCGTCGATCTTTTCCAGCACCTCGCCGATACGCAGGTCCGCGGTCTCGGCAATCGCGGCCGAGAAATCGCGCCAGAACCGTTCCAGCACCTCTTTCCACTCGCGTTCGCCCGCCGAGATATCGTCGAGTTCGTCTTCGAGGTCGGCGGTGAAATCGTATTCCAGGTAACGCTTGAAATAGTTCACCAGGAAGGTCGTCACCAGGCGGCCCTTGTCTTCGGGGATCAGTCGGTTCTTGTCCTTGGTGACATAGCCGCGGTCCTGGATCGTGGTCACGATCGAGGCATAGGTCGAGGGGCGCCCGATCCCGAGCTCTTCCATCCGCTTGACCAGCGTCGCCTCGGTATAGCGTGGCGGCGGCTGGGTGAAATGCTGTTCGGGCGTGACGGATTTCTTCGCGGCCGGTTCGCCTTCGGCGATCTGCGGCAGGCGCTTGTCGTCGTCGTCCACCACGTCGTCGCGGCCTTCCTCGTAGACCTTGAGGAAACCGTCGAACATCACCACCTGGCCGGTGGCGCGCAGCTCCACCTGGCCGTCGCCGCTGGCCACGTCCACGGTGGTGCGTTCCAGCCGGGCGGCGGCCATCTGGCTGGCGATGGTGCGCTTCCAGATCAGGTCGTAGAGGCGGCGCTGATCGGCGTCCGAGACCTTCAGCCGCTCGGGCGAGAAGTTCATGTCGGTGGGCCGGATGCACTCGTGTGCTTCCTGGGCGTTCTTGGCCTTGTTCTTGTACATGCGCGGGCTTTTCGGAAGGTAGCTCTCGCCGAACCGGCCCTTGATCGTGTCGCGCGCCGCCATCACCGCCTCGGGCGCCATGTCGATGCCGTCGGTCCGCATGTAGGTGATGTAGCCCGCCTCGTAGAGCCGCTGTGCCGCGCTCATGGCCTGGCGCGCGCCCATGCCGAACTTGCGGCTGGCCTCCTGCTGCAGGGTCGAGGTCATGAAGGGCGCGGCGGGATTGCGGTTGGCGGGCTTGGCCTCGACCGATTTCACCGTAAGGTCGCGGCTGTTGATCGCCTGCACCGCGATTTCCGCCTGGGTCTCGTTGGGGATGTCGAACTTGTCGAGCTTCTTGCCGCCCAAGACGGTAAGCCGTGCCTCGTACTCCTGCCCGCGCGGGGTCGAAAGCAGTGCCTTGACCGTCCAGTATTCTTGGGCGCGGAAGGCCTCGATCTCCATCTCGCGCTCGACGATGAGGCGCAGGCAGACCGATTGCACCCGGCCGGCCGATTTCGCGCCGGGCAACTTGCGCCAGAGCACGGGCGAGAGGTTGAAGCCCACGAGGTAGTCCAGCGCGCGACGGGCGAGGTAGGCCTCCACCAGTTCCATGTCGACCTGGCGCGGGTTCTTCATCGCCTCGGTCACCGCGGTCTTGGTGATCGCGTTGAAGACCACGCGGCTGACGGCGGTGTCCTTCTTGATCGCCTTGCGGTTTCTCAGCGCCTCTTCCAGGTGCCACGAGATCGCCTCTCCCTCGCGATCGGGGTCGGTGGCGAGGATCAGCGTGTTGTCATCCTTGAGCGCATCGGCGATCGCCTTGACATGCTTGCGACTGTCGGTGGCGATCTCCCATTTCATGTCGAACTCGTGTTCGGGATCGACCGAACCGTCCTTCGGAGGCAGGTCACGCACGTGGCCGTAAGAGGCCAGAACGGTGAAATCATTGCCGAGATACTTGTTGATCGTCTTGGCTTTCGCTGGCGATTCGACGACGACAACCGGCATTTAAATTCCTTCCGACTCTGCCTTGGGACTATGGCGGCGCAAAATGTGGGGGTGATGCGGGGTTTGTCAATGCAGGGATTGTGGCGACCGGCACCTTCGCGCGCGTCCATCGCGACGGCCCCAGATTTTTCGCCGAAAAATCTGCCGCCGCTTCGGCCGGGATGGCCGCGCGCGGGCGGGTCCGATTTTTCGGCGAAAAATCGGGGTGGCTTACCCGGCGCGGGAGAGCAGGCCGCCCGGTTGGCGCAGGATATGGCCTTCGAGTTCAAGAGTGACGAGCTCGGGGGCCACGGTGCCAGAGGGCAGGGCGAGGTCGCGGATGAGTTGGTCTTCGGCCACCGGGCTTGGCCCGAGACGCGCGAGGATCCGGGCGTGGAGGTCCGAAGGGGTGGGCCGCTCTGGTGCCGGGGTCGGGGGCGCGGCCGGGCGCGGCCTGGCCAGGTCCGGCGGGGTCAGCGCGGCGAGCACGTCTTCGGTCACGCGCACCAGTGTCGCCCCGTCGCGCAGGAGCGCGTTGCAGCCCG
>JABURR010000071.1 GCA_014762635.1 Paracoccaceae bacterium
TCCTTCGTGAACCTCGGCGCCTATGTGGACGAGGGCACGATGGTCGACACCTGGGCCACCGTCGGCTCCTGCGCGCAGATCGGCAAGGGTGTGCACCTCTCGGGCGGCGTCGGCATCGGCGGCGTGCTTGAGCCGATGCAGGCCGGCCCCACCATCATCGAGGACAACTGCTTCATCGGCGCCCGCTCCGAGGTGGTCGAAGGCTGCATCGTGCGCGAGGGCTCGGTCCTGGGCATGGGCGTCTATATCGGCAAGTCCACCAAGATCGTCGACCGCGAGACCGGCGAAGTCATGTATGGCGAAGTGCCGCCCTATTCGGTGGTCGTGTCGGGCTCGATGCCCTCGAAGAACGGCATCAACCTCTACTGCGCGGTGATCGTGAAGCGCGTGGACGAACAGACCCGCTCCAAGACCGGCATCAACGAGCTGCTGCGGGACTGACATGCCGGACCGCCCGCCCCTGACCTTTCGGGAGGCTCAGGCGGTCCATGATCTTTGCCAATCGGCTCTGCCGTTCGTGGATGAACAAACGGCAGAGCTTTTGAACACGCAGGCGGGGCGCTTTGAGAGCGACGCTGACCTTGCACTGTTCGAACGGCTTTATACAGGCGAACAGGACCCCGCGAGCGTGGCGGTGCTTCTGGCGGATGCGCTGCAGGACGGCATCGCGCGGGGCACGCTGGATGTCGTCGCGCGAAGTACCGACGGGGCGCCGCCGTCGCTGCGCGCGGCGCTCGTGAACGGGTGGCTCATGTTGCGGGAGCAACATGCCCTTGGCTACCCGTCGCCCGATCTGAGGTTTTCACCGGAGGATCGCGTAACCCGCCCGGCGGAGAAGATCCTGCCCGCACTGCGCGCCATTGCACGCGAGCTGAAGGAGCCAACCCTGACCAGCGTTGCGAAGGCCGACTACGGGATGGATTGGGAGGAACATCGCAGCGCCCTGCTGGAGGTTCTTTTTGAGCAGGACTGCCTCTTCACCGAAGATCAATCCTGGACGCCGTCCGAAGTGGTGGAGCTTGTAGCCCACGTGCGCTCAAGTCCGGGATTTGTGCCGTGCACCTCGATTCTGCTGGTCAATGCGCTTGTTCAGGGAGATCACGTCGACTGGTTCCCATTCCGTTGGGAAGGTCACGCGCCGGACTACCGTGCGCTTCCACCAAGGGTCCGTGGGCCGATATTGGCAGGGATCAGGTACCTCTACGAGAGCGACCCGCATTTCTTGGAGCACTACACCCGCCCCTACGACCCGCTGGAGACGCCGGAGTGGTTGATTCCCTTGGTCGAGGACTGGGAGTTTCCCGGGGAGTGAAGCCGCAGACGCGGAATGCGGGGCGTACCGCCACCCCTACTCGGCGGCGAGCCGGGCAGGGGTAACGAGGCCGCCGGCCTCGGCGGCAATATTGGCGTCCGCGGCATTGGCGAGAAGCCAGCCTTGCAGTGCCGCGGGCGAGAGCCGTTCGGTCCCGATCCGCGCTGCGAAGGCATCGGCGAGGGCTTCCTCCCCCGGGAAGAACCGCAGGAACAGCGCCTTGGCCGGACCAGCCCCCACAAGGCCGAGTTCCACGTGGACATCCGCCCGACCGGGCCGGATCAGCGCCGGATCCAACCGCTCGATGTGGTTCGTCGTCATGAAGAGCGCCCGGCCCTCCTGTGCGGCCACGCCGTCGATCGCGTTCAGCAGCCCCGAGAAGCTGACCCCGGTGGGGGTTTCTCCGGCGGACCGCTGGGTGAAGGCGGCGTCGATATCCTCGATCACCAGGATCGACCGGCCCGGCGCGGTGGCCACCGCTTCGGACAGGCCGTCGTCCGTCAGCGACCTCCGCCCCAGGTCGAGGATCGAAAGGCCGAGCTCCAGTTCCGAGGCCACGGCCCGGATCGCGCTGGACTTGCCGGTGCCCGGCGGGCCGTGCAGCAGGTAGCCCCTCCGCCACGGCACGCCCCGCGCGACATACCACTCGCGCGCGCCGTAGAACCAGCGGACGTCCGCGACCAGCCTGTCGATCCGGTCATCCTCGGCCACCAGCGTGGAGGCGGGACGCCGCACGACCTGGCCGAGTTCCGACCAGTATCCGTCGGTATGGATATGAAGCTCTGGCCCGATCCGGGAGGTCCGGCTGATCATCTCCGCCCCTGCCGCGATCCAGCCTTCGACCAGTTCGCGCCGCCCGAAGGGCAACAGGAGGGTCAGCGTCTCCAGCGGGTTGACGTGTCCGTGGTTTCCGGTCTTGGCCTTCTCGGACAGGGAGCGTTCGATCCGCACCCAATGCCCGTCGATCCGGAACCAGTGTCGCCCGGTCGCGGGCGTGTATGAGGCCCGCCGGTCGAGACGCCCGCCGGTCCAGGTCAGTCGAAACCGACGAACCCGGCGCATCGCCCCGTGGCTTTCCAGCCAGTGGAGCAGGTAGCGGAACTCGGGCAGCCGGTTGTCGACCGAGACGGTGACATTGATCCGCCGCAGCACGAAATCCCGCAGGCGGACCCAGAGCATCCGCCCGATCCCAGCCGAGATGCCCATGACCCCAAGCGCGATACCGCCCGCGAAGAAGTCGCTTTCCAATCCGGAAAGCAGGAATGTGTTCAAGTCAGTCAGCATTGCGCATGGCTTTCGTTTCGGGACACGCGGTCGCGCGCCCGATCAGTCAGGAAAACAGCATCGAGGCCACGCCGGCGGCGCGAATATCGAAGCGTCGGATTTTCAGAAAGCCCGTGGCTGCGCGTCAGGCAGCCTGAGGGCTTGGTGTCTTGGTCTGGTTCTTCATCCATGCCCTCCTTTTCTTGCTGCAGATTGCCACGAATGGAGCGGGTGCATACGCAAAACGCTGATTCGGGTCAAAGATTTTCTGGTGAAAGTTGTCCCGCGATTGACTTTCAACCCATCGCGGTTCAGGCACGGCTGGCAAATCTGGTGGATGCCATGGCTGAAAAAGACGAAAAGAAAACGCGCGTGCAGGCGGTCTACACCCTGCTTGTCGAGGTCGGGCGCAAAGCCGGAGACGGCTTGCCCGACGGGGCCACCGGGGCGGCGCTCATGTGCTATGCTTCGGGCGTGGACGAGGCCGAGGCGGTGCGCGAGACCGTGGCGGTCCTGAAGCAGGCGGACATGGCGCCGCTTGATGTGTCGGGCTACGGCACGCTTGAGGAGCGCTTGGCCGAGGGCCACGATATCGACGACGAGGAACGCGCGCTGATGGAACGCGCGCTGGCCGAGAACTCGGTGATCGTGGCGCAGATGACGCCGTTCTTCGGGAATGATTCATGAGCACCACGGTTTTTCTGGATCTCGACGGGACGCTGACCGACTCAAAGCCGGGGATCATCGGGTCGGTGCGCCATGCGATGGAAATGGTGGGTGAACCGGTGCCGCACCCGGATGCCATCGACTGGGTGATCGGGCCGCCGCTGCTGGACAGTTTCCGCAAGCTGGGGGTGCCGGACCCGGACCTGGCGCTGTCACATTACCGGGATCGCTACACCACCACGGGGCTGCTGGAAAACCGAGTCTATGACGGGGTGCCCGAGGTTCTGGTGGCGCTGCGCGAGGCTGGGCATGGTCTTTGCGTCGCGACTGCAAAGCCCCATGCCTACGCCCGCCGGATCACCGCGCATTTCGACCTGGCCCGCCATTTCGATCACGAATTCGGACCGGAGCTTGACGGCACGCGCGGGCACAAGGCCGACCTGCTGGCCCATGCGCTGGAGGTCACCGGCGTGGACCCGGCGCGTTCGGTCATGATCGGCGACCGGCATCACGACATCGACGCCGCCCGCGCCGTGGGCATGGCGGCCATCGGTGTGCGCTGGGGCTATGGCGACGCGGCGGAACTGGCCCACGCCGATGCCCATTGCGACACGCCCGCCGAGATCCCCTCGGCCGTGGCGCGGCTGCTCGGGCGCGACTGACTTCAGGCGGTTCGGGCCACCTCGGGGATGTGCAGGGCGCCGACCTTCGGAAGCGACCGCACGATGGTGCGATGGCGCGGAAGGGCGGACATGGGCATCTCGGCCAGCGGGGTGGTCACCAGCACTTCCGGCGCCGCCTTGAGGTCCCCCACGTAGAGGCTTTCCGCCCAGCACCCGCCCGCGAAGACGCAGGCATGGGTGTCGAACAGAAGATTGACATAGGTCTGGGTCGGAAGCCGTGGACCGGCCCGGTGCTCGGGCACAGCATCCCCAAGGTAGCGGGCTTCGACCAATGCGGCGTTCTGCCCATAGTGGCGCCGGGCCGGGGCGCCGGTCAGCAACACCTTGTGATCGGCGGCAAGCGTGATGTCGCGGAACAGCCCGTAGGTGCCGCGCCGGATCTGGACCGGGGCGAACATGCCATAGCCCGGCAGCTTGCGGCGGGTGATCCAGCGCACCGGCTGCAGGCCCAGGTCTGCGGTATGAACAAGGTCACCACGGCGGATCGTGTCGATCGGGCGCATTCCTTCGGCCGTCATGATCTGGGTGCCGGCCGCGAAGCCGGGGGCAAGGCCCACCGGCTCGATCCGGTCCGAGATGGCAGCGTAGCTGACCAGCGGGCCGAAGCCGGTCTTGCCTGGGCTGGCGAGCATCCTGAAAATATCCGCCTTGGGAAGGGGGATCGGGTTGGGGAAGTCCACCTGTTGCAGAATCCCGGTTTCCAGATCCTCCACCGAAAGCAAGCCGATCCGCTTCGGGGCATCCCACGACATTGACACGCGCATCCGGGTCGGTCGCTTGGGCCGCCCCAGCGGGATGCGGAAGTTCGTCTTCGAGATGCCCTGTCGCATGATGATCTTCAGCATGCCATCGAAGCGCAGCAGGAGTTTCACCGAGCGCAGCCAGCGGTCCTCGCGCTCGTATCGGATGACCGCGATATCCCTGCGCAGCATTGCAGGCTGGGTGAATTCCACGGTCAGGGTGCCCTTCACCAGCAATTCCGGCCAGTCGTCCATGCCATAGCTCGGAAAGACGGGAAGGATGGAGCGCGGGTCCCGGATGCAAAGCCAGCTCATGCCCGGTTGCCCCGACCACGGGTGATGTTCTGGCGCGCGGCTCCTGGTCTGTCGGTCGGATAATCCAGCGCGGCTTTTGAGTGTTGGTTTTCTTGCTGCTGCGCCCATGGAACGATCCTCGCGTCCTGCGACTTCCGGAAATCCGGCATCGGTTACTCCTGCCCCTCAGCCGGAGGCACGACACCGAACACGCCTGCGCTTGTGCAGCTTGTCATGGATCGGTCTGCTCACTCCGGACCACTGCCATAATTATGTCCGGATTGCCTTGCCTCAGGCATTTATTTTTCTGAACTATGCATCGTAAATATCGGTTTGTTAAGTACGAAATGTAATTAAGGCAAAAATATGTCAAATTTCCAATTTCAGGAGTGCGTCATCGGAGTCTCCTCTGGCGTTGTCGACGGGCATCGAAGCGGCTAACCATCCCCGGAAAGGAGATGCCCATGACCGACGCCGTTGACCTGACCCGAAAGCTGATTGCCTGTCCCTCGGTGACGCCCGAGGAAGGCGGTGCGCTGGTGCTGTTGGAGAAACTGCTTGGCGACGCGGGCTTCATCTGTACCCGAGTTGATCGTGGCGGAGTGGCCAACCTCTATGCCCGATGGGGCGAGAAGGGCCATGCGCGCAGCTTCGGCTTCAACGGGCATACGGACGTGGTGCCCGTCGGCGACGTGGCCGCCTGGACGGTCGATCCCTTCGGGGCCGAGGTGAAGGATGGGCAGATCTGGGGCCGCGGCGCCACCGACATGAAATCGGGCGTTGCGGCCTTCGCAGCCGCTGCCGTGGATTTCATCACCGAGACGCCCCCCGACGGCGCGGTGATCCTGGCCATCACCGGCGACGAGGAAGGCGACGCGCAGGATGGCACCCGTGCCCTGCTCGACTGGATGGTAGCGGAAGGGGAGGCGATGTCGGCCTGCCTTGTTGGGGAACCGACCTGCCCCGACCGCATGGGCGAGATGATGAAGATCGGCCGACGTGGCTCGATGACGGGCTATTTCACCGTCCGCGGCGTACAGGGCCATTCGGCCTATCCGCACCGGGCAAAGAACCCGCTGCCGGCGATGGCCCGGCTGATGGACCGGCTCGCGAGCGCCACGCTTGATGAAGGGACCGAGCATTTCGATGCCTCGACCCTTGCGGTGACCACCATCGACACCGGCAACCCGGCCAACAACGTGATCCCGGCCGAGTGCCGCGCCACGGTCAATATCCGGTTCAACGATGCCCACAGTTCCAAGACGCTTGGCGGTTGGCTGCAGGGAGAGGCCGACAAGGTGGCTGATGAATTCGGGGTCGAGGTCGCGCTGCGGCTTCAGGTCTCGGGCGAAAGCTTCCTGACGCCCCCGGGCGAGCTTTCCGACCTGGTGGCGCGGGCGGTCGAGGCCGAAACCGGGGTGACCCCGGTGCTCAGCACTTCGGGCGGCACTTCGGACGCGCGTTTCGTCAAGGATCACTGCCCGGTGGTGGAGTTCGGGCTGGTGGGCAAGACCATGCACCAGGTCGATGAGCGCGTGGAGGTTGCGCAGGTGGAGCAGCTAAAGGCGATCTATGCCCGGATCCTGCGTGACTATTTCGCCTGAGTTCCGCCCGCGGCTTGTCCTGATGGTGAAAGAGCCGCGCCCGGGGCGAGTGAAGACGCGGCTTGCGAAGGGCATCGGCATGGTCGGCTCGGCCTCGTGGTTCCGCCACCAGGCCCGTCGTCTGATCCGCGAAATGCAGGACCCGAGGTGGGAACTGTGCCTCGCCGTCAGCCCCGACCGTGACGGGTTGTCCAGCCGGGTCTGGCCCGCGCATCTGCCGCGCCTGCCGCAGGGGCTGGGCGATCTGGGTGCCCGCATGGCGCGCATCTTCCGCAGCCTGCCGCCCGGCCCGGTGCTGATCGTGGGTGGCGATATTCCCGGCGTCACCCCGGCCCATATCACCCGCGCCTTCGCCGCGCTGGGCCGCCATGACGCGGTGTTCGGCCCCGCGCCCGATGGTGGCTACTGGCTGGTGGGCATGAAACGCACCCGCGCAATTCCCGCGACCCTGTTCCAAGAGGTGCGCTGGTCCAGCGAACATGCGCTGGCCGACAGCATTGCCTCGATCCCCGGGCTTCGGGTGGCCCTCACCGACACGCTTTCGGACGTCGACACGGCCGAAGATCTGGTCGCGCTTTCCAAATGACGCGGCCTTGTCCCCGTGCTAGGGGAAGCGCATGAGCAGACTGCCCAGCAAGGACGAAATCCTCTCGTGGATTTCCGAGAACCCGACCCAGACCGCGAAGCGCGACATCGCCAAAGCCTTCGGGATCAAGGGGGCTGCGCGCATCGACCTGAAGCGCATCCTCAAGGAGCTTGAGGCCGAAGGGCATCTGGAAAAGCGCAACAAGACCTATCGCGACCGCGAGAAACTGCCGCCTGTCTCGATCCTGCAGGTGCTGGCGCCGAACGCCGATGGTGACCTCTTCGCCCGCCCGATGGAATGGCAGGGCGCGGGGCCGGAACCCGCCGTTCTGGTCGTGCAGCGCGAGAGCGATACAGCGCTGGGCGAGGGCGATCGCATCCTTGCCCGCCTGACCGAGGTGAAGGCCGAGGATCACGCCTACGAAGCGAGGCTGATCCGCAAGATCGGAACCAACCCGCGCAAGATCCTCGGGGTGTTCCGCAAGGGCGCCGAGGGCGGTCGCGTGGTCCCCATCGACAAGGGTATGGACAAGGAATGGATGGTCCCGCCGGGCGCCGTCCACGGCGCCAAGGACGGAGAACTGGTCGAGGCCGAGCAAAGCGTCCCGCGCGGGTCCATGGGGCTGCCGCGCGCACGGATCGTGAACCGGCTGGGGGACCCCTCCGCGCCCAAGGCCGTCTCGCTCATCGCGATCCACCAGCACGGCATTCCCGATGAGTTTCCCGACGCGGTGATCGCCGAGGCCGATCAGGCCAAGCCCGCGGGCCTTGGCAAACGCGAAGACCTTCGCGAACTGCCGCTCATCACCATCGACCCCTATGACGCGCGTGACCATGACGACGCGGTCTATGCCTGCGCCGACGACGATCCGAAGAACCCCGGCGGCCATGTCGTCTGGGTCGCCATTGCCGACGTTGCCCATTACGTGCGCCCAGGCTCGGCGCTGGACCGCGAGGCTTGGAAGCGCGGAAACTCCAGCTATTTCCCCGACCGGGTGGTCCCGATGCTGCCCGACCGGTTGTCGGGCGACCTCTGTTCCCTGCACGAAGGCGTGCCGCGCGCCTGTCTCGCGGTGCGGATGGTGCTGAATGCCCAAGGGGAAAAAATCGCCCACCGCTTTACCCGGGCGCTGATGAAATCCCACGCGACGCTCAGCTACCAGGAAGTGCAGGCCGCCCGCGATGGCCATCCGAACGAGCGGACCGAGCCGCTGATCGACGATGTCATCAATCCGCTTTACGAGGCCTACGAGGCCACCCGCCGCGCCCGGTCCGAGCGTCAGCCGCTCGACCTCGACCTGCCGGAACGTAAGGTGATCCTCTCGGACGATGGCCACGTGCAATCGGTCAATTTCACCGAGCGCCTCGACGCACACCGGCTGATCGAGGAGTTCATGATCCTCGCCAACGTGGCCGCCGCCGAGGAACTGTTCGCACGCCGCCGCCCGCTCCTGTTCCGTGTCCACGAGGAACCCGCGCCCGAAAAGCTCGAGTCGCTGCGCGAGGTGGCCCAGGCCTCGGGCTTCACGCTGGCCAAGGGTCAGGTGCTGCAGACCCGGCACCTGAACAAGCTGCTCGCCCAAGCCGAAGGCACCGAGTTCGACGAACTCATCAACATCTCCACCCTGCGGTCCATGACCCAGGCCTATTACGCGCCCGAGAATTTCGGCCATTTCGGCCTGGCGCTTCGCTCCTACGCCCATTTCACCTCGCCAATCCGGCGCTATGCCGACCTCGTGGTGCACCGGGCGCTGATCGCGGCCCACGGCTGGGGCAAGGACGGTCTGTCGCCAGAGGAAATCGACCGGCTCTCCGAGACCGCCGAGCATATTTCCGAGACCGAACGCCGCTCCATGGCCGCGGAACGCGACACCACCGATCGCTACCTCGCCGCCTATCTCTCGGACCGGATCGGCAACGAGTTCACCGGGCGGATCTCGGGCATCCAGCGCTTCGGCGCCTTCGTGAAGCTTGATGAAACCGGCGCCGACGGCCTCATTCCGATCCGCTCCATCGGGCGAGAATTCTTCCATTACGACCGGGACGCGCAAACCCTGATGGGCGACGAAACCGGCCTGACGCTGGGCATCGGGCAGCGGGTGACCGTGCGTCTTTCCGAGGCGGTTCCGGTGACAGGTGGCCTGATGCTGGAACTTCTGACGGTCGAGGGCGAAAGCCTTCCGGGTGGCCGACCGCGCCGCCGTGGCGCCCCGCCCAAGCGCAAGCAGGCCAAGGCGAAACGCAAGGCCGCGAAGGTGACCCGCAAATCCTCGCGCCGCTCCGGGTAGCGAACCCCTGCCGAGACCGATCTGACCGCTTCCGCGCACCGGAAATTCGCGCTAGGCTCGCTCAAAACCCCATCGAGCAGAGGGTCACATGTTCAGGAACACCAAAGGTCTGACGGTCACGGCAGCGCTTCTCTCCGGTGCGGCGGCATCGGCGGGGCCGGATACGTCACTACGCCCGCCGCAAGCCCCGTCGCATCTGGAGGAGGGCGCGCGCATCATGACCAGCACGGCCAACATCAGTTTCGAGCGCTGGATTTCCGGCTTCCGCCGACGCGCCCTGGCCGCGGGCATTCGCGGTGACGTGTTCGACGCCGCCTTCGCCGATGTCCGCTACAATGCCGACGTCATCCAGAAGGACCGGAACCAGTCGGAATTCACCAAGCAGATCTGGGAATATCTCGACAGCGCGGCCTCCACGACCCGGGTGCGCAATGGCCGCGCCGCCCTGCGCGAGAACCGCCGGGTGCTGGCGCAGATCGAGGCACGTTATGGGGTCGAGGCAGAGATCGTCTCCGCGGTCTGGGGCCTGGAAAGCGCCTATGGCACCTATCGCGGCACCACCCCGATCATCGGGGCGCTGGCGACATTGGCCTTCGACGGCCGCCGCGGCAGTTTCTTCGAGACCCAGCTTTTGTCGGCGCTGCGTATCATCCAGGCCGGGGATGTTTCTGCGGACAAGATGACCGGTTCCTGGGCCGGGGCCATGGGGCATACCCAGTTCATCCCGACCTCCTACTTGGCCTACGCAGTGGATTTCACCGGTGACGGACGCCGCGACATCTGGTCCGATGACCCGACCGACGCGCTGGCCTCCACCGCCGCCTATCTCGCGCGGCACGGCTGGACCAAGGGTCAGCCCTGGGGCGTGGAGGTGCGGTTGCCGCAGGGCTTCGACTACGGCCTCGCCGGGGATCGGGTCAAGAAATCCCCCGCCGACTGGGCGGCACTCGGCGTGCGCGACATGGATGGCGGTGTGGTTCCCAACCACGGTCGGGCCTCGATCCTGCTGCCTGCTGGTGCCCGCGGCGCGGCCTTCATGATCTTCGACAATTTCCACGTGATCGAGCGCTACAATGCCGCCGATGCCTATGTGATCGGGGTCGGGCACCTGGCCGATCGGATCGCGGGCGGCCCGCCGATTCAGGGCGACTGGCCGCGCGGCGACCGGCCGCTGCGTTTCTCGGAAAAGCAGGAGATGCAGGAACGTCTCACCGCAGCCGGTTTCGACACCCAAGGTGCGGACGGGGTCGTGGGCCCGAACACCATCGCCGCGATCCGGCGCTTCCAGGCAAGCCAGGGCATGGTGCCCGACGGCTATGCTTCCTTCGAAATCCTCCGGCGTCTGCGTTGAACGAAGACGTCGGAGAAGCCGACTGCGTCGGCTGCCTCCGGCGGGGATATTTGAAAACAGAAGAAGCCGGGGACGGTCCAGCCCCCCAACCGTTTGGGATTGGGGGGCCTTCTTCTGTTACGGTCATCGGCGTCCCCGCCTGTACCGCGAGAAGAGGCTTGCCGGTTAACGTTAATTTCCGGTATCTTCTTCTGTTTTCAAATATCCCCGCCGGAGGCATGAAATCTCAGGCGCTGAGTGCGGGGACAGGCTCTGCCACCTGGGTCAGATGCGGGCGCAGCAGGGCCAGGGGATGGGCGCGCAGGGTCAGGCGCAGGGCGACGTAATCCTCGACCACCTCTTCGCCCAGGCTCATTTCCGGCAGCCGGATGGCGGGTTCGGCGATGCCTTCCCCGTCCAGGTCCCCGGCAAAGAGCGGCAGGTCCGGCCCCGGGGCTAGGGCGCGGGCGGCCCAGAGTGCATTGCGGCGGGAGATCCCGAGCCCGGTGAAGACATCGGCCTCGGCGAGGGCCTGCAGGCTGCGGGAGCCCAATCCAGCACGGCGCCAGACATCCTCGACGCTGCGGTAGCCGTTGGCGCGGGCTGCGATGATCCAGTCGGCTTCTTCCTCGGGCAGGGTGCGGATCTGCCGGAAGCCCAGCCGCAGGGTCAGCCCGCCACTGTCGTCCGGTTCCATGCGGTTGTCCCAGGTGCTGGCGTTGATGCAGACCGGACGGACCTCGACCCCGTGTTCGCGCGCATCGCGGACGATCTGGGCCGGGGCGTAGAAGCCCATTGGCTGGGCGTTCAGCAGTGCGCAGGCGAAGATGCCCGGGTGGTGGAGCTTGAGCCAGGCCGAGGCATAGACCAGCAGCGCGAAGCTGGCGGCGTGGCTTTCGGGGAAGCCATAGGCGCCGAAGCCCTCGATCTGGGAGAAGCAACGCTCGGCGAAGTCGCGATCATAGCCGTTCCGGGCCATGCCGCGCAGGAAGCGGGTGCGGAACTCGCTGACATTGCCGTGCTTCTTGAACGTGGCGAGGGATCGGCGCAGCCGGTCTGCCTCGTCCGGCGAAAAGCCTGCGCCGGTGATCGCGATCTGCATCGCCTGTTCCTGAAACAGCGGCACGCCCAGCGTTTTGCCCAGCACCTGGCCGAGCGCGTCGGAGGGGAAGCGCACCACTTCCTCGCCGTTGCGGCGGCGCAGGTAGGGGTGGACCATGTCGCCCTGAATCGGGCCGGGGCGGATGATCGCCACCTCGATCACCAGGTCGTAGAAGCTGCGGGGCCGCATCCGGGGAAGGAAGTTCATCTGCGCGCGGCTTTCCACTTGGAAGACGCCCAGCGAATCCGCCCGGCAGAGCATGTCATAGACTTTCGGATCCTCGGGCGGCAGGGTGGCGAGATCATAGCGGGTGCCGTGGTGCTGGCGGATCAGGTCGAAGGCCTTGCGGATGCAGGTCAGCATCCCCAGCGCCAGCACGTCCACCTTGAGGATGCCGAGCGCGTCGATGTCGTCCTTGTCCCAGGGGATTACCGTGCGATCCTCCATCGAGGCGTTTTCCACGGGACAAAGCTCATCAAGTCGCCCCTCGGTGATCACGAAGCCGCCCACATGCTGCGACAGGTGGCGGGGGAAGCCGATGATCTCGTGGATCAGCGCCAGCGTCTGGCGAAGGTGCGGGTCAGCCGGGTCGAGGCCGATCTCGCGCAGGCGGTGGTCCTGCATCCCATCGCCCGAGAAAAAGCCCCAGAGCTGGGACGACAGCGCCGAGAGCGTATCCTCGGACAGTCCCATCGCGCGTCCCACCTCGCGGATCGCGCGCTTGCCGCGGTAATGGATCACCGTGGCGCAAAGCCCGGCCCGGTGGCGGCCGTAGCGGTCGTAGATGTGCTGGATCACCTCCTCGCGGCGTTCGTGTTCGAAATCCACGTCGATGTCGGGGGGCTCGTCGCGGGCCTCTGAGACGAAGCGTTCGAAGACCATAGTGCCGATCTCGGGGCTGACCGAGGTGATGCCGAGCGCGTAGCAGACCACCGAATTCGCCGCAGAGCCACGCCCCTGGCAGAGGATGCCGCGGCTGCGGGCGAATTGCACCACGTCGTGGACAGTCAGGAAATAGGGCTCGTAGCGCAGCCTGGCGATAAGTGTCAGTTCGTGTTCCAGCAGGCTGGTGGCCTTGGCAGGCGCGCCCTCGGGGTAGCGTTCGGCAAGCCCGGCCCGGGCCAGCCGCGCCAATCGGGCGGCGGGGGTTTCGCCATTGGCGATCTCGGAGGGGTATTCGTAGCGCAGCTGGTCGAGCGAGAATTGGCAGCGGGCGGCGATCTCTGCGCTGCGGCCCACGGCATCTTCGTGCCCGGCGAAGAGGCGGCGCATCTCGGTCTCGGAGCGCAAGCGCCGCTCGGCATTGGCGAGTGCTGCGCGGCCCAGGGCTGCGACCCGGGTGCCGGTGCGGATCGCGGTCAGCACGTCGGTCAGGCGGCGGCGCGTGGCGCGGTGCATGATCGGCGCGGCCGAGGCCACGGTGGGCAGTCCAAGCTCTGCCGCCCGGGTGGCGAGCCGGTCAAAGCGCGGCCCGTCGCGCCCATCGTAGCGCGGCGCCATCAGGATCGAGACCTGTCCGGGGAAGGCTTGGGCAAGGCGCGTGACGCCGTCCTCCCAGTCGCCGGGGCCGGGATGGATCAGAAGCTCCAGCCCGTCGCCCCAGTCGAGCAGATCGTCGAAACCGAGGTCACAGCGCCCCTTCTTGGCCCGCAGCCGCCCGGTGGAGATCAGGCGGCAGAGCCGCCCCCAGGCGGCGCGGTTCCGGGGCAGGGCGGTGGCGGTGAACCCGTCCGTCAGCACGATCCGCGCGCCGGGGATGAGACGCGGCACCGTCTCGGTCAGGGCCGAGGGCGGGTGCGGCAGGTGCGGCGGGGCGGGCGGGCCGATCGGGTCTTTCATGGCCTCCCGCCATGCGTCCAGTTCGCGGGCGATCTCGCGGGCGGCGCTATGGGCGCGGACGATCCCGGCCACGGAATTCTCGTCGGTGATGGCCAGCGCCCCGATCCCCAGCTCGGCGGCACGGCGCATGTACTCCTCGGGGTGCGAGCCCCCGGTGAGAAAGGTGAAATTCGAAGTGATGTCGAGCTCGGCATACATGGCGAGTCGGCAGTATATTCACCTTTTGTTCTCATTGGGAGTCCGCATTCGTGCAGACGCCCCTCCGGATCAGCTTCCGGGTTTCAGCAGGAAGATCATGTAGCGATTGAACTCGCAGAAGACCTCGGAGGTGCGGGTCTTCTCGGTCAGGCGCTGCATCAGCCGGAAGCGGCGGCGTTCGTTCAGCACAAGCCGCAGCGCCCGAGTCAGCAGCCAGCGGCCCCGGGGGCGCTTGGCTTTCAACTCGTCGTCGAAGCGCGTGACCCCGTGACCGATCACGTTGAAGAACTCCTGCTCCAGGTCGATCGAGGGGGCCACGGCCTCGGTGATATCTTCTTCCTTCAGAACCTTGACCGGACGCGTCGCGAGACCTGCGCGAAAGGCCGAGAGCCGGTGCCCGCCGCCCACGGTCTGGCTGCGTTTCACGCCCTCGTAATTTTCGGACCGGAAGCAGTCGGCGATCAGGATGTGGCCGCCGGGCTCAAGCAGGGACGCGGCCTTGTCGAGCGCGGTCTCGTAGGGGATGTACTGAAAGCTTTCCGAGAACAGGCAGAGGTCGAATTTCCGGTCCGACTCGAACTCCTCGAACATGCATTCATGAACCGTTGCCTGCGGCGCATTCTCGCGGCAGCGCTGCGCGAGGAAGGCCGAGGGCACGACGATCTCGACCTCGTGGCTCAGGGCGATCAGCTTCTTCGCGGTCTCGCCCGCGCCGCCGCCGATGTCGAGGATATTCAACTTGCCCTTGGGCAGGTAGGAAAACAGATTGACGGTATAGGCCGCCTGCGCCGCGCCAAGATTGGCCGCGTTCACGTCGATGCCCGTCCACAATCCGTAGTGCAAATTTTCCGCGCCGGTGAGCCAGCGCATGAAGGACAGGCCGACGTCAAGGCCGATGGCCCGCGTATCGAGTTTCTTTGACATGGGTTTCCATATTTCAGTTTGCGCGGACTATGGCGAAAAACGCGGGCCTAGGCCAGACAGGTCCGGAACTCCCGAAGCACCTGTTCGTAGACCTGACGCTTGAAAGGCACGATATGGGTGATCAGCGTGTCGGGATCGAGCCAGGCCCATTCCGAAAATTCCGGATGTTCGGTCTCGATCATGATCTGGTTGTCTTGACCGTGATACCGCATCAGGTACCAGCGCTGTTTCTGGCCGCGATAGCGCCCTTTCCAGACCTTGCCCAGAAGGTCCGGCGGCAGATCGTAGGTGACCCAATCCTCGGTCGTGGCCTCCACGGTCACCAGGCCGCGGGTCACGCCTGTTTCTTCCTCGAGTTCGCGCAGGGCGGCGTCTTCCGGCGTTTCGCCCTCGTCGATCCCGCCCTGGGGCATCTGCCAGGCGCCGGGTGTGTCAAGCCGCGTGCCCGCGAAGATCAACCCCGCGGGATTGGCCATCACGATGCCCACGCAGGGGCGGTAGGGGAGTTTCTCGGCGTCTTCCGGTGTCATGAAAGCACGGGGCCGGTTGCCCGGCCCCGCCTCTGTCACTCTTGGCTCAGGGCCGAAAGACCCTTGAGCAGATCCACCGCGTAGGAGAGCTGGAAATCCTCGTCGCGGAGTTCCGCGGCGGCTTCGGCGGCATCGCGCTCCTCCTCGATCTGGCGGCGCTCGTCCTCGCTCAGGCTGTCGTTGTCGAGACGGCCGCGCAGGTCCGCCTCGGAGCGCTGACGGCGGGTATCCTCGGCGTCTTCCTCATCGTCGGGGTGCACCGTGGGCTGCTCGACCACGATATTGGGCGAGACGCCAAGCGCCTGGATCGACCGGCCCGAGGGCGTGTAATAACGCGCGGTGGTCAGGCGCATCGCGCCCTGTCCCCGCAGCGGCATCACGGTCTGGACCGAGCCCTTGCCGAAGGACTTGGTGCCCACCACGATCGCGCGGCGATGATCCTGCAGCGCGCCGGCCACGATCTCGGAGGCCGAGGCCGAGCCGCCGTTGATCAGGACGACCATCGGTTTGCCCTGGGCCAGATCGCCCTCGGTCGCATTGTAGCGCTCGCCGGTTTCCGGGTCACGACCGCGGGTCGAGACGATCTCTCCGGCATCGAGGAAGGCGTCGGAGACCTTGATCGCCTGGCTCAATAGGCCGCCGGGGTTATTGCGCAGGTCAAGCACGATGCCGTTCACATTCTCGATTCCGCCGAGTTCCTCGATGGAGTCCGCCAGCCCGTCGCTCAGGTTCGGGTAGGTCTGGTCGTTGAAGGTGGTCACGCGCAGCACGATCGTATTGCCCTCGATCCGGGTCCGCACGGCGGTGAGCTTGATCACGTCGCGGACGATGGTCACGTCGAACGGCTCGTCCACGCCCTCGCGCACCACGGTGATGATGATCTCGGATCCGACCGGCCCGCGCATCATGCCGACCGCCTCGTCAAGCGTCAGGCCCAGCACGCTTTCGCCGTCCACATGGGTGATGAAATCGCCTGCCTCGATGCCCGCCTCGTCGGCCGGGGTGCCGTCGATGGGCGAGACGACCTTCACGAAGCCTTCTTCTTGCGTGACCTCGATGCCCAGCCCGCCGAACTGGCCGCGGGTCTGTACCTGCATGTCGGCGGCGTCATCGGGCGAGAGGTAGCTGGAATGGGGATCGAGCGAGGTCAGCATCCCGTCGATCGCGGCCTCGATCAGATCCTCGGTGTCGACCTCTTCCACGTATTGCGCGCGGATGCGCTCGAAGATGTCGCCGAACAGGTCAAGCTGCTCGTAGACCGAGCTGTTCTCGCGGGCTTCCTGGGCGATCAGCGGCCCGGCGACCTGAGTCGTCCCGATGGCGCCGATCAAAGTGCCGCACAGGGTGGCAATCACGAATCTCTTCATCTCGTCCTATTCCTTTCCAACGGCAAACCAAGCCAGCGGATCGACCGGGGCTCCGTCCTGTCTCAACTCTATATAAAGCGTTTCCGAATTCGAACCGCCACCTCCTTCGGCGGGATTTGTGAAAAACCTGTCCGCATCCGGGATTTCGCCCGGCATCAGCGCCACCGGGGCGCCTGCGGGCAGGACCTCTCCGACCTCTCCATAAACCTCACCTAGCCCGGCCAGAACCAGAAGCATGTCCGCTGCGGGCTCGAGAATCATCACGTTTCCGTAATCGAGAAGTGGCCCGCGATAGCGGATCGTGGCCGCCCATGGTGCGCGCACCAGCGCCCGGGGCGCGGCGGCCAGGATGACGCCGGGTCGGCGGATTCCGGCGGCATCGGCCTCGCCGGGGCGGCGCAGGATCGTGCCCTGAACCGGAAGCGGCAGGCTTCCCCTGGCCGAGGCGAAGTCGCGGATCGGGGTATCGGAGGGCGCGAAAGGTGTTTCCGAAAGCCCGGCGGCAAACGTCGCCAGCGTATCGCTTGCCGCCACCAGCGCCTGCAGACGGACGGGGTCCTCGATGAAACGCCGGGGAAGATCGGTGCGCTCGGACACCGCCTTGCTGAGTTCGATCCGCGCGGCCTGCGCATCCTGAAGCCCCGATTGCAGCGTGGAGAACGCGTCATCCTGCAGCGCGGTGAGGATCGAGAGTTCCTCGAGGTCCGCGCGCAACGCATCGACCTCTTCCTGGAGGGCCGGCGTCAGGGACGAGACCAACATCCCGGCGCGCGCGGTGCCCAAGGGGCCGGCGGGATGCAGCAGCACCACCGGACCGGATTCGGAGCCCACCGCCGACAAGACACCCAAGAGGCGCGACAGTTCCTCGGCCTCGGCATCGAACCGGGCGCGGATCTCGCTTTCGCGCAGCGCCGCGTTGCGCATCTCGGCCCTGAGCGCGGCGAGGCCTTCCTCGTAGGCGGCGATGGTCTGGGTCAGCGCGGCGACCCGGTCCCTGGCGCGCTCGGCCTCTTCCAATGCGACACGCGCCTCGGCGAGCCTGTCCTGCGCCAGCTGTGCCTGCACCGCGATATCTTCGTCGGCGGGGGCGGCCCCCGCCAGCAGCAAAGACAGCAAGAGCGCGAGACGGAAGATCATCGGGTCAGCAGGCTCTCCCCGGTCATCTCGTCCGGCTTGGGCAGGCCCATGAGGTCGAGCAACGTCGGCGCGATATCGGCCAACCGCCCGGGTTTCAGCCCGGCGCCATCAGGCGCGCCGATTACCGCGATGGGCACCAGGTTGGTGGTATGGGCGGTATGCGGGCCGCCGGTTTCCGGGTCGACCATGGTTTCGCAATTGCCGTGGTCGGCGGTCAGCACCATCGCACCGCCTGCTTCCTTCAGCGCGGAAAGCACCTCGGCCAGCCCTTCGTCCACCGCCTCGCAGGCGCGGATCGCGGCCTGCAGGTCGCCGGTGTGGCCTACCATGTCCGGGTTGGCATAGTTCACCACGATCAGGTCATAGCCCGCGCGGATCGCGGCCACGAATTTCTCGGTCACTTCCGGCGCGCTCATCTCGGGCTGCATGTCGTAGGTCGCGACCTTGGGCGATTTCGGCATGAACCGGTCTTCACCCTCTTCCGGCACTTCCTTGCCGCCGTTCAGGAAGAAGGTCACGTGCGGATACTTCTCGGTCTCGGCCAGCCGGTATTGGGAAAGGCCCTGCTTCGCCACCCATTCGCCCAGGGTGTTCACGATCTCGCGCTTGGGGAAGACCGTGGTCATGTAGGCGTTGTGGCCTTCGGAATATTCCACCATCCCCAGCAGCGCCGCGAGGTCCGGGCGCGTGCCGGTGTCGAATTCCGCGAAGCCCGGTTCGCCCACGGCGCGCAGGATCTCACGCGCGCGGTCGGCGCGGAAGTTGAGGCAGAAGACCCCGTCGCCGTCGCGGATACCCGCGTATCCGGCGATCACGGTGGGGGCGATGAACTCGTCGGTTTCGCCACGCCCGTAGGCCTCGGCCACCGCGGCGGCGGGGTCGGTGGAGGCCTCGCCCTTGGCGCGGAACATGGCCTGCCAGGCGCGTTCGACCCGTTCCCACCGGTTGTCGCGGTCCATCGCCCAGTAGCGACCGATCACCGTGACGATCTTGGCGCCCTCGGGCAGGGCCGCGGCAAGCTCCGGCACGAAGCGGTCGGCCGATTTCGGCGGCACGTCGCGGCCATCGGTGATCGCGTGGATCGCCACGGGCACCCCGGCGCCGGTGATGGCCTTCGCCGCGGCGATGACATGGGTGCTGTGACCATGCACGCCGCCGTCCGAGATGATTCCCATCAGTTGCGCGGTCCCGCCCGAGGCTTTCATCTTGGCGATGAAATCCTGCAGCGCGGGGTTCTTGAAAAAGCTGCCGTCCTCGATCGCAAGGTCGATCTGGCCCAGGTCCATCGCCACCACCCGGCCCGCACCGATGTTGGTGTGGCCGACCTCGGAATTACCCATCTGCCCGGTGGGCAGGCCCACGTCAGGGCCATGGGTGATCAGCGTCGCATGGGGGCACTCAACCATCACCCGGTCGAAATTCGGCGTATTGGCAAGCGCCGGGGCATTGGCCTCGGTCTCGGCGCGCTGGCCCCAGCCGTCGAGGATGCACAGGACAACGGGTTTCGGTCTGCTCATCGGGAACCTCTTTGTCGCTTGGGTCCTTCTACCGCGCCCTTGTGTGGCATGAAACAGGCAGAGGGGCGGAAATCATCTCTGGGTGGGTATATTTTGCGCGGAAACCGTTCAGGCCCGGTGATAGGGGCTTCCCGCGAGGATGGACGCGGCGCGGTAGAGCTGTTCGCTCAGCATCACCCGCACCATCATATGCGGCCAGACCATCGCCCCGAAGGACAGCACCAGGTCGGCCCGGTCGCGCAGATCGGGCGCCAGCCCGTCCGCCCCGCCGATGAGGAAGGCCGCGTCCTGCCCCCCGTCATCCCGCCAGCGCGCCAGCACATCGGCAAACTCCGGCGAGGTCATGGTGCGGCCCCGTTCATCGAGCGCCACGATCGCCGCGCCTTCGGGAATGGCGCGGGCCAGCAGCGCGCCCTCGGCCTCGATCCCGCCGCCCTTGCGGTCCTCGACCTCGTGCACGGATGACGGGCCAAGCCCAAGGCTGCGCCCGGTCCGGTCGAGACGGGTCATGTAATCGTCGATAAGCGCGCGTTCAGGACCGCCGCGAAGGCGGCCCACCGCGCAGATGTGAAGCCGCATCAGACCTTGGCGGCGGCAGCTTCAGCCGGGCTCATCCACATCTTCTCGAGCTGGTAGAATTCACGCACCTCGGGCCGGAAAACATGAACGATCACGTCCCCGGTGTCGATGAGAACCCAGTCACCCTGATCCTTGCCCTCGATCTTGGACAGACGGCCGAAGTCCTGCTTCAGCTTGTCGGTCAGATGCTCGGCGATGGCCGACACCTGGCGCGAAGACCGGCCCGAGCAGATGACCATGTAGTCGGCCATCTCGGACTTGCCGCGCAGACCGATGGACACGATGTCTTCGGCCTTGTCGTCTTCGAGTGAGGAAAGAATCTGCTCCAGCAACTGCTCACTGGTAAGCTCAGGGCGGCCACTCATGGCCGCGTCTTTTGCAGCCGTCGATCGGGCTGCGCTCTGCGTCTGATACAGGACATCGTCCTCCTTCATGGCACGCCGTTCATGGCCCCGGCGCCGGGCATGGTGCAAAAAATAGCATCGAGGTGGGGAAATCTCAACGCTGCGATAGGTTTTTGCAAGTCAAACGTGGCGGATATGATCCAACCGCATGGCTGGGAAAAGCACTGGCCTGTGCCGCGGGCAAGGCGTTATGGATGGAAAATGACCTCTCGACTGCGCCTTTCTGCCTCGGGCTGGCTGACCGCACTTCTCCGCGCCTCCGAGGATATGTCCGAACGAAATCTCGGCCTGATCGCCGCGGGCGTGGCCTTCTACGCGCTGCTGGCGATCTTCCCGGGCATCGCGGCGCTGATCTCGCTCTGGGGCTACGTGGCCGACCCCGCGGTGGTCGAGGCGCAGATGCAATTGCTTGAAGGTTTCGTCCCGGCCGAGGCCTTTGCCCTGTTGGACGAGCAGGTGACCTGGCTGATCGACACCCATGATTCGACCCTGGGATGGACCTCGATCTTCTCGATTCTCGTGGCGCTCTGGCTGGCGCGGGCCGGGGTGGCGGCGCTGATCCAGGGGTTGGGCACCATGTACCGGCAGCCCCATCGCAACGGGTTCTGGCATTTCATCGCCGCGCTGGCGCTGACGCTGGCGCTGATCGTGCTGGCGCTTCTGGCGCTGGCGAGCATCGTTCTGGCGCCGGTCGCGATCGCCTTCCTGCCCGACGGGTCCGTCACGGCGGCAATCTCCTCGGCCCTGCGCTGGGTGGTGGGTCTGGTGGCGATGGTGACCGGGCTGGGGCTGCTCTACCGCTATGGCCCGAACCGGCAGGGTGGGCGCGTGGCCTGGGTCTCGCCCGGGGCGGTGCTGGCGGTGCTGATCTGGGCGGCCGCCTCCTACGGGTTCTCGTTCTACCTGGCCAATTTCGGCAATTACAACGAGGTCTACGGCTCCATCGGCGCGGTGGTCGCGCTGCTCATGTGGTTCTACGTGAGCGCCTACGTGGTGCTTCTTGGCGCCGCGCTCAACTTCGAGATCGAACAGCGGTGGGGGCGGGCGTGAAGTTCAGAATCTAGTCATCCAACTGCGATGCTTCTTCGGGTTCACCGAATTTCCGCCGGGGATTATGGATAACGAATGGAGCCGCCGGGAGAGCAAGTACTAGGAAAAATGGAATTCCGATGATCCCGAGCAAAAAGTAACGCGAGCGCAAAAGTCTCCGACAATGGCGAGCCTTGAAGGCTAGGCTCGCAACAATGCCATCACGGTGGCCAGGACCAACAGAGGCCTTCAAAAATTTGTATCCGTCATCAGGGTAGGATGCAAAACCCGTGTCCATCAACAACAGATAGCCAAGCCTGAACTGGGCAGGCCAGTACCCCTCATCGGAGAGGGTTCTCAACATCGAATAACCGTCATCCTTGAATCCCAGATCCTTGCAAACCAGCGCGCATTCCAGCTTCTCACGCTGGCTCTGAAGGTCGTGGCACCGTGAAAGCACAACGGATTGAAAACCATGAATATCCCGCATGCCTTCCGTGCTCTTGACCGTATAGACAAGCTCGACCAAGGCCCTCTCATTCCCCTGATCCGCCGCCCTGACGGCCCTGAGCACCGGCTCATGCCAGTCGAAATGTTCACAGCCTTTCAGCGTGTCTTTTATCTCGGTCAGGAGAATGGGGTTCATCATTCATAAACTTGTGTCCTGCGCCGAGAATCATAGTGGTTTTCTTGGCCAAGCGAAGTGTGGAGACCGTTTTCGCCGCGTCAGCAGGCCGTTCTTGGGTTTGATGTGGGAGCTGAATGAAAGAATTTTGATGAAAATGAGGATTCTGCGTCAATTTGACATGGATCAAAGTCGGAGGGCAGGAGACTTTTCTATCTTCGTGCTTGGGGGGCGATTCATCTGAAGGAGAGAAAGATGAGTGAGTCTCAAGTTGTTTCAGCAAAGTCCGCCGGTGATCTGATTGCCGAGGTCAAGCTAAAGTTGGCCGACGGATGGAAAGTCAAAGGCATCTCCGCGCATGACCCGGATGCCGATATCTACACCCAGGAAATGGTGAAGTAATCGGCAAGAGCCGGATCAAGGCTTGAACCCGTCCCGGGGAGGGTCGGGTTGAGCCGAGTGTCGTCCGCTTTCATGATTCACCGTTCCTCGTGCGAGCGGTGAATCGCGTGTTTCTCTGTCAGATGCAAAAGCGGCCGAACGGCTCGCATCCGTATCGCCGAAAGCCTTCCAAAAGTCCGATGGAATTCCGATCGTTTTCCGATTTGGAAAATCGCCGGATTTCCGTGACTCAGGACAGGTGCTCGGCGAAGAACGCCAGCGTCCGGTTCCAGGCTAGCGTCGCGGCCTCTTCGTCGTAGCGCGGAGTCGTGTCGTTGTGAAACCCGTGGTTCACGCCCGGGTAGATATGGGCCGCGTAGGCCTTGCCGTTCTCCTTCAGCGCGGCCTCGTATTCAGGCCAGCCCGCGTTGATGCGCTCGTCCAGTTCCGCGTAATGCAGCAGGAGCGGCGCCCGAATCGCGGGCACGTCCTCGGGCTTGGGCTGGCGGCCATAGAACGGGACCGATGCCGCAAGATCCGGATAGGCCACCGCCAACGCATTGCACACGCCCCCGCCATAGCAGAAGCCCACCGCGCCCACCTTGCCGGTGCTGTCGGGATGGTCGCGGAGGAATTCGTAGGCGGCGAAGAAATCCGCCATCAGCTTCGCGCCATCCAGGCTGCGCTGCATCTCGCGCCCTTCCTCGTCGGTGCCTGGGTAGCCGCCCAGCGGGCTGAGCCCGTCCGGCCCGAAGGCAAGGTAGCCCGCCTTGCCGAGCCGCCGCACCACGTCGGCGATATAGGGGTTCAGACCCCGGTTTTCGTGCACCACCAGCACGGCGGGCAGCGGCCCGTCCTTGCCCGTAGGCCGGGCCATCAGGCCCGAGATGGTGCCATGCCCCTCGGGGCTCTCGTAGTTGATCGTCTCCGCGGTAATCGCCGGGTCGTTCGGCGCCACCTGCTGCGCCCAGGCGTAGTTCGGCTGCAACGCCTCAAGCACGGCAGCCGCCGTCACCCCGGCCGCGGTGTATTTCGCCGCCTGTTCAAGGAATTGCCGCTTGGTGATCTTGCCATGCACGTAGCCGTCGAAAATCTCGAGGATCCTCTGGTCGAAGTCAGAGGCTTTCTTGCGGGTAATAGGTTCCATCGCACGCTCCCGGATGGTTGAAACGCGCGCAGAATAGCCTGCCCCTCCCGCTTGACGGGATCACATGTTCTTGGTGGGACCGCTATGCGGAATGGGCCTCAGGCCCAGCGTGGCTTGGTCTTTGACAGGAACGCGTCGATCCCGTGGGCAGATTCCTCGTCCTCCCAGGCATCCGCCAGGGCTTCGATCGACAGGTCGATGAGCGCGTCATCAATCCGTGGCCCCAGCGCCCGGGCCAGTGCCTTGGCGCGGCCTACCGCCCCCGGCGCAACGGTGAGGTAAGGCGCGACCTCGGCCTCGACTGCAGCGTCCATCTCCCCGGAGTCGACCACCCGCGCGACGATGCCCAGGTCTCGCGCTTCCTCGGCCTCGAAAACGCGGGCCGACATGAAGACGCGGCGCGCGTTGCCCTCGCCCATGCGCGCCAGCACATAGGGGCCGATGGTCGCGGGGATCAGGCCCAGCCGGGTTTCGGTGAAGCCGAACTTGGTGCCCGTCTCGGCGAGGGTCACGTCGCAGACGCAGGCCAGCCCGACCGCGCCTCCGAAGGCGCTGCCGTGGATCCGCCCGATCAGCGGCGTCGGCATCTCGTTGAGCGCATTCAGCATCTCGGCCAACTTGCGCGCCTCGGCCATGCGGGTTTTTCGGTCAGCCTCGATCTGGGCCTTCATCCAGGTCAGGTCACCGCCCGCACAGAAGACCTTGCCCGCGCCGGAAAGCACCATCGCGCGGGTTTCCTGCGACGCGCCCAGCCCCTGCGCCAGCTCGGTCAGCTCCGCGATCATCCGGGCCGACAGCGCGTTGCGCTTCTCGGGCAGGTTCATCTGAACATGGGCGACGCCCCGGTCATCGCCCCGGACCGCGAGGGTTTCGAAATTGCTCATGCGGCGCTCCTCAGGGATTTGGCGAAAGCGGCGACATCGGGCAGCTTTGCCGCGTCGATGCCGGTCTCGAAGCCCAGTTCGTGCAGCAGTCCGACGACCGCCTCGGTCGCGACATTGCCCTTGGCGCCGGGGGCATAGGGGCAGCCGCCCAGCCCGCCGATCGCGGCGTCGAACACCCGGACTCCCTTGTCGAGCGAGACCCGGATATTGTCGAGCGCCCGGCCCTTGGTGTCGTGGAAATGCCCGGCGAGGCGCTCTGCCGGAACCACCCCCAGAACCGCGTCCAGCATCGCCGAAACCGTGTCGGGCGTGCCCGCGCCGATGGTGTCGCCCAGGCTGATCTCGTAGCAACCCATCTTGGTCAGCATCGCGGCGACCTCGGCCACTTTCGCGGGCGGGGTGGGGCCGTCATAGGGGCAGTCGGTCACGCAGGAGATATAGCCACGCACCGGTATCGCGGCGGCCCGCGCGGCCTCCATCACCGGGGCGAAGCGGTCTAGGCTTTCGGCGATCGAACAGTTGATGTTCTTGAGGCTGAATCCCTCGGAAGCCGCGCCAAAGATCGCCACCTCATCGGCCCGCGCCGCCAGCGCGCCCTCGAAGCCGCGCATATTTGGCGTGAGCGCGGCATAGCGCACGCCCGCCGCGCGGCGGATGCCTGCCAGAACCTCGGCCGCATCGGCCATCTGCGGCACCCATTTCGGGCTGACGAAGCTCGTCACCTCGATCTTCGAGAACCCGCAGTCCGACAGCGCGTCCACCAGCCGGATCTTGTCGGTCGTGGCGATCTGCACGGCCTCGTTCTGCAGCCCGTCGCGCGGGCCGACTTCGAAGACCGTCACCTTGTCAGCCATCCTCGGCCTCCAGCTTCAGAAGCACGGTGCCGTCGGTCACCTGGTCGCCCTCGGCCACGAAGACCTCTTCCACCACGCCATCGCGCGAGGCGGTCAGGGTGTGTTCCATCTTCATCGCCTCGAGGACGATCAGCGCTGCGCCTTTCTCGACCTTGTCGCCAGCCTTGGCAGAAAGCGCCTTCACCAGCCCCGGCATCGGCGCGGCCAGGGCGTCGCCACCCGCGTCGCCCTCATCGGCCCGGGCCAGCCGGTCGGGAAGCAGGTAGTCATGGGTCCGGCCTGCCTGGAACACAGTCACCCGCGCTCCGGTCCGGACCAGGTGCAGCGAGGTCTTGTGACCCTCCAGAACGTAATCGACACGGCTGCCGTTGCGGCTCAGGATCGAGAGTTCCGTGGCCGTTCCATCGACCTCGATCCCGTATTGCCCGGGGCCAAGCACCGTGACCGCCGCCTCGACCGAGGTGCCGTCACGCTCCAGCGTCGTGTATTGCCGGGCCGCGGACCAATGGCGCCAACCGGTCAGGCGATCCCACGGGTCATCGCCCTGCGGTGGCGTCAGAAGCCCAAGCGAGGACAGCGCGACCAGCGCCGGAACCTCAGGCGGTGGGGCGGCATCGGTGACGAGGATATCCATGTCGCGGGCAATCAGCCCGGTATCCACGTCGCCGCGCGCGAAACCCTCATGCGCTGCCAAAGCGCCCAGGAAATCGAGGTTGGTGACCGAGCCCGCCACATGGCATTCCGCCAGCGCCGTCTGCAACAGGTTCAGCGCCGCCGCGCGCGAGGGGCCGTGCACGATCAGTTTGGCGATCATCGGGTCGTAATATGGGCTGATCTCGTCGCCCGCCCGCACGCCGCTGTCGATCCGCACCGGGCCGCGGGCAAATTCCACGCCCTCCGGAAAGCGCAGATGCTCCAGCGTCCCGGTCGCGGGCAGGAAGCCCTTGGGCACGTCCTCGGCATAGACGCGGGCCTCGAACGCGTGGCCCGAGATGCCCAGGTCCTCTTGCCGGAAGGGCAGTTCCTCGCCGCTGGCCACGTGAAGCTGCAACTTCACGAAATCGAGCCCGGTGATCGCCTCCGAAACCGGGTGCTCCACCTGCAGTCGGGTGTTCATCTCCATGAACCAGAACCCGTCGGGGCGAAGCCCCTTGCTGCCGTCGGCGATGAATTCCACCGTTCCCGCGCCCACATAGCCGATGGCGCGCGCGGCCTCGACCGCGGCGCGGCCCATGGCGGCGCGCACCTCGGCAGTGATGCCGGGGGCAGGGGCCTCTTCGATGACCTTCTGGTGACGGCGCTGCAGCGAGCAGTCGCGCTCGAACAGATGCACCACGTTGCCATGGGCATCGGCGAACACCTGCACTTCCACGTGCCGGGGCTGGGTCACGTATTTCTCGATCAGCACGGCGGGGTCGCCGAAGCTGGCCTTGCCCTCGCGCTGGGCGCCTTCGAGGGCGGATTTGAAATCCTTGGCCTTCTCGACCAGCCGCATCCCCTTGCCGCCGCCGCCCGCGCGGGCCTTGATCAGCACCGGGTATCCGATGGCATCGGCCTCTCCGGCCAGGAAATCGGCGTTCTGGTTCTCGCCGTGATAGCCCGGCACCACCGGGACACCGGCCTTTTCCATCAGCGACTTGGCCGCGTCCTTCAGCCCCATCGCCCGGATCGCCTTGGCGGGCGGGCCGACGAAGGTGATCCCGGCCAGTTCCACAGCCTCCACGAAATCGGGGTTTTCCGACAGGAACCCATAGCCCGGATGGATCGAATCCGCCCCGGTATCGAGCGCGGCCTCGATGATCTTCACCCCGTCGAGGTAGCTTTCCGAAACCGGCGGCGGCCCGATATGCACGGCCTCGTCCGCCATGGCCACGTGGCGCGCGCCCGCATCGGCATCGGAATACACTGCCACGGTGCGGATACCGAGCTTCTTCGCGGTGGCGATGACGCGGCAGGCAATCTCGCCGCGGTTGGCTATGAGGATCTTGCGTAGCATCGTGATCTCCTCACATCCGGAACACGCCGAAGCGCGTGTCTTCGATGGGGGCGTTCAGCGCTGCCGAGAGCGACAGGGCCAGCACGTCGCGGGTCTTGCGCGGGTCGATGATGCCGTCGTCCCAGAGCCGACCCGAGGCATAAAGCGGGTGCGACTGGCGTTCGAACATGTCGATGGTGGGCTGCTTGAAGGCGGCCTCGTCCTTGGCCGACCATTTCTTGCCCGCCCGTTCCATCGCGTCGCGCTTGACGGTGGCCAGCACGCCCGCGGCCTGCTCACCCCCCATCACCGAGATCCGCGAGTTGGGCCAGGACCAGAGGAACCGGGGCGAGTAGGCCCGGCCGCACATCCCGTAATTCCCCGCCCCGAAGGAGCCGCCCACCAGCATGGTGATCTTCGGAACCTTGGTGGTGGCGACTGCGGTCACCAGCTTGGCGCCGTCCTTGGCGATGCCGCCGGTTTCGTATTTCTGGCCGACCATGAAGCCGGTGATGTTCTGCAGGAACACCAGCGGGATCTTGCGCTGGCTGCACAGCTCCACGAAATGCGCGCCCTTGAGCGCGGCTTCCGAGAACAGCACCCCGTTGTTGGCGATGATCCCCACGGGCATCCCCATCACATGGGCGAAGCCACAGACCAGGGTGGTGCCGTAGCGGGCCTTGAACTCGTCGAAGCGCGAGCCATCCACCACGCGGGCCAGCACCTCGCGGATGTCATAGGGGGTGCGCAGGTCGGCGGGCACCACGCCCAGGATCTCGTCCGGGTCATAGGCCGGGGCTTCGGGCGTCTGCATGTCAAGCTGCTGCGCCTTGGTCCGGTTCAGCCCCGCCACCGCGCGGCGGGCCAGCGCCAGCGCATGGGCGTCGTCATGGGCCAGGTGATCGGCCACGCCCGAAAGCCGCGTGTGCACGTCGCCGCCGCCCAGGTCCTCGGCGCTGACGACCTCGCCCGTTGCCGCTTTCACCAGCGGCGGACCCGCCAGGAAGATCGTGCCCTGGTTCTTCACGATGATGGTCTCGTCCGACATGGCCGGAACGTAGGCCCCGCCCGCCGTGCACGACCCCATCACCACCGCGATCTGCGGGATGCCCTTGGCCGACATGTTGGCCTGGTTGAAGAAGATCCGGCCGAAATGCTCGCGGTCGGGGAAGACCTCGTCCTGGTTGGGCAGGTTGGCGCCGCCCGAATCCACCAGGTAGACGCAAGGCAGGTTGTTCTGCTCGGCGATCTCCTGGGCGCGCAGGTGTTTCTTCACGGTCATCGGGTAATAGGTGCCGCCCTTCACCGTGGCGTCGTTGCAGATCACCATGACCTCGCGCCCCTCGACCCGGCCGATGCCCGCGATCATCCCCGCCGAGGGCGAGGCGCCCTCGTACATGTCATGGGCCGCGAACATCCCGACCTCGAGGAAGGGCGAGCCCGGATCGAGCAGCCGCGACACCCGCTCGCGCGGCAGGATCTTGCCCCGCGAAAGATGTCGCTCGCGGGCCGTATCGCCCCCGCCCGCCAGTGCCGCCGCAGCCGCCTCGGCCACTTCGGCCAGGGCAGCCTCGTGCCCGCTCCGGTTGGCGCGGAACGCCTCGGAGGAGGGGAGAGCGCTTGATGTGAGCTTCATGTCACACTCCTGATTTTGAACGGCTTGCCCGATCTTCGCAGCTTGCGAGCTTCTGACCAATGGGGCTATTCGAATGGCATCTCGATATTGGGAATCTGCCGATGTTCTTCTTCGCACCTCCGAAAGCCTGATCTCTCTCAAGCGGCTGCCGCTTGAATGGATACCCGTGCTTTCTGGAAATTCCGCGAAGAAAGGCCCGCCTGCCCGGCGGGAGCATCCCATGTATCTCCGTTTCACAACGTTTGCGAACGATGAGGATTCGCGCACGTCGCTTGGCATTTTTCAAGCCGCGGCTGACATCTGGTACGACCGCCCAGAACTGTCTCATCTTTGGCAAGTCGCCGAATTGCGGCGCGAGCTCGATTGGTTCAACGAACATCTCGAACGTCCCGACAGGCGCTGGTATCGCCCGTACAAGCGGGCCGAGCGCAGTGGCGTGTGCTGGTTCAAGCCGGACGCCACGACGCACATCCACCGAGCGCGCTACATGGCATGGTTGCTGGCCGATCTCGGTGTCGCGACAACAGTCCTGCGTGCCGCCAGCTTCGATCAGGTCATCTGGCAGGACCGCCATCAGGTCGTCGCCATCGACAGGTGACGCTGAGGCTGCCATCACCCCATCGCCCCCATCATCTCGCGCCCGATCAGCATGCGGCGGATCTCGGAGGTGCCGGCGCCGATCTCCATCAGTTTGGCGTCGCGGAATATCCGGCTGACCGGGGTTTCGTTCATGAAGCCCATGCCGCCCATGGCCTGCACCGCCTGGTGGGCCACGGTCATCGCCTCTTCCGAGGCATAGAGCACGCAGGCCGCCGCGTCCTGCCGGGTGACCTCGCCCCGGTCGCAGGCTGCCGCCACCGCGTAGACATAGGCCCGGGCCGAGTTCATCTTGGTGTAGATGTCGGCGATCTTGCCCTGCATGAGCTGGAAATTCCCGATCGCCTGCCCGAACTGCTTGCGCTGTGCCAGGTAGGGCATGATCTCGTCCAGGCAGGCGGCCATGATCCCGGTTCCGATCCCCGACAGCACAACGCGCTCGTAATCGAGCCCGGACATCAGCACGCGCACGCCCATGCCCTCTTCGCCAAGGACGTTCTCGAACGGCACTTCCACGTCCTCGAAGATCAGCTCGGCGGTGTTGGAGCCGCGCATCCCCAGCTTGTCGAAATGCGGCGAGGTGGAAAAGCCCTTCATCTCCTTCTCGATCAGGAAGGCGGT
>JABURR010000063.1 GCA_014762635.1 Paracoccaceae bacterium
AAGGGACAGTCTCGCTGTCCTTGCAGAGACTGGTTCGCATCCGTCTGACACCACCTCTCGAATAGTTCAACGGGCTTCCCGGCGCGCACTCTATGCGCGGGGACCGATTTCCCCTATCGTTCGCCAAGTGGGTGTCGAAGAAACCGGGGGTGCTTGCCTTCGGGGGAAGTGGCTCGTGGATGGAGTGCCGTGCAAGATCCGGGTTTCTGTGTTCGGGCCATTGCGCCTGAGCGCGCCGGACGGGTCCGACCTGACTCCGCGCAGCATGAAGGCGCGGGCGCTTCTTGCCGTGCTGTTGATGACCCCCGGGCATGCAAAATCCCGGCGCGCGCTTCAGGATCGCCTGTGGGCCTCTAGTGATCGGTCGAAGGGCTCAGCCAGTCTGCGTCAGACGCTGACGGAGATTCGCCGTGCCCTGGGGGACTGGCGCGACCTGCTGCGATCCGACACGCGTATGGTCGAACTTGATCCCTCGATGATGGCCGTTGATCTGGACGCGCGTTCGGCGGGCTTCGTGGGCGGGGAGGTTCCGGTTCTGCTGGAGGATATCGCGCTCGCCGAGCCGGGATTTGCGGACTGGCTTGCCGCGCATCGGCGCGCTCATGTTGCGACACCCGCAACCTCAGGCCTTGCGGGACGGGGAAACGCGGCGCGGTTTCGGCCGGTTCTGCGTCCCTTTGCGCGGGCCCGGGACGGATCGGATGCTTTCCATGCGACGTCCTTTGTCGAGGGGGTTGCTCGCTCCATCGCGGAATGGGGGCCAGTCCATAGCTATCCCACGCGGGAAAATGCACAGCACGAGGACGGGGGGAGCGCCCGGGACTTCGTGATTGACGCTGCGGAACTTTCCTCCGGGAACAAGGTCGCGCTTCAGGTGCAGTTCTTCCGCGCCGATGACAGATCGGTGTTCTGGCGGGCGCAGCATGTGCTGGATCGTGAAGCCTTTTTCGGGGGGGCGGAGCAGGGGCTTGCGCTGGCCCAGAACCAGGGTCTCGGCTCGGCCCTGCACCGGCTGTTCGAGGATGCGCAACTGCGGCGCGGGGACCGTGGGGCACAACCCGATGCCTTTGCCGCGATTCACGACATGTTCAGGACATTGGGGCGAGAGCACCAAGCCCTGCAGAAGGAACTGGAAGCCTGTTACGAGGAGGATCGGCGCGGGATTCACCTGGCCTGGCTGGCGTTTCTGTCGACCTATTCGCTGGGAGAGCGGCGATCGGTGAATATGGAGGCTCTGCGCGAAGAGGCGCGCGCAAACCTGCGGCGTGCGATGGAGCAGGAACCGAACAACTCAATGTGCCTGGCCTTGGCGTCCTTCGTGCACGGCCTGCTGCTGGGAGAGCCCGAGGTGGCGCGGGAACTGGCCGGGCGCGCGGTGAAGGCCAATCCGCGCAACGCGCTGGCTTGGACATTCCTGGGTGCCGCCGAGATCTACCTGGGAGATTATGCCGCCGCCTATCGTCATACGAGTTTCGCGCAGTCGATAACGGGTGAGGGCGTTTACCGCTATCTCGTGGACATGCTCGTGGTCGCGGCCGCTGCCCTTGCCGGGTATAGTGACCGGGCGATTGCGGTGGGCGAGGCTGTCCATGCCGCCATGCCGACCTACACGCCGCCGCTGCGCTACATGCTCGCGGTCCATGCGAAGAACGGCAATCGCGTCGCGGCGCGTCGCGTGATGGCGAAGTTGCAGCGGTTGGAACCGGATTTCGTGCCGGACATGATGGCCGATCCATCCTATCCGATGCGCGCGCTTCAGCAGGCGCGGTATTTCGACACGAACTTGCCGATCTTCGACCTCGACTAGCTTGTCAAAGTTGGAAGTGGCACCACGTTTGAGCGGACAGGAAAGCAAGCCGGGGGAAACGCCATGAAGAAGATCCAGTCGCAGGGGGTTCATCACATCACGCTGACCGGTGCGGACCGGCAGACTTCGATCGATTTCTGGGAGGGTATCCTGGGGATGCCCTTTATCTTCGATCAGCCGAACCTCGATAATCCGAAAGAGGGGCACCTTTATTTCGATCCCGGTGACGGGCGGCTCATCACCATCTTCACCAACGAGGATCGCAAACCCGACCCGCGCCGCACACCGACCGATCCGGGCTGTGTGCATCACATTGCGTTCTCGGTGAGCCAGGCCACGTTCAAGCAGACCGTGAAGCGGCTGGACGAGCGCGGGATCAAGCATTCCGGTCCCAAGGATCGCGGCTTCATGGATTCGATCTATTTCACCGATCCGCTGGGTTTCCTGATCGAACTTGCCTCCTACAGGTTCGAGCCGCCGGAAGGCTGCCGCCATGCGGACGTGATGATCGAGGCGCATCGGATCAGGGTGGATCGGGGCGACTACAATATCCAGGAAGAGCATCTGGCGGATGCGATCGAGCTACTTGTCGAGCGGCGTCATCAGTCCCTCTCGGCCGATCGCAGCCCGAAGAACCCTTACTGACCCGACAAAGAAAAACGCCGCCCGTCTCCGGGCGGCGTCATCATAGCGGATAAGCGCTTCGCCTTAGGCGATAGCGATATTGATCGCGCTTTCGCGGCCATCACGGCCGGCTTCCACGTCGAAGGTCACTTTCTGACCGTCGTTCAGGCCTTGCAGACCAGCCCGCTCAACGGCGGAAATGTGAACGAAAACGTCCTTGCGGCCGCCTTCGGGCTCGATGAAGCCGAAACCTTTGGTAGCGTTGAACCACTTCACGGTGCCATTAGCCATCGTGATATCTCCTAATTTATCGCTGCTCGCGTCAGTGCAACAGCCTGGCTTAGTCAGATCTGGATCGAAAGACTGAAGCCGTATTCGGGAGACAGTGGTCGATAAAGATAACGTCGCCCGCCCCATATGGGGCTTGTGGCGCCAATAGTAAAGCCTGTTGTGTGCGGGGCAGGAATGACCACCGTGCATGGCGGACCCCGTGACGCCCGCGCGGTTTGCCGTCCTCGGGACGCGCGGACCTCTTGCGTTTCCCGATGACTCGAATACGCTGCGCTGCAGCGAAACGAGGTTGAGACTCATGGCGGGACAGGTCATCACGGTTGCGCAGCAGAAGGGCGGATCGGGCAAGACGACGCTCGCGATCAACCTTGCGGTGCAGTTTCAGCGGGACGGGCACTCGGTGGCCTTATTGGATACAGATCCGCAGGGCTCGATGGGGCGCTGGTTCATGGCGCGGCGGGCACGCGGTGATCAGGAACCGCCGCTTGAGTTTTCCACCGCCTCTGCCTGGGGGGTGTCCTACGAATGCGACAAGCTGCGGCGTGACCATGATTTCGTGATCGTCGACACGCCGCCCAAGGTCGATTCCGACCTGCGCCCGGCGCTGCGGGAAAGCGACCTCGTGATTGTGCCGGTCTCGGCCTCGCACGTGGATGTCTGGGCTACCGAGTCCGTTCTGGACCTTGCGCGCCGGGAAGATTGCAACGTCATGGTCGTCATCAACCGGGCCAAGGCGGGGACACGGCTTGCCACCGAGGTGGCCGAGGCGACAGAGGCCTTGTCCGATACCCGGGCGGCGACCGTGATCGGCAACCGCGTGGCCTATGCCGAGGCGATGGGGATCGGTCTTGGAGCGATCGAAAAGGCCAAGGGTCGCTGGACCGAGGAGGTCGCGAGTCTGGCTGCCGAGGTGCGCGCGGCACTGGAAGGCTGACGCCGGGTCTTGGGTTCGGGGTCGATCGCCCTTACATCGGAATCAAAGTGCCATGATGGAGGGCGATATGCCGTCTTTGAAAATCACATGCCTCGACTGTGGTCAGGTCAATCGGGTCCCGTCCGAAAAGCTCGAGAAAGGGCCGGTCTGCGGCACCTGTGGGGCAAAGCTGATGGATGGCAAGGTGCATGAACTGGACCTTGCGACCATGCAGAAGGCCGCGCGGGTGGATGACCTGCCGCTGGTGGTCGATTTCTGGGCGCCCTGGTGCGGGCCCTGCCGGATGATGGCGCCGGAATTCAGCAAAGCGGCGGGGGAGCTGAAACCCCATGCGCGGCTGGTGAAGGTGAACACCGAGGCGCATCCGAAGGCGAGCCAGATCTACGGGATCCGGGGCATTCCCACGATGGCCGCCTTCAAGGGCGGGCGTGAGGCTGCGCGTCAGTCCGGCGCGATCCGGGCGAACCAGATCGTGGACTGGGTGCGCGGCGCCGTTCGGTCCTGAGCCGACGCGCCGGACCAATCAGGCAGAAAAGAAGGCGCGCAGCGTCGCTTCGAATTCCCGGGGCTTGTCGGCGTGCAGCCAATGGCCCGCGCCGGGGAGCTTGGCGAAATGCGCCGCAGGGAAAAGCGCCTTGATCTCGGGCCGATGCTCGGGACGGACATAGTCTGACTCCGCGCCCGCCAGGAACAGTGCTGGACCTTCGAACGGCGCGCCGAGCCCGGACCAGCCGATGATCCTGGCCATCTCGGCCTCAAGCACGTCGAGGTTCAGCCGCCAGCGCCGCTCTTTCACGTCGAGCGATTGCAGCAGGAAGGCACGCACGCCCGGATCGTCGATCCGCTCGCGCAGCTGCGCGTCGGCGTCCGAGCGTTTCTCGACCTTCGACATGTCAACCGAGCGCATCGCGTCGATGAGCGGCTGTTGGGTGTGGCCGTAGTTGACCGGTGCGATATCCGCAACCACCAGCCGGTTGACCCGTTCGGGTGCCTGCAACGCCAGTGCCATCGCGGCCTTGCCGCCCATGGAATGGCCCACCACGTCCGCCTTGCCGCCGTGGGCCGCGATCACCTCGGCCAAGTCGCTGCCTAGCTCCGGGTAGCTGTGGCTTTCGGTCCAGGGGCTTTCACCGTGGTTGCGCATGTCGACGGCGATGACCTTGCGGCTGTCGCTCAAACGCTTGGAGATGACACCCCAGTTCCGCCCCGAGCCAAACAGCCCGTGGGCGATCAGCAGCGGGGGACGGTCGGTATCGGTTCCGGTGACGATGGTGTTCAGCATGGCGCGTAAATAATGCGCCTTACGCCCGGATACCAGACCGTGCACGCGGGGCCGGATGGGCTGCGCCCAAAACCTCAGTCGCGTCCAGCGGCATCGGTGACAGTGGCCGCCGCACCAACAGCGTCACCGTCACGAAGGCCACATAGAGCAGCAGGTACCACGACCCCATCTTGGCGAAGCTCACCACGTCGAGCGGGTTCTGCCCCGCGTAGATCCACGTTCCGGTCATGGTGCCGATATTCTCGGCAATCCAGAGGAAAAGGCTCGAAAGGAAGGCCGCGACCGGCAACGGCATCCAGAGCGCATGGCCATCCAGCACGAACCACACCCGCGTGCGCCCGAACAACAGCACCGTCGCCGCGAACAGGGCGTAGCGGATGTCCGGCAGGAAATGATGCGCGAAGAAATTCACGTAAATCGCAACCGCCAGAACCACCGTCAGATCGTGGCGCGGGTAGGGGGCAAAGCGCATGGCGAAGACCCGGATCACCCGCGCCATGTAGGAGCCGACCGAGGCATACATGAACCCCGAGAACAGCGGCACGCCCATCAGCTTGAAAATCCCCGGCTCAGGGTAGGCCCAGGATCCGGCATTGACCTTGAACAGTTCCATGGCTGTCCCGGTCAGGTGGAAGAGCAGGATGACCCGGGCCTCCTCCCATGTCTCGAGCCGGAAGCGCAGAAACGCCGCCTGCACGAGCAGCGCGAAGAGGAACAGCGCATCGTAGCGGTGCAGCGCCCAGTCGGGTTGCCAGAGCGCCCTTGTCAGCAGGATCGCCAGCAAAAGCAATCCGCCGAAGAGGCAGGCCCAGCCCTGCTTCAGCCCGAACATGGCAAGCCCGGACACCCCCTTGGGGAGCCGGGCGCGCATCCAGTCACCGAGCAGCCGCTCGATCTGGTGGGTTCGGGTCACGCGGGCCATGGGGATTTGTGCCTTCTGCGCGGGGCCACGTCCAGCGGGGGTTTGCGCGCGGGGAAACGAGGGCTATGTGTCTTGAACGAGGTTCACCAAAAGGGGCGCGGATGGCGGAAAAGCGGGAAGAGAAGCGCGCGGCGCTGCGCGAAAGGCTGATCGACGCGGCCGAGGCGCGGATCGCGGACGAGGGTCTGGGTGCACTCAAGGCCCGCGACCTGGCGGCGGAGGCCGGTTGTGCCGTGGGGGCGATCTACAACGTGTTCGAGGATTTGAACGCGCTGGTGATGGCGATGAACGGGCGCACTTTCCAAGCGCTGGGCGCGCGGGTCGCGGCCAGCCAGGAGGGGCTCGACTGCGCCGATCCCCATGATTGCCTGATCGCCATGAGCCATGCCTACCTGGGCTTTGCGGCGGAAAATACCAACCTCTGGCGGGCGCTCTTTGACCTGAAGATGTCCACCGACACCGCGGTGCCCGACTGGTACCTCGAGGAACTGGCCCGGTTATTTGCCTTCATCCATGAACCGCTGCAACGCCTCTACCCCGGGAAAGACGCCGCGGACATCGACCTGCTGACCCGTGCGCTGTTCTCTTCCGTGCATGGGATCGTCCTCTTGGGCCTCGAGAAACGCATCTCGGGCGTGCCCAATGATCGGATCGCCTCGATGATCGAGATCGTCCTGCGGGAATTCGGCCCGTAATTTTTCTGAACGTCGTTCACATTTTTTCTTGAACATCGTTCATGGCTCCCCATATCCCCATTTGTGAACGATGTTCATGTATGAGGAGGAGACCATGTTCGGAACTTTGAGAACCTTGTTCGACGGCGCGAATGCCCGCGCGGAAGAACGATTAAGGGATGCTTATTCGGTCGAGTTGATCGACCAGAAGATACGCGAAGCGACCGCCGGGCTTAAGCAGGCCAAGATGACCCTGGCAGGGTTCATCCAGCGCGAACGCGCCGAAGCGCGGCAGGTCGAGGCGCTGGAGGGCCGGATCGCGGACCTGACAACCCGCGCCCAGGCCGCGCTGAAAGAGGGGCGCGAAGATCTGGCTACCGAGGCCGCCGAGGTTATCGCGACGCTTGAGAACGAGCGCTTGATGCGCACCACGACCCGGCAGCGGCTGGAGGCGCGGATCATTCGCCTGCGCGCCACGATCGAGACGGTCAACCGCCGGATCATCGACCTCAGGCAGGGCGCCACGGCGGCGCGGGCGACCAAGGCCGAGTACGGGATGCAACGGCGACTGAACAAGACGCTGTCGGGTGCCGATGCGCTGAGCGAAGCCGAAGAGTTGATCGCCGGGGTGCTGGGCGCGGACGACCCGTTCGAACAGGCGCAGATCCTTGAAGAGATCGACGCGGGCCTTACCGGCAAGGACGTGGCCGAGAAGATGGGTCGAGAGGGCTTCGGCGCGCCGGTCCGGACGACCGGGGCGGATGTGCTTGAACGGCTGAAATCCAAGAAGTGACAGATCGAAATCGAATTCAAAGCAAGGGACCAGACAGATGAACGACCAAAACGACAACGCCACCATCATTCTTTTCAACATCTGCGGGGTAGTTGCGGCCTACGCGC
Source organism: Paracoccaceae bacterium (assembly GCA_014762635.1). Classification (GTDB taxonomy): domain Bacteria; phylum Pseudomonadota; class Alphaproteobacteria; order Rhodobacterales; family Rhodobacteraceae; genus JABURR01. The sequence continues at coordinate 7,435 of JABURR010000063.1, forward strand.
TGCTGGCGCTCTCGCTCTACATGTCGCCGGACGTGCCGCTTTCGACCAAGGGCTACTGGGGCATGGGCATCCTGCTGCTGACCCTGTCGCTGGTGAACGTGGTGAAATACCGCTTCGACAACCAGGCGCGCGAGGATCGCATCCGCCGGATCGAGGACGCGAAGAACGAGAAGATGCTGGAAGACCTGATCGTCGAGCGGAAGGACTGATCACCAGAAACGAAAAAGTCCCCGGGGTTGATCCCCGGGGGCTTTGCTGTTCGCGGGTCTCCGGCTCAGAGGTCGGGGTAGAGCGGGAACCGGGCGCAAAGCTCGGCCACTTCGGCCCGCACCTTGGCCTCGACTTCGCCATTGCCCTCGGCGCCATTGGCGGCAAGCCCGTCCACGACCTCGACGATCCAGTCGGCGATCTGGCGGAACTCGGCCTCGCCGAAGCCGCGCGTGGTCCCGGCGGGCGATCCCAGGCGGATGCCGCTGGTGATCGTCGGCTTCTCGGTGTCGAAGGGAATGCCGTTCTTGTTGCAGGTGATATGGGCGCGGCCAAGCGAGGTTTCGGTCGCGTTGCCCTTCACGCTCTTGGGCCGCAGGTCGACCAGCATCAGGTGGCTGTCGGTGCCGCCGGTCACGATGTCGAGCCCGCCCTTCATCAACTGGTCGGCCAGCGCCTGGGCGTTCTTGATCACCTGCTGCTGGTAGGTCTTGAACTCGGGGCGCAGCGCCTCGCCGAAGGCCACGGCCTTGGCGGCGATCACGTGCATCAGCGGGCCGCCCTGGATGCCGGGGAAGATGGCGGAGTTGATCTTCTTGGCGATCGCCTCGTCATTGGTCAGGATCATGCCGCCGCGCGGGCCGCGCAGGGTCTTGTGGGTGGTGGTGGTCGCCACATGCGCGTGCGGGAAGGGCGAGGGGTATTCGCCCGCCGCGATCAGCCCCGCGAAATGCGCCACGTCCGCCACGAGGTAGGCACCGACCGTATCCGCGATCTCGCGCATCTTGGCGAAGTCGATGACGCGCGGAATGGCCGAGCCGCCGGCGATGATCATCTTGGGTTTGTGCTCGGCGGTCAGTTCGGCGATCTGGTCGTAGTCGATCTCCATGTCCTGCTTGCGCACGCCGTATTGCACCGCGTGGAACCACTTGCCCGACTGGTTCGGCTTGGCGCCGTGGGTCAGGTGGCCGCCCGCATCGAGGCTCATGCCCAGGATCGTGTCACCCGGCTGCAGCAGCGCGGTATAGACACCCTGGTTGGCCTGGCTGCCCGAGTTGGGCTGAACGTTGGCGAAGGCGCAGTCGAACAGCTTGCAGGCCCGCTCGATCGCCAGGTTCTCGGCGATGTCGACATACTGGCAGCCGCCATAGTAGCGGCGGCCCGGATAACCTTCGGCGTATTTGTTGGTCATCACCGAGCCCTGCGCCTCCATCACGGCGGCCGAGACGATGTTTTCCGAGGCGATCAGCTCGATCTCGTCGCGCTGGCGGCCAAGCTCGGAACGGATCGCGCCGTGCAGTTCGGGGTCGCGGGTCTCAAGGCTTTCGTTGAAGAAGCCGGTGTCGCGGTGGGGTGCGTTCATCGCAGGTCTCCCTGAAGGGCCAAATGTTGAGCCGCTGTTTACAGGAACCCCCCAAGCGGCAAAAGCCCCGGAAACGACGCTTGCGTCAATTGGCGCGGCACCGGCGTTACGGCGAGAGGCTTGTGTTTCGCATCGGCACGGGCGAAGACTTTTGGGAAACCGGGTGGAACAGCATGACGAGCCAACGAAAAATCGCCTTTGTGGCCAGCGATGCCGAGATCGCGCAATCCGCGCTTGCCCGGCTCTCGGCGCGTTATGGTTGCGTCGCACCGGAAGAGGCAGAGGTGATCGTGGCGCTGGGCGGCGACGGGTTCATGCTGCAGGCGCTGAAGGAAACCATGCACCTGGACGTTCCGGTCTATGGCATGAACTGTGGGACCATCGGCTTCCTGATGAACGAGTTCCACGAGGAGGACCTGCCCGAGCGGCTGGAGGTTGCCCAGGAAGAGGTGATCAACCCTCTGGCGATGGTGGCCGAAACCAGCGATGGCAGCCGTCACGAGGCGCTGGCGATCAACGAGGTGTCGCTGCTGCGCGAGGGACCGCAGGCGGCCAAGCTGAGGATCATCGTCGACGGCAAGATCCGGATGGAAGAGTTGGTCTGCGACGGGGCGCTTGTGTCGACCCCGGCGGGTTCGACCGCCTACAACTACTCGGCCCACGGGCCGATCCTGCCCATCGGCTCGGACGTTCTGGCCCTGACAGCGATGTCGGCCTTTCGCCCGCGGCGCTGGCGCGGGGCGCTGCTGCCGAAGACGGCCACGGTGCGGTTCGAGGTGAAAGAGCCGCAGAAACGCCCGGTCATGGCCGATGCAGACAGCCGGTCGGTTAAGAGCGTCGCCTGGGTGGAGATCCGCAGCGAACCCGACGTGCGGCACCGGATCCTGTTCGATCCGGGCCACGGGCTGGAAGAACGCCTGATCCGCGAGCAGTTCGCCTGACCCGGGGCTGCTTCTTCGCCGCTTGCCTTGGCGAGGCTCCGGGGGAATAGTCGTCGGATGCGACGGTTCGCTCTGGCCCTTCTTCTTCTGCTGGCTTCGTCGGTCGGCTATTGCAGCCTGCCGCGGACCTCGGTCGCGGTGCTGACGATCACGGTCACCGATCAGTCGGGGCGCAAGATCGAGGCGGGTGCGGCGGCGGCCTATTTCGACGCAGTAGGACAGCCGATCGTAACGATCGCCTCGGACACACCGTCATCGTGGAGCAACAACCTGCACTGGTGGGCGCATAGCGATCATCGCAGCAGCACCCTCCGCCCTGCGGACGCCAGGCGGGCGGTCGAGGTCGAGGTGACGGCGCAGGGCTGCGACACGGTGCGCCTTCCGGTGACGGTGATGCGCAGCTACGAGGCGCTCAGCTTCGCGCCCCACGGCGGTGGCCCGGCCTATTTCATCTACAGCTTCGATCAGCAGGTCACGCTGCAATGCGAGTAAGGCCCGCGATCGGTTGATCCGTTCGCGGGCCCGAAGGTCAGGCGAAGGTGACCACCGCCATCACCACGGCGAAGACGGACGAGGCCAGCGCGATCTGGCCCAACATCTTCATGGTTGCCGGATTCGGCGGGCCGCCTGCGGCCATCGCCTTGCGCTTCACGACCTGCATCGCGGTGAGGGCCCCGGTCAGGCCGAGAACGCCGACCATCTTGGCGGTGAAGGTCCCCGGCAGCGCGCCGAAGCCGCCGTGCTCGGCGAAGACAAGCCACAGCCCCGTCACCCAAAGCAGGATCAGCGCGGCGTAGCCGATATCTCCGACTTTCGACGTGACCTTGCCGATGGCCATCTTTCCGGGCGGTTCCTGCCCTGCCGCGGTGGCCGCGGCGACCGCGCTTGCCACGCCGCCACCTACTCCAACGGCGAGCGAGAGAAAGTGAATTGTCAGGAGCGTTTCTTCCATGGTTCGTGTCCCTTCCTGTTGTGACACGAGCCTACGCCACTCCGGGCCATTCGCATAGCCCGGAGAGGATTCGTTCAATCGCGGCCGGAGCTTAGCCCTTTGCGTAGCCGATCGTCTGCAGCGCCACGCGAATCTCGTCTAGGATCGCCGGATCGTCGATGGTGGCGGGCAGCTTGAACTCCTGGTTGTCGGCGATCTTGACCATGGTCGCGCGCAGGATCTTTCCCGAACGGGTCTTGGGCAGACGGTCCACCACCAGCGCCAGCTTGAAGGCGGCCACGGGACCGATCTGGTCGCGCACCATCTTCACCAGTTCGGCTGTGATTTCGCCATGCGGGCGGTTCACCCCCTTGGTGAGGCAGACGAAGCCCATGGGCAATTGGCCCTTCAACTCGTCCGCGACGCCGATCACGGCGCATTCCGCCACGTCGGGGTGATTGGCCAGAACCTCTTCCATGGCGCCGGTGGACAGCCGGTGCCCGGCCACGTTGATGACGTCATCGGTGCGGGCCATGATGTAGAGATAGCCGTCCTCATCAATGTAGCCTGCGTCGCCGGTCTCGTAATAACCGGGGAAGTGCTCGAGATAGGATTTGCGGAACCGCGCCTCGGCATTCCAGAGGGTGGGCAGCGTGCCCGGGGGCAGCGGCAGCTTGATCGCGATGGCGCCCAGCGTGTCGGCGCCCACCGGGTTGCCGCCCTCGTCGAGGATTTGCACGTCATAGCCCGGCATCGGCACCGTGGGAGAGCCGGTCTTGATCGGCAAATGCTCGATCCCCATCGGGTTGCCGGCGATGGTCCAGCCGGTCTCGGTCTGCCACCAGTGGTCGATCACCGGGACCTTCAGCATCTCTTCGGCCCAGTGGATCGTGTCGGGATCCGCACGTTCCCCGGCCAGGTAGAGGCCGCGCAGCCCGCTCAGGTCGTATTTCTTGACGAACTCGCCCTTGGGGTCCTCGCGCTTGATGGCGCGGAAGGCGGTGGGCGCGGTGAAGAAGGACTTCACCCCGTATTCTTCGATGATCCGCCAGAAGGTGCCCGCGTCGGGGGTGCCGATGGGCTTGCCCTCGAAGACGATGGTGGTGTTTCCGTGGATCAGCGGCGCATAGCAGATGTAGCTGTGGCCCACGACCCAGCCCACGTCCGAGGCGGCCCAGAACACCTCGCCGGGGTCGACGTTGTAGATGTTCTTCATGGTCCAGTTGAGCGCGACCAGATGCCCGCCCGTGGGCCGGACCACGCCCTTGGGCGCGCCGGTAGTGCCTGAGGTGTAGAGGATATAGGCCGGGTGATCGCCTTCCACCGGTACGCAATCGGCCGGGGCGACGCCCTCCTGAACATCGTTCCAGTCGAAATCGCGCCCGACGATCAACTCGGCGGGGCTTTGTTCGCGCTGGAAGATCACGCAGAACTCGGGCTTGTGGCTGGCCATCTCGATCGCGCCATCCAAGAGCGGCTTGTAGGCCACCACGCGGCCCGGTTCGATCCCGCAGGAACCCGCGATGATCGCCTTGGGCGCGGCATCGTCAATCCGCACCGCCAGTTCGTTGGCGGCAAAGCCCCCGAAGACGACCGAGTGGATCGCCCCGATCCGGGTGACCGCCAGCATCGCCACCAGAGCCTCGGGGACCATCGGCATGTAGATGATGACCCGGTCGCCCTTGGTAACGCCCTTGGCCTGCAGCGCCCCGGCAAGGAGGGCGACCCGCTCCTGCAACTGGGCATAGCTGATCGTCGACTTGGTGCCGGTGATCGGGCTGTCATAGATGATCGCGGTCTGCTCGCCGCGCCCGCCCGCCACGTGCCGGTCCACGGCGTTGTAGCAGGTGTTCACCATCCCGTCGGTGAACCATTCGTAGAGCGGCGCGTTGCTGTCATTCAGCGCCTTGCTGGGCTTGCGGTCCCAGTCGATGGCTTCCGCCGCCCCCATCCAGAATCCCTCGGGGTCGGATTTCCAGGCGTCGTAGACGTCCTTGTATCCCATGATGGCCTCCTCCTCGATGTCCCCACGGTGTTACGCGGGGGCGGGTCGTTCAAGCAAGAGTCTTGCCGGTCACCGCGACGGATTGGCGCGAATTATTTGCAGGCTTAGCTGAAAGTGATTGCAAATTTTTGCAAAGAGCCGATTCAGGGAAAATTTCCCACGAAATCTGGGGTGCGATTGCAAAACTGCAAATTTTTCGGGCGATTCGGGTGGGAATCACTGGCCGAGACCTGTGCCCTTGCGACCTCTGGATTGTTTTCGACATTGCTGTCGAATTCGGAAAAGCGAAGGCGCAGCAGAAGCGTAGCATGGCAGCCATGGACGGCATTTCGCCGTGCCACCAGCAGAGGAAAGACGCCCAGGCGCTGCAAGATTTGTTCGGGCAGGTCCGTTCGCATGGTTCAGCGGCGAGCCTTTTCTCCTAGATGAGAGCCCGAAACATGGGATCAGGAGACGAAATCGCTCCGGCACTCTCCCGAGGGGCGCTGCCCGATCAGATCTTCTCCGCCATGATCACCGAGATGAACTCTGAGAAGAGTTCGCCTTGTGAGCTGATCCGCAGCTTGGCGTAGACGTTGCGTCGGTGGATCCGGACCGTGCCGGGGGAAATCCCGAGGGCCTTACCGGTGGCATCCGCTGAATAACCTTTCAGGGTATGCTCCACGATCTCCTGTTCGCGGGATGTGAGGACGCCCTGACCAATGGAGTGAAACGCGGTTCGGATGCGGTCCGAGATACCGCCCTGCTGGTCGTCTTCTGGATGTTGGAGGTTCTTCCAGTGTTGGCGGCTGGCAGCCTCGACCACTGGCCAGAGAGCAGCCAGGTGCCTGACCTCGACCGCGGAGAAGCGCTTCTCCGTGCGCATGAGCGAGATGACCAGGGCCAGATCCTCGCGCACCGTCACCAGGTAGCCGATCTCTTCGGCAAGACCCGTCTTGGCATAATAGTTGCGGAAATATTCCCCGTGGTAGAAGCGATCGGGCGCGATGTCGGAGAGGCGGTAAAGGCCGCGAATCTCGGGATTGTGGCCAGCGACATAGAACGGATCGAGGATGTACGGCCCCGCCTGGTAATCGGCCACATGCATCCTGCGGCGATCCGCGGGGAAGTCTTCGTGAAGAGTCAGCGGCGGCGCTTCGGCGGGATAGCCGAAGATCACGCAGAATTCGAAAGGGACTACATCCCTCAACGCACTTGCGAGTACACTTGGAAAGCGCGCATCGCTGAGTGATTCTATGATTTCAGCGGTCTGGGGAAGCCAGTCGGTGCGCACAGGGTTCTCCGCCTTCTCAGAAAATCGCGAGACATATAACAAAACGAATATTTACTGACAAAGCAAAAATCACGTCTTATCGCTACAAAGTATTCTATACAGGGCATCGACATGATGCAGGAAAAAGTTCCGGGCGGAACGCAAGAGGCGGAAGGTGATGCCTCGATGCCCGTCGCTGAACTCAGGTCGGTCTCCAAGTCCTTCGGCAGCGTTCTGGCCGCGCGTGATCTCAACCTGTCGATTCGGCAGGGCGAATTCCTTTCGTTCCTCGGGCCCTCGGGTTGCGGCAAGACCACTGCGTTGCGCATGCTGGCCGGGTTCGAGACGCCGACCGAGGGTGAGGTGCGCATCGCCGGCGAGGTCGTGAACGACCTGCCGTCCTTCCGGCGACCGGTGAACATGGTGTTCCAAAGCTACGCGTTGTTCCCGCACCTGACCGTGGCCCAGAACATTGCCTATGGTCTGCAACAGCAGCGCCCCCGTCCTACCCGCGAGGAAGTTTCCGCAAAAGTCAGCGAGGCGCTGGAAACCGTGCGTCTTGCCGGGTTCGAGGGCCGCCGCATCTGGGAGATGTCGGGCGGTCAGCAACAGCGTGTCGCCCTGGCCCGGGCGATCGTGAACCGGCCAAGGCTGCTGCTTCTGGACGAACCGCTTGCGGCGCTGGACCGCAAGTTGCGCAAGGAAATGCAGATCGAACTGCAGGACCTGCAGCGGTCCTTGGGGATCACCTTCGTGCTGGTGACCCATGACCAGGAAGAGGCGCTGTCGCTCAGCGACCGGATCTGCGTGATGCGCGGTGGTCGGATCGTGCAGATCGGCTCGCCCCGGGAACTCTACGATGAACCGGCGTCGAAATACGTGGCGGATTTTGTCGGGACCTCGAATTTCTTCGAAGGCAGCATCGCCTCGAAAGACGGAGAGCAGGCCGTTCTGAAGCTTGCCGATGGGCAGACGATGGCGGGGACATGCGCCCCCGGTCTGAGCGTCGGGGACAAGGCCTGCGTCAGCCTGCGGCCCGAGCAGATCGCCCTTGAGAACGCGGCCAGCGATGGCGCCCATCCGGTCACCGTGCTGAACCGGATCTTCCTTGGGGAACACACCGAATACCTGGTCAGCAGCGAGACATTGGGGAATGTCATCGTGCTGGCGCCCCGGCAGGCCGAGCGTGCCGGAACCTCGTACAACAAGGGCGACAAGGCCTGGATCACCTGGCGCGAGGATGCGGCACGCATCCTCTTGTCCGAGCAGTGAAAACCGGAAATCGAACCTAGACAACAGGGAACAATCAAATGACAGACAACAATGGCTACATCTCGAAACGCAAGTTCATGGAAGAACTGCGTCGCTATGAAAAGGGCTCGGTGACGCGCCGCCATTTCCTTGGCGTGACCGGCCTCGGTGCCGCGACCGCGGTCATGGGAACGGCGATTCCCGGCCTCCGCCCGAGCCCCGCGCTGGCGGCCTCGGACATCGGCGACCGGGTGATCCTGGCGACCTGGCCCAACTACCATGATCCCGAGAACTTCGAGATCTTCACCGACCAGACCGGTGCCTTCACCCAGGTCAACGTGTTCGGCTCGAACGAAGAGATGCTGGCCAAGCTTCAGGCGGGCGGCAGCGGTTGGGACGTGTTCGTGCCGACCAACTACACGATCACCACCTATGTTTCGGAAGACCTGATCGAGCCGCTCGACCTGTCGAAACTGCCGAACTACGACCCGGCCGCGTTCGACTCGCGTTTTGCGGCTGCAGGCACGGTGGATGGCGTCGTCTACGCGGTGCCCAAGAACTGGGGCACCACCGGTCTGGCGGTGAATTCGAAGCACGAAGGCGGCAACGCGATCGACTCGTGGAAGGCGTTCTTCGATCGCACGATGGATGATTTCTCGGGCCGGACCATGGTGCATGACTATCAGCTCACCACCATCGGCAACGCGCTGAAATACTTCGGCTACTCGTTCAACTCGATCGATGAAGGCGAACTGGCCAAGGCCGAGAAACTGCTGATCGACGCCAAGCCGCACCTGTTCGCGATCTCGTCCGACTACCAGCCGGCGATGCGCTCGGGCGATGCCTGGCTGACCATGTGCTGGACCGGCGACGGCAAGCAGATGAACTCGGACATGCCGGAAATCCGCTTCACCCTGGGCAAGGAAGGCGGCGAACTCTGGAGCGACTTCTACGCCATTCCGAAGGGCGCCCCGCACCGCGAGGCCGCCTATGCGCTGATCAACTTCCTGCTCGATCCGCAGGTGAACTCGCGCGAGGTTCTGGCACATGGCTATCCGTCGGCGGATGCGCGCACCGATGCGCTGCTGCCGAAGGAAATCCTCAACGATCCGATCCTCTACCCGGCGAAGGACCTGCTCGACGCGCTCGAGTTCGGCGCCGCCGCGACCCTGACCGACCCGAACCGTGCCGAGTTGATGGCACGTTTCAAGTCGGCCTGATCTGACTGAAGGGGGGCAGGATGACGCAGCGCGAAAGAAACTGGTTGTTGCTGGCACCGGCGGCCGCCTGGTTCTTCGTGATGTTGATCCTGCCCCTCTCCTTCGTCTTCGTGTTCAGCTTCGGTGAACGCGGGGACGCAGGCGGCTATGTGCCTGCCTTTACCTTCGAACAATATGCCAATCTTCCGGCGCGGTTCGCGGCGTTCAAGAACACGCTGATCCTGGCGCCTCTGGGAACATTGGCGGCGATGCTGATCGCCTATCCGCTGGCCTATCAACTGGCCGTCCGGACCGATCCGAAATGGCGGCTGATCCTGCTTGTGCTGGTGATCGTGCCGTTCTGGACCTCGATCCTGATCCGCAGCTACGCCTGGCTCTTCATCCTGGGCGGGCAGGGGATCCCGCGCCTGTTGGACTTCATCGGGATCGAGGATGTCCGGCTGATCTACACGCCCTTCGCGGTGCTGATCGGGATCATCTACGGCTACCTGCCGCTGATGGTCTTTCCGATCTATGTCGCGCTCGACCGGTTGGACAAGCGCCTGCTCGAAGCCTCAGCCGATCTGGGCGCCCGCCCGATGACCACGTTCTTCCGGGTGACGCTGCCCATGTCCATTCCGGGGATGGCAACGGGCTGCATGCTGGTCTTCATCCTGCTGATGGGAGAGTTCCTGATCCCCGCGCTGCTGGGGGGCGGCAAGGTGTTCTTTGTCGGCAATGCCCTGGTGGACCTGTTCCTGCAGTCCCGCAACTGGGCCTTCGGGTCCGCGGTGGCGATGATGCTGATTGTCGTGATGCTGGTGACCGTCACCGTCTACATGCGGCTGATCGCGCGGCTCAATACCCAGCGCGACGACGACGTAGCGCTGATGTGAGGATGGTCTGACATGCGTATCTATGCCTTTTGCGTCTACCTGTTCCTCTACACGCCCATCGGGATCATCGCGCTGTTCAGCTTCAACGCCGGGCGCCACGCCAGCCAGTTCCAGGGGTTTTCCGTGAAATGGTACGGGCGGGCCCTGAACAACCCCTTCGTGATGGAGGCGTTGGAAAACAGCCTGATGATCGCTTTCACCTCGGCTGCGCTTGCCAGCATCATCGGGACCATGGCGGCCGTCGGGCTGCATTCGATGCGCGGGCCGGTGCGCGCGATATTCGACGCCGTCATCTATATCGCGATCATGATCCCCGGCATCGTGATCGGCATCGCCACGCTGATTGCGCTGGTCACGGTGTTCGACGTGGTCAACCCCTGGCTGGCGGGGCTCTGGGCCGATGCCGAGGCGGCCCCGCAATTCTCCATGGGACGCGGCTCGGTCATCGCGGCTCACACGATGTTCACCATGGCGCTTGTGGTCGTCATCGTCCGGGCGCGCCTGTCCACCGTCGAGGGCGCATTGATGGAGGCTTCGGCCGACCTCTACGCGCCGCCGTGGGTCACGTTCCGCCGGATCACGCTGCCGCTGATCGCACCGGCGATATTCGCGGGGTTCCTGTTGGCCTTCACCTTCAGCTTCGACGATTTCATCATCGCCTTCTTCGTGGCCGGGTCCGAGACCACGCTTCCCATCTATATCTTCTCGTCGATCCGGCGCGGCGTCACGCCCGAGATCAACGCGATCGGGACGATGGTGATGGCGGCGTCGCTCATCCTTCTGATCGTGGCTCAGCTGATCCTGCGCCGGGACAAGAAGACATAAGAAAAAATGGAAAGGGAGGGCCTCAGCATGGATCTTCAGAGCAAGATCGCTTTTGTCACGGGCGCAGGTTCCGGGATCGGCGCCGCAGGCGCACGGAAGATGGCATCCGAGGGCGCCCATGTGGTCGTGACCGACCGTGATGGAGATGCGGCGAAGGCCGTCGCCGACGCGATCACGGGCGCAGGCCACAAGGCCGAGGCCATGACGCTGGATGTAACCGATGATGCCGCGCTGAGCGGGGCCATCGATCAGACGGTTGCCAGCCATGGCAAGCTCGACGTGCTGCATTCCCATGCGGGCATCCAGATCGAAGGCAAGCTCGAACAGGTCGCGGTGGCCGACATGGACGCGTCCTGGAACCTGAACGTCCGGGCGCATTTCGTGGCGGCCCAGGCTGCCGTGCGGCATATGCGCAAGCAGGGTGGCGGCAGCATCATCATCACCTCGTCCAACTCGGGCGTGCAATACGACCGCGAGATGATCGCCTATGCCACGACCAAGCACGCGGTGCTGGCCATGACGCGGCAAATGGCGGCGGATTACGCGCATGAGAACATCCGCTTCAATTCGCTCTGCCCCGGGTTCATCGACACGCCGTTCAACCGCGGCTTCGAGATCCAGATGGGCGGGCGCGACAAGCTCGAGGAATACATCTCCTCCGAGATCCCGATGGGCCGCTTCGGCACGGTCGAGGAAATCGCCGAGGGGATCGTCTATCTTGCTTCGGACCGCTCTTCGTTCATGACCGGCCAGGCGCTGGTCATCGACGGCGGCGAGTGCATCTGATCTTCTGACGCCAAGGAGGCAGCCCATGTCCCAGACGCCCGGCAAGGCACGCGTGGTCATCATCGGTGGTGGCGTGATCGGCTGTTCGATCGCCTATCACCTCGCGAAGATCGGCTGGACCGACATCGTCCTGCTGGAGCGCAAGCGGCTGACCTCGGGCACCACATGGCACGCTGCCGGGCTGATCGGACAGTTGCGCGCGACGCAGAACATGACGCGCCTCGCCAAGTATTCGGCGGACCTCTACACCTCGCTGGAGGAAGAAACCGGCGTTGCGACCGGCTTCCGGCAATGCGGCTCCATCAGCGCGGCGCTGACCGGGGAACGGCGCGAGGAACTCTTTCGCAGCGCCGCCATGGCCCGCGCCTTCGGTGTCGCGGTCGAGGAACTTTCGCCCGACGAGATCAAGGCGCGTTATCCCCATCTGAATATTGAAGGCGTTGTCGGCGGCGTCTGGCTGCCCGCCGACGGGCAAGCCGACCCGGCCAATATCGCCTATGCCCTGGCCAAGGGCGCGCGCCAGAAGGGCGCTGTCATCCGTGAAGGCACCAAGGTGACCGGTATCCGGCGCGAGGGTGATCGGGCCGTGGCTGTCAGCTGGAAGGACGAAACCGGTGCCGAAGGGGAGATCGCCTGTGATCACGTGGTCAACGCCGCCGGCATGTGGGGCCACGAGGTCGGGCGCATGGCCGGGGTCAACGTGCCGCTCCACGCTTGCGAGCATTTCTACATCGTGACCGAGGCGATCGAGGGGCTGGGCAACCTGCCTGTCCTGCGGGTGCCGGACGAATGCGCCTATTACAAGGAGGATGCCGGCAAGCTCGTGCTCGGCGCGTTCGAGCCCAACGCCAAGCCCTGGGGCATGGCGGGCATCCCCGAGGATTTCGAATTCGACCAGCTGCCCGAGGATTTCGATCACTTCGAGCCGATCCTCGAGCGCGCCGTGAACCGCGTGCCCATGCTGGCCGAGGCCGGGATTCACACGTTCTTCAACGGCCCCGAGAGCTTTACCCCGGATGACGCCTATCACCTGGGGCTCTGCCCGGGGACGGATAACATCTGGGTGGCGGCGGGCTTCAACTCCATCGGCATCCAGTCCGCAGGCGGGGCGGGCATGGCGCTGGCGCAATGGATGGAAGATGGCCAGAAGCCCTTCGACCTGGGCGACGTGGACATCTCGCGGATGCAGCCGTTCCAGGGCAACCGCCACTACCTGTTCGAACGCTCCAAGGAAACGCTTGGCCTGCTTTATGCCGATCACTTCCCCTATCGCCAGAAGGCTACTGCGCGCGGCGTGCGCCGGACACCATTCCACGCGCATCTGATGGAACGCGGCGCCGTGATGGGGGAAATCGCCGGGTGGGAACGCGCCAACTGGTACGCGAACCCCGGGCAGGAGCGGGACTATCGCTATAGCTGGGGGCGGCAGAACTGGTTCGCCAACGCCGCCGCCGAACACAAGGCCCTGCGCGAAAACGTCGGCATGTACGACATGTCTTCCTTCGGCAAGCTCAGGGTCGAGGGGCCGGATGCGGAAGCCTTCCTCAATCACGTCTGCGGCGCCCGGATGGATGTGCCTGCGGGTCGGATCGTCTATACCCAGTTCCTGAACAGCCGCGGCGGGATCGAGGCGGATGTGACCGTGGCGCGGTTGAGCGAAACCGCCTACCTCGTCGTGACCCCCGCCGCCACGCGCCTGGCCGATCAGACCTGGCTGGAACGTCATCGCGGTGAGCATCGGGTGGTGATCACCGACGTCACCGCGGGCGAGGGTGTTCTTGCGGTGATGGGGCCGAACTCGCGCGAGCTGCTCAGCAAGGTCAGCCCGCATGACTTCGGCAACGACAACCACCCCTTCGGCACCTGGGCCGAGATCGAGATCGGCATGGGCCTGGCTCGGGCGCACCGGGTCAGCTACGTCGGCGAACTGGGGTGGGAGATCTACATCTCTGCCGACATGGCCGGCCATGTGTTCGAAACCCTGTGGGAGGCCGGGCAGGAGGTCGGGCTGAAGCTCTGCGGCATGCATGTCATGGACAGTTGCCGGATCGAGAAGGCTTTCCGCCATTTCGGCCATGACATCACCTGCGAGGATCACGTGATCGACGCCGGGCTCGGCTTTGCCGTGAAAACCGACAAGCCCGAATTCATCGGTCGCGACGCGGTTCTGGAACGCAAGCAATCGGGGCCGAAACGCCGGATGGTGCAGTTCCTGCTCGATGACCCGGAGCCGCTGCTCTATCACAACGAGCCGATCCTGCGGGACGGCAAGATCGTGGGCTACGTGAGTTCCGGCAGCTACGGCCACCATCTGGGCGCCGCGGTCGGTATGGGCTACGTGCCCTGCGAAGGCGAAAGCGCCGCGGATGTGCTGGCCTCGAGTTACGAGATCGACGTCACCGGCACGCGGGTGGGGGCCAAGGCCTCGCTCAAGCCTATGTACGACCCGGGTTCGGACCGCATGAAGGCCTGAGAGCTTATGCCGCTTGCCGTTCGGCAATAAGCGCCTTGGCAAGTCGGAATGGATCAGCAGGAGGGTTTCCCCCGGAAACCCCCCTTTCGCTCTCGATCAGCTTTTTTCCTTCGCCCGGCCGTTGTAGAGACCGACCTTCTCGTTCGCGCCTTCGGTCAGGGCTTCGGCCCGGGCAGTGCGGATCTCGTCGAAGAGCGTCAGGCTTTCGGGGGAAAACAGGCTGGTCGGCCCGGTGAAATGCATGAAGTTCCCGCTCCGGTCCACGCCGCGCGCCAGCATCGCGAAGTCGCGCTTGGCACGCTGTTGCCGGGCGTTCGGGTTGAGATAGCGGATCGCGAAGCCGATGCGGCGGTCGTCCGAGCTGTTCGGCCCCGACCCGTGGATCGTCAGCCCGTGATGCAGCGACATCTGACCCGGGCGCAGTTCGATATGGGTCTTGTCCTCTTCGGCCACGTCCACGGCGATCTCCTGCCCGCGCGAGAGCAGGTTGTTCTCGGAGAAGGTGTCGTTGTGGGGCAGGATCGGGTTCTTGTGGCTGCCCGCGACGAAATCCATGCAGCCGCTTTCGACGGTCGCCGGGGACAGCGCGATCCAGGCGGTGACCTGGTCCGAGGTCTCGCCCATCCCCCAATAGGTCAGGTCCTGGTGGGTGCCGACGATATGGGGTGTGCGCGGCTCCTTGATGAAGAACTCGGCCGACCAGACCAGCAGATCGGGGCCAAGCACGCCCTCGACCGCGTCCAGCACCCGGGGATCGGTCGCGATCCGCGCCGCCAACGGCAGGACGCAGTTCGAATTGATGCGCTTGTAGAGCAGCAAGGGATGCGGCAGGTCCGCCTCCAGCCATTCGCGCTCGATCGCTTCCAGTTCGGCGCGCAGGCTTGCTGCCTCGTCCTCGGAAAAGACCTGCAGCGGAAACAGGAACCCGTCGCGCCAGTATTGCTCGCTCTGCGCGGTGGTGAGTTTCCCCTGGTCCAGTGTAATCGGTTCGGGCATGCGACCTACTCCCAGTCGATTTCGAATTTGGTGACGACATCCGCGATCTGCGCCTCGGTCAGTTCGACGGCATTGCTGCCGCGCAAGAGCAGGGTGAGACGCGCGGTTTCTTCCAACTCCTCGATGGCGTAGATCGCCGCTTCCAGTTCCTTGCCCGCCACGACCGGGCCGTGATTGGCCAGCACCACCGCCGAGCGTTTGCCCGCCAGCCCGCGCACCGCCTCGCCCATGGCAGCGTCTCCGGGCCGGAAATAGGGCAGCAGCTTCACCTTGCCGAGGCGCATGATCGAATAGGCGGTCAGTGGGCGCAGCATGTTGTCGGGGTCGGTTTCGGGCAGCATCGACACCGCGACCGAATGGGTGGAATGCAGATGCACCACCGCGCCCGCGCTGCGGCGGGTTTCGTAGAAGGCGGCGTGCAGGGGCATTTCCTTGGTGGGCTTGTCGCCGCCCACATGGCGACCCTCAGCGTCGAACCGGCTGAGCCGCGCCGGGTCAAGCCGACCGAAACTGCTGCCGGTGGGCGTGACGAGCAGGCCGCCATCCTCGGTCCTTACCGAGATGTTGCCCGATGCCCCGCCGGTCAGGCCCCGGTCGAAGATCGACTTGGCCCAGAAGCAGATGTCCTCGCGCAGTTTCGTCTCGGTGGTCATGCATCCTGTCCCAGTTTCGCGGCGGCCTTTTCGAAGAAATCGTCGGCACCGAAATTGCCGGACTTGAGGGCCAGCACGAGGGTCTCTCCCGCGCGCATGGCGGGCACGCCCGGGTCGATCTCGGGGCCGATCTCCATCGCGTCGGGGGCCAGGGCCTCGACCACGGCGCCGGAGGTTTCACCCCCGGCGGTGATCAGGCGCGTGACGCCACCGGCCACGAGGATCCGGGCGATCTCGGCGAAGAGGGATTCGAGGGCCGCAGCCACGGCCTCGGTTCCATGTTCCTTCTGCGCCGCGCGCACCACCTCGGGATCGGCCGAGGAATAGATCAGCGGGATGCCATCCTGCGCCAACGCCCAATCGGCCAGTTCACGGGCCGTGATGCCGCCCGCCATCACCGCATCCGCCGTGACCTCGCGCGCGGGATGGTTCCCCTTGTGCAGCCCGACCTGGCGCCGCGTTGCCACGGAGCAGGAACCGGAGAGGGCGACCACCTTGCCCGCTTCACCGGTCCACTGGGATGCCGCTCCCGAAATCTTGCCCCGGGCGCGGAAGTTCTCGGGCAGTCCCAGCGCGATGCCCGACCCGCCGGTAATCAGCGGCAGGCCATCCGCGATCTTTCCGAGGGTCAGAAGATCCTCGTCGCGCACCGCGTCCGCGACGATCAGACGGTGACCCTGTGCGTCCTCTTGCTCAAGCCGCGCTGCGGCGGCCTCGGTCCCTGCCCAGAGCGCGGCGGCGGGCAGGTGCCCCACGCTGCCCTTGGATTGCAGCGCCAGCCAGCGGCGCAGGTCCGGGTCGGTCATCGGGGTCAGCGGGTGGTTCTCCATGCCGCTTTCGCTCAGCAAGCGATCGCAAACGAACAGGTGCCCCTGGTAGATCGTCCGCCCCGTGGCGGGGAAGGCCGGGCAGACCAGCACCTTGCGCGCCTTCAGCGCATCGGCCAGCGCCTCGGCCACCGGGCCGATGTTGCCCTCGGGCGTGCTGTCGAAGGTCGAGCAATACTTGAACAGGATCTGTTCGCACCCCTGCGCGAGCAGCCAGTCCAGTGCCTTCAGCGACAGGTCGATGGCCTCCTGCACCGGGATGGAGCGCGACTTGAGCGCCACGACCCCGGCCTCCACATCAGGTTGCGCGGGGCCGTCGGGGATGCCCACGTATTGCACCGTGCGCATCCCGGCCTTGGTGAGCGTGTTGCCCAGATCACTGGATCCGGTGAAGTCATCCCCGATACAGCCAAGCAGCATCACGCGTCTCCCGGCAGTTTGAGACCGGCCTGCGCGGCATAGAGCTTGGTGATGGCCGCATCATCCTCCAGCCCCAGCCCGGCCTCGGCGGCCTTGCGGTAGAGGGTCAGCGCGGTCTCGGTGATCGGGATATCCAGCCCGGCGGACTCGGCGATTTCGGCCACGATGCCCAGGTCCTTGGGCCAGATGTTGATCGCCGACCGGGGGGTGTAGTCGGCATCGCGGACGTGGGGCGCGCGGTTTTCGAACATCCAGGAAGAGCCGGCCGAGACCGAGATCACCTCGATGATGCGCTCGACCGTCAGCCCTTGGGTCAGGCCAAAGGCCAGCGCCTCGCCCATGGTGGCGATGTGAATGCCGGCCAGAAGCTGGTTGACCGATTTCATCGCCGAGCCGGGACCGGCCTCATCGCCCAGGCGATGCACGGTCTGGGCCATGGCCTCCAGCGCAGGGTCAGCCTTTTCGAAGGCGTCCGGCGTGCCCGCGGCCATGATCGAAAGCTCACCCGCGGCAGCCCGGATCGCGCCGCCCGAAATCGGCGCGTCCAGATAGGCAAGCCCGCGCGCAGTCGCCTGCGCTTCCATCGCTTTCGCAAAGGCGGGCGGCACGGTTGCGCAAGAGACGATTACGCCGCCTTCGGCAAGGCATCCGGCATAGTCGGGACCGCCGTACAGGACGGTCTCGGTCTGTTGCGCGTTCAGGACCACGCAGACGAGGATGTCAGCCTTGCCGTCGCCGAGGTCGTCAAAGGCGTGCCCGCCCTTGCTGGCGAAATCGGCAACCTTTTCGGCGTCGATATCCGCGCCATAGACCTCGTGCCCGGCCCGTACCAGCGACTCGGCCATTCCGAAGCCCATCGAGCCCAGCCCGACGATGACGATCTTCTTAGGTTCCATCAGTTCTGTTCCCCCTGGTCCCTTGCTTACTTGGCCGCGACGGTGTCCTGCCGCTGCGCGCCAAGGCCCTCGACCTCGAGCTCCATGACGTCGCCCGGACGCAGGAACCGCTGCGGTTTCATGCCCATGCCCACGCCCGAGGGCGTGCCGGTGGCGATGATATCACCGGGGCGCAGTTCCATGAACTTCGACATGTAGGACACGATCTGGCGAACCGAGAAGATCATGTCGGATGTGTCAGAGTCCTGCACCGTCTCGCCATTGAGCTTCAGGCTGAGGCGTAGGGATTGAGGATCGGCAACCTCGTCCGCGGTCACCAGCCAGGGGCCGATCGGTCCGAAGGTGGGGGCGGATTTTCCCTTGATCCACTGGCCGCCCATTTCGATCTGGAAGGCGCGCTCGGACATGTCGTTGACGGTGCAGTAGCCCGCCACGTAATCCAACGCGTCGTCTTCCGAGACATAGCTGGCCGCCTTGCCGATCACCACGCCAAGCTCCACCTCCCAGTCGGACTTCTCCGAACCGCGCGGGATCACGACGGGATCAAACGGACCCGAAAGGGCCGAGGTCGCCTTGGAAAACACGATCGGTTCGGTGGGCGGCTCGGCCCCGGTTTCGGCGGCATGCTTGGCGTAGTTCAGGCCGATGCAGTAGAAGTTGGGCACATCAGCAAGGCAGGCGCCGATCCGGTCCGCCGTGACGATGGGCAGCGAATTGATGTCGATCGCGCGGATCGCGTCGAGCGCGGCAAGCGAAACGCCACTTCCCTGGAAATCGGGAGCCTTGCCGCTCAGGTCGCGGATGTTGCCATCCTGGTCGAGAATGCCGGGTTTTTCCTGGCCCTTGGGGCCGAAGCGCAGAAGTTTCATGCCTGTCTTTCCATGGTCTTGAGTGAAGGGCAGTCCTTGCGGAAATGGCCCTGGATATTGCGTTGTATGTGCAGGATGTGGCTGTCGGTCTCCTGCTTGACGAGGTCCGCGTCGCGGGCTTCGAGCCCCTCGACGATCAGGTTGTGCTGCGTCAGAACCCGGGACCTGTCCCAAGCCTGACGGGCCGAAAGATAGCGCACCCGCCACAGACGTGACAGAAGCTGGCCGTGCATTTCGTCCAGCCGCTCATTTTTCGAGGCCTGCGCAATGGCGCGATGAAAGCCCATGTCTGTTTCGAAAAAGGCCAGCATGTCATTCGCGGCGGCATGCTCCACCATCCGATTCTGCAGGCCGCGTATCGCTTCGATCTCGTCGGCCGAAGCGAATTTGCACGCCAGTTCGCCCGACAGGACCTCAAGCGCGCGGATCAGTGTGAGATCGTCTTCCACCTGCTTCAGGGTGGGATCTGCCACGATCGGGCTCATCGATGGCCGCAGGACCAGCAGCCCCTCTTGGGCGAGAAGCCGGATCGCTTCGCGCATGGGCGTGCGGCTGACGCCCATCTGCTGCGCCTTTTCCCGCTCGCCCACGCTGGCGCCCGGAGCCAGTTCGCCAAGCAGTATCTCGTGGCGAAGTTGTTTGGCGATCTGTTCTGCCAGAGTTGGCGTTGCCATAGGTTTCCTTTCCCTCGGCAGGGCGATTTTGAAAGAATCTCCCAGCGAGGCAATTTTTGGTATACCAAAATGATAAGTGGGTGGTATACCAAAAAGTGGACATGGATTCGATTTGGGTCCATGTTCAGTGAATACCGGTGTCTTGCTTGGGTGGAGGACCTGCAGCGTGAACTGTGCCGGGAACTGTCGACAGGAGGAGAAAGCCTTATGAAATCGTCAATTATCGCCGCCGCAGTCGCTGCTGTGGTTGCCGCTCCCGCAGCAGCCGACACGCTGCGGATCCAGACACACTACGCCCCCGAGACGATCTCGGGTCAGCAAATTCAGGGATTTGTTGACGACATTCACGTGATGTCCGGCGGCGACCTGACCATCGAGATGTTCTATTCGTCCTCGGTCGTGAAGTCGGTGGAAACCTTTGATGCCGCCTCGACCGGCATCCTTGACTGCGACATGACCGGCGGTGCCTACCAGACCGGCAAGAACCCCGCGTTCCAGTTCGTGGGTGACATCATGGGCGGCTACGATACGCCCTGGCAGCAGTATTCGTGGCTCTACCACGGTGGTGGCTTCGATGCGGCCGACGCGCTCTACGGCCAGTACAACATGAAGCTCATCGGCTGGTGGATCAACGGCCAGGAATCGATGTCCTCGTCCAAGCCGATCGCTGGACCGGCCGACCTGAAGGACTGGAAATTCCGTTCGCCCCCGGGCCTGGAAACCGAGATCTTCGCGGCCATGGGTGCAAGCCCGATCGTGATGGACTTCAACGAGATCTTCACCGCGCTTGAAACCGGCATCATCGACGGCGCCGACGCCTCGTCGCTGGCCAACAACGTCGGTCTCGGCCTCTATGACATCGTGAAGCACGCCACCTACCCGGGCTTCCACTCGATGCCGTCGGACCACCTGGCCTGCCGCATCGACGCCTATGAGGGCCTGACCGAGCAGAACCGCCGCATCCTCGACGTGGCGATGCAGAAGCTGTCGTTCCGCCTGACCATGGCGATGGACGTGGAAAACCTGAAAGCCAAGGCCGCGCTCGAGGCCGCTGGCGTCACCATCCACGACTGGGCACCGGCTGACCGCGCCGCGTTCCGCAAGGCCGCCCAGGCCAGCTGGCAGGGCTGGGCCGACAAGACGCCGGAAGCCCGTGCGCTGGTTGACAGCCACATGGCCTTCCTCGATCAGCTTGGCCTGGTTGCGGAATAAGCGATAAGCAGAAGTTGCAGGCGGATCGAACCCAGGTTTGGTCCGCCTGTTCTACAACAACTGCATGGTTTTTGCGGGGGAGGCTTTGGGCGTGCGATATGCAGAGACATTCCGAGAGTTGATCTGGCCAAGCGCATTCGTCGCCGCGATGGCCTATATCATCTGGAATTTCCCAAAATTCATTCTTGGTTTCGGGTTGGCCAATGACGCCATCACCTCGACCTATACGTCTGCGGGTTTCCTTGAATACCTTGCAGTTCTGATCGCGCTCGCGGCCGTTGTCATGGGGGTGCGCGGCGTTCATATCTCCGCCATCGAGCACGCCTCGGAAAGCCGCATGGACAATGTGAGCCTTTTCATGGGCCGCGTGGCGATGATGCTGATCGTGCTTCTGGTCATGGTCATGTTCTACGAGGTCGTCTTGCGCTACGTCTTCGAGAAGCCGACGCTCTGGGCCAACGAACTTTCGCTGTGGATGGCCGGGTTCATCTTCCTGCTGGCCGGGCTCTACGCCATGCAGCAGCGCAGCCACATCCGCATCTACCTGATCTACGACATGATGCCGCGCTGGGCGCAGAAGACCTCGGATGTCGTGTCGGTGGTTCTGATCTGGGCCTTCACGGTTTCGATGATCTGGGGCGGTCTGGGCGAGGCGCAGGCCAAGATCCTGCGTTGGGAGACCTTCGGCACCGCCTTCGATCCGCCGATCCCGGCGACCCTCAAGCCAATGGTCCTTCTGGTCATCCTGCTGGTCTCGGTCCAGGCGATCGCGAACCTGATCGCCGACTGGAACAAGGCTCCGGAACACCACGCGCCGGTCGATGAGGCCGAGATCGAGGAACTGAAACAAGACCTCGCCGAACGCGTGGAAGACAAATCGAAGGGGGCTTAACACGTGTTTGATATCGGAACCATTTCCCTGGTCCTTCTGGTCCTCATGCTGGTGCTTCTTGCGATCGGCATGCCGCTGGGCTTCGCCTCCGCCGTCATGGCTGCAGGCGTTCTGCTGATGAAATTCGGTCCGGATTTCCTGTTCGGGAACTTCGGCGCCGGCCCACTGAACATCCTCGCTCAACGGATCTACGGTCTGCTGACCGACTACGTGCTGATATCGATCCCGCTGTTCATCTTCATGGCCAACCTGCTCGAGCGTTCGGGCATCGCGGGCGAGATGTACAGCTCCCTGAATGTGTGGCTGAACCGGACCCGCGGCGGCATCGCGATCGTGACCTCGATCATGGCCGTCATCATGGCCGCCATGTCCGGTATCATCGGGGGCGAGGTTGTCCTTCTGGGCCTGATCGCGCTGCCGCAGATGCTGCGGCTGGGCTACAACCAGAACCTGGCGATCGGTACAATCTGCGCGTCGGGCTCTCTGGGAACGATGATCCCGCCGTCGATCGTGCTGATCATGTACGGCCTGATCACCGATACCTCGATCAAGGCGCTGTTCACCGCCAGTTTCATCCCGGGACTGATGCTGGCCAGCTTCTTCATCATCTACATCATCATCGTCACCAACCTTGACCCGTCGAAGGCCCCGCTGCCCGAGCGTCAGGAAGGCGACGTGGAAGGGCGCGAGAAGGGCATCCTTTTCGGCACCTTCCTTCTGATCATCGGGGCAGGGTTCAGCGCGATCCTCTTCCTGCGGGCGTTCTTCTTCACCGTGACGGGGCAGAACGAGGTTCTCGAAGGCGTCGAATTGATTTCGCTTGGTCAGCCCGAACATGCGGTCAAGTTCGGGATCGCCTTCGCGATCATTCTGGCGATCCTGCTCTTCGGCGCAGGGAAAAGCCGCTCTGCCACCGCGTGGGACATGGGCAAGGGCCTTGTCGCGCCGATCGTGGTGATTGGCGTCGTGCTCGGCTCGATCTATGGCGGCATCACGGGCATCACCGAGGCCGCTGGCATGGGCGTGATCGCGGTCTTCTTCATCGCGGCCCTGTTGCACCACAGGTTCGACGAATGGACGCAGATTCTGAAATCCCGGCTCAAGGCGATCGGCATCGCCCTTCCGGTCATCGCCGTGCTGGGATGGATCGCAGACCGCATCCTGAACACGGGCCTGGCCGAAGCCATGGTGTTCCTGAGCTTCGTGGGCATCTTCGGCGCCACCCTGCGCGTGGGGCATATGTCCGAACTGGTCTATGAAAGTCTCAAGCGGACGCTGCGCGCAACGGGCACCATCATCTGGGTCACCATCGGCGCCACCGCGCTGGCCGGGGCCTATACGATCGCGGGCGGACCGACCTATATCGCGAACACGATCGTCGGGGCCGACCTGCCGACCATGGGTATCATCCTGGTGATGATGGTCATCTTCCTCTTCCTGGGGGCGTTCATGGATTGGGTCGGCATCGTGCTTCTGGTCATGCCGGTATTCCTGCCGATCGTGCTGAAGCTTCCGGTCGAAGAGATCGGCGTCTTCGGAGAGCTTAATCCGAGGCACGTTGCGGTCTGGTTCGGGGTGGTGTTCTGCATGAACATGCAGGTCAGCTTCCTGTCGCCGCCGTTCGGTCCTGCGGCCTTCTACCTGAAGTCCGTGGCACCGCCGCATATCTCGCTCACCGACATCTTCCGGGGCTTCCTGCCGTTCATCTGCATTCAGCTTCTGGCACTGTCGGTCCTGCTGGTCTGGCCGAACATCATCGCCATTTTCCTCTAGGGGATGGGTCGATGAGTAGAATCGAGAGGGTGAAGGCGGATCACTACCTGATCCCGCTCGAGACTGTTCTGACCGACAGCATGCATGGCGCGATGGCGGGGTTCGAGATCGTGACCGCCCGCGTCACCGATGCAGACGGCGCCGAAGGTGTTGGCTACACCTTCACCTGCGGAGTGAACGGGGGTGCCATCGCCGACATCCTGGGGCGCGAGATGGCGCCGCAGGTGATCGGCCAAGAGGCGGACCGGATCGAGCAGATCTGGAAAAAGCTCTGGTGGTCCTTTCACTACGGCGGGCGGGGCGGGCCGACGGTGCTGGCCTTGTCGGCACTCGATATCGCCCTGTGGGACCTCAAGGCCCGGAAGGCCGGTCTTCCGTTGTGGCGGCTTCTGGGAGGATATGATCCGCGCGTGCCCTGTTACGCGGGCGGCATAGATCTGGACCTCGACGCCGCGGCACTGATTGACCAGACCGAGGCCAACCTTGCAAAGGGCCATCGCGCGATCAAGATGAAGGTCGGCCGGGATCGCCTGTCCGAAGACGTGGAGAAGATCGCGGCCATGCGCGAGCGGTTCGGCATGGACATGCCGCTCATGGTCGACGCGAACATGAAATACACGGTGGATCAGGCCATTCGCGCGGCCCGGGCCTTTGCGCCCTTCGACCTGACCTGGTTCGAGGAGCCGATCCCGCCAGATGACCTTGCGGGCCATGCGCGGGTCTTGCGCGACGGGGGGCTTCCGATCGCGGCCGGGGAGAACTTACGCTCCCTGTGGGATTTCAAGTCGCTGATCGAATCCGGCGGCGTGACCTTCCCCGAGCCCGACGTGACCAATTGCGGGGGCATCACCCCGTTCATGAAGATCGCCCACCTGGCCGAGGCATTTCACCTGCCCGTCACCAGCCACGGCGCACATGATATCACCGTGCATTTGCTCGCGGCCTGCCCGAACCGCAGCTACCTGGAGGCACACGGTTTCGGGCTTGAGGCCTATGTGGAAGACCCGGTCCGGATCGAGGATGGCCACGCGATCGCGGCCGACCGTCCCGGCCACGGAATTACCTTCGACTGGGCGCGATTGGAGGCGCTGCGTCAATGACCCTGTTTCTAACCGACGAGCAGAAGACCCGCTTCGCGACCGAGGGCTACCTGGTGATCGAGGATGTGCTGCCGCCCGATCTGCTGGACCGGATCCGCGCTGAATACGCGGGGTTGATGGATGGCCTTTATGGCGGTTGGCAGGCCAAGGGGCTGGTTCCGGATGGGTCTGGCATGGATTTCTGGGACAAGCTCCTGACCAGCTACAAGGCCGGGTGCGACTGGTTCCAGCCGATGGATATCTCGCTGCCGGGCGACGAGATCGAACCCGACACGCCGTTCCATTTCGGCCCGGCGGTGTTCGACATGGTGACGGCGCCCCGGCTTCTTGACCTGGTCGAGGACCTGATCGGACCCGAGATCACCTCGAACCCGATCCAGCACGTGCGGCTCAAACCACCCGCGCCGGACCTGCGTAACGACGAGATCCGCGCCCATATCACCGCGACCGACTGGCACCAGGATCGCGGCGTGACCCATGCCGAGGCCGACGCCACGCAGATGGTCACAGTCTGGCTGGCGATCGAGGATGCGACGGTCGAAAACGGCTGCCTGCAGGTCATCCCGGGCAAGCCGCAGATGTATCCGCACTGCCCCCGCACCCAGACGGGCATTGCGGAAGGCTTCCTTGACCAAAGCCTCGCGCGGCCGCTTCCGGTTCGGGCCGGGGGCGCGGTGATCTTCCATCCGCTGACGCCGCATGCCTCGTTGGTCAACCGCTCCGACCGGTTCCGCTGGTCGTTCGACATCCGCTACAACGTGACCGGCCAGCCCACGGGGCGCAGCCATTTCCCCGATTTCATCGCCCGCTCGCGTGCCAATCCCGACGCTGTTCTCACCGACTGGCGCGACTGGCACGAACTCTGGGTCGCCGCGCGCGCCCGGCTATGCGGGCAACCTCATATTCCCATCCACCGTTGGACAGGTGACAGCCCCGCCTGTGCCTGACCGAACATCCTGCAAGAGAATACCATGAAAACCGTTCGACTTTCCCCTGCCGACAACGTCGTCACTGCCATCAAGCCGCTTCAGGTCGGCGATGAGGGGGCGACCCAACTGATCCCGCGCGGCCATAAGCTGGCTGCCGAGGCCATCGCCAAGGGCGAGCCTATCCGCAAATACGCCCAGGTGATCGGCTATGCCGCCGCCGACATCGCGGCGGGTGAGCACGTGCATACTCACAACGTAGAGTTCCGCAACGTCGACACCGAGTACGAGTTCGGCACCAATCTGCGCCCGCCCGAACCGCAGGAACCGGCTACCTTCCAGGGTTATCGCCGCCCCAACGGCAAGGTGGGCACGCGCAACTTCATCGCCGTTCTGGCCAGCGTGAACTGCTCGGCCACGGCGGCGCGTATGATCGCGGATCACTTCACCGAAGAGCGTCTTGCGCCTTATCCCAATGTGGATGGGGTGGCGGCCTTCATGCACGGCACCGGCTGCGCTATGGCCACCAATGGCGAGGGGTTCGAGGCCCTGCAGCGCGTGATGTGGGGCTATGCCCGCAACCCCAATGTGGGCGGCGTTCTGATGGCGGGCCTGGGGTGCGAGACCAACCAGATCGACTGGCTGGTCGAGGCGATGGGCCTGACCCCGGGGCCTCTGTTCCAGACCATGAACATCCAGGACGTGGGCGGGTTGCGGAAGACCGTCGAGTTGGGGATCAAGAAGATCGAGGCGATGCTGCCGCTGGTCAACGAGATCCAACGCGAACCTTGCCCGGCCTCGGAACTGACCGTGGCCCTGCAATGTGGCGGTTCGGACGCGTGGTCCGGCATCACCGCGAACCCGGCGCTGGGTTATGCCTGTGACATGCTGGTGGCCCAAGGCGGCACCGGCGTTCTGGCCGAAACGCCCGAGATCTATGGCGCCGAGCATCTGCTGACGGCGCGGGCGACCAGCCGCGAGGTGGGCGAGAAACTGATCGGCCTGATCCGCTGGTGGGAAGATTACACCGCCCGCAACGGCGGCAGCATGGACAACAACCCCAGCCCCGGCAACAAGAAGGGCGGGTTGACCACGATCCTCGAGAAATCCCTGGGCGCGGCGGCCAAGGGCGGGACGACGCCGCTGACCGGCGTCTACAAATACGCCGAACCGGTCACCGCGAAGGGTTTCACCTTCATGGACAGCCCCGGGTACGATCCGGCTTCGGTCACCGGGCAGATCGCCTCGGGCTGCAACATGGTGGTGTTCACCACCGGGCGCGGCTCGGCCTTCGGCTCGAAGCCCGCGCCGACGATCAAGGTCGCCACGAACTCGGACATGTACAACCGCCTGACCCAGGACATGGACGTCAATGCCGGGCGCATCATCACCGAGGGCGCCA
The DNA here is from genome assembly GCA_014762635.1 of Paracoccaceae bacterium. Taxonomy (GTDB): domain Bacteria; phylum Pseudomonadota; class Alphaproteobacteria; order Rhodobacterales; family Rhodobacteraceae; genus JABURR01. The sequence goes on from JABURR010000063.1 coordinate 34,204, forward strand.
GCGTCGAGGAGGTCGGGCAGGAGATCTTCCAACTGCTTCTCGACGTGGCCTCGGGCAAGAAATCGAAATCCGAGGCGCAGGGACTTGGCGACTACGAGTTCGTGCCTTGGCAGATCGGGGCGGTGATGTAATGACCGCGCCGCTGCCGATTGCAGTCGTCGGATGCGGGCTGATCGGGCTGCGCCATGCGCAGGTCGCCACGAAGCTGGACCGGGTGGACCTGACGGCGGTCGTCGAGCCTGACGCCGCCCTGCGCGCGCGTCTCGCGGGCGAGGGGTATCCCGTTGTCGCGTCACTGGACGACGTCCCCGCGCGGACCCGTGCCGCGATCATAGCAACACCAACCCCGGCCCATGCCGAGAGCGGCCTCGCGGCAATCGACCGGGGCTGGGCGGTTCTGGTGGAGAAACCCCTGGCGGCCAACCTCGCGCAGGCCGATGCTCTGATCGAGGCATCAGAGCGCTGCGGTGTGCCGCTTGTGACCGCGCATCATCGCCGCTGTCACCCCTTCGTGCAGGCCACTGCCGAACGGCTCGCCGAGCTTGGAACGCCTGTCGCGGTTCAGGGGATCTGGTCCCTGCGCAAGCATGACGCCTATTACGAACCCGATTGGCGCCGGGCGCCTGGCTCGGGTCCGCTGATGACCAACCTCAGCCACGAGATCGACCTGATGCGGGTTTTCCTGGGCGAGATCGCCGAGGTCTCGGCCCTGTCGTCGAACGCCACGCGCGGCCTTGCGATCGAGGATACCTCGGCGGTGTCCCTCAGGTTCGAAAGCGGCGTGCTTGGGTCGTTCCTGATTTCCGATGCGGGCGCGTCGCCCTGGTCGTTCGAGGCGGCCTCGGGTGAGAATCCGGGCATCGCAACCTCGGGGCAGGACTACATGCGGTTCGTCGGCACGAAGGGCGCGATGTCCTTCCCCTCGCTGGATCTGTGGCAGGCGGCGGACGGGCAGGAACCGGTCTGGCAGAATCCCATGGCGCGTCATGCCGGGACGAAGTTCGCCAAGGTCGATCCGCTCGAGATACAGATGGCGCTGTTCGAACAGGTCGCCGATGGTCGCGATCCCTGGATCCTGGCCAGCGGCAAAGGAGGGCGGGCAACGCTCGAGGCGACGCTGGCGGCTGTTCTGTCTGCGAAGACCGGGCGTCCGGTTCCCCGGGGCAGCGTTCCCTTGGAGTTCGACGGTGTCATGGAGACGGCTGCATGAACGCCGGACAGCACATCCTGCGGGCGGGGCTGATCGGGGCGCATATCTCGCGCACACGGTTGCCCGCGGCGCTGCGGCTGATGTGCGACGAGGCCGGGTTGGGCTTTGACTTCGAACTCATCGATACGGCTGAGCGCGCGGGCTTCGATTTCGCCGCCACGGCTGCCGCGTGTCGAGATGCGGGCTGGACCGGGGTCAGCGTGACCCATCCGTTCAAGGCGCAAGCCTTCGATTGGGTCGGGCCCGGAATGGACCCGAGTGTCGAGGCGCTGGGGGCGTGCAACCTGATGGCATTCGGGCAGCCCCTGCGGGGCTTCAACACCGATTTCACTGGCTTCCTGTCCGCATGGCGGGCCGAGTGCGGAGATATGGCTCCGGGTCGCGTGGCCATGGCCGGGGCAGGCGGCGTTGCCCGCGCCCTTGGCCCGGCGCTGGCACGACTGGGCGCATCCGAGATCACGATCTGGGACCAGGACTTCGAGAAAGCCGCCGATCTGGCGCGGCGGATCGGTTCGGTCGCACGTGCCGTGCCGATCACAAGGGCCGAAGAGGCAGCCGCCGCCGCCGACGGGCTGGTCAATGCAACGCCGCTGGGGATGGCCGAATATCCCGGATCGGCCTTTCCGACCGACTTGCCCGGGGCGCCCGCATGGGCGTTCGATGCCGTCTATTTCCCAACCGAGACCGCCTTCGTTCAGACCGCCCGCGCGCGGGGGCTGAGGGTAATCACCGGATTTTCGCTCTTCAAGCACATGGCGATGAAGAGTTTCGAAGCCTACACCGGCCTTGCGCCGGATGCCCCGCGCATCCTGCCCCGGCTCGATGAACTGGAACCTGACAAGGAGTTGACGCAATGACCAAACCTAAAATCGGTTTTATCGGCCTGGGCCTCATGGGCGCGGCGATGGTGGAATGCCTGCAGAAGGCCGGGTACGAGGTAGTCGTTCTGGGCAATCGTGACCGTACCGGGATCGAGGCGGCGCTGGGCCGTGGCGCGACCGAGGCGGCGAATGCCCGCGAGGTGGCGGAAAACTCCGATCTGGTGATGTTCTGCATGGGCACCTCCGATCACGTGGAGTCCCGGGTTTATGGCGATGACGGCGTTCTTGCTGGTGTTCGCGAAGGTCAGATCGTCGTCGATTTCGGCACCTCGCTGCCCGGTTCGACCAAGAAGATCGGCGCCGACATGGCCGCCAAGGGCGCGGTCTACCTCGATGCGCCGCTGGGCCGGACGCCCGCCCATGCGGTGGACGGGCTTCTGAATATCATGTGTTCGGGCGATCAGGCTGCCTACGAGAAGATCAAGACCGAGCTCGACGTGCTGGGCGAGAACGTCTTCCATCTGGGTGAGCTGGGCTCCGGCCACACGATCAAGCTGATCAACAACTTCTTCGCCATGACCACCGCCTGCGCCATGTCCGAGGCCTTTGCCATGGCCGACCGGGCCGGGATCGAGCGGCAGAAGCTCTATGACGTCATTTCGGCGGGGCCGCTGAAATCCGGGATGATGGAGTTCATCAAGAACTACGCCATCGCCGGGCAGATCGACCTGGCGTTTGCGGTGAGCAATGGCTCGAAGGACGTGCGCTACTACAACTCCATGTCCCAGGACCTTGGCGCGCCGTCGCAGATGTCGGTTGCGGCGGATAACGCGCTGAAGGCGGCGATTGCCGCGGGCAAGGGCGATATCATGGTGCCCGAGATGGTCGACTTCTTCTCGGAGACCTTGGGCAAATGAGCCGGCTGGCGGGCAAACGCGCCTTCGTGACGGCGGCCGGTCAGGGGATCGGCCGCGCCATCGCCGAGGCATTCCTGGCCGAGGGCGCGACGGTGATCGCCACGGATCTGCGGGGCGAGTTGCTGGAAGGTCTTCAGGGGGCGGACTGTCGCTCTCTGGACGTCACCGACAAGCAGGCGCTTCAGGCGGCGGTCTTGGCCGCCGCGCCAGATGTGCTGGTCAACTGCGCGGGCATCGTTCATGGCGGTACCGTTCTGGAGGCCACGGACGAGGATCTGGACTTCGCGCTGAACCTGAACGTCCGGGCGATGGTCCATTCGATCCAGGCCGCGGTGCCGGGGATGCTGGAGCGCGGGCAGGGATCGATCATCAATGTCGCCTCGGTCGCCTCGTCGATCCTGGCAGCGCCCAACCGCTTCGTCTATGGCACCACCAAGGCGGCGGTGATCGGGATGACCAAATCGGTCGCGGTTGATTACGTGACCAAGGGCATCCGCTGCAACGCGATCTGCCCCGGCACGGTGGACAGCCCGTCGCTGCACGACCGCCTGCGGGCGACCGGCGATTACGAGGCGGCGATGAAAGCCTTCATCGCGCGCCAGCCCATGGGCCGTATCGGTCGGCCCGAGGAAGTGGCGGCGTTGGCGGTCTACCTTGCGTCGGACGAAAGCGCCTTTACCACGGGGCAGGCCCATGTGATCGATGGCGGCTGGGCCGCAGGCTGAAAACTCAGGAAGAAGAGACAAGAAATGCACATATTGATCACGGGCGGCGGCGGGTTCCTTGGCCAGAAGCTGGCACGGAAACTGGCGGCAAATGGAAAGCTGCGCGGGCAGGAGATCACCGCGATGACGCTGATGGACGTGGCGGTTCCGGCCTGTCCCGACGCCGGGTTCCCGATCAACGCCGAGGCCTGCGACGTGAGCGACGAGGCGGCGGTCGGAAGGCTGTTCGCCAAGCACGGTCCCTTTGACGTGATCTATCATCTGGCTGCGGTGGTTTCGGGCGCGGCCGAGGCGGATTTCGATCTGGGGATGCGGGTCAACCTGATGGGCAGCCTGAACATGTTCCAGGCCGCCCGCGCGCAGGGCAATTGCCCGGTGGTGGTATATGCCTCCTCGATCGCGGCCCATGGCGGTGAAGAGCCCGATGTCATCGTGGACGGCGTGGAGCTCAATCCGCAGACCTCCTACGGCGCCCAGAAGGTGATGGGGGAGTTGCTGCTCAACGACATGAGCCGCAAGGGCTTCATGGACGGGCGCGGGCTGCGGTTGCCGACTGTCTCGATCCGTCCGGGCAAGGCCAACGCGGCGGCCTCCAGCTTCATGTCCTCGATCTTTCGCGACACGATGCAGGGCGATACATCGAACTGCCCTGTCGGGCGCGATTTCCTGATCTTCCACAGCGCGCCGCGCACCGTTGTCGAGAACCTGGTGATCGCGGGCGAGATCGACGGCGCGGAGTTCGGCTTCAACCGCTGCCTCAACCTGCCGGGCCGCAGCGACACCGTGGGCGAGATGATCGCTGCCATGACCAAGGTTTTCGGACCCGAGGCCGAGGCGCGGATCACCTGGGACTCGGACCCGGTGATCGAGAAGATCGTGAACGGATGGCGCAATCGGGTGATCTCGGAAAAGGCGCTGCGCTTGGGCTTCGTGCAAGACAAGTCCTTCGAGGATACCGTGCGTTGGTTCCTGGAAGACGACATAGCACGACCGGCCTGAATCGATGGCCGCTCCCACCCCGAGAGAAGACCGGCCGCTCGCGGCGGTTCTCGTCATGGCGGGGGCGGTTTTTCTGTTCACGATGATCGACACCTCGGCGAAGTGGTTGATCATGGGCGGGCTGCCCGCCTTGCAGGTGGTGTTCTCGCGCTATGCCGGGGCCTTCATAACTGCCCTGGTGTTTTTCATGCCGAAGGGCGGGTTGGGAGAGTTCCGCTCGAACCGCCCGTGGATTCAGCTTCTGCGGGCCTTCGCCCTGCTGGGCAGCACGGTCTTCAACTTCGTGGCGCTGTCCTACCTGCCGATCACGCTGACCATCGCGATGTTTTTCGCCGTGCCGATCATGGTGACCCTGCTCAGCATTCCCATTCTGGACGAGAAGGTCGGGCTCCGCCGGTTCCTGGCGGTGGTGACCGGTTTCCTTGGCGTCCTGGTGATCGTGCAGCCCTGGGGCGCGCAGTTTCACTGGGCGATCTTCCTGTCGATCGGGGCGCTTTTGTGTGCCTCAGTCTATTTCGTGCTGACCCGGCTTTTGGCGGGGACCGACAACAATTCGACCAGCCAGCTGTGGTCCAGCGGCGTGGCCACTGTGGCGCTGGCCCCTGTCGCATTGCACGAGTTGGCCTGGCCCGCTGACGGGTTCACGATGTTCGTCTTCCTCTTCATCGGGGTCATCGGCGGGGTCAGCCATGTGCTTGCCACCCTGGCCTATCGCTTTGCCCCGGCGGCCACGGTGGCGCCGGTGGTCTATGTTCAGGTGATCTATGGGACGGTGATCGGCTACCTCGTGTTCGACAACCTGCCCACCGTCTGGACGGCGATCGGCACCATGATCATCATCGGGTCCGGCATCTATATCTGGCACCGCGAGCGGGTACGGGCCTGAAGCCTAGCCCCGGCCGATATAGGGCATGGTGGTGGCCATCACCGTCATGAACTGCACGTTGGCGTTCAGCGGCAGGCTGGCCATGTGCAGGACCGAACTGGCCACGTGTTTCACGTCCATCACCGCCTCGACCTTGATCGAGCCATCCGCCTGCGGCATCCCCGTCGTCATGGATTGCGCCATGTCGGTCAGGGCGTTGCCGATGTCGATCTGCCCGCAGGCGATGTTGAAGGCCCGCCCGTCGAGCGAGATCGTCCGCGTGAGCCCGGTAATCGCGTGTTTCGAGGCCGTGTAGGCCGCCGACCCCCAGCGCGGCACATGGGCCGAGACCGATCCGTTGTTGATGATCCGCCCGCCTTGCGGGTCCTGCCTGCGCATGATGCCAAAGGCCGCGCGGGCGGCGATGAAGGCGCCGGTCAGGTTGATGTCGATCAGCTCTCGCCAGTCGTCGACGGAGAGCTCGTCAATCGGTGCGCCCTTCAGGGCAATCCCGGCGTTGTTGAACAGGGCGTCGAGATGCCCCCATTCGGATTGCGCCTTCCCGAAAGCAGCGGCCACCGAGGCTTCATCCCGTACGTCGCAGGCCAGGATCAGCGCGTTGGCGTGCCCGGCGGCGGCCTCTTCCAGCGCTTCGGCCCGGCGGCCGACGAAGCCCACGCGCCAACCCGCATCAAGGAACGCCTGTGCCGTGGCCTTGCCGACGCCGCTTCCGGCGCCGGTGATGATGATGCTCTTCGCGGCGTCGGACATGGTGCGCCTCAGTGGTTGTCGCGTGGCAGGTTGCGCCCGACCTTCTGGTAGGCGGTCGCCAGTTCCAGGCAGCCGCCTTCGGCCAGTTGCCCCACATGGGTGCGGTAGATCTCCTGCCAAGGGGTCTGGTGCTGGAGTTCGGGCGCTTCCCAGGCATCGATTCTTGCCTGCCATTCGGCCTCATCCACCAGCGCGTTCATGCTGGAGGTGTTGAGGTCCAGCCGCACCATGTCGCCGGTCTGAAGATAGGCAAGCCCGCCGCCCACCACCGATTCCGGCGAGGCGTTCAGGATCGAGGGGCTTTCGGAGGTGCCGGACTGACGCCCGTCACCCACCGTCGGCAGGTGATTGATCCCCTGCTGGATCAGCGCGTCGGGGGGCTGCATGTTTACCACCTCGGCCGAGCCGGGGTAGCCGACACAGCCGACGTTGCGGATGAAGAGAATGCATTTCTCGTCGATCTTCAGGTCCGGGTCGTTGATCCGGTCGTGGTAGTCCTCGGGCCCTTCGAACACGATCGCGCGCGACTCGAGGATGCCCTCGCGACCGGGCTCCGAGAGGAACCGCTGCTGGAAGTCCGCGGAGATGACGGAGGTCTTCATGAGCGCCGAGTCGAACAGGTTTCCGGACAGGACCTTGAAACCCGCGTTCTTGCGCATCGGGTTGTCGTAGGTCTTGATCACGTCGTGATCGAGGCTTTCGCACCCGGCAAGGTTCACACCCATGCCCTGACCGGTGGCGGTCATCACATCCGTGTGGATGCGGCCCGCCTTCATCAGTTCCGCCATCACCGCCGGGACGCCGCCCGCGCGGAAGAAGCTTTCGCCAAGGTATTCCCCGGCGGGTTGCATGTTGACCAGAAGCGGCACGTCGAAGCCGACGGTCTCCCAATCCTTGACGTTCAGATCGACACCGGCGTGGCGGGCCACGGCCTGCAAATGCGGCGGCGCGTTGGTCGATCCGCCGATCGCAGCATTGACCACGATCGCGTTCTCGAAGGCTTCGCGGGTCAGGATGTCCGAGGGCTTCAGGTCGTCATAGACCATCTGCACGATCCGCTTTCCGGTTTCATAGGCCATGGCCATGCGCTCACGGAACGGGGCGGGGATCGCGGAGTTGCCGGTCAGGCTCATCCCCATCGCCTCGGCCATGGCGTTCATGGTGCTGGCGGTGCCCATGGTGTTGCAATGCCCAAGCGAAGGCGCCGAGGCGCAGACCCGGCTGATGAACTCGTCATAGTCGATCTTGCCTTCGGCCATCAGGCGCCGGCTTTCCCAGACGATGGTGCCCGAGCCCGCGCGCTTGCCCTGCCACCAGCCATCCAGCATCGGACCGCCGTTGAGCGCGATTGCCGGAAGGTCGACGGTTGCGGCCCCCATCAGCATCGCCGGTGTGGTCTTGTCGCATCCGGTGGTCAGCACCACCCCGTCGATGGGATAGCCGTGCAGCACTTCCACGAGGCTCAGATAGGCGAGGTTGCGATCAAGCGCCGCCGTGGGGCGTTTCCCGGTTTCCTGGATCGGGTGGACCGGGAACTCCATCGGGATGCCTCCGCCATCGCGGATCCCGGCCTTGATCCGGTCCATCAGGAAGACGTGGATCTTGTTGCAGGGGGCCAGGTCGCTGCCGGTATTGGCGATGCCGATCACCGGGCGTTCACCCTGAAGCTCTTCGCGGGTGAAGGCCTGGTTCTGGTAGCGTTCCAGGTAAAGCGAGGTCATGCTGGGGTTGTTCGGGTTGTCGAACCACTCCTTTGACCGGAAGCGCTTGTTGGCGCGTGTATCTGACATGATTCTCTCCCGCGACGTCATGTGCTTGTGCTTGAAGAAGGATCGCAATTTGGTATACCAAATTCAAGGATTAACCCACGAGAGCTCTGGAAAATATGCCCGGAGTTCCGGAATTGCAGGATTGGTGACTTGAAGATCAGTATCTCACGCAGTTTGAGCCATGTTATTGCGGCGGCGGTCGTGGCGTTGGGGATGGCATTTGCCGCGAACCCAGCCGCAGCCGAGGAACAGGAATTCACCGGCGCGCAGGCCTGCCTTGACGCGCGCATTGCCGCGAACGAGCCACTGGCCGACTGCGTGAAAGAGGTTCAGGCCCGGTGCCTGTCCTATGATGCACCCAGCATGACCGGGGCGGATTGCTACCGGCAGGCCAAGGATCACTGGGGTGGCCTGATCGCGGACCGGATGGAAAAGATCCGCAACATGGCCAGCGAGGAATTGTCGGCGATCGCGGCGATCGAAGTGAAATACGATCTGCAGGGCAACCTGATGCAATGCGATCGCATGGAAGAGCTCTCGCTGGTGCAAAAGGACCCGGACGAGGAGACCGTCTATACCCGCATGCGCTGCGAGGCGACGGCCGTGGGCCTTGCCTTTGCCAAGCTCTACTTCCAGTCGCAGCGGATCGAGTAGACCAAGGTGGTTGCGGCCGATCCTGCAGAACGCGGGGTGTTCTGGCGCGGGTTCTTCGACTGCGCGCCGTTCATCATCATCGTGGCGCCCTATTCCATGCTGTTCGGCGTGGTGGCGCGGGATGCGGGGCTGGAAATCTACCAGGTGATGGTGATGTCGGTCCTGGTGATCGCCGGGGCCTCGCAGTTCACCGCCGTGGCGCTGATGCACGAACATGCGCCGGTGATCATCATCCTTCTGGCCTCGCTGACGGTGAACATGCGGATGGTGATGTATTCCGCCGCGCTGACGCCGCACCTGGGCCATCTGCCCCTGTGGCAGAGGGGCGTGGTGGCTTATGCCATGGTGGACCAGTGCTTCGCGCTGTCGGTCGCCAAGTACGAAAAGGCGCCCGAGATGAGCCCGGCGACCAAGGCGGCATATTACTTCGGCACGCTCTCTGCGGCGGCCCCGGTCTGGTATGCGGGCACGTTCATTGGCGCCGCGGTAGGGCAGGCCATCCCTCCGGTCTTCGCGCTGGAATTCGCGGTGCCGGTCTGTTTCATCGCGATGACCGCGCCGATGCTGCGCAGCCTTCCCCATGTGGTGGCGGCGCTGGTTTCGGTCATCGCGGCGATGGTCTTTGCCTGGATGCCCTATAACCTGTGGCTCGTCGCGGCGGCGGGGCTTGCGATGATTGCCGGGGCGCAGACCGAGTACTTCATTGCCCGGAGGGCAGCGCGATGATCTCGCTGAAACTTTTCTGGACCGTGACGATCCTTCTGGCGATCGGGACCTTCCTGATCCGTTTCTCGTTCCTGGGGATGATCGGGGACCGCCCCATGCCCGGGTGGGTGCGGACCCATCTGCGCTATACCGGGGTCGCGGTCTTTCCGGCGCTGATAACGCCCCTGGTGCTCTGGCCCGAGGTGACAGGCGGCAGTTTCGATCCGATCCGCCTGTTCGCGGCGCTGGCCGTTCTGGCGGTTGGCCTGCGCTTCAACGCGATCTTCGCGATCACGGCGGGAATGGGCTCGCTCTACCTGCTGCGCTATCTATTCGGGTAGCCCCTACGCCTTGGCAAAGGCCGATTTCGCCCCGCCTGATTGCTGAGACTTGAAGATCGAACTGGCATCCGGCGCCGGGGGCAGGGGGATGCTGACGGGCACGATCTCGATCCGCGGCGTCAGGCACAGTTTGCCGGTAATCAGCCGGTCCTGTAGGTCGTCCCACAGCGCCCTTTGACCCAGTTGGTGGATATAGGAGGGCGCCCCCAGAAGCGGCCAGGCATCGGCGGCGTGGCATTCGTAGAACAGGATCATCCGGTTGCGATCGCTCAGGTTCGGGGCTGAACCGTGCAATACGCGGGCGTGGTGCACCGTCATGTTGCCGGCCTTGCCGGTCAGCGTCACGGCCTTGTCGGCCTCGAACAGCGGATCGTCTGGGTCGATGGCGCCGCAGAAGACGCCATTCGCATGGTGGCTCAGGATCGGGCCCTTGTGCGTGCCCGGGATCACCTGCAAGGGCCCGTTCGCCGCGTCCACATCCTCGAGCATCAGCCCGAAAGCCAGCATGCTGTCGTTGGTATGCGGATAGAAGGCCCAGTCCTGGTGCCATTCCACCGCCGCGCCGCCGCCCGGCGCCTTGGTGTTCAGCTTCGAGGTCTGGATCAGGGCGTCCGGCCCCAGCAGATCGGTCAGGACTTCGGTTACCCCCGAGTTGCTCAGGATCTCCCAGAAATAGGGATGCCGCTTGTGCGGCAGCTTGATCCGGGTCAGGCGCGGGTTGTCGGCGGTATGACCCTGATCCAGCTCGAAGACATCGTTGGTCTCGGTCAGGGTCCGGGACTGCTCGATCAGGTCATAGGTGATGCGCCGCAACTCGGCCAACTGGTCAGGGGTGACGGCATTCTCGACCATGAGATAGCCGTTTTCATCATAGAAGGCCTTCTGGGTATCGCTCAGCATCGTCCGTCTCCGCTGCGTGGGAAGAGGGGGCTCAGGCCCCCTTCTTCACTTCTTCTTCCATGTCGATCCCGTTCAGGCGTCCGATGTGATCCGAGACCATCGGCACATAGTCCGCGCCGTGACCGATCGCTTCCACATGGGTGTAGTAATGCTTGGTGGCCGCCGCCATGATGCCGACCACGCCCGCGGCGCTGGCCATGTTGTTGGCATAGCGCACGTCCTTCGAGGCATTCGCGATGGTGAACTTGTGGGCGTCGCGATTGCGGTCCACGGCATAGCTCATGAAGGTGTCGAAGAAGCCGCAGCCCATGCGGCTCGGGGCCATGACTTCGCGGAATTTCTGCGGGGCGATGCCGACCTTCGCGCCCATCACCAGCGCCTCGGAATAGATCGCGCCATAGCTCATGCCGATGAAGTTCATCAGCAGCTTCATCTTGTGCGCGCTGCCCACCGGGCCGATGTGGTTGATGGTGCCCGCCCAGCAATCGATGACCGGCTGGACCTTGGCGAAGGTGGCGTCGTCGCAGCCGACCATGGCGTCGAGCATGCCTTCCTCGGCCTCTTTCGGGGTCCGGCCCAGCGGCGCATCGACCATCGTGACGCCCTGCTTGGCCATGTCGGCGGCGAGCGCAATGGTCGAGCTGGGATCGGCGGTGGTCGTGTCGATCACGATCAGCCCCTCGCGCGCACCGGCAAGGATACCGTCTTCGCCGCGGATGATCTCCTCGACGAAATCGCTGTTTGGCAGGCAGATGTGGACGATGTCGCAGTTCTCGGCGATTTCCTTGGCGGTGGCGGCCTCTTTCGCGCCCATCGAGACGAGGTTTTCCACCGGCGTGCGGTTGCGGTTGCCCTTGATCCAGAGGTCATAGCCGCCAAGCCGGATGTTCTTGGCCATGCCGTGGCCCATGAAGCCGACGCCGATGAAGCCGATTACGGGTTTGCTGTTGTCTGCCATGATTTCTCCTGATGTCTGTTTAATCTCAAAGACTGGCGGTGATGCCGCCGTCGACGAATAGCGTGTGTCCGTTGACGAAGCTGGACGCGTCCGAGGCGAGGAAGACGCAGGCGCCGACCAGTTCCTCGATCTTGCCCCAGCGGCCTGCGGGGGTGCGTTTTTCGAGCCAGGCGCAGAACTCGGGGTCTTCGACCAGCGCCTTGTTCAGCGGCGTGTCGAAATAGCCCGGCGCGATGGCGTTGATCTGCAGCCCGTGTTTCGCCCAGTCGGTCGCCATCCCCTTCGTCAGGTTCGCCACCGCGCCCTTGCTGGCGGTGTAGGGCGCGATGCCCGGTCGGGCGAGTGCTGTCTGGACCGAGGCGATGTTGATGATCTTGCCGCGCCCGCGCCCGATCATGTGCCGGGCCACCGCTTGCCCGACGTAGAAGACGGAATTGACGTTGGTGCGCATGAGCCGGTCGAAATCGGCCGGCGCGAAATCCTCAAGCGGGCCGCGGTGCTGCATCCCGGCGTTGTTGATCAGGATGTCGATGGGGCCGTTTTCGGCTTCGAAGTCGTCGATGGCCGCAGCGGCGCCCTCGGCATCGGTGGCGTCGAAGGACAGGGTGTGGACGGTGAAACCATCAGTCTTGAATTCGGCAGCGGCGGCTTCCAATCGGCCCTTGTCGCGGCCGTTCAGGATGACTGTGGCCCCGGCTTCGGCCAGGCCCTTGGCCAGCCCCCTACCGATCCCCATGGTCGATCCCGTGATCAGTGCGGTCCGCCCGCCGAGGTCGAACATCTGTGTCATCTGGACTCTTCCCGTGCCTGAGCCATGCTTGGGTTTCCGAGGGTGCCCTGCGCGTAAGGGGAACGGCGTGGTTGCACCTTTCGGAAAATGGTATACCATTTCGACCGGTCCGCAAGCATCAATTGACCGTGGATACCGTTCACACATCACCGGAGATCGTCTGAGAGATGAAAGCTCTGATAATTCACGGCAAACAGGACCTCAGGATCGGGGATATCGAGACCGATGCGCTGGGCGCCGGCCAGGTGAAACTGCGGATTCGGCGCGGCGGGATCTGTGGGTCTGATCTGCATTATTATTTTCATGGCGGGATGGGTGCGATTCGTGTCCGCGAACCCGTGGTTCTGGGGCACGAGGTTTCGGGCGAGATCACGGAAATCGGCCCCGGGGTCGAGGGCCTGGCGCCGGGGGATCTGGTCGCGGTTTCACCCTCGCGCCCTTGCGGGACCTGCACCTATTGTCGCGAGGGTTTGCCAAACCAATGTCTGAACATGCGCTTCTATGGCTCGGCCATGCCGATGCCGCATATCCAGGGCGCCTTTCGGCAGGAACTGGTGGCCGAGGCCTGGCAGTGCATCCCGGCAAAGGGCCTCACCCCGGCCGAGGCGGCCATGGCCGAACCGCTGGCCGTGTGCATTCATGCGTCGCACCAGGCTGGCGACCTTGTCGGCAAGCGTGTCCTGATCACGGGCAGCGGGCCGATCGGCGTTCTGATGACGCTGGTAGCACGCCGCGCGGGGGCCTCGGAAATCGTGGTGTCCGATATCCTGGACAAGCCGCTTGAATTCGCCTCGGCGGCCGGGGCCGACCGGGTGATCAACGGCGTGACCGAGCCCGATGCCATGACCGCGTATCAGGCAGATAAAGGCTACTTCGACGTGCAGTTCGAATGCTCCAGCGCCGAGGTTGCCCTGGCCGAAGGGATCAAGGCCCTGCGTCCGCGCGGCACGGTGGTCCAACTCGGGATGGGCGGAGACATGTCCGTGCCGATGCAGCAGATCACCGTGAAGGAGCTTTCGCTGAAGGGATCGTTCCGGTTCCACGCCGAGTTCGCCACCGCTGTCGCCTTCATGTCGAAGGGGCTGATCGACGTGAAGCCGCTGCTGACGCACGAATTCTCGTATCTCGATCACGGCGAGGCCTTCGCCGTAGCCGCCGACAAGAGCCAGTCGATGAAGGTGCAGTTTGATTTCGCCTGACCTGCCAATTCCGCCTGCGGCGCGATGCTCCAACCAAGGGAACCGGACATGAAGATCACCGGCATCGAAACCATTCGCATTGCCGAGCGGCCAAACCTGATCTGGCTTCAGGTGCAGACCGATGAAGGCCTGACCGGTCTTGGGGAGACCTTCTTCGGTGCCGAAACCGTCGAGGCCTATGTTCACACGGAACTCGCTCCGCGCATGATCGGGCAGGATCCGCTTCGGATCGAGCACCTGGCCCGCGCCGCCGAGGGCTATCTTGGCTGGCGGTCGAGCGGGGCCGAGATGCGCGGCAACTCGGCTTTCGACATCGCGCTCTGGGACTTGTTGGGCAAGGTCACCGGCCAGCCGGTGGCGCAGCTTCTGGGCGGGTTCACCCGTGAGAAGATCCGCACATACAACACCTGCGCCGGGACCGAATACGTCAAGAACACCGAAGGCCAGAAGATGGTCAACTATGGCCTCGGGACCAACGCTGATCGGAACTACGACGATCTGAACGGCTTTCTTCATCGGGCCGACGAACTGGCGCTCTCGCTTCTGGACGAGGGCATCACGGCGATGAAGATCTGGCCCTTCGACGAGGCGGCCGAGGCCACGAACGGCATGTCGATCTCGAAGGAGCAGTTGAAGAAGGCGCTGGAGCCCTTCGAGAAGATCCGCGCCGCCGTGGGCGACAAGATGGACATCATGGTCGAGTTCCACTCCATGTGGCAGCTTCTGCCCGCGATGGAGATCGCCCGGGCGCTGGAACCCTTCGGCACCTACTGGCACGAAGATCCGATCCGGATGGATAGCCTTGAACTGCTCAAGCGCTATGCGCAGGTTTCGCCCGCGCCGATCTGTGCGTCGGAAACTCTGGGCGGGATCGGGGCGTTCAAGGATCTGCTGGATACGGGGGTTGCCGGGATCGTCATGCTGGACCTGAGCTGGTGCGGCGGGATTTCGGCGGCGCGCAAGGTCGCCGCAATGGCCGAGGCGCACAAGCTACCCATTGCCCCGCACGACTGTACCGGGCCGGTGGTGCTGACCGCGTCGACCCACCTGTCGCTGGCCGCGCCCAACGCGCTGATCCAGGAAAGCGTGCGCGCCTTCTACAACACCTGGTACCGCGATCTTGTCACCGCTCTGCCCACGGTCGCGAACGGCATGATCACCGTCCCTGAAGGCCCCGGCCTGGGGCTGGAGCTTTCGCCCGATCTGGACCGGGCCTTCACCACTTTCCGCAGAACCTCGAACTAGAGAGGACGCCGCAGCATGGCTCACTACACCTATTCCGGCATATGGCCCGTCGCGCCGACCCCGTTTCACCCAGACGGGCAGGTCGATCACGACGGGATGAAACGCGTGCTGGACTGCATGATCGACCAGGGCGTGGATGGCATCTGCATCCTGGCCAACTTCTCGGAGCAGTTCCTGATTTCCGACGCGGAGCGGGCCGCGCTGACGCGCCTGTCGCTGGAACATGTGGCGGGCCGGGTGCCGGTCATCGTCACGATCAGCCATTACGCGACCGAGATCGTTGTGGCCCGCGCGACCGAGGCCAAGGCGCTGGGCGCAGCGATGGTGATGATGATGCCGCCCTATCACGGGGCGCTTCTGAAGGGCACGCCCGAGCAGACCTTCGAACAGTTCCGCCGCGTGGGCGAGGTGGGCATCCCGATCATGTTGCAGGACGCGCCCTTGTCAGGTGTCGATCTGCCGGTACCGCTGCTGGTCCAGATGGCGCAGGAGATCGAGATGCTGAAACTCTTCAAGATCGAATGCCCTCAGGCAGCAGCCAAACTGCGCGCCCTGGTCGAGGCGGGCGGTGCCGCGATCGAGGGGCCGTTCGACGGCGAGGAGGCGATCACGCTCATGGCAGACCTCGATGCTGGCGCCAGCGGAACCATGACCTCGGCCCTGATCCCCGACCTGATCAAGCCGGTGGTGACCGCCCATCTGGCGGGCGACCGGGCTTCGGCGCTGGCGCAATATGCGCGCGTGCTGCCGGTGGTGAACCATGAAAACCGGCAATGCGGGTTCCGCGCCACCAAGGCGGCGATGGTCGAAGGCGGGGTGATCGCCTCGGAGTTCTGCCGCCACCCGATCCCGCCGCTGCATCCGCAAACCCGCGACACCCTGCTTGAACTCATGCGCCCGCTCGATCCGATCGTGCTGCGCTGGGGCAAGTAGGCCGCGCATCTGAACAAGCTGGAGAAAGACGCAATGCTGCCCAAGGAAAATCATCTGCCCGACGCCCTTCTGGTGGGCCGCGTCTGGCGCCCCGAGGTATCCGGCGCCGCACTGGTCATGCTGCGCGGCGACCGGGTGATCGACATCACCAACCGCGACGTGCCGACCATGCGCGACCTGATGGAACTGGACGACATCCCCGGCTACCTGCGCGGTGTCGAGGGTGAGGATATTGGCGCGCTGGCGGATATCACTACGAATTCGACCGAGGCTGGTGCGACCGACTGTGTGCGGCTGCTTTCGCCTGCCGACCTGCAGGTGATCAAGGCCAGCGGCGTGACCTTCGCGGAATCCATGGTCGAGCGGGTGATCGAGGAACAGGCCGCCGGAAACGCCGACCTCGCCCAGGAAATCCGCGCCAAGGTGGCGGGCATCATCGGAGACTCGCTGCGCGGCATCGTGCCGGGCTCGGAGAAGGCGATGAAGGTGAAGGAGGTGCTGATCGCCGAAGGCCTGTGGTCGCAATACCTCGAGGTCGGGATCGGGCCGGATGCCGAGGTCTTCACCAAGGCGCAGCCGACATCGTCGGTGGGCTGGGGCGCGGCGGTGGGGCTGCACCCGATATCAAGCTGGAACAACCCCGAGCCCGAGATCGTGCTGGCGGTCAACAGCCAGGGCCAGATCCGCGGTGCAACGCTCGGCAATGACGTGAACCTGCGCGACGTGGAGGGACGCTCGGCTCTGCTGCTGGGCAAGGCCAAGGACAACAACGCGTCGTGTTCCATCGGGCCGTTCATCCGCGTCTTCGACGAGGGCTACGGCATGGACGACGTGCGCAAGGCGGAACTGACGCTGCGGGTCGAGGGCGAGGACGGGTTCGTTCTGGACGGCAGGTCGTCGATGACCCAGATCAGCCGCGACCCCGAAAGCATCGTTGCGCAGACCATTGGCCGCCATCACCAGTACCCGGACGGGTTCATGCTGTTCCTCGGCACGCTTTTCGCGCCGATCCAGGACCGCGATCACAAGGGGCAGGGCTTCACCCACAAGGTGGGCGACCGGGTGGCGATCTCGGAGCCGACGCTCGGCACGCTGGAAAACACGGTGCGGCTGTCGACGGAGTGCCCCGAGTGGCGTATCGGGATCGCCGATACCATGCGCAACCTGGCGGCGCGGGGGCTGCTCTGACCGGCCTGCCAGCAAGGGGAATATCCAGATGACTGCGCCCAGCGCCCAGCCCAAGACCCTGCTCTGCGTAGGGGAATGCATGGTCGAGATGGCCCCCACCGCGGGCGGTGATTTCCGGATGGGCTTCGCGGGGGATACCTATAACGCGGCGTGGTACGCGCGACGCCTGATGCCCAAGGATTGGACAGTGGGCTATGTCACCGGCGTGGGCGCCGATGCGATCTCGGACCGGATGCTGGCCACGATGCAGGAGGCGGGGATCGACGCTGGCGCGGTGCGAAGGGTGCCCGAGCGGACTGTCGGCCTCTACCTCATTCAGCTCGACAAGGGGGAGCGCAGCTTCGCTTATTGGCGCGGTCAGTCCGCGGCACGGACCCTGGCCGACGATCCCGGTTGGCTGGAGGACGTGTTCGCGCGGGCCGGTGCGATCTTCTACTCGGGCATCACTTTGGCAATCCTGCCGGATGAAACGCGCGAGACCTTCCTTGACGCGCTGGAACAGGCGCGGGCGCGTGGGGTGGTGACGATCTTCGACACCAACATGCGGGCGCGGCTCTGGCCGGGGGCCGAGGCGATGTGCGCGGCAATCATGCAAGGGGCCGCAAAGGCCGATATCGTGCTGCCGTCCTTCGACGAGGAACAGGATGCCTTTGGCGAGACCACTCAGGCGGAGGTCGCTGCACGCTACCACGAGGCAGGCGCGCGTCTTGTCGTGGTGAAAAACGGTGCCGGAGAAATCCTCGTGTCCGAGGCCGGGGCAGAGCTGTTTCGCCACACCCCGCAGCCGGTAAAAAGCGTGGTCGATACCACGGCTGCCGGGGACAGTTTCGACGCGGGTTTTCTTGCAGCCTATCTTCAGGGGCAAGCGCTGCCCGATGCTGTCTCACGCGGTGCGGAACTGGCCGCGCAGGTGGTGCAGGCCCCCGGTGCGCTGGTCGAACCCCGCTAGGCCAGCAGCAAGGCCCCGCTCCAAAGCCCCAAGGCGAAGGCCGTATGCGCGGCCACGTTCATCAGGCGCACCTTCCACGGGTTGGGTGTTCCCGAAGCCGCCCATCCCAACCCCATCCCGGGCTGCAGAAGGAACCAGCCCGCGCCGATGGTGACCATGCCGAAGATCCACGCGGGCAGGAAACGCGGCGCGGCGAGCCAGCCCGACCCGACGATCAGCAGGAAGATCGCGCCGTAGACGAGGCCCACCGCGTAATGCGCGGTCCAGCCGAGCTTGACTTCCTGAGGGTGGGGCTCGGCCTTGGCGATATCGTCGTGAAACACGCGCCCCTTGCCGAGGTGCCAGAACCAGCGGCCCACGTTGCCCCAGTTGGGCAGCGGTTGCCCGGCAACCCGGTTCAGGGCCAGGGCCCAGATGTCCATTGCAAGGGTCGCCGTGGCGCCGATGGCCAGGCCTTTCACGATCAGCTCAATCATCGGACGTCTCGACCCCTTCGCTGCAGGATATGCTTTCGCAAGACGGTAGCACGAGGCCGCCTAGGGTGTCTGTATCCCCGTGGTCGCCACGTAGACCGCGTAGAGCGAATCCGTCGCCGTGATGAACAAACGGTTCCGCCGCGGCCCACCGAAGGTCAGGTTCGCCACCATGGTGGGGATCTTGATCTTGCCCAGGGCGGTGCCGTCCTGGTCAAAGCAGATCACGCCGTTCTGGCACGAGGTCCAGACATTCTCGTGAATATCCAGCCGGAACCCGTCGGGGACCCCGGGGTCGACCTCGCAGAAGACCCGGCCATCGCTCAGGCTGTTGTCCGAGGAAACGTCGAAGACCCGGATGTGATGCGGGCCGTCGGGGGCGTGGCTGCGGCCGCTGTCGGCGATGTAGAGACGGCTTTCGTCGGCATTGAAGCACAGCCCGTTGGGTTTGGCGAAATCATCCGCCACGATCTTTAGCGTTCCCGCCGCCGGATCGGCACAGAAGACATAGCAGCCGTCTTGCTCCATCTCGGACTTGTAGCCTTCGTAATCGGACATGATCCCGTAGTTGGGATCGGTGAACCAGATCGTGCCGTCAGATTTGACCACCACGTCGTTGGGAGAGTTCAGCCGCTTGCCGTCATAGCTGTCGGCGATGACCGTAATCGAGCCATCCGGCTCGGTCCGCGTGACGCGCCGCGTGCCATGTTCGCAACTGACCAGCCGCCCCTGCCGGTCGCGCGTGTTGCCATTGGCGAAGTTCGAACGATCGCGGAACACCGAGACGCCTTGCCCCTCGATCCAGCGCAGCAGGCGCTGGTTGGGGATGTCGCTCCAGACCAGAGAGGCGTGTTCATTGAACCACACCGGGCCCTCGGCCCAGCGGCAGCCATCGAATAGCTGTTCGACCTCGGCGATGGGGACCGTCAGGTCGTAGAAGCGCTTGTCGTAGTATTCGTAGGAATCGCCAACGAGTGCCATTCTGCTCTCCTATCTCTGCGGTTCGTCGCCACCTGCGATGGTAATGACGGCCACGATGATCAGGCCGGTCATGATCAGGCGGATGCCGGCGCTGGCCCCAAGGGTGTTCAGCATGGTTACCAGCAGGAACATGAACATCGCCGCGCCCCAGATGCCGGGCACGTTGGCCTTGCCGCCAGCCACGGACGTGCCGCCGATCACCACGACCGCGATCGAGGCCAGCAGGTATTCCTGCCCCATGTTCAGCGAGGCGCCGCCCGAGAACCCCGACAGCAGGAACCCGCAGATGGCCGCCAGCAGGGCGCTGAGGACGTAGGTCATGAAGCGGATACGCTCGACGTTGATCCCGGCGAGCCAGGCCGCGCGCATGTTCTGACCGATGGCCAGAACCGAGCGGCCATAGACCGTGCGGTTCAAAACCACGCTCATCAGGATGGCGAAAAGGATGATCACGATGGCCAGGATCGGAACGCCCCCGACCTGGGCGGTGGTGAATTCGGCCAGCATGGGTGGTGGCTTGATCTTCAGGCCCCGGCCATAGGCGATCGCGGTGGACAGGATCAGGAAACTGGAACTGAGCGTGGCGATGATCGGCGGGATGCGCAGCACCCGTATCAACAGGTAGTTGAAGATCCCCACCGCCAGCCCGCATCCGAGCGAGGCCGCAAGGCCGATGGCCAGCATGTCGTTCGAGCTTCCCATCAGTTTCATCGCCACAGCCCCGGACAGGGCGATGGTCGAGGGGATCGACAGATCCACGTTGCCCGGGCCGGTGGTGATGACGAACATCTGGCCGATGCCGACGATCACGGTGAAGGTGGCGAATGACAGGGCCGCGGTGATCACGTCGGCGCTGCCCTTGCCGCCTGTGTAGACGGCGGTCACCAGCCAGACCAGGAACATCCCGAGAAAGGACCAGACCCAGGCGCGACCGGATAGCACCCTGATGACGGACATGGCTTATCCCTCCCGCCGGTTGATCAGGGCCCGCAGCGCCAGCACGATGATCAGGATCCCACCCTGCGCGCCGATCTGCCAGTCCGGGGAAATC
Source organism: Paracoccaceae bacterium (assembly GCA_014762635.1). GTDB lineage: Bacteria > Pseudomonadota > Alphaproteobacteria > Rhodobacterales > Rhodobacteraceae > JABURR01. The sequence goes on from JABURR010000063.1 coordinate 54,648, forward strand.
TTGAGAAACGTCAGGAACGATCCGGTCAGCGTCAATGTCATGGCGCCGATGACGGCCCCGATGGGCGAAACCCGCCCGCCGACGAATTCACCGCCGCCGAGGATCACCCCCGCGATGGCATAAAGCGTGTAGCGGTCCGCGATATGGGCGTCGGCGGCCGAGGTCAGCCCGATCAGCGACAGCCCCGACAGCACGCCGAAGAACCCGGCGGCGGCATACATCACCATCTTGATCTTCAGCAGGGACCAACCGGCGCGCCCGATGGCCCGGGGGTTTCCGCCCGCGCCCCGCAACACGGCGCCATAGCTCGATGTCATCAGCGCCACATGCACGACGATGCCAATCACGATAGCCGCGATGATCGGAAAGGGAACCAGCGGGGTCTTAAGGCCGACGATCGCCTTGACCCAGCCCGGCGCAGTGCCGCCCGGCGTGGGCAGGATCAGAACCGCGATGCCCAGCCAGACAAAGGACATGCCAAGCGTCACGACCAGCGACGGCAGGTTGCGCCAGTGAATCAGGGCGCCGAGCGCGGCATAGGCGGCGATGCAAGCCAGCAGTGCCAGGAGGCCCAGAACCGGCGTGTCGGCAAGCAACGTGGCGCCGATGCAGGCCGTCAGCCCCACGAATGGCCCGATCGAAAGGTCCAGGTCGTTGACGGTGATGATGAACATCTGCGCGATCGTCGCCAGCGCGATGGGCACGGTATATTGCAGCATCAGGTTCATGCCGAAATAGCTCATCGCGCGCGGCTGCACGTAGAAGATCGCCGCCAGCAGGATGGCGAAAGACGCGGCGGGCAGCGCGGCCCTGAGGAATCTGGGGCTTGTCAGGTAGGCGCGCATGGTCAGGCACTCGCCTTGAAAGAGGATTGCAGGACCTTCTCCTCGGAGAGGTCACCACGGGACAGGTCGGCCACGATGGCGCCATCGCGGAAGACGTAGGTGTGGTCGCAGTTGTAGAGTTCGTCCATCTCGGTCGTGTACCACAGGAAGGTGCGGCCTTTCTGGGCCTCGGCCCGGATCAGGTCGTAAACCTCGAGCTTCGTGCCCACGTCGACGCCGCGCATGGGGTCGTCCATCAGGATGATCTCGGCATCCGAGGCCAGCGCCCGGGCAAAGAGCGCCTTTTGCTGGTTGCCACCGGACAGCGACAGGATGTTGTCGTTCATGTCCGGCGCCTTGATCTTGATGCGCTCTTGCCATTCGCGGCCCATCTCGGCTTCGGCGGCGGGGTCGATCAGGCCGTTGCGCACCATGTTGCGCAGGCTTCTGACGCCGATGTTTCGGGCGATCGACCAAAGGTGAAAGACGCCGTCCGTCTGACGGTCACCGGCCACCAGGGCAACCGGGCCTGACACGGTGGCCGTGTTCCGGCCACGCATCGCCGCGTCGTATATCTTCAGCAGCATCGCCGTCTGCCCATGGCTCGCCAGGCCGGCAAGCCCGACGATCTCGCCCTTGTGCGCCACGAAGGGAACGCTGTCCTGGCCCGTGTCGCTCCGTGCCTCGATTACCAGAGGGGCGTGATCGCGATTCACGTCGCGCGCTTCCCGCTCCTTGATCTCTTCCATCTCGACCACGTTGCCCATGGCCGCCACCAGAGTGTCCCGGGTGAAATCACTCCCGGCGCGTGAGGCCACGACCAAGCCGTCCTTCATCACGACGATCCGGTCCGAATAGGTGAGGATTTCGCCCAGGACGTGGCTGATGAGAATACAGCTCTGCCCCTCGCCAACGGCCTTGCGCACGAAGTCCAGGAGTTGCTTCGACGTATGCGCATCAAGCGACGAGGTCGGCTCGTCAAGGATCACCAGGTGCAGCGGCGTGTCCGTGGTGGTGAAGGCGCGGGCGATCTCGACCATTTGCCGCTTGCCGATGGAAAGGTCTCCGACCACGTCATCGGCATGAATCCCGTGCCCCGGGAAAATCTCGTCCAGCTTGTCCCGGATCATGGCGCCTGCGCGCCGCTTCCAGCCCCAGCCGGTCAGCGAGGGGTGAAAGATCCGCGCGTTCTCGGCCACCGTCAGGTTGGGGCAGAGCGACAGTTCCTGGAACACGCAGCGGATACCGTTCTCGCCTGCGGCGGTCACGTTGTAGCTGCCGGTCAGGTCGTGTCCGCGGATGCCCATGCTGCCCGCGCCCGGGGAAAGGGTGCCGGCAAGCACGTGCATAAGCGTCGACTTGCCGGCCCCGTTGTGACCGACAAGGCCAAGGCATTCTCCTGCGTCCACCTTCAGATCGACACCGTCCAGAGCCCGCACCGCACCGAAGTGCTTGGCGACGTTTTCCAGTGTGACGATGTTCGTGTCAGATGCAGTCATCTGCCTTGGCCCTGTCACTGTTGGTTTTTCTGGCTTACTTGCCCGCGACCACGGCCATGGCATCCTCAAGCGAGTATTCCACGTTGGCCACGCCGCCAGGCTGGGTGTTTGCCAGGCTTTCTTCCAGGGTATCCTGCGAGATCTGCAGGAACGGAACCGTCAGATCCTGAGGCACATCCTTGCCGTCCAGAACCATCTGGGCAACCCAGAACGCCAGCGTGCTGACACCCGGGGCGATCGAAACCGAGATGGTCTCATAGCCGTTGGCGTCCTTCTGCTCTTTCCACCACTGAAGCTCGTCATAGCGGTTGCCCATGACGATCAGGGGGGTCGGGCGGCCTGCGGCGGCAAAGGCCTGCGCTGCGCCGTATCCGTCACCGCCCTGGGTCACGACACCGGCCACTTCGGGCAGCGAGGGCAGGATGCCGGCAACGGCCTTCTGCGCCACGTCCTGCGCCCAGTCGCCATGCACCGAGCCGACGATCTTGAACTGCGAATGCGCGGCGACGCCTTCGTGGATACCCGCGCTGATCTCGTCATCGACGAAGACGCCGGCCAGACCGCGGATTTCCAGCAGGTTGCCGCCATTGAGGCGCGTGGCCAGATAGTCCACCTCGAGCCGACCCATGGCCTTGAAGTCCACCGCGATGCGATAGGCGCAAGGCTCGGTCACGATGCCGTCGAAGGACACAACGACGATCCCGGCATCGCAGGCCTGCTTCACCGCGCCGTTCAGCGCGTCGGGCGAGGCGGCGTTGATGACGATCGCGTCGTAGCCTTCCAGGATCATGTTCTGGATCTGGGCGGCCTGTTCGGTCACCTGGTTCTCGGCCGTGGTAAAGGCCGGGGCTTCCGCCACGACGCCATCGGCGACGGCCGCGGAGGTCACCTTGTCCCAACTGCCCAGCATGGCCTGGCGCCACGAGTTTCCGGCGTAGTTGTTGGACAGGGCGATACGCTTGTCGGATGTGTCGGCGACACCTGCGCCGACGCTCATTGCGGTCGCGAGAATGCTCGCGCCCATTGTAGCCTTATTCAACATGTTCTCCTCCTATGGTGTTGAATTCGGAATCGTTTCGCGCGTCTCTCATTCCGGAAGCTGTCAGGCGATGGTTCGCCCGCGTCCGTTATCCTCGCCTGCCTGGGGCCGGTCTCGGCGCGGCTTGGGGCCATCCCTCTGGGCCCTGAACGAAAGTCCTGACCAGGACTTTGCATTTGCCGGTTCGCCGATCCCGTCCCATCCACCTGGCGCCTGTTGGCTGGGTAGACTTATTTGTCTGAAAAAATTGGTATACCAAAATGTGTCGAGTCAAGAAAAAAATGGTATACCAAAGCGAGTCGCTGCAGGCTATTTGTGGCGGCGCACCGCCTGATGCAGCGAATTTGGCGGACCCGAAATCGGAAGGAGAGGCGAGAGATGAGTTTTGAACCGCATGGCAAGCACCTGATCGCGGGCAACTGGGTATCTGGGGCAGAGAAGTTCTCGTCTGACCCGGTGAAAGGCCAACCCAATGAGTTCTCGGTGGGGACGCCCGAGCTGGTCGATGACGCCTGCAAAGCGGCGGAAGAGGCTTTCTGGTCATATGGTTACAGCTCGCGCGAGGACCGCGCGGCTTTCCTGAATGCCATCGCCGACGAGATCGACGCGCGCGGCGCGCAGATCACCGAGATCGGCACCTCGGAAACGGGTCTGCCCGAGGCCCGGCTGGAAGGGGAACGCGGTCGGACCACGGGTCAGCTTCGGCTTTTCGCGACGCACATCCTGGCGGGGGATTACCTCGACCGGCGGCACGATGCCGCACTGCCCGATCGCCAGCCCTTGCCGCGCCCGGACCTGAAGATGGTGCAGCGCCCCATCGGCCCGGTCGCGGTGTTCGGCGCCTCGAACTTCCCGCTGGCGTTTTCGACTGCCGGTGGCGACACCGCCTCGGCGTTGGCTGCCGGTTGCCCGGTGGTGGTGAAGGGGCACGAGGCACATCCCGGTACCGGAGAGATCGTCGCCGAGGCCATTCATGCGGCGATCGCGAAATGTGGGGTTCATCCCGGTGTCTTTTCTCTTGTTCAGGGCGGGACGCGCGAAGTTGGACAGGCGCTGGTGCAGCATCCGCTGATCACCGCGGTGGGGTTCACCGGCTCGCTGGGCGGCGGGCGCGCGTTGTTCGATCTCTGCGCGCAGCGTCCGCAGCCGATCCCGTTCTTCGGCGAACTGGGCTCGGTCAACCCGATGTTCCTGCTGCCCGAGGCGCTGAAGGCGCGAGGCGGACAGATCGCCGCGGGCTGGGCTGGGTCGCTGACCATGGGGGCGGGGCAGTTCTGCACCAACCCGGGTATCGTCGTGGCCATCGACGGTCCGGATGCCGATGCCTTCATCGAAGCGGCAACCAAGGCGCTGGAACCCATCGGCGCGCAGACCATGCTGACCGACGGGATCGCCGCCGCCTATCGCGCCGGGCGCGACCGGGTCGCGGGCACCGCCGGGGTGCAGGAGGTGCTGACCTCGGTCTGCGACCTGCGCAACGCGACGCCCTATGTCTTTGCGACCACCGGTAAGGAGTGGCTGGCAAACGAGGCGCTGGGCGAAGAAGTCTTCGGGCCGCTGGGCCTGATCGTGCGCGTGGCCGATACCGACGAAATGATGCAGGTTGCCCGCAGCCTGCACGGGCAGCTGACCTGCACCCTGCACTTGGACGCGGGCGATACCGAGCTTGGCCAGAAGCTGATGCCGGTGCTCGAACGCAAGGCCGGCCGGGTCATGACGAATGGCTTCCCGACCGGGGTCGAGGTCTGCGACTCGATGGTGCATGGCGGGCCGTACCCGGCATCCACCAACTTCGGCCACACCTCGGTTGGAACAATGGCCATTCGCCGCTTCCTGCGCCCGGTCTGCTACCAGAACATGCCCGACGCGCTGCTGCCGGGCGACCTGCAGTAGCCACCGATCCGGGACCCGGCGCGAAGACCGCGCCGGGTCCTAGCTTACAAGCCCTTCGACAGCGGCGCGTGCGCCCAGCCGATCCAGTGCGTCACAGGCATCAATCAGTGACGTACGGAACTGCGCGTCATACGCCAAATCTCCGAAAACCGAGTGATGCGCCAGGTAGGCATCGACCCGCGCCTTGGCCTCCGGGTGGGCCTGCCACAGCCCATGCAACTGCCCGGCCAGCGGGTCGCGCACGTCGATGGGCTGGCCCGCCTCATCAAGGCCCGAGACGTATTTCATCCAGGCCGCGACGGCCAAGCTCAGGCCGGGGCAAGGGCGACCAGCCCGCAGGTTGTCGGCAATCGTCCCCAGTATCCGCTGCGGCAGCTTCTGCGATCCGTCCATGGCGATCTGCCAGGTGGCGTGGCGGATGGCGGGGTTGCGGTACCGTCCCAGCAGCGCATCGGCATAGGCCGCCAGATCGGTGTTCTCCGGCGGGGTCAGGGTCGGGATGATCTCGTTCTGCCAAAGATCGCGGCACATGTGCTCGAACACCGGGTCCGAGACCGCATCGCAGATGGTCGCATGACCCGCCAGATACCCGAGATAGGCCAGCGCGGAATGGGTGCCGTTCAGGCACCTCAGCTTCATCTTTTCGAAAGCGGCAACATCCGCGACCATCTCGACGCCCGCGGCGGCAAGATCGGGCCGGTCGGCATCGACGAAATCATCCTGCACCACCCATTGCCGGAAGGGCTCGTGCATCACAGGGGCAAGGTCGAGCCGTCCGGTGGCGGAGGAGACGTCCTCGATATCCTGCTCGGTCGTGGCGGGAACGATCCGGTCGACCATGCAGTTCGGGAAGCGGGCTTCGGTCCTGATCCACTCCGCCAGCGCGGGGTCGCGCGCCATGGCGAATTCCAGCACCAGCCCGCAGAGCACCTCTCCATTTTCGGGCAGGTTGTCACAGCTCAGAACCGTGAACGGGCGCAGGCCCTTTTCACGTCGTCGACCCAGCGCCTCGACCAGAAAGCCCAAGGCCGTACGAGGGTGCGCGGGAGTATCGAGATCATGCGCGATATCGGGGTCATCGGTCCGAAGCCGCCCCGTCGCGGGCACGTGGCAATAGCCCTTCTCGGTGATGGTCAGGGTGACAAGCCGGATCTCGGGCGCGCTCATGACATCCAGCAGCTTGCCAGGGTCCTCCCGTGCCACCAGCACGTCGGTGACCACGTCGATGAGCCGGTGGTGCTTGCCCTCCGGCCCGAGTTCGACCGTGGTATAGACGAAATCCTGCGGGGCCAGCCGGTCGCGCATGCCAGGGCTTTGAAGGCTGGCGCCGATCACGCCCCAGTCCCCGCCGCTCTGGGCCATCGCGTCGGCCAGGTAGGTCGCCACATGGGCCCGAAAGAAGGCGCCAAGGCCCAGGTGCACGATCCCCGGTTTCGGGCGCTGGGTGCCGTCCGGAAGGTCGGTGGCAGACAGACGTTTCGTCCCGCTCACAGCTTGTAGGCCCTGCGCGCGAGGTTGCAGGCCAGGTCGGGCGCGACCTCATGCGCCTCGTCCAGATCGAGACGGCCGCTTACAACCTGGTTTGCCAGATAGGCGCAATCCACCCGCCGGGCTACGTCGTGACGGGCCGGGATCGAACAGAAGGCCCGCGTGTCGTCGTTGAAGCCCACGGTGTTGTAGAAGCCCGCCGTCTCGGTTGTCGTCTCGCGAAACCGCATCATCCCTTCGTAGCTGTCGAAGAACCACCAGGGCGGCCCGAGCTTCAGGGAAGGGTAGGCACCCGCAAGCGGTGCCAGTTCCCGCCCGAAGGTCGTTTCGTCCAGCGTGAAGAGGATGAGCGTCAGGTCCGGCGACAGGCCGACCGCGTCCAGCAGCGGCTTCAGCGCGGTGACGAAATCCGTGCGGCCGGGCATGTCGAACCCCTTGTCGCGCCCGTGTCGGGCCATGACCTGCGGGGAGTGGTTGCGGCGCGATCCCGGGTGCAACTGCATCACGAGGCCATCGTCGAGGCTCATCCGGGCCATTTCGGTCAGCATCTGTGCCCGGAACAACTCGGCATCCTCAGCGTTGCCCTTGCCTGCGAGGACCCGGTCGAACAGGGCGGCGGCCTCTGCCTGGGGAAGATCGGCGGTGCGCGCCGAGGGGTGGCCGTGATCGGTGGCGGTGGCGCCCATCTCCTTGAAGGCCAGACGCCGGATGCGATGCGCCTCGAGGTAGCCTTGCCACGTGGTGGTCTCGGCGCCGGTCATCTCGGCGAAGCGTTCCACGTTGGCAGAGAAGCCTTCGAAATCCGGATCGACCAGCGGATCGGGACGGTAGGTCGGCACGACCCGCCCGTGCCAGCCATCCCCGCGGATCTTCTTGTGCCAGCGCAGATCGTCCAACGGGCTGTCGGTGGTTGCGATCACCTCGATCCCGAACCGCTCATAGAGCGCCCGCGGGCGGAACTCGGGCCGGGCGATGCAGTCGCTGATCCGATCGTAGTAGTCATCGGCATTGGCGGCGCTGAGGCGGTCTTCGAAACCGAACACGTCCTGAAACGCGTGATCCAGCCAAAGGCGGCTCGGGGTGCCCCGGAACAGGTGATAGTTCTGGGCGAAGAGGCGCCAGATCTTGCGCCCATCGGTTTCGGTTTCGCCACCGTCCACGCGCGGCACGCCAAGCGCAGCCAGATCGACCCCGGCCGAGCAGAGCATCCGGAACACGTAATGATCAGGCGTGACGAACAACTGGGCCGGGTCCGGGAAAGGCGTATCCTCGGCAAACCAGCGCGGATCGGTATGCCCGTGCGGGCAGATCAGCGGCAAGGCACGGACGGCGTCATAAAGCTCGCGCGCAACGGCGCGGGTGGTGGGATCGGTCGGCAGCAGCCGATCTTCGGGCAGGAATGTCACGCTGACCTCTTCGGGATGGAAATGGGATGCGGTCGGGCAAGGTTGCGATTGACAGCGACCGGCACCCGGCATTTGTTCGGGGCGGCAAAAGGAAGGAACACGCACTCATGATCGAAGAACCCCCCGTCCTGACCATCACCCGGACGCCCCGCCGCCCCAGCGCGGCACAGATCGAGGCCTTTCAGGGCGTGCCCACCGGCTTCGTGGTGGATGCGCTGAAAGGCGGCGCGGCGCTGGATCGCGCCATTCGCCCGATGTTGGACCAGAAAGAGCCGGTCGCCGGCCCGGCGCTGACCGTGGATTGCGGTCCGGCCGATATCATGGCGACGCTGGCGGCGTTGAAGGTCGTGCAGCCGGGGGACGTGGTCATGGTGGCCTTCGCCGGGTTCCAGGGCTGTGCCGCGGCGGGCGACAGGGTCTGCGGCATGATGAAGAACAACGGCGCGGTCGGGCTGGTGACCGATGGCCCGGTGCGCGATCATGCGGGGCTTTCCGAGGTTGGTCTGCCGGTCTGGGCGACCGGGCTGACGCCGGAATCGCCCTTCACCAAGGGGCCGGGCAAGGTGGGCTTCCCGGTGCAGATCGGCGGGCGACAGGTCGAAACCGGCGACATGATCGTGGCCGATTTCGACGGCGTGGTGGTTGTCCCGTTCGACCGCATCGACGAGGTGATCGAGGCGCTGGTCCATATCCGGGCGCTGGAAGAAGAGCTTGACCAGAAGGTCGCCGAGGGGCTGAAGATCCCGCCCGCGATCGAAGAGTTGCTGGCGAGCGACGCCGTTAGTTGGGTCGACTGAAACCACAGGGGTCACGCGTCGACTTCATAGGCGGCGATGAAGTCGCGGTCTGGCTCCACACCAAGGCCGGGGCCGTTCGGGATCGCGACTTTGCCGCCCGACAGCTTGACCTGTTTCTGGATATCCAGTGGCTCCTGCAGAAGCTGATCGCGGAACTTGTTGTCCGTGGTGTCGAACTCGAGCCAGGGTGACCACTGATGCATCCCGCCCGGCAGCGGCGGCATCGCGGCCAGAAGTTGAAGGTTGGTGGCCACGGCGATGGCCGAGCCCCAGACATGGTTCGCGACCGGGGTGAAATGCGCGTGGGCCAGCGCCAGCACCCTTAGGTATTCCGAGATGCCGCCCAGGGCGCAGACCTCGGGTTGGGCAATGTCGAGGCCACGGTTTTCAAGCAGCGCGCGCCAGCCCCAGCGATTGAACTCGGCCTCGCCGCCCGCGATGTTGACCTTCAGCCCGGCGCGCAATTCGCGATAGCCGTCCAGGTCTTCGGGCGCGACGGGCTCCTCGAACCAGTAGACGTCCAGTTCCTCCAGCGCCCGCCCGACGTAGAAGGCGTCCGAGGTAGTGTAGCAATGGTTGGCGTCCACCATGAACGGGTAGTCATCCCCGACGCCTCGGCGCACGGCCTGCGCCAGCTTGACGTCATCCTTCGGGCCGAAGCCCACTTTCATCTTGGTGGCCTCGAAGCCCATCTCACGGATGGCGGCGGCCTCGTCCTCGAACCGCGCGGCAAGCGAGGCCGTGTCCTCGGGGCGCAGCATCATGCCGTAGCCATAAACGCCGACCTCGGTGCGATGCGCGCCGCCGATCAGCTTGTGGATCGGCAGACCGGCCACCTTTCCGGCGATGTCCCAGAGCGCGATATCCACGCCCGAGAGGGATTGCAGCGGCATCCCCTTCTGCCCGTGGTCGCGGGTCAGGTTGTAGACCTTGTGCCAGATCACGTCGCGATCCATCGGGTCGTCGCCCAGGATCAGGGGCTGGATGACCTTTTCCACGATGCCCTTGTTGGCCAGCGCCACGTTGCCGGGGCCGAAGCATTCGCCCCAGCCGGTGATGCCTTCATCGGTTTCGACCTCGACCAGATGCGCGCTACGCTTGGTGAAATAGAGCTGCGAATAGCCCAGAAGCTCGGGCATGTCGTATTGCAGTACGTGGCTGGTGACCTTGGTGATCTTCATGCGCCGACCTCATGCAGAGAATGCCATCCGGGAACGCAGTTGCCCGTCCGGACATGCGCTCGAAAATGGTATACCAGAATTTTTGAGCTGGCAACGCGGTGCCTTAGCCTCAGGTGTCGTCGACGCGAAGTTCTTCCTCGATGACCGGGAGGATGTTGCTGGCCAGACGGCCAAGGTGCCCGTCGATGGCCTTCTTGGTCGCCTCGGTGTCGCGGGCTTCCACCGCTTCCACGATGGCCGAATGCTCCGCGATCACCAGTTCCCGGTTTCGCTTCTGACGCGCCGAAAGGAAGCGGGCGCGCCAAAGCCGCTCCAGGTAGGATCTGTAGGTCGCGAGGAACGCGTCGTTGTGGGTCGACTGGGCAATCGAGTCGTGGAGCATCATGTCCAGTTCGAACAGGTCCAGAGGGTCCAGGATATTATAGTTTTCGGCGATCCGCTCATGGATGGAGCGGATCTTGGCCAGTTCATTGTCCGTCGCATTGCGGCAGGCAAGGTCGGCCGAGAGGTATTCGAGCGCCAGAAGCACATCCACCGCGTCCGAGATTTCCTTGGGCGTGGGCTGGGCGACGATCGGGCTGCGGGAATGGCGCAGGACGATCAGGCCCTCTTTCGCGAGAATCCGGATGGCCTCGCGCATGGGGGTGCGGCTGACGCCCATCTCGATCGCGTTGTCACGTTCCTTGATCGAGGCGCCGGGTGGGAACTTTCCGCGAAGGATTTCCCGCCGCAGACGCGCCGCGATCTGTTCTGCCAATACCTTGTCTGCCATGATCCTGTTCTGGCTCCTTTTGGGGGCCGCACTGACATTGGTCGCGCAGTGCCTAGTCCGGCTTGGGTGCCGGTTTGCGGTTTCGATATACGGACACACGGTTTGAAACAACACGCCTGAGGGCCACGACATCCACGTCGAGGGCGGCAAAGACGCAACCCGCTTCAAGGGCCATGTCCAGCAATTCGTCGTCAGGCGAAAGGAACCCGGCGGGTTTTCCTGCCGCCCGCACCCGCTGGATCGCCTCGGAGATGGCGGCTTTCACTTCCGGGTGTTTAAGGTCGCCGGGGTGGCCCAGGCTGGCGGCCAGGTCGGCGGGGCCGATGAAGATGCCGTCGACGCCCTCGGTGGTGGCGATCTCTTCGATATTGTCCATCGCCTCGCGGGTTTCGACCTGGACGATCAGGCAGATTTCCTCTCGCGCGCGGGTGAAATAGTCCGGGATCGCGCCGAAGCGGTTGGCGCGCACGGACCCGGCGACGCCGCGCAACCCGGCGGGCGGATAGGCGACTGCCGCCGCCGCAAGCCTGGCCTCTTCGGCGTTCTGCACGAAGGGGACCAGGATCGTCTGGGCGCCGATGTCCAGCATCTTCTTGATCTCGGCCACCTCGAGGCTGCGCACCCGGACCACCGGTTGCACGGGGTAGGGGGCCATGGCCTGCAATCCGGCGAGAACCTCGGGCACGTCAGCGGGGGAGTGCTCGCAATCCAGAACGATCCAGTCGAAGCCGCAGCCCGCCAGCATCTCGCGCACCGCCGGGTCGCGGATTGCGCTCCAGAGGCCAAGCTGGGTCTGACCCTGAGAGATCGCGGCTTTGAAGGCGTTTTCGGGTAGCTTCATCTGGGACCTTTCCGAACGGGTCGCGACATTCAGTTCACCGGTGTCAGCAGCGCGTTCCCGGCAAGGAAGGCGCTTATGTTATCGCGCTGCAACTGGCCCATGGCCTGCCGGGTCTCGAGGGTGGCCGAGCCCTGGTGCGGCTGCAGAACCACGTTGTCGAGCTTCAGGAAGCGCGGGTCGATCTTGGGCTCGTTCAGGAACACATCCAGCCCCGCCCCGGCGATTGCGCCGCTTTCCAGCGCGTCCAGCAGGGCGCCCTCGTCCACGGTGGACCCGCGCGAGATGTTCACGAGGATGCCCGTCGGACCAAGTGCTGCGATCACCTCTTTCGAGACGAAATTCTCGGTCTCTGGCCCACCCACGAGTGCGACGATCAGGTAGTCCACCGTCTTGGCAAGCGAGACCGGATCGGCGTGATAGGTCCAGCCCGGCGTCTCTTTCTCGCTGCGCGAGGTGTAGTGGATTTCCATGTCGAAGGCCGCGAGGCGCTTCGCGATGACCCGCCCGATGCGCCCGAGGCCCACAATGCCCGCGCGCCCGCCGCTGATCTTGCGCGCCAGCCTGAAGCTGCCCTTTTCGCCCCAGTTGCCCGAGGTGACCCAATCCGAGGCGGCCAGCATCTCGCGCCCCTGCGCGATCAGCAGCGCCACGGCAAGGTCCGCAACATCGTCGTTCAGCACGTCAGGGGTGTTCGTCACCTTGATCCCGCGCGCGTTGGCCGCGGCCACGTCGATGGCATCATAGCCCACGCCGTAGTTCGCGATCACGCCCAGGTTGGGCAGCAGGTCCATTTCCGGGCCGCCGAACGGGTGGTGCCCCATGAACCCCAGTGCCGTGATCTGCTGGCGCTGGTCATCCGGCAGCTTCGCGACATCCTCGGAATTGCCGACGAAGATCGGCGAAAACTCTCGCTCCAGTGCTGCGTGATCAGAGTCCGAATAACCGCCGATGGCGAGGACATTCGTCATGAAAAGGACCTTTCGTATCAGAGAATTTCGCGAATTCGACGGATTGCTTCGAGGATATTCTCGGTGCTGTTGGCATAGGAGAACCGCAGGTAGCCTTCGCCCCAGGCGCCGAAAGAGGTGCCTGCCACGGTGGCCACGCCGGCCTCATCCAGGAACTTGTCCTGCGCTTGCCTGGCGGTCAGGCCCGTGCCCTCGATATTGGGGAAGGCATAGAAGGCCCCCGCCGCATCGGCGCAGCGCACGCCCGGCAGGCTGTTGAGTTCACGCACGATCACCTCGCGGCGCTGGTCGAACTGGGCGACCATGTCGCGCACCGCGTCCTGCGGCCCGGTCAGGGCCTCGAGGCCCGCATACTGGGTCGCGGCGTTCACGCAGGAATGGTCGTTGATGCAAAGCCGCGTCACCGGGTCGACCATGCTGTCCGGCCAGACCGCGAAGCCCAGCCGCCAGCCGGTCATGGCATAGGTCTTGGACCAGCCATCCAGCATGATCAGCCGGTCGCGGATTTCCGGGTAGTTCAGCAGCGAGACATGCTTACGCCCGCCATAGAGCATCTGGGAGTAGATCTCGTCCGACATGAGGGCGACGTGGGGGTGATCCATCAGCCCGGCGACGAGCTTGTCGATCTCTTCCTTGGGCGTCACCCCGCCGGTGGGGTTGGCGGGGCTGTTGATGATGATCAGCCGGGTCTTGTCGGTGATCTTCGAGAGCACATCCTCGGCCGAGAAGGCGAAGCCGTTCTTTTCCTCCAGCGCGATCGGCACCGGCGTGGCGCCGGAGTACTTGATCACCGATTCATAGATCGGGAAGCCCGGGTTGGGATACATGATCTCGACGCCCGGCTGGCCGAACATGAGTACCGCGAAGAACATGGTCGGCTTGCCGCCGGGCACCACGATCACGTTGTCCGGGTTCACCTCGGCGCCGTGGCGGTGGTGCAGGTCGGCGGCGATCGCCTCGCGCAGGGCGGGGATGCCGTTGGCGGGCGTATAGCCATGATGGCCGTCGCGCAGGGCCTTGATCCCGGCCTCGACGATATTATCAGGCGTGCGGAAATCGGGCTGGCCGATGCCGAGGTTGATGATATCACGCCCTTGCGCGGCCAGGGCCTGCGCACGGGCCAGGACGACGAAGGCGGATTCCGTGCCCAGGCGGGAGATGCTGTCGGCGAATTTCAGGTCGGTCGTCATCGGGTTCTCTGTTCGTTGAATGCGGCGAGCCAGCCCAGCCCTTCTTCGGTGGTGGCTCCGCGCGGTTTGTATTCCGCGCCGATCGGGCCTGCAAATCCCATGTCGCGGATCGCGGCGATCAGGTTGGGGAAATGCACCTCGCCCGCGTCGGGTTCTCCGCGGTCGGGAACCGCGGCGATCTGGATATGGCCGATGGCACCCATGTGACGCCGCAGCCGCTCGGTCAGGTCGCCCTGCATGATCTGCGTGTGGTAGCAATCGAACATGATCTTCAGGTTGTCGCGCCCCAGATCGGCGATCAGCGCCGCCGCCGGTTCCACCAGCGACAGGTGATAGCCTGGCACGTCACGGTGGTTGATGGGTTCGATCAGGATCGACATGTTCTTCGCTGCGGCCTGGTCACAGGCATAGGCGAGGTTCTCGCGGTAGGTGGCTTCGGCTCGATCTCCGCCATCGGTCTTCCCGGCCATGACATGGACATTCGCCGCCCCGATCTCGGCGCCATAGGTGACGGCCTGGTCGATCGCGGCGCGCGCCTCATCCTCGCGACCGGGCAGGGCACATAGGCCGAAATCCCCCGCCGCAACGTCGCCGGGAACGGTGTTGAGCCCCAGCATCTTGAGCCCCGTTTCTTCCAGCGCGGCCTTCACCAGACCGGCGGGCGTGTCATAGGGAAAATGACATTCCAGCGCGTCGAACCCGGCTTTCGATGCGGCATGAATACGGTCCACCATGGGACGGTCAGTGAACAGGAATCCCAGGTTGGCGGAAAACATTGGACCTCGCATAAATTTGGTATACCAGATGAATGACCTTTTGCGGCCATCGAGTCAATCGGTTGGCACAGATCCCCGCGACGAACGGGGCCATTCATCCTGCAGGATCGAGGAGGGAACATGACAGCAATGGAAACCGGGGCAAGGCTCGCACCTGTCTCTGAACTGGCGCAATTCTGCACCGACATCCTGCAGGCGGTCGGGGCCGATGCGCCCTCGGCCGAGGCGGCGAGCCGCGCGATGATGCATGGCTCCATCCACGGGGTGGACAGCCACGGTGTGCGGTTGCTCGACCATTACGCGCGGGCTTTCGTGGGCGGTCGCTTGAAAAAGAACCCCCAGATCGGGTTCACGCAGGTTCGGCCCGGCACCGGGCTGCTTGATGCGGATGACGCCCATGGCGCCATCGCGACCTACAAGGCCGTGGATCATGCCTGCGAGATGGCAGCCGAGACCGGCATCGCGGCGGTCGGCATCCGGAACAGCTCGCATTTCGGCCCGGCCGGCGCCTATAGTATTGCCGCGGCCAAGCGCGGCATGGTCGGCCTGTCCTTCTGCAATTCCGACAGCTTCGTACGCCTGCACGATGGGGCCACGCGGTTCCACGGGACCAACCCGATCTCGATGGCGGTGCCCACGGGCGGCGAGAACCCCTGGCTCCTGGACATGGCGACAAGTTCGGTCCCGTATAATCGCATCCTTCTCTATCGGTCGCTGGACCAGGACCTGCCCGAGAACGTGGCCTCGGACGCGTCAGGCAAGGACACCTGCGATCCGCACCAGGCCGAAATGCTGGCGCCGGTCGGGGGCAACTTCGGGTTCAAGGGCGCTGCGCTGGGCGGCGTGGCCGAGATCTTCTCGGCGGTGCTGACCGGAATGCGGCTCAGCCCGGAAATCGCGCCCATGAACGACCCCGCTCTGGCCAACCCGCGCGAGATGGGGGCATTCGTGATGGTTCTCGATCCCGACGCCTTTGTCGGTGCGGAACTGGTGATGGGTGCCATGCAGCGATACCTCGACTTGCTGCGCAATTCGCCCGCACAGCCCGGGGTTCGGGTCATGGCGCCGGGGGATCGTGAATGGGCCGAGGCCGCGCGCCGCCGCGCGAACGGCGTTCCGCTTGACCCGGACACGGTGACAAATATGGAGCGGCTGTCAGGCGAAACAGGCGTCGCGACGCCCTTCGAAGCCTAGGGAGCGGGATATTTCCGGCGTAAAGGAACAGATGATGAAGAATGCTCTCAAGCTGGCCGCAATTCCCGGTGACGGGATCGGGATCGAAGTCATTGAGGCCGGGCTCCAGGTCCTCGACGCGCTATCAGCACGGATGGGCACCTTCGCACTGGATGTCGAGCATTTCGATTGGGGGTCCGAGCGGTACCGGCGCGAGGGGCGCTTCATGCCCGAGGATGGGGCGGAGCAATTGCGCGCCTTCGACGCGATCCTTTTCGGAGCGGTCGGCGCGCCCGATGTGCCGGACCACCTGAGCCTCTGGGGCTTGCGGCTGGCCATCTGCCAGCCGCTCGACCAGTTCGCCAATGTCCGGCCAACGCGAATTCTTCCCGGTGTCTCCAGCCCGCTGCGCAACGCCCGCCCCGAGGATCTGGATTGGGTCATCGTGCGCGAGAACTCGGAAGGCGAATATTCCGGCCAGGGCGGGCGCAGTCACCGGGGGCTGCCGCATGAGGTGGCAACCGACGTGGCGATCTTCACCCGGGCCGGCGTGGAACGCGTCATGCGTTTTGCCTTCGAACTTGCGCGCTCCCGTCCCCGCAGGAAACTGACCGTGGTGACGAAGTCTAATGCGCAGCGCTACGGCATGGTCCTGTGGGACGAGGTCGCCGCCGAGGTCGCGCGCGACTTCCCCGACGTGGCTTGGGACAAGATGCTGGTCGATGCGATGACCGTGCGCATGACCCTCGACCCGGCCTCGCTTGACACGATCGTTGCCACCAATCTGCATGCCGACATCCTGTCGGATCTTGCGGCTGCCCTGTCCGGGTCGATTGGTATCGCTCCCACCGCGAACCTGAACCCCGAGCGCACCACGCCCTCCATGTTCGAACCGATCCACGGCTCGGCCTTCGACATCACCGGCAAGGGGGTCGCCAACCCGATCGCGACCTTCTGGACCTGCAGCATGATGCTGGATCACCTGGGTGAAGCGGAAGCCTCGGTGCGGCTGATGGCCGCGATCGAAACGGTGGTGGCCGACCCCGCGAACCACACGCCGGACCTGGGGGGAACGGCAACGACACGCTCCGTGACCCAAGCCGTAATCGACGCGCTCTGACGTCAGGCCAGAGCGCACCGCGCGCGGGCCAGGCTCAAGCCAGTTCCGCGTTCGGACGCCACTGAAATACTTTCTGGACGTGGTACGTGCCGAGATCCTGAGGAGGTTGGGGTGAGGCGGCGAAAGCTATTGGGTCGCCTTGACCGGTTGATATGCCGCCCGGAATCGCTCGTACGCGGTCTCGAAAGCATCTTTCAGTGAGACGTTCGGAGTGACGCCCTCGGATATCGCGGGGGATGTGATCACCTCTTCCGGTGCGCACCGCGTGTCGGCAATCATGCCAAGCCGCGCCGCGCCGAGCGCGGCTCCGAATTCGCCGCCGGCGGGCAGCATGAGTGGCAGGTCAAGCACCGTTGCGATCACCTTCAGCCAGTAATTCGACGCCGTTCCGCCGCCGATCGCGAACAGGCGGTCGGGGCTGGCACCCGCTGACTTCAACGCCTCGAAACTGTCGCGCAGCCCGAAGGCGACGCCTTCCAGGACCGCCTGAACCAGATCGTCCCGGCTGGTCTCGACGCCGATCCCGGTGAAGCTGGCGCGGATGATCGCATCGTTATGCGGTGTGCGCTCACCCGAAAGGTAGGGAAGGAAGCGGACGGATCCGGGGGCTTTCAGCTTTTCGCCAAGGGGCGCGGTCAGGTCAGCGGGCCGGGCGCCGGTGATGCGCGAGAGCCAGTTCAAACTGTCCGTGGCCGAGAGCATCACCCCCATCTGGTACCAGCGTCCCGGCACCGCGTGGCAAAAGGTGTGCAACGCGGTCTCGGGCGCCGGGTGGTAGCCATCGCGCGCTGCCAGAAGAACGCCCGAGGTGCCAAGCGAGACGAAGCCTTGACCTTCGTTCAGCGCGCCGATGCCGCAGGCTGCGGCGGCATTGTCCCCGGCGCCACCGGCCACGGTGACCGGGCGGGAGAGGCCCCATCTTCGGGCGATCTCGGGGCGCAGGGTTCCGGCGGGCAAGCAGCCTTCCACCAGGCGCGGCATCTGGTCCTTGCGCATGTGGCCCTTGGCGAGCAGCTCGTCGGACCAAGACCGCGCGCCGGTGTCGAGCCACGACGTGCCCGCCGCATCCGACAGGTCACCCACGTGATCGCCGGTCAGATACAGGTTGAGAAAGGCGGCGGGCAGCAGGACCTTGGCAACCATGCCGAACAGGTCGGGCTCATGGGCCCGGACCCAGGCGAGTTTTGGCGCGGTGAAGCCAGGAAAGACGATGTTGCCCGAGGTTTCGCGCACCCTCGGCGTGGCATCCAGGACCTCGGCCTCGCCATGGGCGCGCGTGTCGTTCCACAGGATGCAGGGCCGCAGGACGGTGTCTGTGCCGTCCAGCAGAACGGCGCCATGCATATGCCCGGCGACACCAATGCCGCGCAGATCGGCAAAGCTTGGGTAGCTGTCCCGCAACTCGGCAACCGCAGCGTCCAGCGCCGTGATCCAGTCGGCCGGGTCCTGCTCGGACCAGCCGGGGTGGGGATGCGACACCTGGTAGCCACGCTCCACCGATCCGACCGGGCTGCCGTCGTCATCCACCAGAAGGGCGCGCAGGCCCGAGGTGCCAAGGTCGATCCCCAGATAGCTCATGCGGGCAAATGCCGCGTTTGATCGGGTTTCATCGAAGGGCCCTTTCCTGCACCATGATCGTGGCGCCCGGCGGATGCCCGGACGACTTTGGAACAATACCCTTGATTCTTTGCGCGCGGCAAGAAACACTGCAGGAGAGGGGCGAAAGATGCCACAGGCCACAGGGCTTGGCGGATTTTGACGGATCGCGATGACGCATCAGAAGATCAGGAATATGGAGGAGTTCGCTGCGGCCAGCGGTCTCTCTCGCCCTACGGTTTCCAAGTATTTCAACGATCCCGGCAGCGTCCGCCCGTCGACCCGGGAACGTATCGAAGCAGCGATCGAAAAATACGACTACCGGCCGAATATCTTCGCGATCAACCAGAACCGGAAGCTGACCAAGAACATCGGGATCGTGGTGCCGCACCTGGCTGACCCGTTCTTTGCCGAGATCGCGCGCAAGATCGAACAGCGCTGCATCGAGGCGGGATTCTGGCCGATGCTTTTCAGTGCCTATGGCGAGAAGAAGCACGAGAATGATATCCTCGACAGCCTGCGCAGCCTGCGGCCCGCCGGGGTGCTTCTGGCGCCGCTGGGACGCGCCTCGGACCGTGCCGAGATCGAGAAGTTCTGTCGCGATGTGCCGACGGTTCTGTTCGACAGCAATATAGATGGCTTGGGCGAAGCCTTTGTAGGATCAGACAATTTCAGCTTCGTGTCGCAAACGGTGGAGTATCTGACCCGGAGCGGGGAGCCGCCGTCTTTCTTCGAGATGCGCACGCCCGCGAACCCGAATGCCAATAAACGGCGCCTAGCCTATATCCAGATGATGGAGCGGCTGGGCTTCGAACCCCACGTGATCAAGGTTGATGGCGAGGGTTGGGAGTTCGAGGAGATCGGCAAGAGGGGCGCGCTCAAGGTGCTGAAGGCCGGGGGGCTGCCGACGAACGCGATTCTGTGCAGCAACGATCGCTTGGCGATCGGGTTTCTCTCGGCCTGCTACGACCTGGAGATTCGGGTTGGGCGGGGCGAGGATTGCGCGCTGAGGGTGGCCTCGAACGACGATCATCCCTTCTCGAAGTTCACCTGCCCGCCGCTGACGACGGCGGCCCATGACTACGATTCCGTGGCGAATTGCAGCGTGGAGACCTTGTTTGAACTTATTGAAAACGGGGGGAGTTTTCAGAGGCGCACCGAGACTCTCTTTCCGGCGCGTCTCGTCCTCCGCAGCTCTGCCTGAGATAGAAACTTTACGCGCGGAAAAAATAAGTTGACGCCGCGCAAACTTCACCGGTATTTTCCCGATGCAACATCCAAACAAGGGAGGCATCGGATGTACCTCAAGAACGCACTTCGTGCGGCGACGGCATTTTCCCTCATCGCAACCGGCACCGCGTACGCGGAGACGATCACCATCGCGACCGTGAACAACGGCGACATGATCCGGATGCAGGGCTACACCGACGATTTCACCGCCAAGACCGGCCATGAAGTCGAGTGGGTGACCCTCGAGGAAAACGTGCTGCGTCAGCGCGTCACCACCGACATCACCACCAAGGGTGGTCAGTTCGACATCATGACCATCGGTATGTACGAAACCCCGATCTGGGGCGCCAACGGCTGGCTCGTGGCGCTGGACGATCTGTCCGCCGAATATGACGTCGACGACATCCTGCCCGCCATGCGTGGCGGTCTGAGCCACGACGGTACGCTCTATGCCGCGCCGTTCTACGGTGAAAGCTCGATGGTCATGTATCGCACCGACCTGATGGAGAAGGCCGGTCTGGACATGCCCGATGCTCCGACCTGGGAGTTCATCCGGGAAGCCGCTGCCGCGATGGACGATCCGGCAAACGACATCAACGGCGTCTGCCTGCGCGGCAAGGCCGGTTGGGGTGAGGGCGGCGCCTTCATCACCGTGACGGCGAACTCGTTCGGCGCGCGCTGGTTCGACGAGAACTGGAACGCCCAGTTCGACCAGCCCGAGTGGAAAGAGGCGCTGGAATTCTACGTCAGCCTGATGAACGACTATGGCCCCGAGGGCTATGCCACCAACGGCTTCAACGAAAACCTGTCGCTGTTCCAGCAGGGCAAGTGCGGCATGTGGATTGACGCGACCGTTGCGGCCTCCTTCGTGACCAACCCAAAGGACTCGACCGTTGCCGATAGCGTGGGCTTCGCGCTGGCTCCGAACCACGAGGGCGTCGAGAAGCGCTCCAACTGGCTCTGGGCATGGGCCCTGGCGATCCCGGCGGGCACACAGAAGGCCGATGCTGCGAAGCAGTTCATCGAGTGGGCCACGTCGAAGGACTACATCGAGCTTGTCGCGGCCAACGAAGGCTGGGCCAACGTTCCCCCGGGTGCGCGCACCTCGCTCTACGAGACGCCCGAGTACCAGGACGTTCCGTTCGCCAAGATGACGCTGGACTCGATCAACGCGGCTGACCCGACCGATCCCACGGTCAAGCCGGTGCCCTATGTCGGCATCCAGTTCGTGGCTATCCCGGAGTTCGCCGGTATCGCCACCGAAGTCAGCCAGGAGTTCTCGGCTGTCTATGCTGGCCAGCAGAGCATCGACGAGGCGCTTGAGAAGGCCCAGGCCCTGACCAACGACGCCATGGAAGCGGCCGGTTACCGCTAAGGCTTCCTCCCTGTCCGGAGGGCGGCGCTCGTCGTCGCCCTCTGGCACCAATTGATCGTACAGTCTTCGTAAAAGCGTTACGCCGCGGGCCAGTCTAGCCCGGAACCAAGAGGATTTGCGTCATGGCAACCCAACATTCCCGATCCGCAGCACGGTTGATGATGGCCCCCGCCGTTGTCCTGCTTCTTGGCTGGATGCTGGTGCCCCTGACGCTGACGCTGTTCTTCTCATTCAAGAAATACCTGCCGATGCGTGGGGACTCGCTTGAGCGTGGCCTCGACTGGGTCGGCTTCGACAACTACGTCCGTTTCCTCGGCTCCAGCTCCTTCTGGCCCAGTGTCCAGGCGACGCTTGTGATCGTGGGCGGTGTGCTGGCCATCACCGTGATCCTGGGGATCTTCCTGGCGCTGCTGCTGGACCAGCCGTTCTGGGGGCAGGGGATCGTCCGCATTCTTGTGATCGCGCCCTTCTTCGTGATGCCGACCGTTTCGGCGCTGGTCTGGAAGAACATGTTCATGGACCCGATCAATGGCATCCTCGCCCACCTGTGGCGGTTCTTCGGGGCCGAGCCGGTTTCATGGCTTTCCGACGCTTCGGTCCAGTCGATCATCCTGATCGTCTCGTGGCAGTGGCTGCCGTTTGCCACGCTGATCCTGCTGACCGCGATCCAGTCTCTCGACAGCGAGCAACTCGAAGCCGCCGAGATGGACGGCGCGCCGCCGGTGAAGCGGTTCTTCTACATCATCCTGCCGCATCTTGGCCGGGCCATCACCATCGTGATCCTGATCCAGACGATCTTCCTGCTGTCGATCTTCGCCGAGATCTTCGTGACCACCGGTGGCGCGTTCGGAACCCGGACCCTGACCTACCTGATCTTCCAGCGGGTCATCGACAGTCAGAACATTGGCTTGGGCTCCGCCGGCGGCGTCTACGCCATCATCCTCGCCAATATCGTTGCGATCTTCCTGATGCGCATCGTCGGCAAGAACCTCGACCAATAGGTGGCAGACATGGCACGTGCAATCACGACACAACGCAAGGTCATCATCACCGCAGCCGCATGGGCAGTCGGGCTTCTGATCTTCTTTCCGATCTACTGGACTATCCTGACCAGCTTCAAGACCGAGGCGCAGGCGATCAACGACCCGCCGCTGTTCTTCAACTTCGACTGGACGCTGGAGAACTACGCCATCGTGCAGGAGCGGTCGAACTACATGCGCTACCTGTGGAACTCGGTCATCATCGCCGGAGGATCGACGCTTCTGGGGATCCTCGTCGCGGTGCCTGCCGCATGGTCGATGGCTTTCGTGCCCTCCAAGCGCACCAAGGATATCCTGCTGTGGATGCTCTCGACGAAAATGCTGCCCGCGGTCGGCGTGCTCTATCCGATTTCGCTGATCTTCGTGGAATTCAACCTGCTGGACACCCGGATTGGCCTCGTGGTGGTGCTGATGCTGATCAACCTGCCGATCATCGTCTGGATGCTCTACACCTATTTCCGCGAGATCCCGGTGGATATCCTTGAAGCCGCGCGGATGGATGGCGCGTCGCTGAGGGAAGAGATTTTGTATGTGCTGACGCCCATGGCCATTCCGGGCATCGCCTCGACCATTCTTCTCAACTTCATCCTGGCGTGGAACGAAGCGTTCTGGACGCTGAACCTGACGGCTGCGCAGGCCGCGCCGCTCACGGCGTTCATCGCCAGCTACTCCTCTCCCGAGGGTCTGTTCTTCGCCAAGCTCAGCGCGGCGTCGACCATGGCCATTGCGCCGATCCTCATTCTCGGCTGGTTCAGCCAGAAACAACTTGTGCGCGGCCTGACCTTCGGCGCGGTGAAATAAGGGACGAACGACATGGGACGCATTGTACTTGAAAAGGTGAAGAAGAGCTTCGGCGACGTCACCGTCATCCCGCCGCTCGACCTGGAGATCAACGACGGTGAGTTCGTGGTCTTCGTCGGCCCCTCGGGCTGTGGCAAGTCCACCCTGTTGCGGCTGATCGCGGGGCTTGAGGACGTGTCCGGCGGCAAGATCGAGATCGACGGAAACGACGCGACCTTCATCCCGCCCGCCAAACGCGGCCTTGCGATGGTGTTCCAGTCTTACGCGCTCTACCCGCATATGACGGTCCGCAAGAACATCGCCTTCCCGCTGCGCATGGCCAAGCTTGACCAGGCCGAGATCGACCGGCGCGTGAACAATGCCGCCGAGGTTCTGAACCTGTCGGACTATATCGACCGGCGCCCGGGCCAGTTGTCGGGCGGTCAGCGTCAGCGCGTCGCGATCGGTCGTGCCATCGTTCGGGAACCTGCAGCGTTCCTTTTCGACGAGCCGCTGTCGAACCTCGACGCGGCGCTGCGCGTGGGGATGCGGCTCGAGATCAGCGAACTGCACAAGCGGCTGAAGACCACGATGATCTACGTGACCCACGACCAGGTCGAAGCCATGACCATGGCCGACAAGATTGTCGTGCTGCGGGCCGGAAATATCGAGCAGGTCGGCTCCCCGCTGGAGCTTTACCGCGCGCCCAAGAACCTCTTCGTGGCCGGGTTCATCGGCTCGCCCAAGATGAATTTCATCGAAGGCGAAGAGGCCGCCAAGCACGGCGCCCACACCATCGGCATCCGTCCCGAACATATCGAAGTCTCGGGCGACAAGGGCGCCTGGTCCGGCGTTGTTGGCGTCTCCGAGCACCTGGGGTCGGACACGTTCTTCCACATCCATGAAACCGGTCTGGCCGAGACGATCACGGTCCGCGCCGATGGCGAGGTCGACTTCAAGCACGGCGACCGGATCCATCTGACCCCGCGTGAAGACGTGATCCACAAGTTCGACGCGAACGGTCTGAGGATCGAATGAAACGCCTCGACGGGAAGACCGCGCTGATCACCGGATCCGCGCGCGGGATCGGGTTTGCCTTTGCCGAGGCCTATATCGGCGAAGGCGCAAGGGTCGCGATCGCGGATATCGATATCGACCGGGCCCGCGAAGCGGCCGCCTCGCTTGGGCCGAATGCCATTGCGGTGAAGTTCGACGTCACCTCGCAGGAGAGCATTGACGCGGGCGTGGCCGAAACCGTCAGCCAGTTCGGGCAGATCGACATCCTGATCAACAACGCCGCGATCTTTACCGCCGCCCCGATCACCGAGATCGAGCGCGCCGATTACCAGAAGGTCTTCGACATCAATGTCGCGGGCGCGCTTTTCACCATGCAGGCCGTGGCCCGCCACATGATCGAGCGTGGTATCCGCGGCAAGATCATCAACATGGCCAGCCAGGCCGGGCGCCGCGGCGAGGCGCTGGTCGGCGTCTACTGCGCCAGCAAGGCCGCGGTCATCAGCCTGACCCAATCGGCGGGGCTGAACCTGATCCAGCACGGCATCAACGTGAACGCCATCGCGCCCGGCGTCGTGGACGGTGAGCATTGGGACGGGGTCGATGCCTTCTTCGCCAAGTACGAGGGCAAAGCCCCCGGCCAGAAGAAGCGCGAGGTCGGCGAGGCCGTTCCCTATGGCCGCATGGGCCGGGCCGAGGATCTGACCGGCATGGCGATTTTCCTCGCCAGCGCCGAGGCCGATTACATCGTCGCCCAGACCTACAACGTCGATGGCGGCAACTGGATGAGCTGATGAAGGATTTCGGACGAGGGGGAACGCCCATGAAACTCAGCAATGCCACGCTTCCGGAGCTTCCCGAAGAAATCCTGCGCCCCACCTACGACCGGTCGCGCCTGACCCCGGGCATCGTGCATATCGGGCTGGGAAATTTTCACCGTGGCCACCAAGCCTGGTACCTGCACCGGCTGATGCAGCAGGGCAAGGCGCATGACTGGGCCATCATCGGCGCGGGCGTTCGTCCGAACGACGCGGTGATGCGTGAAAAGCTGTTGGGTCAGGATTGCCTGACGACCCTGATCGAGCTTGATCCCAACGGTACCTCGGCCGAGGTGGTGGGCTCGATGATCGACTACCTTGCCATCGAAGAGGGCAATGGCCCCCTGATCCGGGCGATGGCCGACCCGCGTATTCGCATCGTGGCGCTCACGGTGACCGAAGGCGGATACTATATCGACCCCGTCACCAACGCCTTTGACCAGACCCATCCCGATATCCAGCACGACGCGGCGAACCCCGACACGCCGCGCACCGCCTTCGGCGCGATGGTCGCGGCCCTGAAGAAGCGGCGCGACAGCGGGGCAGGACCCTTCACCGGGCAATGTTGCGACAACCTGCAGGGCAACGGCGCGATCCTTCGGCAGACGGTGGTCTCGCTGGCGCGCATGTCGGACCCGGAACTCGCGGACTGGATCGACCAGACCTGCAGCTTCCCGAACTCGATGGTGGATTGCATCGTGCCCGCAACCGGCCCGAACGAGATCGCACTGGCCCGCGATCTGGGGGTCGAGGACGCGGCCCCCGTGACCCATGAGAACTTTCGCCAATGGGTGATCGAGGATGACTTCTGCGCAGGCCGTCCGGATTGGGACGCGGTCGGCGCCACCTTCTCGGACCAGGTGCACGCCTACGAGACCATGAAGATCCGGATCCTGAACGCCGGTCACCAGGTGCTGGCGAACGTGGGCGAGATGCTGTCGCGCGAGACCATCGCCGACTGCATGGCCCATCCCGGGATCGCGGCTTTCTTCCACAAGGTCGAAGCCGAAGAGATCGCTCCCTGTGTCGCCCCGGTGCCGGGCATGACGCCCGCAGCCTATGTGGAGCTGATCGCCGGTCGTTTCTCGAACCCGATGATCCGCGACACGACCCGTCGGGTCGCCTTTGATGGCTCGTCGCGCCACACGGGCTTCCTGCTGCCGATCCTGCGTGATGAACTGGCCAAGGACGGCCCGATCGAAGGGCTTGCATTGGTGGAAGCCTTCTGGGCCCGGATGTGCGCAGGCATCCGGGAAGACGGCAGCGAAATCGCCCCGAACGACCCGAACTGGGACAAGCTGGTAGAGGTGGCCCGCGCCGCGAAAGATCGTCCCGCCGCCTGGCTGGAGCAGCGCCAGTTCTACGGCGATCTGGTCGGGAGCACGCGGTTCGCCGAGGCATTCGAGCGCTGGCTTGTGCTGATCTGGTCCGAGGGCTGTGAGGCCGCGCTGACGGCCTACTGCCGATAGTCACCCTGAACAGACCGAGGCGCTCGCCGCCCACCCGATCCGCGGCGGGGGGGGGTGAGTGTGACGTGCAAGATTTTTTAGTAAAAATCTTGGCGCTGGCGGGGGGCGAGCGCGGTGCCTCCGGCGATGGTGGACGGGGCTGCGTTGGATCATTAGGGTTCGGGCACCCGCTGGAAAATGACGGTCTCTCCAGACCGCGCCCGCACTCAGGAGAGGATCGTGACGATGAAACCGTTTGCCCTTGTTCTGTGCTGCGCCGTCGCCCTGGGAGGTTGCGTTCGGCCGAAGACGGATGGCGTTGAGCTCAGCGTTGCGCGTGAGTTCCGGGCAATGCCGGTCGCCGAGCAAGCGCGGGCATTCCGCCAATATCCGGTGGACCAGCAACTAGGCCTTTATTTCTTCACGCACCAGCACATGCACCATCCTCCAATAATTTTGGCGCACTGTTTTGCACTCAATGGCGCCGCCGGTGTGGAGCTTTTGCGCGCGAAGCTCTCCGAGGAAATCAACGCTGTGACTGTTCGCGACATTGCCAAACTTCTGAGAACCATGGATTCAATGAAAACATACGACGTGGCGGGCGACACGCAGCTTATGGAGGCGTTGCGCGCTCAGATCGCGAAGTTTCCGCCTGAAGGTTGGGCCGGATTGGCTGCCGACTACGCCAACAAAATTGGCCATGAAAGGTCGGGAATCGGATTGGCGACCCAAAGAGAATGCACCTGACAATTTCGAGCTGCCTTGAAGGCGGTTCCGGTTTGTCCCGGCCGGTGGATGGGCGGCGAACGTCCCGCCCGATCACTCTTGCAGCGCGGCCCAGGTGAGGTCGAACCGGTCGAGGTATTTGCGCAATCGGTCCGCGTCGTTGCGGCTGGCTTTCGCGGCGCGGGAGGCGGCGAAGAGCTTGCGTCCGGCCTCGCTGAGGCTGCCCGAGGTCCGGCAGGTGCGGATCACCTGGGCAAGTTGCACGAGGTCGAACTGGTCGATCCCGTCGATCTGGCCCCCAAGCGCGTCCTGTACGATCTGCCGGTCGGGGTCGGCCTCGGTCTCGTGCCAGTTTCGGCCAAGGGCGGCGATCTCGGTCTCGACCATGGTGCGGGTGATCCGGCCCCGGGGGGCGAGGGTGCAGAGCCGTTCGACCGAGGACGACAGGTCGCGGAAATTGGCGGGCCAGAGCGTGCCGGGGTCGCGGGCAAAGCGCAGGTAGCGTTCGGCGGCGTCGGCGTTGAAGCCGGTCTTGCGGCCCTGCAGACGTTCGACCCGGGCAAGCTCGTACATGATGTTGGGCTCGATATCCTCGCGCCGGTCGCGCAGGGGCGGCAGGGTGAAGGACCACATGTTGAGCCGCGCGAAAAGGTCGGGGCGGAATTTCCCCTGCGAGACCAGCGCCGCAAGGTCGCGGTTCGCCCCGGCGATGACCTGGAAGCGGCTGGATGCCTCGATATCCGAGCCCAGCGGGTAATAGGCGCCGGTCTCGATGGCATGGAGCAGGATCGCCTGCTCCTCGAGCCCCAACTCGTCGATCTCATCCAGAAACAGCACGCCGCCATCAGCCTCGCGCAGGAACCCGGTCCGCTCCGATCCGGGCTGGCCGGTGAAGCCGCGCCGTTGCCCGAAAAGCGCCGCCAGCGCCGTGCCGCCGCGCAGCGTGGCGCAGTTGACCTGCACCATGCGGCCCTTGACCCGGCGGCGTTGCAGCTTGAGCTCGTAGATCCGCTTGGCGAGTTCGGTCTTGCCGGTGCCGGTTTCACCCAGCAGCAGGATCGGCGCGTCCGAGGAGCTGGCCACCAGTTCGATCCGGTCGATGAGGGCGTTGAAGGCGGGGTTGCGCGTCTCGATCCCGCCGCGCAACTGCTCGGACATCTCGCGCGACATCAGGTCGAAGCGTTGCTGCAGCGCGTTGTAGCGGCTCAGGTCCAGGTCGATGATGTCAAGCTTGGTGACATCCTCCTCGCCTCGGGGCGGGCCGGTCTGGATCAGGCGGGCCGGGATGTGCCGGGATTCCGAGAGCAGGAACCAGCAGATCTGCGCCACGTGCGTGCCGGTGGTCAGGTGCAGGTGATACTGTTCGCGCTCCTCGTCAAAGCCGTAGCCTTGCGCGAAGTCGAAAAGCTTGCCGTAGACCTCCTGGAAATCCCAGGGGTCGTCCAAGTCGAACTGGCGCAGCAGGACCTCGGTGTCGCTGGTCGTCTCGATCTCGCGTTTCACGGACCAGGCAAGGCGGTTGTAGTTGCGGTCGTGCAGAAGCTCCAACCGGTCGACCGAGAACCCGGGATGGGTACACAGGCTAACCGTCGGTTTCCACTTTCTTTTCCGGCCCATGTCCAGGACCGTCCCGAGGAAGCCGATGACCACGTTTCGCATATCTATATCCAAACAGATAATTCCGTATCTTTAAATATAGACTATCACGCGGGGAGAAAAGCGAAATGCGGATTTAGTCATTTTTTATCAGTGGCTTATGGGTTTTCCCGGTTTTTCTCGGCGCCCACCCGAATCTCTGCCAGAAAGAGGGCGTTCACAGAGAAGGACTGAAGCAATGGCAAACAAATCCGTGTTTGCATCGATCAAAGGCCGGTTGCTGCCGAAGGCAGATGCTTTTAACGCCCACGCGGCGCCGGCCTACGCCTATTCCGATGCTCATTACCTCGCCCAGGTTGCCGTGACCGGAACCTTCGGGGGCATGTTCTACCAGTCCCCGGAAGACGAGCTGGACTACGTTCTGGCCCTGTCGGAATCCGTGTCGGCTGAGTTCCTGGCCAAGACCGCAATCTATGCGCGGCAGAAAGGCCATATGAAGGACATGCCGGCGGTTCTGCTTGCGATCCTGGCCCGGCGTGACCCGGTCCTTTTTCGGCAGGCCTTCGGGCGGGTGGTCGACAACGGGAAGATGCTGCGCACCTTCGTGCAGGTCGTCCGTTCCGGCCAGACCGGGCGCAAGTCGCTGGGGTCGGCGCCGAAAGCAATGGTGGTGAACTGGCTGAACACGGTCTCGGACCGTGCGCTGCTGAACGCCAACATCGGGAACGACCCGTCGCTGGCCGACGTGCTGAAGATGGTGCACCCGAAGCCGGCCTCGCCGCAGCGGGAGGCGCTCTTTGCCTGGATCCTCGGGCGGCCGTGCGATGTTTCGCTGTTGCCGGTGGCCCTGCGTGATTGGCTGGTCTTCCAGAAGACCGGCAAGGGACCGGTCCCGGACGTGCCGTTCCAGATGCTGACGCAGCTGGAGCTGTCCACCGGGCACTGGGCGCGGATCGCGCGCAACGGGTCCTGGCAGATGGTGCGGCAGAACCTGAACACCTTCCACCGTCACGGCGTGTTCGGCGTGACGAAGGAGGTGAAGCAAGTGGCCGAGAAGCTGCGCGATCCCGAGCGGATCCGGAATGCCAAGGCGTTCCCGTATCAGCTCATGGTCGCGGCGCTGAACCTGTCGGCGGATATGCCGGAGGAGATCCGCGATGCGCTGCATGACGCGATGGAGATCTCTGTCGCTAACGTGCCGCGGATCGACGGGCAGGTCGTTGTCGCCCCGGACGTGTCGGGGTCGATGACCTGGTCGGTGACCGGATACCAGCGCGGCAAGGCCTCGGTGGTGCGTCACGTGGACGTGGCGGCCCTGGTCGCGGCAGCGATGCTGCGCCGGAACACCGGGGCACGGGTGATGCCGTTCGACTTCGACGTGCGCGACGTGCGTCTGGAGCCGCGGGACACGATCCTGACCAACGCGTCCAGGCTGGCCGCGCTGGCGGGTGGGGGAACCACGGTTTCGGCCCCGATCGCACGGCTGAACCGCGAGGGCGCAAAGCCCGACCTGGTGGTGATCGTGTCCGACAACCAGTCGTGGGTGGATGCCCGCGACGGGGGACGCGGGACCGCGCTGATGAAGGAGTGGGAGGCGCTCAAGCGGCGCAACCCGAAGGCACGGCTGGTTTGCCTGGACATTGCGCCCTACGGGACGACCCAGGCGCAGACCCGCGAGGACGTGCTGAACATCGGCGGGTTCTCGGATGCGGTCTTCGGCCAGATCGCCGATTTCGCGGCCGGACGCTCGGGAGCCGAGTACTGGACGCAGGAAATCGAGGCGATCGAATTGTGAAACCCGGGCGGGCCGGAAACGGCCCGTCCGACGAACAGGAACAAGGAATACTTCTGGCGAATGCCGGTGGAATTACATGGTCGATCCGCAAGGATCGGGGTTCGATTCCCCCCTCTGCGAAAGCGGTGCTCAGGCAGAGAGATTTCACCACGGACTTGTCGCCGGACCCGAATTGAAAGGAACAAATCCTGACGAATGCAGGTGGAACTACATCGGAACCTTTGGGTCGCGGGTTCGAATCCCGCCGTGGGCATGGCCTGCGTAGCTCAGTGGGTAGAGCAAAAGGCATGTTTCACCGATCCCTTGTCGTCAGGCCCATGAAACAGACATCCCGGCGAATGCCAAAGGAACTACATGTGCACCATTCCGGATCAGCCGAGCGGGTTCAATTCCCCTCCTCGCAGGCGCCCAGACGGCAAACGCACCCCTCGTGGGTGCGGGGCGGGCCCCGGGTCGTTTCTTTTCCCTTGTCGCCGGGACCGCGTGTTCGGCTGTAGCTCAGACGGTAGAGCGCCTGACTGTTACTCAGGATGTCGCAGGTTCGAGCCCTGCCAGCCGAGCCAGAACGAAAAGGACACACGAACACCGGGGGAATGCCCGTGGGATTACATCGCTTCCACCGATAAAGGTATCTCACGAATTTCTTGTCCCCCGGACCGAAGACCGCCGGGAATGCCGGCAGGACTACAGGGAGACGCACGCGGCGCACGCTGCGGGGCACCGGCCCATTCCGGTGCCGTGCCGGTTCAAATCCGGCCCGGGGACACTCAGATCCCGGTGGCGGAATTTACTGTCCTGCCAATCTTGTCCCGGCCCCGAAAATACCCGGCGAATGCCGGCGGAACTACAGGTCAACACCCTCCGTGTCGCGGGTTCGAGTCCCGCCGCGCAGGGCGCAAGCCCCGCGCGTAGCTCAGATGGTAGAGCAGGCGTTTCGCCAAATTCTTGTCGCCGGAACCGCGTATGGAAGAAAGACGATGACAGAGCATAAAGACTACGATCCCGTCACCGGGGACCATTTGAAGGACTGGGGGCACCGCCCCAGCAAGCAATTTCCTGACCTGCTGGAGCGTGCGAACGCCATGCGGGCCGAGGGCTATGGCCTGGTGAAGATCCGCGAAACCTTGCACGGGGAGATCCCGCCCGAGGTGCCGAGCCTGTCGCTCCGCGCGCCGGGAGAGGTGCCGTTCCACGTCAATATCGACGCGGCGGACCCCGACGAGGAGGACAACGTCGACAAGGTCCGCGAGACCATGACCGAGTTGATGCGCACCCCGACGATCGAGGCGGGGGCGATCATGCCCGATGCCTGCCCGGCCGGTCCGGTGGGGACGATCCCCGTGGGCGGCGTGGCGGCGGCGCGCAATGCGATCCATCCGGGGATGCACTCGGCCGATATCTGTTGCTCGGTGATGATCACCGACCTTGGACATGCGGATCCGAAGGCGGTTCTGGATGCGGCGCAGTCGGTCACCCATTTCGGGCCGGGCGGGCGTCCGCAGGGCAAGCGCTTCACCACATCGCTGAAGCTTCTGGACGAGATGCGCGAGAACCGCTTCACCGGCGGGCCGAAATGCATCCGCATGGCGATGGAGCACATGGGAACCCAGGGCGACGGGAACCACTTCCTGTTCGTCGGGCGTTCGCGCGCGACGGGCCGTACCGCCATCGTGACCCATCACGGATCGCGCGGGCCGGGGGCGATGCTCTACAAGGAAGGCATGATCGTGGCCGAGCGGTTCCGCAAGGAGCTCTCGCCCGAGACGCGGAAGCAGAACGCCTGGATCCCGGCGGATACCGAGGAAGGCCGTGCCTATTGGGAGGCCCTTCGGATCATCCGGAAATGGACCAAGGCGAACCACAACGCGATCCACCAGGCGACGGTCGAGGCCGCGCGGGTGGAGGTCGGAGATCGCTACTGGAACGAGCACAACTTCGTATTCCGCCGCGGCGATCTCTACTTCCACGGCAAGGGCGCGACGCCCGCCTGGGACGATTACGCGCCGGATGCCACCGGGCTGACGCTGGTGCCGCTGAACATGGCGGAGCCGGTTCTGGTGGTGCGCGGCCAGGATGCCGACCACGGGTTGGGGTTCAGCCCGCACGGGGCGGGGCGCAACTTCTCGCGCTCCGAGCACAAGCGGCGCATGGGCTCCATGACCCCGGACCAGGCCATGAAGGCCGAGACCGAGGGGCTGGACGTGCGCTTCCACGCGGGCGGGGTCGATGCTTCGGAACTGCCGTCGAGCTACAAGCGGGCGGATGCGGTCGTCGATCAGATCAAGTCCTACGGGCTGGCCGAGATCGTCGACTACATCGACCCCTACGGCTGCATCATGGCGGGCGACGTTCCGCCGTTCTGGAAGACCAGGAAAAAGAACCGGCGGTGAGGCAATCGCCGCCGGTTCACCTCTTGCGCCTCTCGCCGTGCTCGACCACCAAGTTCGGCAAGGCGGAGCGCGGTGAGGCAGGTATCCTCGGCCGGTTTCAGGACGGTCGCGTTGCCCATGGCCAAGGCCGGGGCAAGTGATCGGCCGAACATCTGTGCCGGGTAATTCCACGGGATGATATGTCCGGTCACGCCGTGGGGGATATGTTCGGTCGCAACGAAATGCCCGGCAAGGTAGGGGGCCGTGTCGCCATGCACCTTGTCCGCGGCCGCGCCATAGAATTCGAAATAGCGCGCGGCGATGGTGATATCGGATCGCGCCTGCGACAGGGGCTTGCCGGTATCGCGCGCCTCGAGCGCGGTAAGCGCATCGGAATGTTCGAGGATTATCTGTCCAAGCGGCGTCAGAAAGCGCCCGCGTCGATCTGGTCGGCCACGCGCAGCGCACGCGAGATGTCGCGGCTTCAGAGCGTGCCGATCCTCGAAGACGATGTTGGCCGACTTGCCGCCAAGCTCCAGCGCCAGCGGGATGATCCGCTCGGCCGCGATCTTGCCGATGGCGCGGCCCACGCCCACCGATCCGGTGAAGGCGACCTTGCGCACGGCGTCGTGGCTGACGATGGCCTCGCCCACGTCCAGACCGGTGCCCAGCGCGATGTTGATGACACCGTTCGGGAAACCTACCTCGGTGGCGAGTCGCGCCATTTCGATCGTGGTCTGCGAGGTGATCTCGGAGGGTTTCGCCACCACCACGTTGCCCGCGACCAGCGCCGGGGCGATGGCCCGCGCGGCCTGGTTCAGCGGCAGGTTCCACGGGGTGATGACGCCCACCACGCCGAAGGGCTCGCGCCGGGTGAATACATGTTTATCGGGCTGATATTCTCGAGGTATTGTCCGCCGGACGGCGGCACCGAGACGCCGTCGATCCAGTGATCCATGCGGCGGAGGCCGGAGGCGTTGTCTTTCGACAGGGTGGCTTGTTTGTTCATGGTGACCGTCGCTTTTCTTCGGTTCGGGAAATCGTCGCGCCCGGGTGCGGGCTCAGATATAGGGCATGGTGGCTTCGACCGAGGGGTGGCCCTTCTGACGCTCGCGCCAAGCCTTCAGGCTCGGCAGGCCGGCCAGCCAGTCGCGGTCGGTGAAGCGGAACACGATGTAATCCACTGCCGTGACCGCGGCGAAATTGGCGATGTCCGGGCGATCCGAGAAATCGCGCGGCAGGTTGGCGTCGAGCCGCGCCAGGCCATCGGCCATGGTACGATAACGCTTGGAACCCACCATGTCGGTGTCGAACGCCTCGCTGGACTTGCGCCCGATGATGACCGCAGTGG
The DNA here is from genome assembly GCA_014762635.1 of Paracoccaceae bacterium. Taxonomy (GTDB): domain Bacteria; phylum Pseudomonadota; class Alphaproteobacteria; order Rhodobacterales; family Rhodobacteraceae; genus JABURR01. The sequence goes on from JABURR010000063.1 coordinate 88,753, forward strand.
CGGCCTCGGTCGCGCCAAGCGCCGGGGCGGCAATGGCCAGCGTCGCAGCCAGATCCTCGGCCGGGAAGATCGTCGGTTCGGGCGCGATCTGGTCGAGGTAGCGCAGGATCAGCTGCGCCTCGGCGATCTGGTGTCCGTCATCGGTAGTGAGAACCGGAACGCGGCCCGCCGGGTTCGCGGCAAGGAAGGCCTTGGGGTCGGCCCAGGGGTCGACGATCTCGGTCTTGACCTTATCCGAGAGCCCCTTCTCCTCGATCGCAAGCCGGACCAGGCGCACGAAAGGGGAGGTGGTGTTGATATAGAGATGCATGGATTTCGTCCTCACTTGACCTTCAGGGTGATGCCGCCATCCACAACAAGCTCGATCCCGGTGATATGCTTGGCTTCGTCCGAGGCCAGGAAAACCGCAGCCCAGGCGACGTCCCAGCCATAACCCATCTTGCCGAGCGGGACCAGCGCGTCACGCTGGCGAACCATCTCGTCGGTCGAGCCGTAGACCGAGGTCACGTTGCCCGCATGGATCAACGGGGTGTTCATCAGCCCGGGAAGGATCGAGTTGCAGCGAATGCCCTTTGGACCGTAGTTCAAGGCAATGTCGCGGGTAAAGGCATTCACGGCTCCCTTGGACGACGAGTAGCTGATGCAGGAATAGCCCAGCGAATGGGTCGAAGCGATCGACCAGATGTTGATGATCGAGCCACCGCCCTGGCTGGCCATGATCGGCAGGATGTGGCGGCAGGTCAGGTAGATCGACTTGACGTTGATCGCCATGAGCCGGTCCCATTGCTCTTCGCTCAGGTCTTCCCGGCCGCCGGGATCGATGATGCCGACATTGTTGTCGAGAACGTCGATGCGGCCGAACGCCTCCATGCATTTGCCAACCGCGGCTTCCACCTGGTCGGCCTTGGAAACGTCGGAGACGGCGGTTTCGACGGTGCCGCCTTCTTCGCGGATGATCGAGGCTGTTTCCTGGTTCGCCGCCGAATGTCCTTCATGACCTTCTCGGCAGGCTCTTTGCGTGTTTCGAGTTTCTGTCTCATCTCAACTCCTTGGCGGTTACGATGAGCCAGAAACCCTCCGTTACGAAATCAATCCAGATGTCCCACAGGTCCTGACGGGGGACACTGTCCGTCGTCAGATAATTTGGGGCACGAGCGCCTGACCTCGCCCATGGGTTCGGCGCCGGACTGGCGCACGGACTCGACCGCGGTTTCCAGCGAGGTGACGATTTCCCGCGCGTGGGACAGAAGCACCTCGCCCGACTGGATGAGCGACACGCCGCGGGGCGAGCGTTCAAGCAGTTTCACGCCAAGATCCCGCCCCAGCGAAATCACGTGTTGCGACAAGGACGGCTGCGCCACGTTCACCCGTTGGGCAGCGGCAGACAGCGAGCCTTCCTCGGCAATCGCTATGAAGTAACGGAGTTGTTTGACATCCATCCCGCCTCCTCCTGTCATCCCATAGCAAATTCTTATAGCACGGCGAGGAAGAGTATATTTCATTGAAGCGTTCCGCTTGTGGGATACAGGAACGCGGAAACGAACAGGACATGACCATGCAGGACCTTGAGGGCATTACCGTCATCGCGTTGGAACAGGCCGTGGCCGCACCCTATGCGTCGGGGCGGTTGGCTGATGGCGGGGCGCGCGTCATCAAGATCGAGCGCCACGAAGGCGATTTCGCCCGCAACTACGATGCGCTTGTCGAAGGCGAAAGCGCCTATTTCGTCTGGCTGAACCGGGGCAAGGAATCGATCCGGCTGAACGTCAAGGACCCCGAGGATCATGCCCTGCTGACGGCGATGCTGGCCAAGGCCGATGTCTTCATTCAGAATCTCGCCCCCGGGGCTGCGGCGCGGCTCGGCTTCGGGGCCGATGAGCTTTGCGCGCGCCACCCGAGGCTGATCTGCTGTTCGATCTCGGGCTATGGCGAGGATGGGCCCTACCGCGACCAGAAGGCCTATGACCTGCTGATCCAGGCAGAAAGCGGGCTGTGTGCAATCAACGGCACCGAACATGGCTCGGCCCGCGTGGGTGTGTCGGTCTGCGATATCGCCGCGGGGATGACGGCCTTCCAGGCGATCCTTCAGGCGCTTTATGCGCGGGAGCGTTCGGGCAAGGGACGCGCGATCGAGGTTTCCCTGTTTCACGCAATGGCCGACTGGATGAACGTGCCCTACCTGCAGACGCGCTATGGCGGCAAGCCACCCGCGCGCGTCGGTCTCAAGCATCCCACCATCGCGCCTTATGGCGCCTATACCTGCAGCGACGGAAAATCCGTGCTGATCTCGATCCAGAACGAGCGGGAGTGGAAACGTCTCTGCGCCGATGTTCTGGGGGATGCCGATCTGGCGACGGACCCGCGGTTTGCCTCGAACAGCCTTCGCGTGGAGAACCGGCCGGAGTTGGAAGAGATCGTCGCTGGGGTCTTTGCCGGATACGAACGCGAAGCCATCATCGAAAAGCTGAATGCCGCGCAGATTGCGTTCGGGCGGCTCTCGGACCTCGACGACCTGCTGGCACATCCGCAAAACCGGCTGATCACGGTCCAGACCGGGGCGGGAGAAATCGAGATGCTGGCCCCCGGCGCGGTGATCGCGGGGCAGCGGCCCAGCTATCGACCTGTTCCGGCGCTGGGCGAGCATGACGCGGCGCTGCGCGCAGAATTCTCGGAAAAGGCACGAGCATAGCCCCGCGCGGGGCAATCAACATCCTATCTGCAGCAGCGGACCAGACTGACTTTGGGCGGAAAACCACGCGACTTGACGGAAAATCCGCACTCGTGACCGGAGGCGCTTCGGGGTTTGGCGCCGCCATTGCCGAGACCTACGCGCAGATCAGTGCGGCGGTCGGACGAGAGCTTGAATTCCTTCCGCAGATCGAAACCGCGCGGGGGCTGCAGGCCCTGAGCGATATTCTGACGGCCCCGGGCGTGAGCCGCGCGGTGTTTGGCCACCTGGATTATTCGCTGGACCTGGGCTGTGCACCGGAATGGGAACCGCTGCTCCACACGCGCGCCGAGATCGTTTTGCGCTCGCGTCGGGCCGGGGCCTTGCCGCCGGTCGACAGCGTGACGCCCGAACTCAAGGATACCGAGCGTCTGGCGCGCGAGGCCGAGGCCGCCCGGCGCATGGGCCTTGGCGGCAAGCTTCTGATCCACCCGGCGCAGGTCGCGCCGGTGTCGGGCGCCTTCGCCCCCTCGGATGCCGAGCTTGACTGGGCGCGGCGCGTGCTGGCCGCCCTTGAGCAGGATACGTCGGGCGCGGTGGCCGTGGACGGCAAGATGATCGACAAACCGGTCGAGGAAGCGGCCCGCCGCATTCTTGCCCGGGCGCGGAGCAGCGACGCCGGTGCATGACCTTCCCAAGGAGGTCGCGGGCTATGGTGCAATCCACCCGCCGCGTGACCTTGCACGCCGCACGTCGCGGAAACTGCTCCCCGATCTCGAAGCCGCAATTTCGGCCTCGGGGCTGAAGGATGGTGACACGGTCTCGTTCCATCACCACCTGCGCAACGGCGACAACGTGCTCAACACCGTGCTCGATGCCCTGACGCGGCGCGGGTTGCGGAACCTGGACCTTGCGGTCACCTCGATCTTTCCGGTGCACGCCCCGCTGGTGGACCGCATCCGCAGTGGCGTGATCGGGCGCATCTCGGCCAGCTTCATTTCCGGCGTGTGGCCGAAGCCATCAGCCGCAGCGCCCTGGCCGCGCGCCCTGCGGCACGCTTGGCTATCCGCAGGTGGACGTGGACAACGCGCGCCGCGTGGTGGCGGTGACCGACAGCCGGCTGCCCTATCCTTTGACGGCGGTGGACAACCCGCAGAACAAGGTCGACTTCGTCGTCTGCATCGACAGCATCGGCGATCCCGGTGGTATTACCTCGGGCGCGACGCGGCCTTCCGTCGATCCGCTGAGCCTGGGCATCGCCGAGAACACAGTCGCGGTGATCGCGGCCAGCGGGCTCTTGGAGGAAGGCTTCTCGTTCCAGACCGGGGCAGGGGGAATTTCGCTGGCCGCAGCGGCCTGCGTGGGTCAGGAAATGGCCCGGCGCGGCGTGACCGGCAGCTTCGCCTCGGGCGGAATCACCGGCGCCCACGCCGAGATGCTTGAGGCCGGGCTGTTCCGGGCGCTGCTCAATGCGCAGTGTTTCGACCTGGCGGCTGTGGCCTCCTACCAGCGCAACACGAACCACGTGGGTATCTCGGCGGCGACCTATGCCGGGATCGCGGTGAACCCGCGCCGCGACGACCTGATCGAACGGCTCACGGCGACCGACCTGCCGATCTGCACGATCGAAGATCTGGCCGCCAAGGCCGCCGAGGCCGCGACAAAACCGACCCCTGTGCACGCCCAGGGTCGCGTCATGGCGATTTCCGAGTATCGTGACGGCAGCGTGACGGACGTGATCCGGCAAATCGAGGAGGACTGACATGGCGGTGATCCGCGAATCCGACCTGATCGACAGCATCGCCGAGGCGCTGCAGTACATCTCGTATTTCCATCCGCCGGATTTCATCCGAGCCATGACCAGCGCCTGGGAGCGCGAGCAGAACCCCGGCGCCAAGGACGCCATGGCGCAGATCCTCGTCAACTCGCGCATGTGCGCCATCGGGCGGCGCCCGATCTGCCAGGATACCGGCACGGCGAATATCGCGATTCAGGTCGGCGCGGGCGCGCGGCTGGAGATTTCGCGCGGCCTGCAAGAGGTCGTGGACGAGGCCGTGCGCCGGGCCTATCGGCTTGACACGAACCCGCTGCGTGCCTCGGTCGTGGTGGACCCGCTGGGTGCGCGCAAGAACTCCGGCGACAATACCCCGGCCATGCTCTCGACCGAGATCGTGGCGGGGGATGCGGTGTCTGTCCATGTCTCGGCCAAGGGCGGCGGGTCCGAGAACAAGGCGAAATTCACCGTCTTGAATCCCTCGGCTTCGGTCGCCGACTGGGTGGTGCAGACGGTCGAGGCGCTGGGCGCCGGGTGGTGCCCGCCCGGGATCCTGGGGATCGGCGTGGGCGGGTCCTCGGACAAGGCGATGTGGCTGGCCAAGCAGTCGCTCAACGATCCCATCGACATGTCCGAGTTGCAGCGGTGCGGGCCGCTGAACCGGACCGAGGAAATCCGGCTGGAGATCCATGACCGGGTGAACGCGCTGGGTATCGGCGCGCAAGGGCTGGGCGGCGTGACCACGGTGCTGGACGTCAAGGTCCGGTCGTTCCCGACCCATGCGGCCTCGCTTCCCGTCGGGCTGATCCCCAATTGCGCGGCGACGCGGCACGTGCATTTCACGCTGGATGGCAGCGGCCCGGCCAGCTTCATCCCACCCGACCTGTCGGACTGGCCGGAAATCCTGATCGACCGGGCCAGCGCCCATGCGCGGCGGGTCGACCTGGATGCGCTGAATGACGAGGTGATCTCTTCGCTCAAGCCCGGGGAAACGCTGCTGTTGTCCGGAACGCTCTACACCGGCCGCGACGCGGCCCATAAGCGGATGGTCGAGATCCTCGATGCGGGCGGTGAGTTGCCGGTCGATCTGAAAGGGCGCGCGATCTACTACGTGGGTCCGGTGGATGCCGTGGGGAACGAGGCGATCGGCCCTGCAGGCCCGACCACCTCCACCCGGATGGACAAGTTTACCGACCAGATCCTGTCGGCCACCGGTCTGAAGCTGATGATCGGCAAGGCCGAGCGTGGCCCCCAGGCGATCGAGGCTATCGCCCGGCACGGCGCGGCCTACCTGATCGCCGTGGGGGGCGCGGCCTACCTTGTGTCGAAAGCGATCAAGGCCGCGCGCCCTGTCGCCTTCGAAGACCTGGGGATGGAGGCGATCTACGAGCTGAAGGTGGAAGACATGCCGGTGACGGTCGCGGTCGATACCACGGGTAACTCCATCCACAAGACCGGTCCGGCCAAGTGGCGCAGGGAGCCTGCCTGAGGCAACTTCCGGCAGGCCGAGGCCACTACTGACTAGGGGCGGGAGATTTGGATTATGCTCTCCTCAAGATGCGATTGAAGCCGATGTGGCTTCAGGGTTCAAATGCTGTACCGACCTACCCAAGCGCGTTCGCGGCCTAGATCGCCAGAGCCCCGCCCGCTTGCCCGATTGATCGCGACAGGAGACCGCGCATGAGCCAGTTCAATCAACCCCTCGGCGGAAACGAGATGCCCCGGTTCGGCGGGCCCGCCACGATGATGCGCCTGCCCTCGCAGGACACCGCGGAAGGGCTGGATGCGTGTTTCGTGGGGACCCCGATGGATATCGGCACGTCGAACCGCCCCGGCACGCGGCTTGGTCCGCGCCAGATCCGGGACGAAAGCCGCATGCTGCGCCCCTACAACATGGCCACCCGCGCCGCGCCGTTCGACAGCCTGCAGGTGGCAGATATCGGCGACGTCCCGATCAACACCTTCGATCTGAAGAAGAGCGTCGACATCATCACGGACCGCTACCGTGAAATCCTGTCGCACGGGACGATCCCTCTGACGCTCGGCGGCGATCACACGCTGACCTGGCCGATCCTGCGCGCCATCAAGGAACGTCACGGCCCCGTTGCCCTGATCCATGTCGATGCCCATGCCGATATCAACGAGCATATGTTCGGCGAGACGGTCGCGCATGGCTGCCCCTTCCGCCGTGCGTGGGAGGACGGCTGCCTGCAGAATGACAAGGTGTTCCAGATCGGCCTGCGGGGCACCGGCTATGCGCCCGAGGATTTCGACTGGGGGCGGGACAAGGGCTGGACCGTCATCCAGGCCGAAGACTGTTGGTACAAATCGCTCGCTCCGCTGATGGAACAGGTGCGCGATACGATCGGCAATGCACCCGTCTACCTCAGCTTCGACATCGACAGCCTCGATCCGGCCTTCGCGCCGGGGACCGGCACAGTCGAGCCCGGCGGCCTGACCACTTGGCAGGCGCTCGAGATCGTGCGGGGCTGCGCGGGGCTGAACCTCGTTGGGTGCGACCTTGTCGAAGTGTCTCCGCCCTATGATCCTTCGGGCAACACCGCGCTGATCGGAGCGAACCTCTTGTTCGAGATGCTCTGCGCCCTGCCTGGTGTAAAGCGCGGCTGAAGGCCTGAAAATTGAGGCGAAGGCCAACTGGTGACATGCCAGTCTTCACCATGTCCTACTGCCCCACTTCTCTCCGAAGCATGACGTTGGATGGCCCTGGCGGTCTGCCAGGGTCAGGCGAGTGATTGATTGTTTGGGCGTAACGTGTTGGATGGCTGCTGAAAAAAACGAAAACGAGGAAGCAATGACCGAGACGCCCAACCTGTTCCGACCGTTGAAACTGCGCGGCATCGAAACGCGCAACCGCGTCGTGATTTCGCCCATGTGCCAGTACGCCGCTCACGAGGGTCACATGGATGATTGGCACCTGGTCAACCTGGGGCGCTTTGCCATTGGCGGTGCGGGCATCGTGTTCACCGAGGCCTCAGCGGTGCAGAAGGGCGGCCGGATCACTCATGGCTGCCCCGGCATCTGGACCGACAGCCAGATCCCCGGACATGCGCGCGTGGCGCAATTCGCGCTGCGCAACGGGGCGATCCCGGCGATCCAGCTTGGGCACGCTGGCCGGAAATCTGGGATGCAGCGCCCCTGGTTCGGGAATGGGCCGCTGAACGAGGCCGACTTCGAGCGGGGCGACATGCCCTGGACCCCCGTCGGCCCATCCGCAATCCCGGTGGGCGAGGGCTGGCCGGAGCCTCATGAGTTGTCGGCGGCGGAAATTGCCAAGTTGGTCGAGGACTATGTTTCGGCCACGCGGCGCGCGCTGGAGGCGGGCTACAAGATTGTCGAGATCCACGGCGCGCATGGCTACCTCGTGCACAGCTTCCTGTCGCCGTTGGCCAACCAGCGGTCGGACCAATACGGTGGCGACCTTCGCGGCCGAATGCGGCTCGCCTTGGAGATCGCGGAGGCCGTCCGCGGCGCCTTGCCCGACGATATCCCGCTGTTCTTCCGGACGTCTGCTGTTGACGGCGCTCCGGGTGGCTGGTCGCTGGACGACACGGTGGTGCTGGCCCGCGAACTGCGCGCGCTGGGCGTCGACGTGATGGACTGCTCCTCGAGCGGGATTGCCGGCGCGGCGACCGCCAGCGGGGGGCAGAAGCGGCAACCGGGATTCCAGGTTCCCTATGCCGAGCGGGTTCGCAAAGAGGTCGACATGCCCACCATGGCCGTCGGGCTGATCACCCATCCGGTGCAGGCCGAGGCGATCCTGTCCGAGGGGCGCGCCGATCTCATCGCCATCGCGCGCGAGGCCCTAGTGGATCCCATGTGGGCACTTCATGCCGCGCGGGATCTTGGGCATGACACTGAGTTTGCCACCTGGCCGGAACAGTCCGGTTGGTGGCTGGCCGGGCGGCAGCGGACGTCTGACTTCTACGACCCCGAAACGCAGGGATAGGCGGCGCCCCAAGTCCATCCCGCATTGGCTTGGCTCGTGCGGGATGGACAGGTGCCGAACTGGCGTTGCGCCAGTCTCGGTCCGGCTTCGGACCGCTTGCCTGAGGATCGGGGCGCCGAGACGCTGGCGCCAGTCTGATTGATCCCTAGGATGGTGTGAGACGACACCCCATCCTGAGGAGACGCCCGGATGACAGAGCCAGACACGAATGCGGCCCGCGCGGCGGACTACTACAACACACAGGACGTGGCGGATTTCTACCGGCTGCTCTGGGGTGGGGCCGACATCCATATCGGCCTTTACCGAACGGGGGAGGAGAGCGTCGCCGATGCCTCCCTCGCGATGACGCGCCACCTGCTTTCCGTGGCCGGTATCAAGGCGGGCGACCGGGTTCTCGATATCTCCTGCGGCTACGGCGGGACCCTGGGAGAACTGGCCCGGATGGGGTGCCATGCCCGGGGGCTGGATATCTCGAAGCTATGCGTGGACGAGGCGCGCAAGGCGATGGACCGGGACGGCCTGGCGGACAGGGTGACGGTCGACGTGGGAGACTTCCACCAGATCGAGAGCGCCGACGGCGCCTGGGACGCCTGCGTCTGCCAGGAATCGATCATCCATTCCAACGACCGGCCAAGGGTATTTTCCGAGGTCTTCCGGGTTCTGCGGCCGGAAGGGACATTTGCCTTTTCCGACATCCTGACAGCAGAAGGGGCGGACATGGCCAAGGTGAGTTCCGCCTTCGAGCGTCTGGGCGCCCAGGTCGGTGCGACACCCCGAACCTATTATGAGATGGCCCAAGAGGCCGGGTTCGAAATTCTCCACTCCGAGGAGCGGCCGCATGATATCGCGGCACATTACGACCGACTGGCAGAGCTTCTCGAGACGCCTGTCGAGGGGCTCGACCCCGAGGCCGCGACCCGGATCGCCGCGAGTATCGCCCGATGGCAGGAAGCACTGGCGGGTAGGCATATCACCTGGGCCTGTTTTGTGGCGCGCAAGCCGGGGTAGGGCGTCAGTCTCTCACCACAGGCTACCCAACGTCCAAGACCCTGGTCACGGCCCCGGCGCGGTTCAACATGGTGTCGCGGTTCCACCACACCACCACGGCGGCGACGGCGCCGAGGATCCACGTGTCCCACGGTTGCGCATCCGGCCAGAACGGGATGATGAGTTGCCAATGGAACATCATCGGCCAGAACAGGCTTCCCCTTGTCTGGTTGAAGATCGGCGTCACGAGGATGGCCACGACCACGTTGCCGACGAAGAACGGCAGGAAGTTCCAGGTGGCGTAGACCGTGCCGGACAGGAAGAACGCGGGCAGGTGCCAGGTGCCCCAGATCGCTCCGATCAGGGCGCCCGCCCAGAGCGGCGCCATGCGCCTTTGCAGCAGGGGCTGCAAAACCCCGCGCCAACCGAATTCCTCGACCGGTCCGAGAAAGAGCATGAGGACCATGAGCGCCGCCAGCGGACCCGCCCCTTCGGGTGGGAGAGGGGCCAGAACCGGACCACCTTTGAGAAGCGAGCCTGCTGCATAGACGAGGGGCAGGACGACAAGGATGAACCCCAGCCAGCCCTTCGAGATGCGCCAGAGCCGGACGCGCAAGACCAGGGCGCGCACCCCCGTCCAACCTGCGTGGGCGAACACCACGACGAGGCCCGAGATCGCCGGTGACCATGTGGCCAGGAAATACAAGGGATGCGACCCGCTGATCGCGCCGAACATCCTGACGGCCTGATCCGGGAACAGGATGTAGAACCCCGCTACCCCCCAGGTGATCCCGAAGGTCAGGATGAGAAAGGGCAGAACAGCCCGCACCGGGATCGTGTCCGGGGTCTCTTCGGAAACGCTTCGCTCCATCGCAGCCCCCCAAGCTGAGCCCTTTGCCAATGCGGTTCTCTAGAAGGCTTTGCCTGGCCTGTCTGTGACGTGGATCAAACTGCCCCTCGGGAGCCGGGAGTTCATTTGGACATCGCTCCGACATCAAGGCGGGTCGCTCACGCTCTCCACACAAAAAGGTGTGAAATTTCAGTGGGAAACACCCGAGCATGTGTTTTGCGCGTGACGTCCCGCCGGGCTTATGTCGTCCACGTCGCCCGACGACAGACCCCAAACCGAAGGATACACACAAGATGAAACTCAGCGCGCTTCTGGCCGCCACGGCACTCGGCCTGATGTCGACCGCCGCCATGGCTGGCACCTATTCGGTCACCGTGACCAACAACATGGACGAAGAACTGCTTGCGCCGATCCTGATCACCGACGCCAAGTACGACACCGAGATCTTCGACATGAGCTACGTCACGCCCGAGGCCGAGCACCAGATCCTGACCGGCGATCCGGCCCAACTGGCGGCCCGGATCGGCCCCGATGCGATGGTGGGCCATGGAACCGACGGACCTCCGGGCGTGCTGCTGGCTGCTGGAAAGTCGGTGACATTCGAGATCACGACCGAGGCGACCTCGCTCCGGGTTCTGTCCATGGTCGCGCCGACCATGGTGCCGGACAACTACGTGTCCGCCGTCATCGACCTCGGCATGGACGGGATGATGGCCCATACGCTGGATCGCTTCGACATCGGCCATGACGAGGGAACGAAGACCGTCACGCCCGTTGGTGAGGCGGTGGCCACGGTCGAATTCCACGAGAAGATGGACGGGATGGAAGGGATGGACGAAATGAAGTCGATGGACGGCATGGAGCCGGATGAGAAGATGAACTGACCGCTTCGAATATCCCGACGCACCAGGGGCGCCAGTCGGCGCCCCTATCGCTATCGAGGTGCCGAAACGGATCCGACGGCCGTTGCAAGATTTTCGGCCCCTTCGGTCATCGGCATCGGCTTGGGTCCAACGTCCGGCCTCCGGCATCGAATGGCATGCGTGTCACTTCCTCAAATCACATTGATCACCGTTTTCTTCCTTTCCAAGCTTCTATAATGTAAGAAGAAATGCGGATTTCTTCCGGTTCTTTCCCAAAAGGAACGCTCAACTTGCACGCAGAATCGCGGCCTCTGGGTATTTCACGTGATAATCTCGCCGCGGCCGGGATTTACTGCGAGCAAACAGGCCTGCTGGACATTCTTGAAATGCCCCCGCGGGTGGCGCGGTTCGACAAGGCCGCGTCGATCTCCAAGAACATGGCCTGTGGCTGCGCCGGACTGCATATCCCCGGTCCGCGGCGAGATTTCTGATGCCGCGCGTTTCGATGGCCGCCGAAACCCCTGCTCAGCGTGACCTGGAAGAGAGCATCGGCTCGCGCTGGCCGGTGCTTTTCGGCGTCTGGCTGGTCTATTTCTGTTTCGGGGTGATCACCGCGTCGATGGCGCCGCTGGTGGCCCCGATCCGGGCCGAGCTTGGTATCAGCACCGGCACGATGGGCCTGATCCTCGGCGCCTGGCCTGTGACCTACATCCTCTTCGCCATCCCCTGCGGGATGCTGCTGGATCATATCGGGGCGCGCCGGATGCTGGCCCTGTCGGCGGTGCTGATGGCAGTTTCCGCCCTGGCGCGCGGTTTTGCCGATACCCCCCTGATGCTGGGCCTTGCGGTCGCGCTGTTCGGGGTGGGCGGCCCGATGATCTCGGTCGGGGCGCCCATGGTGATCACTCGGCTCTACGAAGGGCAGGCCCGATCAACCGCGATGGGTCTCTATGTGACCGGGCCCTACCTGGGCGGGCTGACCGCGCTGGCCATTACCAATAGCCTCGTTATGCCGCTGGTGGGTCAGGAGTGGCGGGCCGTCATGATGGTCTATGCCGGGGCCGTGCTTTTCAGCGGGCTGGTCTGGTACCTGCTGTCGGCGCGTATGGGTCGGCGGGGCGCGGGAGCCGACGCCAAGAAATACGACCCGGCGGCTTTTCTCGAGATCGCGGCTCTCCGCAAGGTACAGATCCTGCTGGCGATCAGCGTCGGGATCTTCTTCATCAATCACGGGTTCAACAACTGGATGCCTGAAATCCTGCGCAGCCGCGGGTTCTCGGCAGTCGCGGCGGGCTACTGGGCCGCGATCCCGCCTGCAATCGGCATCCTGGGGGTTCTGGTGATCCCGCGGCTGGCCACGCCTGCCCGACGGTTGAAGATGATGGCGGGCCTCTTCGTCTCGGTCTTCCTGGCCAGCCTTCTGCTGCAAACGGGGTCCAGGGAACTTCTAGCCGGAGGCTTGATGCTGCAGGGCCTCGCACGAGGATCAATGATGACACTCGCCATCATGATCCTCATGGACCTGCCCGGCATTCCGCAGGATCGGTTGGGTCTGGCAGGTGGGCTGTTCTTCACTGCCGCGGAAGTCGGTGGCGTCCTCGGCCCGGTGGCCTTTGGCTTGCTCGCGCCGCTGGCAGAGGGCTTCGTTGTGCCCCTGGCGGCTGTCTCCGTGCTTTGCGTCGGGCTGTTGGTGCTTCTGGTCCGCCTTCAGAACCCCACGACCTGACCGTCCTTTCGGGGTTCCGATCCCCCGGCGTAGGCGCCGTTGTCGAGACGGTAGATCAGTTGCGCGCCGCCGAAGCCGAAGGCATTGTCTGGGGCTTCCATCTCCAGGGCGTGTCCCATGTCCCGCAGCTTTGTCAGGGTCGCTTCTGGAAGGGTTGTTTCGCAGGCCACGCCGAGGCCCTCGGTCACCCGCCAGCGCGGGGCGTCGGCGGCCATCTGGGGATCCTGCCCCCAAAGCTGCGTCCGCAATGTCATCTGCAGATGACCTTGGGCCTGCATCGGGCCGCCCATGACGCCGAAACTCATCAGCGGCTCTCCCCCCGACATCAGGAATGCCGGGATGATGGTGTGGAACGGCCGCTTGTTCGGCGCGACGACATTCTGACTGCCCAGGTCCAGCGAGAAGCCCGCGCCGCGGTTCTGCAGGTGAATGCCGGTTCCCGGCACCGTCACGCCCGAGCCGAAGCCCGCGTAGTTCGACTGGATAAACGAGACCATCATCCCCGAGGCGTCCGCCGCTGTCAGGTAGACCGTGCCGCCCTTCTTGGGCGCCCCGGCGCCGAAGTCGGTGGCCTTGCCGGTGTCGATCAGCTTCGCGCGCTCGGCCAGGTAGCCATCGTCGAGCATGTCGTCCACGGTGACCTGGGTCATGTGCTCGATATCCGTGACGAAGGTCTCGGTGTCGCGCAGCGCCAGCTTCATCGCCTCAATCTGCAGATGGAAGGCTTGCGGATCATCCGCATCCAGGTCGCGGATATTCGTGTGTTCGAGGATGCCCAGCGCCATCAGGGCCGCGATCCCCTGACCGTTGGGCGGGATCTCGTGCAGCGTCACATCGTCGAAGCTGCGCGAGATGGTCCCGCACCAGTCCGCCTTGTGCGCGGCCAGATCGGAAACCCTGAGCGCCGCGCCGTGCTCGATGGCGAAAGCCTCGATGGTCTCGGCCAACTCCCCCTCGTAGAAGGCGCATCCCTTGGTTTCGGCGATCAGGCGCAGGGTGCGTGCCATGGCGGGGTTGGCGAAGATTTCCCCGGCTGCCGGGGCCTTGCCGCCGGGCAGGAAATTGGCGGCAAACCCGGGCTGATCGGCCAGCGCCTTGCCGCCCCGCGCCCAGAGGCTGGCGATGACGGGCGAGACGGGGAAGCCGGTTTCCGCATAGGTGATCGCGGGTTCGAAAAGCTGCGCGAAGGGCAGCTTGCCGAACCGTTCCGACAGCGCGACCCAGCCCGAGACGGCGCCGGGCACGGTGACGCTTTCCCAGCCGCGATAGGGAACCGAGTCCATCCCGGCGAAACGCTCCGCGCTCCAGCCCGCGGGCGACCGCCCCGAGGCATTCAGCCCGTGCAGCTCGGATCCGTCCCACAGGATCGCGAAGGCGTCCGAGCCAAGCCCGCAGCCTGTCGGCTCCACCAGCGTCAGCGTGATCGCCGTGGCGATGGCCGCGTCCACGGCATTGCCGCCCCGCGTCAGCATCGACAGCCCGGCCTGAGCGGCGAGCGGCTGGCTGGTCGCCACCATGTTGCGCGCGATGACGGACGAGCGGCGGGACGGGTAGTGATGGTGGGTGCGAAGCTGCATCTTCAGGTCTCCCGATGGTTCAGGACGCAAGCGGCGTGGTGAAGGATTGCGACACGACGCCCGTCCGGTCCGATCTTGACGGAATGAAGCCTCGACCATGATTGGCAATCGTACAGACAAAGTGCGGGGGTGGTCGACGGGGTCTGTGATCCGGAGGTCAAAGCTGCAGCAACGCCTTTTCCATCATCATGTGGACACCCTTGTTGCCATTCACCGTCTGGGTGATGCGCAGATCGCCAGCGAGCGAACAGAGCATGTAGGCGTCTTCGCGCGAGAGACCCGTCTCCGCACAGATCCAGTTGATCATGTCGCGCAAAGCGCGCTCCGCGCATCGGTCGAGGTCTTCGTGCAGGCTCATGGTGATCAGGTGCGTGGGCGTCTCGGCGCGGGGCGTGTGCAGCGACATGTCCTCGCGCAGGGTCAGTTTGAAGGTGCCTGTCAGGGCGGTTTCGATCGCGGTGACGCAGACCTCTCCATCACCCTGGGCACCATGCCCGTCGCCGCAGGAAAAGAGTGCGCCCTCGGCATGGACGGGCAGGTAGAGCGTGCTGCCCGTGACCAGTTCCTTGAGGTCGAGGTTGCCGCCATGGGCGCGCGGCTGGATGGTCGAGATACGACCCCAGTTCGGCGGTGGCGCCACGCCCATGACGCCGAAGAACGGTTTCAGTGGCAGTTTCAGGCCCCAGGACAGGGTGGCAACTCCTGCCTCGGTATCGAGCGGGATGATGGTGGTTCGCCCGGTCTGGAAGTCATCCGGCAGCGTACCCGCGAGGGGACGGATGATGTTCCATCCCCAATCCTGCCGGATCGTGACATCGAGAACCTGCACCTCGAGCACGTGTCCCGGCTTGGCCCCGCGAACAGCGACCGGCCCGGTCAGGATGTGCCCCGGAAGCTGGCGCGGCGATTTGGCGTGGATGTCGAGCAGTTCCGGCGGCACGTGAAAGCCTCCACCAGACGGCGGCAGTTGTTCCGGGCTGCCAGAGACGGTCTCGATCACGATCGTTTCGCCGCTGTCGATCTCGGCAACAGGCGGCAGGGTCGCGTCGAAATAGCCCCAGGCGCAGGTTTCCGGGGTGGCCTTGAGAAGCGTGGTCATCGGGCATCCTTTGGTTCGGTTCTGTGGTGAGTGATAATCCGGCCCGGACAGGTCGGAACACGTCCATCATCAGAGAATTCCAGGCGACACGCGCAAGACGCATCGGCCTTCAAGTTTCTTGCCCGGCTTCGGAGTTCACGCCGACCCCGAGCACCCGCTCTGTATTCTCTCATTCGCGTCAGAACGAAACCCGAAAGCTGCGTCGGAGCGCGGCGAACACCGTGCGCATGTCCTCAATACGACGGGGACACAAGCGCTTGGGCCAGGCCGAACCCGATCTGTTTCGGGCGGTCAAACGACAGGTCGGCCTCCAGGTGCTGCAGGTGTTCGTCGATCAGATGGGAGAGTGCCTCGGCATCTCCTTTTTCCAACGCGTTGACGATCTCGGTGTGCTCGTCCTCGGAGCATTGGGAGGCGCCGCCACTGGAATAGAGGCCGAGGATCAGAGTTGAACGCATCGTCAGTTCGGCCAGGAAGCGTTCCAGGACATGGTTCCCTGCAATCTTTGCCAGTTGTATGTGGAACTGGCGGGAGAGGCGCAACTCGAGTGGTTTTCTGGCGGTCGCCCGCGCCTGGGCTTCTTCCTCTATGATCTCGCGTAGCTTCCTTATGTCTTCGACAGTGGCATGTTTCGCCGCTTCGCGGGCAATGGTGCGTTCGATGGCGCGGCGTGCCTGGAAGATGTCGCGCGCCTCCTGCGGTGTCGGCGTGACGACGAAGGCCCCGCGGTTCGGGCGCAGTTCCACGATGTGCTGACCGGCAAGCGATGCCAGCGCGCGTCTCACGTTCGCGCGATTGCAGTCGAAAAGCTCGCTGAGCACCTGCTCGCCGAGCTTTGTGCCCGCGGGGAGGCGCTGCTCAGCAATGGCATCGAGAATCGCGTCTTCGATGCGGTTTTCAGGGGCTTCGGTCATGTGAACACTGCTCGAGCGAGAGAATATTTCACCAAAGTATTCATTGAGTTGGGCTTCCGCAACTCCTTGTCAACAAATCTTCGATTGACTTGTTAAGTAAGATTGTTAACAAAAATAAAGAACAAGGAGGAGGATCATGGACATACTTGTGGTTAATCCCAATTCCACGGCGTCGATGACGGACAAGATCGTCGAGGCCGCCCGGCGTGCCGCTGACGAGGGCGTCACCATCATCGGGGCAACGGCCGTCGGTGCGCCCGCCAGTATCGAAGGGCACGTGGACGAGGCGATGAGCCTTCCGGGGCTTCTGGATCAGGTCCGCCAGGCCGAGGCGCGCGGCATCGATGGCGTCGTCGTCGCCTGTTTCGACGATTTCGGAATCGGCGCCTGCCGCGAGATCGCGACCGGTCCTGTTCTCGGGATCTGCGAAGCCAGCGTGAAGGCCGCCAGCATGCTGGCCATGTCCTTCAGCGTGGTGACCACGCTGCCGCGCTCGGTTCCGATCATCGAGGAACTCATCCACCGCTACGGCCTGTCGCACATGTGCCGCCGCGTGCGATCGGCCGAGATCCCGGTGCTGGCGCTGGAAGAGCCGGGCTCGAATGCCCGGATCAAGGTCCGGGACGAGATCCTGCGCGCGATCGAGGAGGATCGCTGCGAGGCGGTGGTGCTTGGCTGTGCCGGCATGGCCGATCTGACCACCTGGCTCAGCGAAGAGACCGGCATCCCGGTCATCGACGGTGTCACCGTCGCGACGCGGATGGTCAGCGCGCTGGTGGGCTGCGGCCTGAAGACCAGCAAAATCAATGCCTATGCGGCACCGAATGTGAAATGATCGTCATGGACGGGAGGAAAAAATGACCATGAACGTCGATATCGCGCAAGCAGGGGAGATGCAGTCGCATGACCACGTGCCTCATGTGCAGGAGAAATCGCTTGGCGAGGAAAGCCTCGCCCCGCAGGACACGCGGATCATGGACCCCTGGTCCTACCTGTTTGCCTGGCTCGGGGGGTGCGTCTCGATCGGGACCTTCACCGTCGGGTCGGGGCTGGTGGGGACGCTGAACCTGCTTCAGACCTTCGTCGCCATCGCCATTGGCTGTCTTGTCATCGGCTTGGCCCTGATGATCAACGGGCAGGCCGGGCACAAGTACGGCATTCCCTTCATGGTCCAGGCGCGCTCCGCCTTCGGGTTCACCGGGACGCGCATTCCCGCGCTGGTGCGCTCGGTTCCGGCGATCGTCTGGTTCGGGTTCCAGAGCTGGATCGGGGCAGGGGCGCTGAACCTCGTCTCGGCGACTCTCTTCGGCTATGACAACATGATCGTCTTCTTCGTCGGGTTCCAACTGCTCCAGATCGGTCTGTCGGTGCTGGGTTTCCACGGGATCAAGTGGCTCGAGAACATCGGCTCGGTCTTCATCATCGGGTCGCTCGTCTACATGTTCTTCAGCGTCATCAATAAATACGGCGATGAGATCATGACCAATCTCGTGAATGTCGAGGGCACCTGGGGTGCGCCGTTCTGGGGGGCGACCATGCTGTTCCTCGGGGTCTATTCCACGATGATGCTGAACGTGTCCGACTACTCGCGGGAACTGCGCAAGGATGTCGGGCCGGTGCGCCAGATCGCGATCTATGCCAACTCGATCCTGCCTGCGACGCTGTTCATGGGGCTTATCGGGTTGATGGTCTCGGGTGCGACCGGCGAGGTCGATCCGATCAAGGTCTTCTCGAGCGCGGTGGACAACAAGCTGCTGCTGGTGACGACGCTGCTCTTCATCGCCTTCGCGCAGGTGACCACGAACATCCTGAACAACGTGGTGCCGCCTGCCTATGCGCTGATGGATGTCTTCAACCTGAAATTCCGGACCTCTGCGGTGATCGTCGGGCTGCTAGCCTTCTGCACATTCCCGTGGGAGCTGGTGAAGGACGAATCCGCCGCCGGTCTGAGCCTCTTTATCCAGACCTACTCGGCCTTCCTTGGCCCGATCTTTGCGATCCTGGTCGTCGACTACTTCGTGCTGCGCAAGCAGGAGCTTGATATCGACAAGCTCTACGATCCCAATGGCCCCTATGCCGGGATCAACTGGGCCGCGGTGATCGCCATGGGCGCGGGCGTGGTCTTCGCGCTGATCTTCTCGGGCGTCTCGTGGTACGCGAGCCTCTTGCCCGCGGGCGGCGTGTACTACCTGTTGATGCGGAACATGCCGAGCGCACGTCGATTCCTCGACGGGTAGGGATCACCCATCAAGCAAGATCAGGCCCGCTTTCACGGCGGGCTTGTTTGCTTGTGAAAGTGAGAGTTCCAGGCCGTGACCACGACGAGCATGGCTCACCGCCAAAGAACAGGCGGAAATGTTCAAAATCATTTCAGGATTCGCAATTCAGATCGCAAGATCAAGCCGGGGTTTCCAGAACGGGCGGAACAGCTCGATCTTGGGACAGCGGTTCATGACCACTTTCAACCCAGCGTCCTCGGCCAGTTTTGCCGCGCGGTCGTCGTAGACGCCGATTTGGCCCCAGAGAACCTTTGCCCCGATCGCGATGGCCTGTTCGGTGATCGCGTAAAGCTCTTCCTTGGGGCGAAACACCTCGACCATGTCGACCGGACGGTCGATTTCCGCGAGCGAGTTATAGACCTTGATGCCGCGGATCTCGGTGACTGCCGGGTTCGGGTTGACGGGGATCATGTCGTATCCCGTCTCGTGCAACACGCGCAGGACGCCGTAGCTGAACTTGGTCTTGTCCGCGCTCGCTCCGACCATGGCTATGGTTTTGACCGACTTCAAGATCTCAGCGATGTACTTCGGGTCGTAGTCGTAGATGCGGTCGATGTCGGCTTCGGGCATGCCTAGCGTTCCTTGATCGTGGCGATATCCGCCTTGAGTTCATGGGGTTCCAAAGGGTCGAGAAAGGGATTGCGGTAGAGCTTGTCGTGGCTCTCGACGCCGATCTCCAGCGTGCAATCGCTTGTCGGGCGAGCAACGCACAGGATGATGTAGCCGTTGTTGATCTGCCTGTTGTTCAGCGCGACCTGACGACGTTGATCCACCGCGCCCGAGGTCAGCTTTGCGGCGCAGGTGATGCAGCCGCCGTACTTGCACCCGTAGGGCAGGTCCACGCCCTGCTCCCGCAGCGTGTCAAGCAGCGGGCGGCGGGCATCGACCTGGTAGGTGGCGCCGTCGCGGTTGGCGAGCGTTATGATCCGGGTCTCGGTCACAGCCAGATGTCGCTCGTGCAGTCGCCGCCGGGATAGCGGGTTTCGTGGCAGCGGCTCGGGCCGTTGGGTTCCTTGCCGAAATCGACCATGAAGTCTTCGTTGATCTTCATGCCGCCGTTTTCGACGTCGCAGTCAATCATCACCATCACCCCGCCCTGGGTGCGGATCTCGGGGTAGAACTGATTGTCCCATGTCGAGAACAGCGAAGTGGTAACATAGAGCCGCTTGCCATCGAGCGAGAGCTGGAACATCTGCGGCCCGCCCGCGATCTTGACGCCATTGACCTCGGGTGCCTTGCCCAGAAGCCCGCCCATCCAGACCTGGCCCGTCAGTTTCGGGTTATGCGGGTCGGTGATGTCATACTGGCGCATGTCTCCGTGCAACCAGTTGTTCAGGTAGAGATACTTGTCATCCATCGAAACCAGGATGGCCGACATCACGCCCGGCAGTGGAATTGGCCATTCCGGATGCGGTTCGTTGTCCACGTCGATGATCTTTTCCCATTCCCATTTCCCGGCGTCGGACTTCCAGAAATGGATCACGTTGGAACTGAGCGCCGCGCCACAGAAGCCGTGGGTGCTGTCGGGATCGTGGAGGAACTTGACCTCCAGCGGGATCAGCCCGTCCTCGCCCAGATACATCGTCTCGATCGGGGTGCGCTTCTCGAAATCCCAGATGTGCAGGCGGCGCCCATATTTCAGATGCCCCACTTCCTCGAGGTCGAAGCCGGGCATGAAGGTATTCGGCGCGGCCCATTCGGAACTGACCATCACGTTGTGACGTGGCTGGTACCAGAAGTCATAGCCGAACGGGATGTCGCCCATGGAGGCTTCCCAGCGCCCGACGATCTCGAAATCCTTGTTCAGGTGCAGGTAACCGCCCGGTGCCTCGCCTTTCGCGTCACCAAGGAACGAGATGATGATCTCCGATCCCAGGCAGTGCACCGTGTGCGGGCCGCTCAGGTTGGTCTTCGACTTGATCTCGGCCCCGTCTATGACCTTGTGCAATCGCGGTGCCCGCGGATCTGTGGCCGTATCCACCACGTGGATGTTGTTCGATCTGACACCCGGCACCAGGAGGTACTTGCGCGCCATCGAGGAATCGTCGTGGCAGGACGAACAGGCATTCCAACCCATGTGATGCAGCTCGTCCCCTATGCCCGGCATCTCCAGCCGGTGGATCACCTGGCTGTAGGTCGGGCTCTCGGGATCGGCGTCGACCGTCGCAAGGTAGTCCGGCTTCTGGATCCCGGTGCCGGTATAGATGGCAATCGTGTAGAGCAGCTTTTCCCTTGGAGCTTTGATCGCCTCGGCCGGAGAGGCATAGCCTGGCCCGCAGCACATCTTGGTCATGGTCGTCGCGCCTCCCTTGATTCCCTGTTAATTCCCATATAACGAAAAAATGTGTATCGATATATGGGAAAATTATGCGACTAGAGCGACTGACGCTGGTTCTCGAGATCGTAGGCCAGCGTGGTGAAGCAACGGTCGGCGACATCTGTCGTCATTCGGACCTTCCGAAGGCTACCGCATATCGGCTGGTGCAGGAGCTCGTCGGCGTGGGTCTGCTGGATCCGGTCGCGCGAGGCAGTTTCGCCATCGGAGCGCGGCTCAGGCGGATCACCCGGGACGATCAGTCTGATGAGTCCCTACGGGATATCATCGCGCCAACGCTGGCGCGCGCGGCAGCCGATTTTGGCGCGGCGTTCTTTCTGTCTCGCCTGCGCGGGCAATCGGTCGAGATCATCCACGTGGAAACGCCGGATACCGGTGTCTCCTTCCTGCATCCCGGCCTCGGAAAACGCCCGTTACACGCGTGCTCCTGCTCCAAGGCCGTCGCGGCATTCATGCCCGACCTGATGGCCTCGCGGTCGACGGAGGACAAGCTCAGAGCCTATACCGAATTCACCATCACACGGCTCGACGACCTCCAGGCCGAGTTTGAGCAGATCCGCCAGCGCGGCTATGCCGAATGCGTCGAGGAAATAGAGCGGGGAATGTGCTCGGTGGCCGCCCCCCTCGCCCAGACCGGACCCGGCGCGCGCCTGTCAATCGGCGCGACAGGGTCTACCAGGGTCTTCACCGCCCCGTTCCGGGAAAGAATCGGGCAGGACCTCGTTGCGCTCACGCACGACCTCTCGGATGCATTGGGGTGGATCACAAACCAGCCGACCTCTCAGTCCGCATGAGACAGATGTGGCACCGGTGGTGCCTCACTGACTTTGCACCGACCTTGTCAGAGGGCGCTGTCAGGAGAACCCGGCTTGAGGCACGACGGCTCCGACAGGCTGTGACCAGCCTGGAGAGGGCGAGGGCTTCGCGCTTCGCGGGGCTTTCCATCTCCTTGACTGCGGATCTTTCATCGCGGCCATGTCGAGCGTCTGCTCGGCCTGCAGCTTTGTCGGTCATGTCAGAGAAACCTCGTTTGAGACACTACAGTGCGCTAGCTATCGTCGGCGCATGACCAAACGCAGCCCTTTTCGATACTTCAAGACATCGCCTGGAATCATCCGACTGGCCGTGATGCGCTATATCCGTTTCCCGCTCTCGCTGCGGAACGTCGAGGATCTGCTGCATGAACGGGGTGTCGACGTCCGCCACGAGACGGTCCGGTTCTGGTGGCATCGGTTTGGACCGATGTTCGCCTCCGAGATCCGGAAACGCCGGATCGAAGGCATGAAGTCCAGCCGTTGGCGGTGGCATCTCGACGAGATCTTCGTGAAGATCAACGGCGAGACGCACTACCTCTGGTGGGCCGTTGATCACGAAGGTGAGGTACTGGAGAGCTTCGTGACGAAGACCCGGGACAAGAAGTCAGCGCTGAAATTCCTCAGGAAAGCAATGCGCAAGCACGGCCAACCTGAGGCAATCGTGACCGATCGGCTTCGTTCTTACGGCGCCGCCCTCCGGGAGATCGACGTCGGCGCGCGGCAGGAGACCGGCCGCTGGGCGAACAACAGGGCAGAGAATTCCCATCTTCCATTCCGACGACGAGAGCGGGCGATGCTCCGCTTCCGGCGGATGCGAAGTCTTCAGAAGTTCGCCGCCGTCCATGCCTCAGTCTCAAACCACTTCAACCAGGAACGCAGCCTCTCCAGAAGACTTCTTTTCAAGGCCAGCCGCGCCGCCGCTCTCGCAGAGAGGCGTGGTCTTCTCGCGGCATAAGAGACAGCGTCACTGCCCAACCTGAGACTGGTTCGCATTCGTCTGGCAGCACCCAAGACCGCACCCCGCAACGATCGTTCTCAGCTCAAATCAACCCTTGCGCGCAAGGTGCCGTCCACACGTGACAGCACCACCTCAGACCTTGAGCCACTCCTTGAACGCATCTCCGTAGTCGGGATGCCAGCGCGACAGCGGCGGTCGGTTCTCGGCGATATCGCCGGCTGCCCAGACGATACGCTTCGCATCCGTCTTGCGATCCACCTCGTTGTCCGGACAGAGGATGTAGAAATCCCCACGCTCTATCGACTGGAGCATGAAGTCCACCGTCTCTTCGGGAGACCAGGCCCCGGCGGGTTTCTCGGTGCGCCCGTTTGCGGTCAGCGGGGTGAAGACGAAACCGGGGATGAGCAGGCGAGCCTCGACCCGGTGATCGGGCGTGTTCCTCAGCGCGTGTTGTAGGGCCTCGGTAAACACTTTCACCCCGGCCTTTGAAACATTGTAGGCCGGGTCGCCGGGCGGCGTCGTGATCCCCTGCTTGGAGCCGGTGTTGATGATCAAGCCGGGCTGTCCGCCGGCGATCATCCGGGGCGCGAAAACCTGCGAACCGCGGATGATCCCAAACATATTCACATCGATGATGCGGTCCCAGTTGCCCTCGGCATCGAAGATCGAGCTACCAGGCTGCATCCCGGCATTGTTCATCAGCAGGTTGACTGCCCCGAAAGTCCCGAACACGCGGTCCGCCAAGGCTTCGATCTGTGCCTTGTCACCCACATCCGTCGGCACCGCAAGAATATCATCCGGCGAAGCTCCGGCGGAAATCAGGCTTGCGCGAGCCGCTTCGAGCCGCTCACCCGGAAGGTCGGCCAGGCAAACACGTAGACCTTGGCTGGCCAGGCGCTGCGCCGTAGCCAAACCGATACCGGAGGCTGCTCCGGTCAAGACCGCTACGGACCCTTTTGCAAGTGCATGGTGCATGTCTTTATCCTCTATCTTTTTGGGTGCAGCTTACGCAGTAGCCCCGGTGAAAATCTCAAACCCGGTGTCGATGACGACCGGGGCATGCGGGCGATCTGGCGCGGTCAGGATCGCCTCAACCGCGCGCTGTCCGATCAGGAACCGGTTCGATCGGATCGTGGAGAGCGGTTGCGGCAGTTCTTGCCCGATATCCAAACCGTTAAAGCCGAAAATCGCGAGTTGATCGGGAACGGATATCCCCGCATGAAGGCAATGAAACACACCGCCTACGGCCATGTCATCGTTGGAGTAGACCGCGACATCAACCTGCGCGGTTGCGCAAAGCCGTGCCGTCTGGGCTCGCCCCATCGCAACCGAACTGTGCCCGTCACCCATTGCCTGCGCCACGAAGGACAGCCCGGCTTCGGAAAGGGCCTGCTGCATCCCGTCGTAGCGCAACTTTGCCCGCCGGTCCGCGACCCAGTCATGGCCGACATAGCCGAAGCGCCGGTAGCCGCGCGCAATCAGGTGCCGAGCGGTGGCATATCCTGCCCGGCGGTGCGACATGCCGACCGCCATGTCGATCGGCGTACTGTCAACATCCATCATCTCGACCACCCGCACGCCACTTTGCTCCAGCATTCGGCGCGTGGCAGGGGTATGTTCGAAACCGGTGATCAGGATTGCCGACGGTTGCCAAGCCAGAATGCTTCGTACGAGGGTTTCCTCTTGAGTGGCGTCATAGTCGCTGATGCTGATGACGGCTTGAAAATTTGTCGCCTTGAGAGCAGCGTTTACACCCTGAAGCACCTCGGGAAACACGATATTGGACAGCGATGGGACCACCACTCCCAGTAGGTTGGAGTCCAGCGAGGCGAGCGAACCCGCAATCCGGTTGGGCACATAGCCAAGCTCCCGCACCATTTCCAGAACTTTCGCGCGTGTCGCGTCGGACACCAGCCCCTGGTTGCGCATGATTCTTGAAACGGTGGACTCGCTCACATCGGCCCGGCGTGCAACTTCGCGCAGGGTGATCTTGCTTTTCCGGCCCGGCAGGCGTTGCCGTGTCTTGCTCAACTGTGGCTCCCTCTTTCAGTCACCCGGGACAGAAGCCCAACGTCACGCTTGCTGCAAAGAAAGGCGATCATATCCTCGCGGGGCGAAAGGGGTGGCAAGCCACCCCTTAGCCAAATTCAGCGCTGAACGTATTTGCGCCAAGGATGGGCCTCCTTGAAGCCAAGAACCTCGCGAATCTTGCGGTTCGACAACGGTGCCTCGTGCTCCTCCATCGTGCGGGTGATCTTGGTATTTGGGCAGTATTTCGCCAGAAACTCCATCGTGGGAAGGTCCGCCGTGATGGTGTCGTTTACCGCGTTGAAGGCCTGGAAGCCCAGCCCATCCTTCTCGATGCACAGGTGCACGATCTCACCGAGGTCGCGGGCATCGATGTAGCTCCAGGCGTTGCGCTTGCGGCACATCGGGTCGTCGAGGTACCCGGGGAAATTTACGTATTCATGCGGCTCGATCACGTTGCCGATGCGCAGCGCGTAGATGTCGGCACCGTAACGCATGGCAAAGGCGCGGGCGGTCTTTTCGTTCACCAACTTCGAAAGGCCATAGCTGTCCATCGGATCGCTGTCATAGTCCTCTTCGAGCGGGAACGAGTGATAATCCTTGTCGCCCTCGGCAAAGCACACGCCATAGGTGGTTTCCGAGCTGGCGATAATGACCTTGCGCACGCCCAGCTTCATCGCCGCCTCGAGCACGTTGTAGGTGCCGACGACGTTATCCGCATAGGTGGTGTTGTCGGGGTTGATGAGAACACGCGGCACGGCTGCGAAATGGACCACCGCATCGGGTGCCTTGGGCGGCGCGCCTTCCTCAAAGCCTTCGAAGCCGAAATGCGTGGTCAATGCGTTGAACACCTGACCGCTGTCGGTGATATCCGCAACCAAGGTATTGACGCCAGGATGGTCAAAGGGCTTCAGATCGACGTTCAGGACGGAATAACCCTTGTCCAGAAGATGCGGCACCGCGTGGCGTCCGGCCTTACCGGTTCCACCGGTAAAAATGATACGTTTTGTCATTGTTGTCTCCATTTCTGCCATGATTTCAGTTGCTCACTGGGTGGACTCTGCCCCGCTTGCGGCCGGCCGCGCCGACATGCTGATGCATCCGCCCGACCATGCGCCACAAGCCGAGCATCCCCCCCGGAAAGACATCGTGGGCAAGCGCGCCTCTGCTGTTCTGGAAGGCACCGTCTGACGGGGCGGGATGTCCATCCAAGACCCTCTCGTTCGAAGAGTTTTCTCGTGTTCCTACCAACGATTCCTCGTCGGCAGAGCATTGATAACATGGGAATGATAGCGTTGCCATTATTGAAGTGCCGCAAACCAGAACGGCACCGGCACTGACAAAACGAGGCCTAGCCAACGATGATTTTGTAGATCGCCTCTTGAGCCTTATCGATCAGGTCGCGCATAGCGCTCTCGGCCGCATCCGCATCGCCGTTTTCGATCGCCACGAGAACCGCTTCGTGCCGTGCCAAGGACTTCTCGACCGCGCCGGGGACGGTATTCGAAATTCGAAAACTGGCGGCAAGGGCTGACTCTATCACATGCCCCAGTGGCTCCAACATCCGGTTTCCCGACGCTCTCAGGATAATCTGGTGAAACCGGATATCCGGCTCAATACCTGCGTCGATGTCCTCACCCGCGGAGACCATATCAAGATAGGCTTGGCGCATCTGCAGTGCATCCTCTGCAGATCGCCGTTTCGCGGCAAGCCTGGTGGCGCGGGGCTCTACCATCCGGCGCAATTCGATCAGGTCGTCGGCATGCTGCTTGGTCGGGTTGTTGGCAAAGATCCACTTGAGGATATCGGGGTCGAGATGGTTCCACTTTTCCCGTGGGGAAATGCGGGTTCCGACGCGCGGCCGGGATTCGATCAGGCCCTTTTCAGCCAGAACCTTCACGGCTTCACGTACCACCGTGCGGCTCACGTTGAGGTCAGTGCCGATGGCGGCTTCGTCGGGAAGCTTCGCTCCGGGTTGCCAGTCGCCCCGCACAATTCCGTTTCCAAGGGTTTCTACGATCTGCCCGTGAATCCCGCGGCGCACATGGCGCAAGTTTCCAGAATTGTAGGCTATGGCAAACCCCTATTACGTTGTGCGTCGATCGCTGAAAAGTAGCGCACCGACCAAACTCTAACACTCGATATATATAGCGAAGACGCTTCAGGCCAATGCCACGTCCCGCGGCCCTTCATTCCACCGCGCTCGCATTTTCGAGTGTCGAATACGTCCGCGAGACGATGGAGGCAAGGCCGGTCAGAACTCGCGCTCGAGAATCTCATCAAACCCGGAAGACACCGGGGGTTCGGAAAAAAACGACTGCAGCTTGTCCATTGCCGCGTCCTGTCCTCCCAAACCAACTCCCCCGCCCTGCTCTGCCGTCATCCACATCGTGATCATATTGATCGCTTGAGTTGACTCGTCGCCGGAACAAATCACACGCATGAACCCCGGCATCGCCTCGAGTTCCGGAATGCTCTGGTTCTTGAAGGCGTCAAGAAACGCTGTCCACTGCCCCGGCTTGACTTTGACCTGAGTCACCCTGATGAACATTAGCCTTTCCTTCCTGTGTCTTTTTGCGTCCGATAGCCGTAGTGGCCCAACCAAAAACGCGGGGGCCCCGGAAACGTGGGCACTGCCGCCTGCCCTTTGGAGTACCCGTGCCGGTTTGCCAAAAGTGAATGATTTTGATCGGTGATGTGGCTCATCGGATCCGCCTTGCCAGGGACACTAATTAGAGAAAGGGCAACCTATGCTTCAGGGGTATATGCGTCTTCACGCATCAGCCCCTCGCGTTTCAACTCACGCCAGAAATCCAGTGGGATCGCGTCCTGCGACAGAGCTAGGTTTTCCTCAAGCTCCGCACGCGAGCGGCTTCCGATCAGGACCGACGCCACCAAGGGATGGTGTAGCGGGAACTGCAACGCCGCGGCTTTCAGGGAAACGCCGTGACGCGCGCAGATCGCCTCGATACCGGCCACCTTGGCCATCACGTCTTTCGGGGCGGGAGCATAGTTGAAGGTCGCCCCTTCCACTGCACCAGTCGCCAGAATGCCGGAATTGTAAGCGCCGCCGATCACGATACCGACGCCACGCTCTTCGCAAAGGGGCAGGAAGCTATTCAGGGACTCCTGTTCCAGCAGCGTGTAGCGCCCCGCCAACAGAAAACAGTCAAAATCCGCCGCGCGCAGCGCCTGCTCGCAGACCTCCCATTCGTTGACGCCCATACCGATCGCCTTGATCACCCCTGCGCTGCGCAACTCGTCGAGGGCGCGAAACCCGCCGTCGATTGCCTCTTTGAATAAAGCCGGGTGCGCCTCTTCTCCATGTGTAAAGGCCCCGATGTCATGGATATAGGCGATGTCGATCTGGTTGGTGCCCAAGCGCTGGTAACTATCTTCGACCGAGCGCATCGTGGCGTCGTAGCCATAGGCGTAGACAGACTCGAATGGCAGGCTTTCGGCCCAGTTATCCATGAAAATCTCGGACGGATCCCTAGGGTTCAGCAGACGGCCGACCTTGGTCGACAAAACGAATTCGTTACGTGGATGGCGGCGCAGCACCTCGCCCATGCGGTGCTCGCTCAGCCCATATCCGTAGAACGGAGCCGTGTCGAAATAGCGCATTCCGACATCATATCCTGCAGTCACGGTTGCCTTGGCTTCATCTTCGTCCACTGCATCGAAAAGACCGCCCAGCGGGGCCCCGCCAAAGCCGATGATAGACAAATCGAGATCGGTCTTGCCAAGCTTACGCGTGTCGGAAAAATGCATGGATCAAGCTTTCTGCCAGGGGACTCCCGCGCCCTCGGCTGGTGGCCATAGACGCGGGAGCATAATGCGCCATCCCCCTTGCGGGGGATGTCAGTTTACTTCAGGAACTCATCCACGTTTTCGGCCGTGATGATGTCAACGCCAGTGTGGGACGGGTCGGGGAAAGTCTTGCCCTGAGTCATACCCAGCAGGATTTCCATGGACATTGAGCCCATTTCGATCGGGCGCTGGCCCACAACGCCGTTTGCGTAGCCTGCCTTGACCAACTCGAGCTGCATGTCGAGCGAGTCCCCGGCAACAAGCACGAACTCGCCGCTGCCCATGCGGGCCATTGCCGGCTCGACTGCCTTCTTGAAGGCTTCCGGAGCAAACATCGGCCAGCCGCCCGCGATCGCGATGGCATTCAGGTCCGGATATTTGATCAGCAGGTCGGTGATCACCTGGTTGCCGACCGCCGGGTCATCATTGGTAGCGAAAGGCGACCCGTCGACGATCGTCCAACCGTCCCCGATGCCCTGACGAATGCCGTCAAGACGCTGGTTAAGGTTATCGGCTGCAAGACCGCCCGTGATCAGGGCAATAGTGCCACCCTGGGGGCGCAACTGAGAAATAAGCTTGCCAGTCTCTAGGCCGAGAAGAACGTTGTCAGTGCCAACAAACAGCGCGCGGGCCGAGCCCGGAGAGTCAGCGTCATAGGTAATCGTCGGGATCCCGGCGGCTACGGCCTCATCGATGACGCGCTGCATCATCTGCGCGTTGGCCGGCGAAATAGCAAGCCCGTCGACACCTTTGGTGATCAAGTCGCGAACCACCTGCACTTGCTCGGCCTCGTCATATTTCTGCGGGCCGCGGTAGTCGCAGGTCACGTCCAGGCGTTCGGCTGCTTCCATGCAGCCGTCGCGGGTGAGCTCGAAGAACGGGTGTGCCGTCAGCTTGGGAACGAGCGCAAAGGTCATTTCCTCCGCGAACGCGGACGTGGCTCCAACCACGGCGACCGCTGCTGCTGCTGCGTACAGTCCTACTTTTTTCATTGCATTCCTCCTTGCGTGAAATCGAAAATCATTTCCGATCTTTAATTGCCGGGATCTCCCGGATTGAATGCCACGGCAGAGTGCCGCGGCGGGGTCCGAGAAAACTCGGACTCGTTCATCCCCTGCGGCCTCTGATTTTCTCCAGAAGAACCGCAAAGATGATGAAGGCGCCGACGAACGTGCCCTGCCAGTAGGGGTTGACCCCGAGGAGCAGAAGGCCGTTGCGGATCATTTCGATGAGAAGCGCGCCGATGATGGCTCCATAGGCCCCGCCTTCGCCACCCATCAGGTTGGCGCCGCCGATCACGGCAGAGGCGATCACCCTCAATTCATATCCTTCAGCAAGGTTGGCGGTGACCGCCGAGAGGAAGCTGGTCAACAGAATGCCGCTGATCCCGGCGAAAAGCGCCGCCACCATGTAGACTGAAATCTTCACCTTTACTGTCGGAACGCCGGTCAGTTCCGCGGCCTGCTCGTTGCTGCCAAGCGCGAAGACATGCTTGCCCCAAGCGGTAAATTTCAGCGCGATCGTCAAGATCACCCCCAGAGCGATCATGATCCACACCGGGGAAGCCAAACCTAGAAACTCGCTGCCGCCCAGTGCGAAGAAAAGTTTCTCGTCGGGCCCGAACTGCCACAGGGGGCGACCTTCGGTGATGGCCATGCTCAGACTTCGCGCAATGCTCAATGACCCAAGCGTGACGACGAAGGCCGAAATCCGGAACTTGGCAATCAGGTAGCCGTTGAAAAAGCCGAACATGAGTGAAACGGCAAGTCCTCCGCCGACCCCGAACCAGATATTATAACCGGCGCCCATGATGACGGCGGTGGCGACACCGGCCACCCCCATCACAGACCCCACCGAAAGGTCGATCCCCGCAGTGATGATGACAAGTGTCTGCCCTAAAGCGACGATGCCAATGAATGCGAAGTTTCGCGCGATGTTGGTCATGTTGGCGCTGGAGGAAAAAGGTTCAGACAGCGCACTTAGGGTCGCAAACATGATTGCGATCGCAAGGGTGACCCAGGCAGCTTGAGTATTGTACCTGCGAAGAAAACCCCATTTGGAATCCGTTACATTATCAAAGCTGGAATATGGCTGACCACCCGACACGATAACCCTAACCTTTCTAGCATTCCGCTTTCATTTTTTCATCTGCTCGGGGCCATCCCGGCACCAACCTCAACCTGACGTCAGGCGCGGTCGATTGCGCCGGTAATCAGGCCGGTTACTTCTTCGGGGGATGTCGCGCTGATCGCCTTGTCCGCCACTTTTTCTCCGCGCCGCATGACCACCACGCGGTCACAGACGTTGAAGATGTCCGGCATCCGGTGGCTGATCATGATGACAGCCTGCCCGTGACTTTTCATCGTCCGGATCAGTTCCAGCACCTCGGCGACCTGGCGCACCGAGATTGCCGCGCAAGGCTCATCCATCAGCACGATCTTCGCATCCGAAAGACGGGTTCGCGCGATGGCGACGGCCTGACGCTGACCGCCCGACATCTGCCTCACCATATCCGTTTCACGTACGTCCGACTTCAACTCGGCAAAAAGCTCGGCGGCACGCTTGTACATCGCCTTGTGATCCAGAAACCTGAATCCTGCGTACCGCTTTTTGAGCTCACGCCCGAGAAACACGTTGCTGGCGGCGGTAAGGTTGTCGCAGATCGCTAGGTCCTGATAGACGACCTCGATACCGCTGTCGCGCGCCTCGACCGGACGGTGAAACACCACCGGCTTGTCTTCCAGCAATATCTCGCCCTCGTTGGGTCGGAAATTGCCGGAGATAATCTTGACCATGGTGGATTTCCCGGCCCCGTTATCCCCCATCAAGCCCAGCACCTCACCAGGCTCGAGATCAAGGTCTACGCCGCGCAAAGCGTGAACCGCGCCAAAGCTTTTTGAGATGTTTTTCAACGACAAAACAGGCATTTGCGACACTCCGAGGACCGTTTCTCGCCTCCCGAGTTCCTCCCCCATCGCCGCACTTCGGCCTACAAGGATGGACGCCTGTCCGGAAAAGGCTTATCATATAATATGATTATTCAAGACATTTCCCATTGAGTCAATTCCCATGTCAAAGGTCATGGTCAATCTTCTCTGCATCAGCGTGGGTTTGGTGTTGCAAAGGGTGGAGCGTCACGCAGAAAAGCCCTTCCTATGCTGATAATTACCCCCGTCGATCCGGCCCCCGTATCTGCACCACCTCGGTCCGGCACGAGCGCGGCATCGACATCAGCCGGGAGACCTTCCGATGCCGATGGGACGAGTTTGGGCCAATGCTCGCTGCGGAGATTCGAAGGCGGCGGATTGCCTGCATGAGATCGAGCCGCTGGCGCTGGCGATCCGACGAGCAGGAGCTATGCACAGCGACCGGCGCAATCGAATCTTTCAAAGATTAGGTGCGACTCACGCCTCCGTCTCGAACGACCTCCACTCGGAACCCAGCTTATTTAGCGGGCCCGTCTCCAAGGCTCACCGCGCCGGGGATGCCGGTGAGTGGCGTCAATTCGGCACACAACAAAGGGCAAACATCGGTCACTCCAGGGGCCGGTTCTCACCCATCAGGCGCCACACCACTGCGACACATCGAGGCGCTGTCAGCGCCTCAAAAATTGATAGTCTGATGAGAAATTCAGAACGGAATGAGAGGGGTACCGTCCCGTACGAAGATTTAGGTGCGATTGTCCCTCGACCCGTCTGACGCAAACATCTACCATACTGGACGGTCTAGAAAATCGGAGCAAAGATTGAGCTGCAGATAAAGCCGCCTCTGGACGCATCTGCACTAATTTTCTTTGTATACACGCAAACAGGAATAATGCTGATATGGAAAAAAGGCAGGTAGGACGGACCGATCTTTTGATCGATACCCTTGGTCTTGGTGGCGCCCCGCTTGGTGGAAATTTTGTCGATCTTGATTATCGTCAAGCGTCAGAATTGATCGGGGCCGCTAGGGAGGCCGGCATCGGCTACTTCGATACGGCTCCTTGGTACGGTTTCGGGCGATCAGAGCGTGTTATGGGCGACATGCTCCGCGGTTCTGAGTATGTGCTTTCAGACAAGGTCGGGCGCCTGCTCAAGCCTGGCGCCGTAACGAATCCTGCGGATTTTGGAATGGTTGACCCATTGCCGTTCCATGTCGTCTATGACTACGGATACGATGGCATTATGCGCGCATATGAGGACAACCTCCAGCGCCTTGGACTAGACCGGATCGATATCCTTTTGGCGCATGACATTGGTGCATTCCAGCACGGCGAGGAAAACTCACGTCATTTTCGGGATTTGGCCGATGGCGGTTATCGCGCGATGGATGAATTGCGCCGGAACGGTTTGGTCAAGGCAATCGGACTTGGGGTCAACGAGAACGAAGTTTGCCACGATGCGCTGAGCATAGGAGAATGGGATGTTTTCCTTTTGGCTGGCCGTTACACGCTTTTGGAACAAACCCCCATAAAGACACTGTTTCCCGCCTGCGAGGCGGCTGGCACAACGATCATCTGTGGGGGACCGTTCAACTCCGGCATCTTGGTGGGCAGAGAAATGTGGAACTATGCCAAGGCACCCGCTGACGTTGTCGACAAGGTCCGCGCGATAGGTGAAGTCGCCGACAAATTTGAAGTGCCATTGGCAGCAGCGGCCCTGCAGTTCCCGCTATTCAACGGCATAGTCAGTTCGGTGATCCCAGGCCCCCGAAACAAAAGTGAATTGGTCCAGATTCTGGAATGGACTCAAACAACAATTCCAGCAAGTTTCTGGACAACGCTTAAATCGAAGGGCCTTCTGGACGAAGCAGCGCCTACGCCATCGCCCTGATAATAGGTTATCGGTACACGTAGGTCTCTTGAAAGACCTGAGCGGGATTGGAGGCCCTTTGGGTTGGCTCAGGGCCTCCTCTTCGAACATTCTTGCCATTCGCGACGCGCTCAAACGCGCCCGAAATGCCAAGCAGAAATTAGGGCAGTGAATACCGCTTCTGGAAATCGCCTTTGATGATTTTTCGGCCTCGCGGCTCAAGCGCACCTTTGTCCAGGCGGAATTAACTTTCACCTATGCTCTATACCCGATTGGAATTTCACGAAGACGTTTCCGCTTGTGCTTTTGAGCCGGATATCCGCAGTTGACTGATCACTACATAAGCCGGAAAGCGCGTCTCGCGGACAATTCCGCGCACGCTGACGACAACAAAAGGTTTGGGTGCGAATGACACCAACCATTCATGTTTGAGGTCAAATGCCATTTTCCCTATCCCTTTCTCGCCGATTGAATCGCGTGTATCAGAAAGTTAACTTGGGCACGACCAGACGTGTTCGTATCAGGGAGCGCGCGCACGATGAACTTCATCGACACGCATCAGCATGTGATCTACCGCGATGCCTTTGGCTACGCTTGGACCAACGACATTCCCGAACTCGCTACCGGCGACTTCACGTTCGAAGACTATGATGCGCTGACGGAAGGTGCGGGTATT
This sequence comes from Paracoccaceae bacterium, assembly GCA_014762635.1. GTDB lineage: Bacteria > Pseudomonadota > Alphaproteobacteria > Rhodobacterales > Rhodobacteraceae > JABURR01. The sequence goes on from JABURR010000063.1 coordinate 122,872, forward strand.
GTCGGGACAATTTTTATGGAGACTGGGGTTGATGACGTCGACTATCGCTCCGAAGCTCGCTTCATAGCAAAGCGCGTTGGAGCCCACCGGCTCCTTGGTCAGATTGCCTCCTGCCGCCCCGAAAATGACGAGGGTTTTGAGGATTGGCTGGCCGAGGGCAAGGAGCTTGGTGTCGTCGGCTACCGTCGAATATTGCATGTGGTGCCCGACGAAATGTCCCGAACCATAATCTTCCGCGCCAACGTGCGAAAGATCGGCGACAAAGGCCTGCCGTTCGACATGTGCTTTCTGGCCCGACAGTTGCCGATTGCCCGGGAATTGGCCGCCGCCTGCGATACACAGACATTCATATTGAACCATTGTGGTGTTCCCAACATTGCAGGTGGGGCGTTCGAAAGCTGGGCAAAGGAGATTTCTGCAATCGCGGATCTTGAGCACGTGCTGGTCAAACTGTCGGGCATCACCGCCTATTGTGCCCCTGGAAACGTTGGAACCGATGCTGTGCGCCCCTGGGTTGACCATGTCCTTGAGACCTTCGGACCCAACCGGATGGTCTGGGGCGCTGATTGGCCGGTGGTCAACACCGGCTCTGGGCTGCCCGGTTGGATATCCATTACGCGGGATCTTCTCGGGGAACTCTCCACGGATGAGCAGCGTGCTATTTCGGAACTCAACGCGCGCAGGGTTTATGGCTTGTGATGGGAAATGTCCGTCGTCACATGATTTGGGGTACGAGCGCCTGATCTGGTTCTGTCAGACGGATTGGTCTTGATGTGCGATGAAGCTTAGGAATTGTCCGAATAACTTGCGCGTGTTTGTCTGTCTTCACGTTTTCGATCAAGCATCTCCAGTTTTGTTGGTTGGTGTGGATGATGGTCATCGTGAAGGGGAAACGGCTATAGCCTTGACCTGTGGATGCGAGGTTACAGAAGCGCGTTCTGTCGGACTGGACCATTTCAGATCACAACTTCGAGAGATTGAGGATTGCGAGCTATCTGTTGGCGATTGCTATCTTCGTAAAAACGCGGAAGATTCGTGGCGAAAAGGTTAGATCCTCTCAAATTCTCTTCAGCTTCGGGTGATGTGAAAATGTAGGCGCAGACGCTGGCTACTCGTTAGTGATCCTGCGCCACCAGGCACAAGAAGTGCTCTGACTGACGGGGAGCAACCGCACCCGTTTGACACACCCCGATCACCTACCCCCCGAACCCCTCCAGCACCATCTGGGTCTGGGTGACCAGCGCGGCGAGCTTGCCGTCTTCGCGCAGGACGCGGGTTTGCCAGACCATGGTCTTGCGGCCCTTGTGGAGCGGCTCGCAGATGGCGGTGACGCGGCTGCCAACGGCGATCGCGCGGAAGAAGTTGGTCTTGCTTTCCACCGTGGTGGTGCTCTGCCCCGGGGCGAGGTTGAGGAAGGTCGCGGTGCCGCCCGCGTTGTCGGCCAGCGCCATGATCGCGCCGCCGTGCAGCACGCCGTTGCGGTTGCCCAGTTGCTCGGGCACGGTCAGCGCGATCTCCACCCGGTCGGGATCGGCCGAGACCACCTCGACCCCCATCAGGCGGGCGAAGGGCGGCTGGTTCTCGGCGATGGCGCGCAGCGTTTCGGCGTCGGTCATGTGCGGGTTCCCGTGCTTGATCCTGGTCGCGCCTGTCTGGGCCACATCCGGGCGCGGAGTGCAAGGGGTCAGCCCATTCGCCCGAGCCGCCCCGGCAGGCCTGGGGTTTCCAGACCCGCGAGGCGGGCCATGTGCCAGGCGAGCACCTGGTTGGAGCTCAGCACCGGCAGGCCGAGGTCTTCCTCCAGCGCGTCGATGATGCCGAAGGTGCGCAGGTTGGTGCAGGACAGGAACACCGCCCCGATGTCCGTCTGCCGGGCCACCTGCCGCGCGGCCTCGGCGGTTGAGGCGGGGTCGATCCGGGCGACGCGGGCCTCGACCTCCTCGCCGAAGGAGAGTGCCTGCGCGACCTCGATGCCGCCCGCCTCGAAGGCGCGGATGATCGGGGTGGAGACCGAGGGGATATAGGGTGAGACGATGCCGATGCGCCCGATCCCCAGCGCCGCCAGCGCCTCCAGCGCGGCGGTCAAAGGATCGGTCACCGCCCGCGCGCCCGTGGGCCCGCCCACCAGCCGCGCCACTTCCTCCGCGCCGATCAGCGCCGTGCCCGAGGTGCAGCCATAGCCCACCACGTCGAAGGTCGCGGCGGGGGGCAACAGAGAGGCGGCCTCGGGCAAACAGCGCTCCATCTCGGCGATGGTGTCGGGGGTCAGGTCATCGCCCGAGGCCACGCGGCTGATGTGCAGCGCCACCTCGCGCCCGGGAAAGGCCGCGCGGAAATCCTCCTCGATGGTCTCGTCCACCTTCAGCACCACCAGCCCCAGCACGGCCGCGCGGGACGGGTCGGTCAGGCGATAGGGAAAACGGGTCATCTCGGTCCTTTCGCATGCAGCCCCTCACGGCGCCTTTTCGCAACTCTAAGGTGCGGCGGCGGTGACTTCCACTTCGACCTTGAACTCGGGGCGGGTGAAGCCCGTGACGATCACTAGGGTCGAGGCGGGGATGTTGCCGCTGCCTTCTAGCCAGGCATCGCGGGCGGCCATGTAGGCGCGGAAGTCGGCGCGGTCGGTGACGAAGGCGTTGATGCGGATCACGTCGGCGGGGCTCATGCCCGCCTCGGCCAGGATCGCCGAGATATTGGCAAAGCAGATCGCCGCCTGTTCGGCCACGCCCTCGGGGACGGCATCCTCCACCGTCGCGCCAAGCTGGCCCGAGGTCACCAGAAGCCGGTGGCCGGGCGGCACCAGCACGCCGTGGGAATAATTGCCGAAGGTCGGGCGGATCTGGCCGGGGTTGATCGTGGTCACGACGGCTCCTTGTCGCTGAGGGGATGGGGCTCGAAATTCTCATATTTCAGCATTTTGCCCCAAGTCGGGGCGCAAATTATGGGCGCGCTGCAACCAATATGATGAATTCCGAGGCAGATCGCTTCAAGATTGCGATATTGAGGGCAGATGCGTAAACATTTGGCAACGGATCGCGCTAGGTTCGTGCCCAGAATCATTCCAACGGAGGTCTTCCCAAATGTCCCTGAGAATTGCCGCGGTGGCTGCCCTTGCCGTAGCGTCCGCAACATCCGTCCAAGCCCAGGAGAAGGTCTCCTTCGGCACCAACTGGGTCGCCCAGGCCGAGCACGGCGGCTTCTACCAGTCGGTGGCCGACGGCACCTATGCCGAGTGCGGCCTGGACGTCACGATCGTCCCCGGCGGCCCGCAGGTGAACAACCGCGCCATGATGCTGGCGGGCAAGATCGATTTCCACATGGGCGGCGACATGCTGCAGCCGTTCAACGCGGTGAAGTCGAACATTCCGGTCGTCGTCGTGGCCGCCACCTTCCAGAAGCACCCGCAGGTGATCGTGGCGCATCCCGGCAAGGCCGAGACCTTCGCCGACCTGACTGACCTGACCGTGCTGATCGGGGATAACGGGTTTGCCTCCTTCTATCAGTGGATGATCTCGGAATACGGATTCACGACCGAGCAGCGCCAGCCTTACACGTTCAACCCCGCGCCGTTCCTGGCCGACGAGAACAAGGCGATGCAGGGCTACCTTTCCTCCGAGCCGTACCTGATCCAGAAAGAGGCCGGCTTCACCCCCGACGTGTTCCTGCTGGCCGATGCGGGTTTCTCGTCCTACGCCACGCTGATCGAGACCATGGCCGACACGATCGAGAACAAGCCCGAGGTGGTGCAGTGCTTCGTCGATGGCTCGGCCAAGGGCTGGTACAACTACCTCTACGGTGACCCCTCGGCGGCCAACGCGATGATCAAGGCCGACAACGCCGACATGACCGATGACAAGATCGCCTTCGCGATCGAGGCGATGAAGGCCAACGGCATCGTGGATTCCGGCGAGGCGCTGACCGACGGCATCGGCGCGCTGAGCCCCGAAAAGATCCAGGACTTCTACGACAAGATGGTCGCCGCTGGTGTTCTCGAAGCCGGTCTGGACATCGAACAAGCCTACACGACCCAGTTCGTGAACAAGGGCGTCGGGATGGACCTGAAGTAAACCCGATTGCGGCTGGCGGGGAATTCCGCTTTCCTCGCCAGCCCAAGCCCTCACTACCTCTGCCGGAGCCTTGCATGAGCGTTGAACATCGCGTCACCCTCCCGATGGGAGAGCGGCCCTTGCTGCTTGAAATGGACCAGGTCGGAAAGACCTTCACCGGGGACGTGGTCGCCCTGCGCGGCATGTCGCTGAAGGTGAACGAGGGGGACTTCATCTCGCTGCTGGGCCCGTCGGGCTGCGGGAAGTCCACCGCGCTCAGGCTGATCTCGGACCTGATGCTGCCCACGCAGGGCAAGATCCGCTGGAGCGGCGATCACGCCTCGGGCGATCTTGGCGTCGTGTTTCAGGAGCCCACGCTGATGCCCTGGGCCACGGTGGCGCAGAACGTCTGGCTGCCGTTCCGGCTGCAGGGGAAAAGCTACAACTCCGTCAAGGACCAGGTGCTGGAAGCGCTGAAGCTGGTGGGGCTGGAGAAGTTCCTGGATTCCTATCCGCGAGAGCTTTCGGGCGGCATGAAGATGCGCGTCTCGATCGCGCGGGCGCTGGTCACCAACCCGCGGCTGATCCTGATGGATGAGCCCTTCGCGGCGCTCGATGAGATCACGCGCTTCAAGCTCAACAACGATTTGCTGGAGCTGAAGGCGCAGATCGGCTGCACGGTGATCTTCGTCACCCATTCGGTCTTTGAATCGGTGTTCCTGTCGGACCGGATCGTGGTCATGGCCGCGCGGCCGGGCCGGGTGATCCAGGAACTGACCGTCGAACAGCCCTATCCGCGCGATGACGAGTTTCGCACCTCGGCCGAGTATGCCGCCCATTGCCGGGCAACCTCGGACGCGCTGCACAAGGCAATGGGAGACGCGGCATGAGCCTGACCGAAACCGCCGCCACCGAACCGATGATCGTCGATGCCGAAGAGGCTCGCCGCGCCCGAAAGAAAAAGATCGAGGGGATCGCCCGCTGGGTGCTGCCCGTGGTGGTCATGGCGCTGACGATCTTCGGTTGGGACCGCTTTGTCGTCTGGAACGAGATCCCGCATTACATCATGCCGGGGCCGGGGCTGGTGGCGAAGACGCTGGTCCAGGACTGGCCGATCCTGTTCGACTCACTGCTGGTGACGCTGCAGATCACCCTGCTGGCGCTGCTGGTCGCGGTGCTGGGGGGCGTGGGGCTGGCGGTGCTGTTCACCCAAAGCCGCTGGATCGAGATGTCCTTCTACCCCTACGCGGTGATCCTGCAGGTGACGCCGGTGGTGTCGATCGCGCCGCTCATCTTCATCTACGTGGACAGCCGCATCGCGGGGCTGCTGATCTGCGCCTGGATCGTCGCCTTCTTCCCGGTGCTGGCCAATACGACACTGGGTCTGAACTCGGCCGATCATAACCTGCGCGACCTGTTCCGCATCTACGGTGCGACCCGCTGGCAGCGGTTGCGGTATCTGCAACTGCCCTCGGCGCTGCCCTATTTCCTGGGGGGGCTGCGCATCGCGGGCGGCCTCAGCCTGATCGGGGCGGTGGTGGCCGAATACGTGGCGGGCACCGGCGGCATTGGCTCGGGGCTTGCGTTCCGCATCCTCGAGGCGGGCTACCGGCTGAACATCCCGCGCATGTTCGCGGCGCTCTTCCTGATCGCGGCCACCGGCGTGGTGATCTTCGCCTGCCTCTCGTTCCTCAGCCACATGCTGCTGCGCAAATGGCATGAGAGCGCATTGAAGCGAGAGACCTGATGGATTTCCGCACCCTTCCCGACGCGCCGCGCCTGACGCTGAAGAACGTCACCGTTCCGGCCTGCCTGCTGGGGCAGGAGGGGGACCTGATCCGCACCGACCTGACGCTGGAGGGCGACAAGATCGCCGACGGCACGGGCGAGGTGGTCGAGATGGCGGGCGCGATGGTCTTTCCGGCCTTCGTCGACATGCACACCCATCTGGACAAGGGCCATATCTGGGGTCGTGCCCCGAACCCGGACGGCACCTTCATGGGGGCGCTTTCCACCGTGAAGGGCGACCGCGCGGCGAACTGGTCCGCCGAGGACGTGCGCGCGCGGATGAGCTTTGCCCTGAAGTCGGCCTATGCCCACGGCACCCGCGCGATCCGCACGCATCTGGACAGCATTCCGCCGCAGGACGAGATCAGCTTCCCCGTCTTCCGCGAGTTGCGCGACGAATGGGCGGGCAGGATCGAGCTTCAGGCAAGTTCGCTTCTGGGCTGCGACATGATGGACCTCGACGGGCGCTACCGGCGCACGGTCGAGATCGTGGCTGAAAGCGGCGGCATCCTCGGCATGGTCAGCTACCCGGTGCCGGACCTGAAAGCACTGCTGATGCGTTTCCTCGAAATCGCGGGGGAGGCTGGCCTGCCCATCGATTTCCACGTGGATGAAACGGTGGACCCGAGTTCGGCGACGCTGAGGATGATCGCCGAAAGCGTTCTGGAAACCGGCTTCGACGCGCCGGTGGTGGTGGGGCATTGCTGCTCGCTCACCACCCAGGACGAGGGCGAGGCGATGGAAACGCTCGACCTTGTGGCCAGGGCCGGGATCAACGCGGTCTCGCTGCCGATGTGCAACCTCTACCTGCAGGACCGCCACGCGGGCCGCACGCCGCGCTATCGCGGGATCACGCTGGTGCACGAGATGAAGGCCCGCGGCATCAACGTGAGCTTTGCCTCGGACAACACCCGCGATCCGTTCTACGCCTATGGCGATCTGGACATACTGGAAGTGCTGCGCGAGGCGACGCGGATCGGCCATCTGGACCATTCCGACCGGGACTGGGTGCAGACGGTTTTCGCCAACCCTGCGAAGGCCTGCGGGTTCGCGGCGCCCTCGCTGGCGCCCGGCGCGCCCGCCGACCTGGTGATCTTCCGCGCCCGGACCTGGACCGAGCTTTTCGCCCGCCCGCAATCGGACCGGATCGTGCTGCGCGCGGGTCGCGCCATCGACCGGACATTGCCGGACTATTCCGAACTCGACGACCTCATGAGGTGATCCATGCAAGAAAATGTCGCTGCCGCCAAAGCTGCCCTGTCACACCTTGAGATCGACGAGAAGCCGGTTTCGGTAAAGGCCAAGAGCCGCGACTTCTTCTGGTATTCGCCGGTGCTGAAGGACCGGCTGGATCACATCGTCGGCGATTTCGTGGTGGCCCCGAAAAACGAGGCCGAGGTGATCGAGGTGCTGCGCACCTGCTACGCCCATGACGTGCCGGTCACGACCCGCGGCGCGGGCACCGGCAACTACGGCCAGGCGATGCCGCTGGCGGGCGGTTGCGTGATGCACATGAAGAACATGGCCGCGGTGAAAGAGATCCACCCGGGCCGGGTGATCGTGGAGCCGGGGTGTCTGCTGAAAGACCTGGACGCGGCGACCAAGGCCGATTCCGGGCAGGAACTGCGGATGATCTCCTCCACCTGGGCCACGGCCACCATCGGCGGCTTCGTCGCGGGCGGTTCGGGCGGGGTGGGGTCCTG
>JABURR010000095.1 GCA_014762635.1 Paracoccaceae bacterium
GCCCGGTCCCGCCCAGAAGCGCCATGATCACCACTTGAAAGGAAAGCATCGGCGTGAAGGCAAGCGCGGGCTCGATGTAGATATAGCGCGGCGCCAGCATCGCCCCGGTGATCGAGGCGACCGCACCCGACACCATGAACAGGAGCACCTTGGCCTGCGCCGTGTTGATGCCCGAATGGCGCGCCACGACCTCGTCATCGCCGATGATCCTGAGCGCGAAGCCCAGCCGCGACCGCTGGATCAGCCAGCCGCCCAGGTAGACCAGCGCCGCCAGCCCCACCAGTTGCCAGTAGATCCCGGCCTCGGTGATGTCGGTCAGGACATAAAGCCCCTTCTGCCCCGAGAAATTCTGCACCCAGGTGATGATCTGGCGTACAAGCTCGGCCAGGCCCAGGGTGAAGATCACGAAATAGACGCCCGAAAGGCGCAGCGTTGCGATGCCCACCAGCGCCGCCAGCACCGCGCCCAGCACCCCGGCGATGGGCAGCAGCACCCAGTAGGGCAGATGCTCGATCCCCAGACCGGTGGTGTAGGTGCCCAGCCCGAAGAACGCCGCCGTGGCGAGCGAGATGTAATGGGTGGGGCCCGAAAACAGCGCCCAGCTTGTGGCCAGCACCGTGTACATGGCGATGGTGACGCCGATGGTCAGCCAATAGGTGCCGCCGATCCAGGGCAGGCAGGCCGCAAGCGCAAGCAGCACGGCGCCGGTGGCAAGGGTCTTGATCTCGGAGCCGGTCATGTCTGGCGCCTCCCGAACAGGCCCTGCGGACGCAGTAGCAGGATCAGCACAAAGAGCAGGTAGGCCGCCGCCAGCGTCAGGCCCGGATCAAAGACCGTGGCCACGAAGGTCTCCAGCACGCCCAAGAGCAGCGCCGCCACGATGGTGCCGCGCACGTCGCCAACGCCCCCCATGATGACGATCACCAGCGCCTTGAGCGTGAACATCACCCCGGTGGAGGCGTCCAGCGTCAGGTACATGGAAATCAGCGCGCCGCCCGCGGCGGTCACCGCGCCGCCCAGCGCGAAGGCCAGCGCCGCCAGGCGCGGCACGTCGATGCCCACCAGACGCGCGCTCTCGGGCGCCACGGCGATGGCGCGGATCGACATGCCCGCGCGGCTGTGGTTGAGCCATAGGTACAGCGCCCCGCAGATGATCACGGCGGCGACGAAGGCCGCGACCCGGTTCGCACCATAGGTATCGCCCAGGATCGTCACCGGCCGCGCGAGGTAGGAATACTTGAAATAGTCGCCCCCGAAGACGGCGAGCATCAGCCCCACCGCCACGAAGCTCAGCCCGAAGGTGGCGAGGATCGAGTCGACCTCGAGCTGCCCACGGCTTTTCGCGCGCTTCACCAGCGGGCGCAGGAAAATCACGTAGATCAGCCAGTTCGCCACGAAGGCCACCGGCGCCACGAGGAACACGGTCAGAAGCGGGCTCACCTGCCCGGCGGTATAGACCCAGAAGGCGGCGAAACCGCCAGCCACCAGCATCTCGCCGTTGGCGAGGTTCATGATCCGCGCCATGCCGTACTGCAGGTTCAGGCCCATGGCGATCAGCGCATAGGTCCCGCCCAGCACAAGCCCTGTGATCAGGATGTCCATCGTCTCTCCTGCGTCCCCCGAAAGATGGCCGCCCCGGGGTCAGGCCCGGGGCCGCCGATAGGCCGGGATTACTCCCAGCCGGTCTTCACCTGCACCGCAACCGCACCTTCGCGGCCGGTGGAGGCAACGCCCTTGAACAGGCCGTCCTGCCACTGGCCCACGGTCCAGTAAGAGGCGTTGTTGTTGTTCTCATCCCACGAGATGGTGCCCATCACGGTCTCGAACGAGTTGTTCGCGATATACTCGCTCACCGCTGCGCGATCGACGGTGCCCGCGCCCTCGATCGCCTGTTCGAGGATCTCGAACGAGGCATAGGCCATGCCCGAGGCCCAGAAGTCGGGCTTGGCGCCGGTCACTTCCTCGTGACGCTTGGCATACTCCTGGAAGGCCGCGCCGTCCGCGTGGACGCCACCGGCGCCCAGCACGCCCTCGGCCGCCGCGCCATTGGCCGCCGCGTAAACCGGGAAGGCCGTGGCCACGGCGGTGTAGAAGGCCTTGACGTTCAGCCCCTCGATCTTGGCCTGTTCGGTCAGGCCGAAGGTGTCCGGCGGATAGGACCAGGCGACGAAAGCATCCGGCTGGCTGGCCTTGGCACCCTTCACAATGGGCGACAGGTCCTGCGTACCCAGCGGGTAGGAGCTGTCATAGACGATGTCGAACCCGGCCGCGGCGAATTGCGGACGGGCCACCTCGGCCAGTTCGATACCGAAGGCGTCGGCCACGTTGACCATCGCCACCTTGTTGCCGATCTCGCCGCGCGCGCGCAGGTCGCTCAACACCTCGACCACGCCACCGGCAAGACCGGTCGCACCGCCCAGGGTGAAGTACATGTTCGGGAACTTGTCCGACAGTTCCTCGATCTGGTCGGAAATCGCGGTATGCGTGACCATCGGGTAGCCATAACGCGCGAAGATCGGCGCAGCGGCGATGTTGAGACCCGTCGAATAGGGCGCGAGGATGAAGTCCACCTCGTCCTGGGTCGCCAGGCGCTGCACGGCCTTGATCGTCTCGCCGGGATTGGTCTGGTCATCGTATTCGATGATCTCGACCATGCGCTTCTCGCCGCCCACGTCGATGCCGCCGCGCGCGTTCACATCATGCGCCCAGAGCTTCACGTTGGGCCAGAAGGTCACCACAGCGCCACCGGCCAGCGGGCCGGTCTTGGGCGCGACGGCCCCGATCTTGAGCGGGTCCGCGGCCAGCGCCGCGCCGGTCGTCATCCCCGTGGCAAGCGCCGCCGTGGCGGCCAGTTTCATCAGTGATCTGCGGTTCATTTTGTTTCCTCCTCCGCTGGTGTTCTGCCCCGCCTCCCTGCGGGTCAGGTTATGTAGGTCTGCCGGTCCTTGCGGACCGTCAGCCATTGTATTTCCGTGAATTCCTCGAGAGCCGCCTGCCCCCCGAACCGGCCATAGCCCGAGTCCTTGACGCCGCCGAAAGGCATCTGCGGATCGTCATAGACGGTCGAGCCGTTCACGTGACCGATGCCGCATTCGATGTTGCGCAAAAGCTCGGTCGCGCGCTCCGCGTCGGCGCTGAAGACCGAACAGGCCAGACCGAACTCGGTGTCATTGGCCACCGACAGCCCCTCCTCGGCGTCGGCCACCCGGATCACCCCGGCCACGGGGCCGAAGCATTCCTCGGAATAAAGCCGCATCCCCGGAGAGACGTGATCCAGGATCGCGGGCTGCATGGTGGTGTTGAAGACTTCGCCGCCGGTCAGCAGCTGCGCCCCTTTCGCCACCGCGTCGTCGATCAGCCCGCGCAGCCGCAACGCCGCCTGCGCGCTGATCAGGTGACCCAACGGCGCGCCGTTACCGGACTTTTCCCACATCGCCCGCGTGACGTTCAGGAACTTCTCGAGAAACGCGTCGGCCACGGCCTCCTCGACCACGATCCGTTCGGTCGACATGCAGATCTGGCCCATGTTGAAAAACGCCCCATGCGCTGCTGCGCGCGCGGCCTCGTCAAGATCGGCGTCTTCCAGGATCAGCATGGTACCCTTGCCGCTGAGTTCCAGCAGGCAGCGTTTCAGGTGCCGCGCGGCCACCACGGCGATCTCGCGCCCGACCCGGGTCGAGCCGGTGAAGTTCACCCGCCGCACCGAGGGATGGGCGATAAGTGCCTCCACCACCTCGCTTGCCTTTTCCGGCGCGTTGGTGATGAAGTTCAGCACGCCGGCCGGCAGCCCCGCATCGCAAAATGCGCGCGCCACCCACTCATGGGTCTTGGGGCAAAGCTCCGACCCCTTCAGCACCACGGTATTGCCACAGGCCAGGGGTGCGGCCACGGCTCGGGCGCCCAGCGTGACAGCGGCGTTCCACGGGGCCAGCCCCAGTACCACGCCCGCCGGCCTGCGCCGCAGGATGTAATCGCAGCCCTCGGGTGCCACGTCGGGATGCTCCTCCCCCACCAGCGCCGCCAGCTCGGCGGCCTGCCGAAGGATCTGGCAGGCGATCTCGATGTTGAACCGTATCCAGGCCTCGGACGAGCCGATCTCGTTCGCGGCGATGGCGACGACCTCGTCCCCCCGCGCCTCGAATAGCCGCGCCGCCTCGTGCAGCAGCGCCGCGCGCTCATCGGGTCGGGTGCTGGACCATGAGGGGAATGCCGCGGCAGCCGCATCGGCAGCAGCGAGCGCGTCCTCAACGCACCCGGCGGAAGCGCGCGTTACCACGGCATCCGACATCGGGTCGCGACGTTCGTAGGTCACCCCTTCGGGCGATCCCACGGAACGTCCGTTGATAATCAAGAACGACTCGAACAAGAGGCTCCTCCCAAAGCCCGCTCAGGTGAGCGTTCCACCAGCGGCACCGCGGCATTCTGAGGGGTCAGCAAATCAACCTTTGCCCCAAGAGTAAATTCCGATTACAGGGAATAAATTACCAGTTTGAGGGACGCGATGCCCCATCGACTCGCCGCTCTGCCGCTCGACACCGCCGATCTGGTGCGTGTCGAACGCCTCAAAAGTGCGCTGCGCGGCCGCATCATCGGCCGCGCCGACGCGATGGAGGGCGCCGCCTGGCGCACGATCTACATCGCGCGGGGCAGCGCCGAAGTGATCTCGGACGGCGCGCCACCGATGCAGATCGCGGGTCCCGCCGTGGCCTGGGTCCCCTGGTCGCAGACCTGTCGGCTGCGCATCGGCGCGGGCACCGTGGGCATTCACGTGCTGGTGGGCGCGCGCGCCGTCACCAACGCCATCGGCCACAAGCCGGAATCGGCAGACCTCAAGCAAGTCGCCGAACACCGCGCCCGGATCGAACTCGACGGCAGCGCCCCCCTGCGCGAGACGGTGGACCAGTGTTTCAACGGCATCCTGCAGGAAGCCGAGAGAAACTCCGCCGCCTCGGCCACGGTGATCGAATCCTTCCTGCGTATCCTGCTGATCCTGATCTGGCGCGCACAGGGCAAGGCCGAGGCGTTCGGCCTCGCGGCCACGCCAGCGCAGCGCCTGATGACCCGGTTCAACGGGCTGGTCGAAGCGCATTTCCGCGACCGCTGGACCGTGGCGCGTTACGCCGAGACGGTGGGCGTCTCGACCGACCGGCTGACCGACATCTGCCGCCGTCTGCGGGGACGGACGCCCAAGCAGTTGATCGACGCGCGCATCGGCACCGAGGCACGCCTGCTGCTGGAGGATTCCACCCTCTCGATCGAGCAGATCGCCGGACTTCTGGGCTTTGCCAGCCCGGCCCATTTCAACCGCTTCTTCCGCAAGCTTGCAGGGATGCCACCCGGCAAGTACCGCAAGCTCGACGCCGCCGCGGAACGCGACGACAACGTTCGGATACACAGCGCGCTTTACGACTGGCCTTGACGCCCTCATTGACCCGCGCACGCATGGGCTGCAGGGTGGCTGTATGAAACTTGCAACAAACCCCTATCGCGGCACCGGCGTCTCCTTCCCAGGCTCCGAGGACGTGCCATTCCCAAGCATTGACAGCGCGGCCTCGACCGGCCTTGTCGCGCGCTGCCCGCGGGCGGCGGAAACGCCGCTGTTGCAGAACGCCGATCTGGCAACCCGGTTCGGCATCGCAAGGCTCGACCTGAAGGACGAGCGGGATCGCATGGGCCTGGGCAGCTTCAAGGCGCTCGGGGCGGCCTATGTCATCGCCCGGGATGCCGAGGCGGGCAAGGCGAAGGGGCGAACCTATGTAACCGCCAGTGCCGGGAACCACGGACTTTCCGTGGCCGCAGGCGCGCAGGCCTTCGGGGCGCGGGCCGTGATTTACCTCTCCGAACAGGTGCCGCAGGCTTTCGCCGACCGGCTGACCGGGTTGGGGGCCGAGGTCGTCCGCGCAGGCGAAACCTATGAAGCCAGCATGGAGGCCGCTGCGGAAGCCGCCACCTCGCAGGGTTACACCCTGCTCTCGGACAGTTCCTGGCCCGGCTATACCGGCCCGCCCTTCGTCCTGATGGAGGGCTACCTGATCCTGATGGAAGAGGTCTTCACCCAGATCGACGCACCGCCCACCCATATCTTCCTTCAGGCCGGGGTCGGCGGGCTGGCCGGGGCCGCGGCGGCGCTGGCGCGGGTGCGTTGGGGCGATGACCCGCGTATCGTGGTGGTGGAGCCCGAATGGGCTCCTGCCCTTGCCGCCTCGATCAAGGCCGGCGCGCCGGTGACGGCCAATGGCCCGGTTTCGGCCATGGGGCGGCTCGACTGCAAGGAACCTTCGCTGATCGCCCTGAAGGGGCTGTCGCGCGATGCCGACCTTTTCGCCACGATCTCCGAGGAAGAAGGCCAGGCCGGGGCCGATCTCTGCGCCGAGGCAGGCCTGCCCAGCACGCCTTCGGGCGCGGCGGGGCTTGCGGCGCTGGCGGCCTCGGGACCCTTGCGCGAGGCGCTGTCGCTCGATGCCAGCTCACGCGCGCTGGTGATCCTCAGCGAAGGTCCGGAATGACGGGCGCCCCGCCCCGTGGTTTCCCCGAGGCGGAGTTCCGCGCCCGGCTGGCCCGCGCGCAGGCGCTCATGGCCGAGGAAGGCCTCGCCGCCCTGTTCCTGACCACCGAGCCCGAGATCCGCTATTTCACCGGCTACCTGACCCGGTTCTGGGAAAGCCCGACGCGGCCCTGGTTCCTGCTGGTCCCGGCAACCGGCGATCCCGTCGCGGTGATCCCCGCGATCGGGGCGCATCTGATGGGGCAAAGCTGGCTCAGCGACATCCGCACCTGGCAATCACCCGATTATGCGGACGACGGGATCGGGCTACTGGCCGAGACGATTGCCGAGCTGATCCCGGCGGGGGGCCACATCGGCACCCCCAGCGGGCATGAGACGCATCTGCGGATGCCGCTGGCGGATTGGGGGCGGCTGCAGAACGCCCTTGGCTCACGGCAGATGACCAGCGACGCGGGCATCCTCAGGCGCCTGCGGCTGGTGAAATCCCAGGCCGAGATCGACAAGATCCGCGCCGCCTGCGCCGTGGCCGACCGCGCCTTCACCCGCGTGCCCGAGATCGCCGCCCCGAGAGAACCGCTGGAACGGGTGTTCCGCCGGTTCCAGGCGCTCTGCTTGGAAGAAGGGGCCGATTGGGTCGGCTACCTTGCGGGCGGCGCCGGGCCGGGGGGATATGGTGACGTGATCTCTCCGGCCAGCGAACGGCCGCTGGCCGAGGGCGACGTGCTGATGCTCGACACCGGGGTGGTGCGCGATGGATATTACTGCGACTTCGACCGGAACTACGCGGTGGGCGCCCCGACGCCAGAGGTCGAAACCGCCTATGCCCGGCTGCTCGCCGCCAGTGACGCGGCGTTCGACCTTGCCGCCCCGGGCCGCACGGCGGCGGAGCTTTTCCACGCCATGGACGCGCATCTTCCCGGCGGCGCGGGCGGCGGGCGGCTGGGCCACGGGCTGGGGATGCAATTGACCGAATGGCCCTCGCTCATCCCCGCTGACGAGACGGTGCTGGAGCCGGGCATGGTGCTGACACTGGAACCGGGGATCGAGCTGACACCCGGGCGCATCATGGTCCACGAGGAAAACGTGGTCATCACCGAGACGGGCGCGGACTACCTCTCAACCCCCGCCCCGAGGACCCTGCCCCGGCTTGGGGGGTGATGCTCAGGGGATGATGAGCCGCGTTGAAACCTGGGGTCAGGTCCAAAGACGTCTTGTGATTTTCGTGACTTGGGTGACGCCAGCACCTGACCGGTTTCACGCTACGCAATTATCGCCCCCCAAATCATCCCGCAGCGGATCGGCCCCGGCCAGAGCGCCAGATGGCCAGATGACCGTCACGGCTCCGGTTCTGGAGCAACCGCTCTCGGCCCAAACACCTCAGGGCAGGATCGACAGCCAGAGCGACGTCGTGACCACCGAGAGCGCCGTTCCGATCAGCACGCCCGAGGCCGCGACGCGTTTGGCCACGCCGTAGATATTGGCGAAGAGATAGGTGTTGATCCCGGGCGCCATCGACGCCGTGACCACGGCCGAGCGCATCTGGTCGCGGCTCAGGTCGAAGGCCTGCGCCAGCCCCCATGTCACCGCCGGGTGCAGCACCAGCGAGACCGCGCAAACGAAGGCGATGGTGCGCAGGTCGCCCTCGGGGCGGTAGCGCACCAGCACGCCGCCCAGCCCGAACAGCGCCGCCGGAAGCGCCGCCTGCACCATCAGGTCCACCCCGTCCTGGAGTGCGGCGGGTAGCGACAGCCCGGCGAGGTTCACGAAAAAGCCCAGCCCGATCCCGATCACCAGCGCGTTGCGAAAGACGGCGGTGACGATCTTGCGCAGCGTCTCGCCCGCGCCACCGCCGCGGGCGCGGACGAATTCCATCACGCTCAGCCCGATGATGTAGCAGAACGGCGCGTGGATCGCGACGATCGCGTAATTGGCCGTCAGGGCATCGGGTCCATAGGCGCGCTCGGTGATGACAAGGCCCAGCAGGACGCTGTTGGAAAACAGGCAGCAGAAGCCGATGGCGACGGAATCCGGCCAGGCCCGGTCGAACAGGTAGCGCGCGCCCAGAAGGCCGGTGACGAAGCCCGAAACCGCACCGATGTAGAAACTCCCCAGCACACGCAGGTCAAAATCCTGTGTCAGGTCGAGCCGGGCGATGGCGCTGAACAGAAGGCAGGGGATGGCGAAGCTCTGGGTGAACTTGACGATGCCGTCCACGCCCGCCTCGGAAAGTATGTCTTTCCACGCCGCCAGGTATCCGAAGCCGATCACCAGGAAGACTGGCAGGATGACCTCGATCAGCGCCTGCACGTCAAACCGTGTAGCGCAATGTCATCCCGTCATAGGCGGGGGAAACGTGGGCGGGTGTCTCGGCCTCGACCGTCTCGTAATCCATGTCGATATGCATGTTGGTCAGCACCGCGCGGTTGGGCTTGACCTTGCCGATCCATTCCAGCGCCAGGTCAAGGTGCGCGTGGGTCGGGTGCGGCGTTCGGCGCAGCGCGTCGACGATCCAGCAATCGAGCCCTTCCAGGTGCGGCCAGGCGGCATCGGGGATCGACAGCACGTCAGGCAGGTAGGCCAGATCGTTGATGCGGAAACCCAGCGCATCGATCGCGCCATGCTCCACCTCGAATGGCGTGAGCGTAATCGCCCCGCCCGCGCCGTCGATGGTCACGTCGCCCTCGATCGTGTGCATGTCGAGGATCGGCGGATAGGGCGAGCCTTCGGGCTGCACAAAGGCATAGCCGAAGCGGGAATAGAGCGCCTCTTGCGTGGGCCCATCGGCCCAGACCGGCAGGCGGCGGCGCATGTTGAAGACCACCATGCGCAGGTCGTCGATGCCGTGAACGTGGTCGGCATGGGAATGGGTGTAGACCACCGCGTCCAGCTCCCCCACCCCGGCGTCCAGAAGCTGTGCGCGCAGGTCGGGCGAGGTGTCGATCAGCACGCGGGTGACGCCGCCATTCTCGACCCGCTCCACCAGCATCGAGCAGCGGCGGCGGGTGTTCTTCGGGTTGTCCGGGTCGCACTCCCCCCAATGGCCGCCAAGCCGGGGCACCCCGCCAGACGAGCCGCAGCCCAGGATGGTGAAGACCAGTTCCGCCATCAGGCCGCCTTCTTCCACTGGGCGGCTTTCCAGAACAGCCGGTCGAAATTGGCCTGGGTCCGGGCGGCGAAGTCTTCGTAGGACATGCCGAAGACCTCCGCACCGCGCCGCGCGGTATGGGCGGTATAGGCGGGCTCGTTGCGCTTGCCGCGCTTGGGCGGCGGCGCAAGGTAGGGCGAGTCCGTTTCGACAAGGATGCGGTCCACCGGCGCCGCGGCGAAGATCGCGCGCAACTCCTCGGATTTCGGGAAGGCGGCGATGCCCGACATGGACAGGTAGAAACCAAGGTCCAGCGCCGCGCGTGCCAGCCCTTCGCTGGACGAGAAGCAATGCATCACGCAGGAATATTCGCCCGCGCGGAATTCCTCGGTCAGGATGCGGGCCATGTCCTCGTCCGCTTCGCGGGCGTGGATGATGAGTGGCAGACCGGTGCGCCGTGCAGCCTCGATATGAATGCGCAGGCTTTCCTGCTGAATGGGCTTGCTGTCGGCGGTGTAGTGGTAGTCGAGCCCCGTCTCGCCGATGCCCACGAATTTCGGGTGGCTGGCCAGCGCGATCAGGTCTTCGACCGTCGCCAGCGGTTCTTCCGCCGCACTCATCGGGTGGGTGCCGGCGGCGTAGAAGACGGTGTCATAGCTCTCGGCGATGGCGCGCACCCGGGGTTCGTGGCGCAGGCGGGTGCAGATCGTCACCATGCGGGTGACGCCCGCCTCGTGGGCGCGCGCGATGACGTCGTCCAACTCCCCTTCGAAATCGGGGAAGTCCAGGTGGCAATGGCTGTCGGTGATCTGCGGTGCGTCGGTCATGTTTCTCCTATCGGGCGGCTACCGGCGCCGCCGTCTCGGAAATTTTCAGAACCATATCAAGGATGAGCGCCGCAGGGTCAAGGTTGACCGCCCGACCATGACGCGCACGGGTGCCCAGGTCCTGCTGCACCTCGGCCCAGTGCCGCGCGGCGCCGGGACCGGGGGACAGCCGCGCCCAGATGTCCGCCTCGCCCGGGCAGGCTTCGACGGTGGGCGGCATCCCCGCCCCTGCCCGCGCCAATCGCGCAAGGAAAAGGTCGATCAGCGTCAGCACCAGGTCGAACCGCGCTTCGGCCCCTCGGCCCGCGCAGCTTTCAGCCAGTTTCAGCGCGCGCTGCCGGTCGAAATCCGGCAGCCCCGCGAAAAGCCCCGCGAGTTCGGCATAGATCGCCAACCCGCCCTCGGCGCTCAGCCGGATCGCCTCGCCCACCGAGCCACCGGCCAGATCGGCCAGCGCCGCGGGATCGGCGTCGATCTCCACCCCCGCCTCGACGATGGCGCTGGAGAGGGCTTCGGGCGAAAGCGGCAGGCAGCGCAGGTCCCGGCAGCGGCTGCGGATCGTGGGCAGAAGCCGCGAGGGCTGGTGGCTGATGAGCAGCAGGACCGTGTCCGCCGGCGGTTCCTCGAGCAGTTTCAGCAGCGCGTTGGCCGCGCTCACGTTCAGCTCGTCCGCCGCGTCCACGATCACCACCCGGCGCCCGCCATCGGTGGCCGAAAGCCCGAGGAACCCCCGCAGCTTGCGCACCTCGTCCACGGTGATGACGGCCTTGAGACGTTTCTTGTCCGCGTCCCAGGCGCGCCGGATCAGCAGCAGGCGCGGCTCGGACAACACCGCAACCCGCCGGGCCACCGGATGATCAGGAGAAATCTCCAGCGTCTCCGGCGCGGGCGGGGCATCGCCAAAAAGCCCGCCTTCCTCCTGCATGGGCGTGGCCAGCAGGAACCGGGCGATCCGCCAGGCGAGCGTCGCCTTGCCCACTCCGCGCGGACCGGAAATCAGCCAGGCGTGGTGCAGCTTGCCTGAGTTGAAAGCGTCGAGGAACTGCGCCTCCGCCGCCCCCTGCCCGTAAAGCGCCAGCGTCTCGCGCGGGTGCGGAACGCCCTCGGCGCGGTCTGCTTCCGGGGTGGCCTCGTCAGCGCTCATGCCAACGCGTCCTGCGCGAGTGCCAGCACATCGGCGGCCACCTCGTCCTCGGGCCGGTTGCCGTCGACGAGGCGGCAGCGCTCGGCGAAATCCCGGGCAAGGTCCAGGAAGCCGCCGCGCAGTTTCGTCTGAAACTCCAGGCCCAGGTCCTCGAACCGGTCCTCGCCCGAGTTGCGCGCCAGCCCGCGCCTCAACGCCTCGGCGGGATCCATGTCGATGATGAAGGTCAGGTCGGGCTCGATCCCGATCACCTCGCGGTGCAACCGGTCCACCAGCCCGCGCAGATCGCCCCGCGCCGCACCTTGATAGACGCGGGTGGAATCCGCGAACCTGTCGCAAACCACGGTCCGCCCGTCCTCAAGCGCCGGGCGAATGGTCTTTTCCAGGTGGTCGCGCCGCGCAGCGGTAAACAGGAGGATTTCAGTTTCGGGCGACCAGCGGTCCGGGTCGCCTTCGACCAGCAACCGCCGGATGGCCTCGGCCCCGTTCGACCCGCCCGGCTCCCGCGTCAGGATCGCGTCCTGCCCGGCCGCCGACAGCGCTGCGTGCAGCCGCCGCGCCTGGGTGGATTTGCCCGATCCGTCGATGCCTTCGAAGGTTATGAACCGTCCGGCCATCAGTTGGGATCTGGCGCTTCCTCGCCGTATTCGCGCATCAGCACCTGCACGGCGGTCTTGAGGCGTGGCAGGAAGCCGCCCCGCTCCACCGCCCTGTCCGACACCAGCGTGACGCGTGCCTCGGGCAGATCCGGGCGCGGCACGACGAGGTCCGCAACCGCCTGCCCCTCGGCGATCGGGGCCTGGATCGGGCCGCGATAGACGACCTTCGCCTCAAGCGCCTCTTGCTGGAGGGCGGGAAGCAGCAGCGAAATGTCTTCTCCAGCGATCAGGTTGATCCGGTCGTGATCGCCCATCCACACGTCCGCTTCGGCGATCACCGCGCCCTTCTTGGCAACGGTGCGCTGAACGAATTGCCGAAAGGCCCAGTTCACGACGCGCTCGGATTCCTCGGCGCGTTCCTTCTCGCTCCCAAGCCCCGACAGCACGAAGACAATCCGGCGATCTCCCTGGCGGGCAGATCCGACAAGCCCGTATCCGGCCTCCTCGGTATGGCCGGTCTTGAGGCCGTCGGCGCCCACGCCAAGACCCAAGAGCGGGTTGCGGTTGAACCGGTTCTGCGGCGCTCGGCCATCATAACCAAACTCGGTCTGGCCGAAATAGCCGTAGTACTCCGGGAATTCATTGATCAGCCGGGTCGCAAGAATGCCCAGGTCGCGCATCGACATCCGGTGGTTCGGATTGGGCCAGCCGCTGGCGTTGGCGAAAGTCGAGCCAGTCATGCCCAGCGCCTTGGCGCGGTCGTTCATCAGCCGGGCGAAGGCGCCCTCGGTCCCGGCAAGCCCTTCGGCCACCACGACACATGCATCGTTGCCCGAAAGCACCACGATGCCCTGGATCAGCTCCTCGACCGTGGGCCGGTCCTGCTCGTTCAGGAACATGGTCGAGCCGCCCATCTGGCGCGCCTTGGTGGAAACGCCGAATTGGGTTTCCAGCGTCACGCGCCCGTCGCGCAGGGCCTCGAACAACATGTTGAGCGTCATCAGCTTCGACATGGACGCGGGCGGCAGAGGCGTTTCGGCGTTCTTCTCGTAAAGCACCGTGCCGGTCGTGACGTCGAAGACATAGGCGGCCCGGGCGCGGGTCTCGAACGCGGCGGATGCGGGCATGGCTGCCGCAAACGCAAGCACCACGGCAAACAGGCTTGCGATGAATCGGGTCATAAAAAGACCTCCGGATTTCGAATTCTGAACCTTAATTGTCTACGTAGTAGGCATCGGTAAAGCCCATCGCCTTGACCTGTTCAAGGGCTTCGCTCCGTGCCGCTGCGTTCGCGGCCGGTCCGACAACCACGCGCCAGAAGGTCTTGCCGCGGCTGGTCTGCTCCAGAACCGTGGCCAAGAGGCCCTTGGCCCGCAGGTTGGTCGCCGTGCGCTCGGCATTGGCCTGAACGCTGAAAATGCCGATCTGGATGAAGGGCTTGGAAAGCGACGAGGCGGTGCGAGGCTGCGGCTCCGGAGTGGGGGCTGCGGCGGGTTCAGCCTCTTCGGCGACTTCGGCCTCGGGCGCATCCTCAAGCACCCCTTCCTCGACATCGCGGGTGCGCCGACGCTGCCACCAGCGCGGGCGTTCCTCGACGGCTTCCTCGACGACCGCCCCTGCGGCGGCTCCTGCAGCCGTTGCAGCGGCCGCTCCGGTGGCCTCGACCACTTCGCCCCCGGCCTCCCCGGCCTCGACCGCATCAATGGCGGCGGCGGCGGCGGCCAGCGGATCGGCCAGCGTTTCCGCCTCGATCTCGCCCGGCTCAGCCATCACGGCTTCGGAGACTTCCAATTCCTCTTCGGCAACAGGCTCCGGTTCGATCAGGATTCGCTCGCGCTTCAGAACCACGACCTCAAGGTTGGTCGGATCCCCGGCGAGGATACCAAGCGCCTGCGCCGCATCCGAGGACACCTGCAAACGCGGACCGGACCCGGAGGTCTCACGCTTGAAAAGTGCGCCAATCACCGAGCGTCCATTCTCGGCATTGCGGATCATCACGCGGTCAGGCTCTTTTACGTTCGGATGCGCGACCCAAACCCCACCCAGCGACGGGCGACCATCCCAGAGACCGGGTTCTGACACGCTGAAGACATCGGGCGCCTCCACGTCCTGTTCGACGTATTGAGCTTCACCACGGGCGCCCGAAGCTCCACCCTGGCCCAAGGCCACGCCAGCGCCCTCTTCGCACCCGGAAACGACCAAGGCCCCGCTCAGGACCAAGGCCAGCCGACCCGCACCGATTCTGATCATGTCGTGCCCCCTAATCGCGCCGGGAAATCCCGGACAGCCCTGCTCGATACGCGCGTAGTCCGCGCCTTTTGCGGCACTCTACCCTCTTGTCGCGCTCCGGGAAAGACCTCAACAGGAATTCGGCGAAAAACCACACGGAGCGACGACCGCGCTCGCCTCGCGGGCGGAGGGCAGATCAGCCCCCGGCACCCGGGAATTTGGCCACACAACCGCGACCGGTCTTGACCATGGAGCAAATTTTCGGCAACCGCAGGTTCAGGGGGGAACAAGGGTGTTCCCGTCTCATCCATGGCGCCGCCCGGGTCGCGGGACCCGGCGCCAGGAACAACGGAAGCGTGGCCGAGTGGTTGAAGGCACTGGTCTTGAAAACCAGCAACGGGGAAACTCGTTCGTGGGTTCGAATCCCACCGCTTCCGCCATCGAGCCCAGCGTCGCCGTCCCGCACGGAAGCCGGGCCAAGACCCGTGAGCCCGGTATCATGCAAGGGGCTGAGCGTCTCTGTTCGGTGCTTGAAGAACGGTCGATAGCTTGGCCATCATATGGTCGCTGAGCAGCCTGCTTGTCCGCTCTACATCGCGCCGGGACAGGGCCTCGGCGATCTGCTCGTGTTCGGACAGGGCCTTTTCCCATCGGTCGCGGGACAGGTTTGCCTGGTAGCGCGCGCGATGCACCTGCCGTGCAATGGTAGCATGGGTGCGACGCAGCGTCTCGTTGCGGCTTGCCGCGAGAATGGCGTTGTGGATAGCTTGGTTGATTTCGAAATAGCCGGGCCGGTCGTGGGCCTCTAAGCTGGTGCGCAGATTTTCTGTCAGTCGGCAGATCTCTGCGATTTCTTCGTCGCTGGCGCGCTCGGCGGCCTGGGCGCCCGCGATACCTTCCAGCGCGGCGAGGATCGGGAAGGCATCAGCCAGTTCCGAAGCCGTGGGCTCGCTGACGACCGCTCCCCGATTAGGAATGAGCTCGATCAGCCCTTCGGAGGCAAGGATCTTCATCGCCTCGCGCAGGGGCGTGCGCGAGACGCCGAAAAGCTCGGTCAGTTCCTTCTCTCGTATCTTCTCGCCGCCCGCCAGCTTGCCCTCGAGGATCAGTTCGCGCAGCGCGTCGGCGACCCGAACCGCAAGCACTGGGCGCGACAGGGAAAGCTGCTCGGCGCCGCCGTCATCGAGGTCCAGGTTTTGCGCGCGCATCTTCGCTCCTTCCTCACGCATCGTCGAGCGACCTTGCCATCACCTCGGCAATATGGAGCGCCGTCCGGCCGGTGCCATCGGAAATCTGGTGACGGCAGGAGGTGCCATTGGCGATGATAAGGGTATTCTGCGGGGCCTGTCGCACCGCTGGCAAGAGGGAAATCTCTCCCATGGCCAAGGACGTATCGATGGTCTCGGCGTCATAGCCGAAAGCCCCGGCCATGCCGCAGCAGGCGGAGTCGATGGTCTCGGCGCTGAGCCCGGGCAGCATCGCAAGGGATTTCTGCATGTCGCCCATCACGCCCGCGGCCTTCTGGTGGCAATGGCCATGAACCAGCGCCTGTTCCGCACCTTTGGCCAGCGGAAGGCGCATGCGCCCGGCCTCGGTCTCGCGGGCGATGAACTCTTCGAAGAGCAGGGCGTTATCGGCCAGGCGGTCGGCGGCCTCACCGGGCAGAAGGGCGCGGAATTCGTCGCGCAGGGTCAGCAGGCACGAGGGTTCCAGCCCAACCACCGGGCGCCCGGCCTCGATATGGGGAAGAAGCGCCTCGAGGGTACGCCGGGCCTCGGCGCGGGCCTTGTCGATCATCCCGGCGGCCAGGTAGGTCCGGCCGCAGCAGAGTGGGCGCCCGCCCGCGGTGGCGGCATGGACAGTATAGCCCGCGCGGGTCAGCACCTGCAGAGCGGCGCGCGGGATCCCAGGCTCCATCCAGCGGTTGAACGTGTCGGTGAAAAGGACGACCGCCTTTTCAGAGTCGCCTTGGGGCGCGCGGGCAATCTCGGTGTCGCGGAAGAAATCGCCGCGGAAGCGCGGCAATCTGCGCCGCGCCGAGATGCCGGTCAGTCTCTCGGAAAGCTTCGCTATGGCAGGTACCCGGTCGCGCAGCGCGAACAGCGGGCGCAGCGCCACCGCCAACCGCGCATAGCGCGGCATCGCGGCGATCAGCCGATCCTTCAGCGGATGGCCCAAGCGCTTGCCGCGCTGGTAGAGCACCTCGGTCTTCATCCGGGCCATGTCCACGCCCGTTGGGCATTCGCGCTTGCAGGCCTTGCAGCCGACACAGAGCTTCATGGTCTCGGCCATCTCGTCGCGGTAGAGCGCGTCCTTGCCCAGCTTGCCCGACATCGCCAGGCGCAGGGTGTTGGCGCGGCCGCGGGTCACGTCGCGCTCGTTCAGGGTCACGCGGTAGCTGGGGCACATCACGCCGCCCTGCAGCTTGCGGCAGGCGCCGTTGTTGTTGCACATCTCGATGGCGCCCTGGAACCCGCCCGAGGCACCGGGCCAGGCGGACCAGTCGAACCCGGCCTCGAGGTCGTCGAAGCCGTAGCCCTCGGGATAGCGCAGCAGGCTGCGATCATCCATCTTCGGCGCCTCGACGATCTTGCCCGGGTTCAGGCGGCGCTCGGGGTCGAAGGTGTCCTTCACCTCGCCGAAGGCCTTCACCAGGCGGGTTCCGAACATCTTCTCGTGAAATTCAGAGCGCACGATGCCGTCGCCATGTTCGCCGGAATGCGAGCCCTTGTAGGCCCGCACCATGTCGAAGGCTTCCTCGGCGATGGCGCGCATCGCCTTCACGTCCTTCTCAAGCCGCAGGTTCAGCACCGGGCGGACATGCAGGCAGCCTTCCGAAGCATGGGCGTACCATGTGCCCTCGGTGTCGTGCTTGTGGAACACCTCGGTCAGGCGCTCGGTGTAATCCGCAAGATGTTCCAGCGGCACGGCGGCATCCTCGACGAAGGATACCGGTTTGCGCGCCTCCTTCATCGACATCATGATGTTGAGGCCGGATTTCCGCAACTCGCCGATCTGGCCGATCAGCCCCGCGTCCCGGATCTCGACCGCGCCGCCCTCGTGGTCGCCGCCACGCCCGAAGCCGTAGCCGAGGTCCGACATGGTGTCGTGCAGCTTGCGAAGGCTGTCTTCGTTTTCCTCGGGGCTGTCGGCGAATTCCACGATCAAGAGTGCCGCCGGATCGCCTTTCACGAAGGCCTCGATGGTGGGTACGAAGACCGGGATGTCGCGCGCAAGGCCGAGCATGGTGCGGTCGACCAGTTCCACCTGAGTCGGGTTCAGCTTCACCAGGTGCTGTGCCGCTTCCATCGCGCCGCGGAACGTGGGGAAATGGCAGATGCCCTGCACCCGATCCTTGGGTGGCAGAGGCGAGAGCCTGATCTCGATCGCGGTCGAAACGGCCAGTGTGCCTTCCGATCCCACCAGCAGATGCGCCAGGTTGGGCGGCGTGTCGGACGGCATCAGCGCATCCAGGTTGTAACCGCCGACCCGGCGCTGCACCTTCGAGAATTGCTTCGCGACCTCGTCCGCCTCGCGCGTGCCCAGGTCGACAAGCCGCTTCAGCATCTGGCCGGGAACCTTTTCGCCACCCCCGGGGCCAAAGTCGAAAGGGGTGCCATCGGCCAGCAGCCCACGGATCGAGATCACGTTGTCGCGCGTGGTGCCATAGCGCAGCGACCGTGCCCCGCAGGAATTGTTGCCCGTCATCCCCCCGATCGTGGCCCGCGAGGCGGTCGAGACATCCACCGGGAACCACAGCCCATGCGGCTTCAGTTGGCGGTTCAGCTCGTCCAGGACGATCCCCGGCTGCACAACCGCACGCCGCCCCTCGATGTCAAGCTCGAGGATGCCGTCCAGGTGGCGCGAACAGTCGAGAATCAGACCGGTATTGATCGTCTGGCCGCATTGCGACGTTCCGCCGCCCCGCAGGGTCAGGGGCAGCCCCTCTTCCCGCGCGGCGTCAAGGGCGCGCGCCACGTCCTCTTCGGTCTTCGGAATCGCCACGGCAGCGGGAATGATCTGGTAATGCGAGGCATCCGTCGCGTATCGTCCCCGCGAGAAGGCATCGAGCAGAACGTCACCCTGAAACTCGTGCGCCAGGCGCGACCGGAGCCCTTCCCGAAGCATCGGCATCCCCTTTTGAATTGAAATCAAACTTGACAATAATTTTGAATTCATAATTCAATTCGTGTCAACACGCGGATGTCGCCTTGGCCCCATGTCGGGGCGGCAACCAGCGGGGAACGCGCGAAAAGGGAGAGACACGATGCCGGCAGGGCGCCACTTCTTGCAAATACCTGGTCCTTCGAATGTACCGGACCGCATTCTCCGGGCGATGGACTACCCGACCATGGATCACCGCGGCCCGGGCTTCGCCGAAGTCGGCAAGGCCGCGCTCGAGGGGGTGAAATGGGTGTTCGGCACCGAAAGCCACGTGGTGATCTACCCGTCCTCGGGCACCGGCGCCTGGGAGGCGGCACTGGTCAACACGCTCTCTCCCGGCGACACCGTGCTGATGTATGAGACCGGACATTTCTCGACCCTGTGGAAGAAACTGGCCGAACGGCTGGGCCTGAACCCGATCTTCATCGAGGGTGACTGGCGCGGCGGCGCGGACCCTTCGGCCATCGAGGCGCGCCTGCGCGAGGACACCGCGCACGAGATCAAGGCAGTCTGCGTGGTGCATAACGAGACCTCCACCGGCTCGGTCTCGCCGATCGCGGATGTGCGCAAGGCCATCGACGCCGCCGGGCATCCCGCGCTTTTCATGGTGGACACGATCTCGGGGCTGGCCTCGATCGAGTACCGCCACGACGACTGGGGTGTGGACGTGACTGTGTCGGGCTCTCAGAAGGGTCTGATGCTGCCGCCCGGGATTTCTTTCAACGCGGTCAGCGAAAAGGCTCTCGCCGCGTCGAAATCGGCGAAGCTGCAGAAATCCTACTGGGCCTGGGACGATATGATCGGACCCAACAAGACCGGCTATTTCCCCTACACCCCGGCCACGAACATCCTCTACGGGCTGAACGAGGCCATCGCGATGCTGCGCGAGGAAGGGCTTCAGAACGTCTTCGCCCGCCATGCCCGCCACGCCGCCGCGACCCGCGCCGCGGTGCAGGCCTGGGGGCTCGAGGTTCTGTGCAAGAACCCGGCGCATTATTCCGGCGTCCTGACCGCGGTGCTGATGCCCGAGGGCCATTCCGCCGACAATTTCCGCGCCGTGACCCTGCGCAACTACGACATGTCCCTGGGCAACGGCCTATCCAAGGTCTCCGACCGCGTATTCCGCATCGGTCACCTGGGCGATTTCAACGACCTCATGCTTTGCGGCACCCTGTCGGGAATCGAGATGGGTCTGCGCGATGCCGGAGTGCCCCACAAGGCCGGCGGAGTGCAGGCCGCGATGGATGAACTTGGCCGCCAGGGCGCCCCGGCGCAGGCCGCGGCCGAGTAGCAGATACCGCGGCCCGGGTACTCCGGGCCGTGGGCGTCGGGCGGGCCCGCCGGGAAGAGGAGTTCCCGGCACACCTGCCGCGGCAAAGAAGGGCGCGGGTCGGAGAAGACCACCAAGGCCGCCGGGGCCGCGCTGGAACGAGATGGATCCAAAGGGAGGAAGACCATGAAAAAGACACTGGGAATTCTGGCAGGCGCCGCGGTAACGGCGCTAATGGCCGGGCAGGCCGTTGCGGCCGACATGACGCTGCGCTTCGGCCACGTCGGCAACCCCGGCTCGCTGTTCGAGGCAACGGTCGAGAATTTCGCCGAATGCTCCAACGCCAAGCTTGGGAATGCCGCCGAGGTGCAGACCTTCGGCGCGTCGCAGCTGGGCAAGGACAACGAGCTTCTGCAAAAATTGAAGCTGGGCCAGGTGCAATTCGCCCTGCCCTCCTCGGTGATGTCCTCGGTCGACGACATCTTCGGCATCTTCGAAATGCCCTACATCATCAAGGATCGCGACCACATGCGCCGCGTTCAGGCCGAGATGATGGACACCTTCGAAGCCGCCGCAAACAAGAACGGCTACACCATCGTGGGCCTGGCCGAGAACGGCTTCCGCAACATCACCAACAACACTCGCCCGATCAACGTCCCCTCGGACCTCGAAGGCATCAAGCTGCGTACCCCGAACGGGGCTTGGCGGGTGAAGATGTTCCAGGAATACGGCGCGAACCCCACGCCGATGTCTTTCTCTGACGTGTTCACCGCGCTGCAGACCGGCGTGATCGACGGCCAGGAAAACCCCTATGCCCAGATCGCATCGGCCAAGTTCCAGGAAGTGCAGAAGTACCTCTCGATCACCGGCCACGTCTACACCCCGGCCTATATCCTGGCCTCCAAGCGCCACTTCGACGCGCTGCCCGCCGATATGCAGGCAACGCTGAAGGAGTGTGCCGCCCAGACTCAGGACTTCACCTACGAGAAGGCGGCCCAGCTCGAGGTTGAACTGCTGCAGGTGATCAAGGATGCCGGAGTCGAGGTGAACGAGGCCGACAAGGATGCCTTCATCGAGGCATCGCAGCCGATCTATGACGCCTTCGCCTCCGAAGTCGACGGCGGCGGCGACATGATCCAGAAGGTGCTCGCGCTCGGTAACCCGAGCTGACGCGGACCTGAAAGACCAGCGTCCCGGCGGATACCGCTGCCCCACGGCGCGGCGCCGCCGGGACGCCCACCTGACCTTCTGATAGAAACCGGCTTCCCGACCCGAGCCGGTCACCCCGACCCGAGCGGCACCGGCCTTGCGGCCAGGGTCGCGCAGCCTCCGACGGACCGTGCTAATGCCAATGGGCAAAATGAAAAAATTCTCCGATCTGGTCGGAACCTTCCTCGAATGGTTCACGATCTTCCTGATGGTCCTGCTGACGGTCATCGTGATCGTCGCGGTGATCGCCCGCCTGATGGGCGAAAGCTTCTCGTGGTATGACGAAGTGGCTGCGATCATGCTGGCCTGGATCACCTATTACGGCTCGGCCCTGGCCGCGCTGAAGCGGCGCCATATCGGCTTCGACACCGTGCTTCTGGCGCTTCCCGTGAAGGCCCGCCTGGGCGCGCTGCTTCTGGCCGAGGCGATCGTGCTGCTTTTCTTCGTGCTGATGGCCAAGGCCGGGTTCGAGGTGCTGGCGATCCTGCAGGGATCCTACCTCGTCTCGCTCACCTGGGTGCCGGTGCAGTTCACCCAGTCCGTGGTGCCGATCGGGGCCTGCCTGTTCATACTGTGCCAGCTTCTGAGCCTGCCCGACTACTGGTCCAACACCGCGCGCGGCATTTCGCTGGAACATGCCGAGATCGAGGAAGAGGTCGATGCTGAAATGCAGAAGGCAGCCCAAGCAATGAAGGAGAGCCACTGATGCTGATGCTCGTGATTTTCATCGCGCTGGTGGCGATGATCTGCATCAACGTGCCGATCGCCGTGGCGCTGGCCATGGCCGGCGTGATCGGCCTTGTCGTGACCGAGGGCGTCGGCTCTCTGGTGACCATCGCGCTCGACATGTACAACGGGTCGACGAAATTCTCGCTGATCGCCATTCCGATGTTCGTGCTTGCGGGCGCGATCATGAACGCGGGCGGCATCACCGACCGGCTTATCAACTTCGTCTCGGCCCTGATCGGCTTCGTGCGCGGCGGGCTGGCGATGGTGAACATCGGGGTCTCGCTCTTCTTCGCCGAGATCTCGGGCTCTGCCGTAGCCGACGTGGCGGCAATGGGCTCGATCCTGATCCCGCAGATGAAGAAGCGCGGCTATTCTGCCCCGTTCTCGGCGGCGGTGACCTCGTCCTCCGCTTCGCTGGCGATCATCATCCCGCCCTCGATCCCGATGATCCTTTACGCCTCCTCGGCCAACACTTCGGTAGAGCAGCTCTTCGTCGCGGGCATAGTGCCGGGCCTGCTGGGCGCGGCGGGGCTGATGGGCGTCGCCTATGCCTTCGCGCGCCGCTACAACCTGCCGACCGAGGAAGCCTTCAACATGCCGCGCCTGCGCGAGACCTTCGTTGACGCGCTGCCCGCCTTCGCGCTGCCAGTCATCATCCTGGGCGGCATCTTCGGCGGCTTCGTGACCGCGACCGAGGCCGCGGGCCTGGCCGTCGTGGCGGCGCTGGTCGTCTCGGCCTGGTATCGCAACCTCGACATCCGCCACCTGCGCCGCGCCATGCTGGACGGCGGCATGCAGACCGCGGTCGTGATGCTCCTGGTGGCGGCTTCGGTGCTGATGGGCGGTTTCCTGACCCGGGCGCAGATCCCGCAGCAACTGGCCCAGAGCATCCTGTCGATCACCACCGAACAGTGGATGATCCTGCTGATCCTCAACTTCTTCTTCCTGGTGATCGGCTTCTTCCTGCACTCGGCGGCGGCGATCATCCTGGTGGTGCCAATCGTGATCCCGCTGATCAACGCGGCGGGGATCGACCCTGTGCATTTCGGGCTGGTGGTGACGCTGAACCTGGCCATCGGCCAGCAGACGCCGCCGGTGGCCTCGGTGCTGATTACCAGCTGTGCCGTGGCGCGCGCCAATATCTGGGACGTCTCCAAGGTCAATATTTGGTTCGTTGGCGTCCTTTTCGCGGTGCTGATGCTCTGCACCTACGTGCCGTCGGTGCCGCTGTTCCTGGTGGAGTATTTCTACAGATGACCGATGACCTGATACAGGAGATCCGGGGCGAAACGCTCTGGATCACCTTCAACCGTCCGCAGGCCCGCAACGCCATGACCTTCGCCATGTACGAGGCGCTGGCCGAGATCTGCACCACCGTGCCCACCGATGGCAGCCTGAAGGCCATCGTGATCTGCGGCGCCGGGGGCAAGGCCTTTGCCGCGGGCACCGACATGACTCAGTTCCGCGGCTTCGAGACGGCGCAGGATGCGCTCGATTACGAGGCCGAAATCTCGCGCGTGCTGACCGCCGTCGAGACCTGCCCGTTGCCCACCATCGCCGCGATCAACGGCGCCTGCACCGGCGGCGGGGCTTCGATTGCCGTGGCCTGCGACCTGCGCATCTCCTCGGCCGATCTGAAGTTCGGCTTCCCCATTGCCCGGACCCTGGGCAACTGTCTCGCGGCCGAGAACCTGGCGCGGATGTCCGCCTTGCTTGGCGCGGGACGGGTGCGCGAGTTGATCTTTACCGCCCGACTCATGGGCGCCGAAGAGGCGCTTTCGGCAGGGCTGATCTCGGAAATCCTGCCCGACGTGGACGCGGTCATGACCCGCGCGGGCGAACTGGCCGAGACGCTGGCGGGCATGGCGCCGCTGACCCTGCGCGCCACCAAGGAGGCGATGCGCCGCAACCGCGCCGTGATCTCGGTCGAAGACGCGGACCTGGTGACCATGTGCTACATGAGCGAGGATTTCCGCCACGGCATGGAGGCCTTCCTCGCCAAGCAGAAACCGCAGTGGAAGGGGCGCTGAGCATGGGGCCGCTCAAAGGCATGAAGGTGATCGAGTTGGCCCATATCATGGCCGGGCCGGTTTGCGGCATGATGCTGGCCGACATGGGCGCGGACGTGATCAAGGTTGAGAAACCCACCGGCGACGACAGCCGCCGCTTCCTGCCCCCCGCCATCGAGGGTGAAAGCGCCGCCTACCTGATGATGAACCGCAACAAGCGGGGCATCGCGCTCAACCTCAAGGATCCGGACGCGGTGGGAATCCTACGCAGGCTTCTCGAGGATGCCGACGTGGTGATCGAGAACTACCGCATGGGCACGATGGAGAAGCTGGGGCTCGGCTACGAAACCCTGCGCGAGATCAACCCGCGCCTCGTCTATTGCGAGATCTCGGGCTTCGGGCGCACCGGCCCCTATGCCAGCCGCGGAGGCTTCGACCTGATCGCGCAGGGCATGTCCGGGCTTATGTCGATCACCGGCGAAGGTCCGGGGCGCCCGCCGGTGAAACCCGGCGCGCCGATCACCGACATCACGGCGGGCATCCTGGCCGCCATGGGCTGCGCCGCGGCCTATGCCCGGGCGCGCGAGACGGGACAGGGGCAGAAGGTGGATACCTCGCTCTTCGAGGCGGGCATAACCCTGACCTACTGGCAAAGCGCCATTGCCTTCGCCACCGGCCAGACACCCGAACCCCAGGGCTCGGCCCATCCGCTCAACGCGCCCTACCAGGCGTTCCGTACCGCCGACGGCTGGATCAACGTGGGCGCCGCCAACCAGACCAACTGGCTGCGCCTGCTCGAGGTGATCGGCGCGCCCGAGTTGAACGAGGATCCGCGCTTTGCCTCCAACCACGACCGGATGCAGAACCTCGGTGTGCTGGTCGAGATTCTGAACGGGCATCTCTCGGCCCGCACCACCGAAGAGTGGCTTGGCCGGATGGAGGCCGCGGGCCTGCCCGCCGGGCCGGTGCTGACAATCCCGCAGATGCACGCCGACCCGCAGGCGCTGGCGCGCGAGATGATCGTGGAGACCGAACACCCCGTCGCCGGACCGGTCAAGGCCATCGGCCTTCCGGTGAAGTTCTCGGAAACCCCGGGGCAGGTCACGCAACCCGCACCCCTGTTGGGCGAACACGGCCCGGAAATCCTGGCAAGCCTTGGATATTCCGGCGCGGACATCGAAGCCTTCCGGGTCAGCGGCGCCTTGGTCATGCCGACGTAGGGCCGGACCTTCCCGCCGGGTCTTGATGGTGTGCAACCTTTGCGGGCGCACGGTTCTTGTCGCCAGCCCTTGCTTGGGGCAGAGCAAGAATGACACGGGCTCCGCGTCTGCCTATGGTCGCGTCAGAACATGTCCGAAGGCCACGTGTTGATACCCAGTCTGGCGCCAGATGACCCGGCAAAACTTGGACGCCTTCAAGGATCCGCAGGAGTTGCGGTTCCTGGGTTTTCTCGGTTTGACCTCTCTAAACAGGGGCCGAACCGGCGACCTTGCCATCCGAAGCGATCCACCAGCGCAGCCAACTCCCCCGCCGGACCCCTGCCTCGATGACGCCCGTGAGAAGTTCGGAAGGCTGACCGCGCGCGAGTTGGAAGTTCTGTCACTGGTCTGCGAGGGTGCGCTTCGAAGACGATTGCCTCCGAACTTGGGATCAGCCAGAAGACGGTCGAGCTTCACTGCGCGAACCTATTGAAGAAGACCGACGCCGGAACGACGGCACATCTCGCGCAACTCGCGACCCGTCTCGGGTTGGACCTAGGGTATTCCCCAGTGCAAATCGGCCAATAGACGGCAGTCTCCCGAGTATCCGGGGGCGGATGTTTTTGCCAACCTTCCTTTGGGGTACGTCGCCCCCCTCAATTCAAAAAATCGCCTCGATCAAAGAGGCAAGGGAGGAACGCATGAAAATTCTCAGAGGAGCCGCCGCCGCGTTCGGCGCTTGCGCGGTCGCATCCACGATGGCCTGGGCGCGGGACGACGCGGGCCCGAACAAGGACTACCGGACATTCCATTCGGATGGATCCATCGCGTATGGCGAGATCGGCGACACCTACGATTCCGAACTGGTCATGTATCTTGTCGGCAACCAGTTCATGGTGATGGAAGAGCTGATCAAGGACCTCCATCACCATGAACCAGGACATCGCGACGATCTACGTGGAAACCATTCCGCCGGGCCAGATACTGAACGGCCAGATCCTCCAGCAGGGCCAGATCAACGACCAGAACACGGCGATGAACCCGGACCTCTATGCCTCGGTGAACCTCAACCACCTGAAGAAACTGGCCGGAATGGGCAAGATGCATGACTAAATGATCTACACCCATAACAAGCTGGAACTGATGGTCGCAGCGGGCAACCCGAAGGGCATCACCGGCCCGGAAAACCTGGCCCGGGACGACCTGGTGCAGTCGCATCCCAGTCCGCTGACCGAGGGCATCTTCAAGTTCTATGGCTCGGCGATGCCCAAGGACATGGGGCTCCATGAACAGGTGACCGGCAACGCGGAATGCAAAAGCTGCTGGGCGGTCGAGGGCAAGACCTGGTTCACCTCGCGCCACCACCGCGAAACACCGCAGCGGATCGAGGAAGGCCAGGCCGACGTCGGGATCGCCTGGACGACCGAGGTGATCGAGTCCAACGTCGAGGGACCCGCGATCGAGGGCGTGGCCATTCCACCCCCCTGAACAAGCAAGACGAGGTCAGCTATGCCATCGGCGCTGACCGAAGGACGCAATCGATCTACGCCTCCTACGGCTTTGTCCCCGCGACCCGGAAGAGCGAGTTCTGAAGCCGCTGATGAGCCAGTGATCTGAAAGGCGCGGCCCGTTCCGGGGCCCCACCGACCTACTTCCGAAACAATTTCGTCGTCTTGAGCATGGACTCGAGTTCGTCGATGCGGTCTTGGGCTTCGTTCATTCGGCGGGACTGAACCTCCGCGATCAACGCCTCGACGACGAGGTTGATCCCGAGCGTGGAGTCCCAGCTTGACGGCACGTCCACCGCCGCATTCACCACCTCGTCGGAGAATTTCGAGATCGGCGATCCCCATTGATCGGTGAAAAGCAGGATCCGGGCGCCGCGTTTCTTGGCAAGCTCGGCGAACCTGAGCAGGTCGGGTTCGTACCGGCGAATGTCGAAGATCACCAGGACCGTCTCGCTGCCCATGTCCAGCAGGTATTGCGGCCAGACGTTGGATGACCGCGAGAGCAAGGTGACCCCGGGCCGGATGATCTGCAAGTGGTTGAAGAAGTAATCGGCGTTGGACCTCGTGATCCGCCCCCCGAGCAGCGCGATCTGGTTCGAGCCATCGGCCAGATACCCGGCGATGGCATCGAATACCCGGCCATCGAGCCGTTCCAGCGTGTCCTGCAGGTTCGAGAATGCCACTTTCGCAAAGTTCCGAAGCCCTTGGGGAAGGTTCTCGTTTTCTTGCGCCACGGCGCTGTCGCCGGAGGGCTGCTTGATCTGCGCGGCGGCCTCGTCGCGAAGAGCCGATTGCAGTTCCGGAAACCCGTCGAACCCCAGCTTTCGCGCAAGGCGGATCACGGTTGGCGTCGAGACGCCCGCGGCCTCGGCCAGTTTGGTGATCGATTGGAGGCCAACCATCGGGTAGTCCCGCAGCAACACGCCGGCCAATTGCCGCTCCGCCGGGGTGAGGTCCGTTGCGTTGCCATGAATCAGGTCTTTGACCGGAATGGGATGTGTCACAAGGCGCCTTGGTGCTGAATTGTTCATCACTGTTGAACAGGTGAAACGAACATTACAATAATTTTCTTGACAGGTGTTAGCTCTTTTGTAGCTAATGTTACAAATGACCGAACCCCGCGATCAAATCCTACTCTCGAAAAGTGACTTGCCCACTGCGGATGTGGTCAATCGTGATGGGCGTGCAGCCATCTGCCTGGTTTGCGAACACGCCAGCGCCTCGATCCCCGAAGCCCTTGGGGATTTGGGCCTGTCCGAAGGCGACAGGTTCAGCCATGCGGTCTGGGATCCCGGCGCGGAGAACCTGGCGCGGGAACTGTCCACGCGCCTCGATGCGCCGCTGGTACTGTCGCGGGTGTCGCGGCTGGTCTACGATTGCAACCGCCCGCCCGAGCGAGAGGATTGCATGCCGTCACAGGTCGAAAAGATCGTGATTCCGGGTAATGCGGGCCTTTCCACCGAGGCGCGCGCCGCGCGCACCGAGGCGGTCTATCACCCGTTTCATCGTACGGTCGAAGACCTACTCGACGGGTTCGGGACGCCACCCGCCTTCGTCACGATTCACACCTTTGCCCCGGAATGGTTTGGCGTTCCCCGTGCGGCCGAAATCGGTCTGCTTCACGACAAGGACGCATCGCTTGCAGTGCGAATGCTGGCCGCTGCCCGTACTGGGTATCGGACAGAGTTGAACGTGCCCTACTCTGCCGCCGATGGCGTCACCCATACCCTGTCGCTGCACGCCAATCCGCGCGGGCTGCAGAACGTCATGATCGAAGTGCGCAATGACCTCGTCGCGGACGAGACCGGCGTTTCCGAAGTCGCGTCGGCGATCGAACACATGCTCAGACTTGCCCTCAATCCCGAGGAGGATGCCGCGTGATCTCAGCCATGCTTGCCTATGTCCGCTGGGTCGACCGGATGAACCGGGCGATCGGGCGGGTGGTCATGTACGGCATCTTCGTGATGATGGGGATCCTGCTGTGGTCGACCTTCACCAAGGTCGGCAGCGACATGGGCTTCGGCATCAACCCGTCGCTCTGGACGCTGGAAATGGCACAGTTCGCGATGGTCGCCTATTACATCCTTGGTGGCCCCTACGCGATCCAGATGGGATCGAACGTGCGGATGGACCTGCTCTACAGCGGCCAATCCGAACGTCGCAAGGCATGGATGGACGCGTTCACGGTGCTCTTCCTGATCTTCTACCTTGTCGTCCTGCTTTGGGGCGGCCTGTCCTCGACCTCGTACTCGCTGGGCGATTTCCGGGGGGAGCCATTCACTTTCTTCTGGAACATCATCAAGGGGTTCTTCACCGGCGGGTTCGAGGGCGCGGGTGAAGTGATCGGCCACCTGGAGCGCAGCAACTCGGTCTGGCGGGCCTATCTTTGGCCGATCAAGCTCCTGATGGTGATCGGCATCTTCCTGATGCTGCTCCAGGCGATGTCCGAGCTCTGCAAGGACATCCTTCGTATCAAGGGCCACGACATGGGGGAGAAGGTCTGATGTCCTACGACCTGATCGCCATCCTCATGTTCACCACGATGATGCTGATGCTGCTGACCGGCCAGCGGGTCTTTGGCGCGATCGGTTTCGTCGCGGTGGTCGCGGCGCTGCTGCTCTGGGGAGACCGTGGGGGCTATGACCTGGGCTTCGCGGCCGCCATCAAGCTGATGAAGTGGTACCCGCTGCTGACCCTGCCGATGTTCATCTTCATGGGCTACGTGCTGTCGGAAAGCCGGATCGCCGATG
>JABURR010000073.1 GCA_014762635.1 Paracoccaceae bacterium
AAGGGACAGGTCTGCTGTCCTTGTGGAGACTGGTTCGAATTAGTCTGCCAGCACCAGAATGCGTGCTCACGCCCAACCGCCGGGAAACCTTCCGAACCGGATACCCCCGCACCATGATCTGATGCACGGCATCCCGCTTGAACTCGTCGCTGTAATTGCTTGTCCCCATGTCGGCCTCCTTGCCTCAAAACTAGGGGGCAAAGCGTCTACAAATCTAGGGGCACCTCAAAAGCCAGAACGAAGGTGTCACTCGGTGTCTCGATGGATTAGGCTCGGTCCCCAGAGGAGGACTGGAAAATGGCGGGCGGACAGGAGCACTGGGACGAGATCTATGGCGCGCGGTCGGAAGACGCCCTGACCTGGTTTGAGGCCACGCCGTCGCTGTCGCTTGATCTGGTCCGCACGCATCTGCGCCCGGGCGAGCCGTTCATCGACATCGGCGCAGGCGCCTCCCGTCTTGCCGACGCCTTGCTTGATGAGGGGTTTGGTCCGCTTGCCGTGCTGGACCTGTCAGCCGCCGCATTGGCGGTCAGCAGGCAGCGTCTTGGCCCTCGGGGCGACGGCATCGACTGGATTGAGGCGGACATCACGACGTGGGAGCCGGACCGCGACTATGCGGTCTGGCACGACCGCGCGGTGTTCCACTTCCTGACCGGGGCCGAGGACCGGGCCGGCTACGCCCGCGCGCTGGCCGCCGCCCTGCGCCCGGGTGGGATCGCGATCATCGCGACCTTCGCGGATGACGGACCGGAGAAGTGCTCCGGCCTGCCCGTGGTGCGCTATGCGCCCGAGGCGCTGGCGCAGGAACTCGACAGGCTGCTGCCGGGACGGCTTGAGATGCTGGACGCACGGCGCCACATGCACATCACGCCGAAGGGCAACCGGCAGAGCTTCCAGTACAGCGTGTTCCGGAATGCGGACCCCTGAGAAGAAACCGCCGCCCCGGTGGAGCGTCGGACATGAACTCTTCGCGGTCGATACGTTAGCCAGCAACGATCCTGTTCACGCGGCCCCGAAGCGGGATCGAGTTCAAATGACAGGTCGACGACCCGCGCGAAGAATTCAGGAAAGGTTTCGGCGCCGATCGGTTTGCCAAGAAACACGGCCCTGTAATTCCCGACATTAACTTCGGAAGTCTGAACCACCGCTCCACGTTCTGTCTGACGTCAGCACCCACCGGACAGATTTAGGGGTTTGAGCAACGGAGGATTTCTGGTTCATCGAAGCCATTATGGAGCGGAGATGAACAAGACATCCGGAACATCGAAGGACGCCGCTGACAAGCTGGTCAGGGGCATCAGACGCAAGACGCGCAAGCATTATTCGGCCGAAGAGATGCAGGTATTTCAAGACACCGCCGAAGATCATTCGCTTGGCGGAGATGATCTCGGGACTCGTCTTAAACCACTTGAAAGGGCTGGGTTTGGTCATAATCCGACGCTATCCAGCGCCCTGCGCAGCCTCGAGCTAGGTTGTCTCTGACAAGACCCTCCTGGCAGACACTGCACGCTTTTGACCCGTAGAGCCTTGACCCTCCAGTCGCTGGAAACACTATGGATTTTTCAATCAACCGAATCAGATCGGCTGAATCTTGATCTAGGTCATGGTTCATTTTGCGGAATGCCGGATGATGCGCGTGTTCTTTTGGAGTGCCTGGTGGCTGGAGATCCGAAAATCCTGCAGAAATTGCTTCCCCGGTTGTTGGCGGCGATCCTGCTATTTTCGATCATCGTGGCGAGTCTGATGTCAGCGACGCATCAAGCCGAGTTTGTACTACATACGCCAGGGTCGACCCACGAACTGACGGCACAAGATTCCGGCAAGTCTGGTGTAGCTGGCGATATCCTGCCGTCGGACACGATCATTTGCGCTGCCGGTTTCCTATGTCACGCACCTTTGGCGTTGATCGGAAACTCGGACCGCACCGATCCATCGCATTTGGCGGTAGACATGGTGCGGCTGAGCCCCGGATTATCGTTGGACGGACGGACTACTGACGTAATCACTCCACCGCCCCTCCTCACGAGCGCCTGACCCGCTCCGGCGGCCCCAAAGCTTCCTAGCACTAGCCTCACGTGCGTCCCGTTCTCGGCGGCAAACTCAACTGCCGTTGGTCCATGGCGCCGTCTCGCAAACCACTCCGGATCCGAAGCGCATGGTTCCGGCGAACTTCAACCAATTCGACGAAGGAGCGTTATTATGAAACCTAATGCCAAAATGGCGATGCTGATGTTGTCCACCGCCTTGTCAGCGACCGCTGCGAATGCGGATACTGCCCGCGTATTCATACCCGAGGGCAGCGCTGACGCGATCCGCATCGTCGATGCCACAACGGGCCAGAGTGTCGGTCGCGTTGCAGGTACCGAAGCGGTACATGGCCTCGCGGGTAGCCCGAACTCCCGCTACCTGATCGCAGGCAGCTACATGGAGATCGACCGCGAGGACGCGGCCGAGATGTCAAAACCCTCAGCCGTCAGCGAGGACGAGCACGCCGCCCACCACGCAAAGCCGAAGAAAACTCTTGGGGCGACCGATGCGGGTATCAGCCTGTTGTCGGTAATCGACGCCGCAACCGGCGATTTGCTTCGCAAGATCGAAGTTCCCGGTGCCGTGCACCACGTCGCGATTTCGCCGGACGGGCGTTTCGCCGTGTCAACGCATCCCAATGGCGATGGTATTTCTGTTGTCGCGCTCGAAACCTTCGAACTGTCCGCCTGGATTCCCACGGGCGCTATGCCGAACTATGCCATCTTCGGGACCGACCCAGGCGTCGTCTACATCTCGAATGCCGGAAACGGGACCGTCAGCGAAGTCGATCTCGAGCAGGGCATCGTGCTCCGAAACATGATCGCAGGCGAAGCGCCCGAACATCTGGCTATGGCTTACGACGGAAGCTCGCTCTTTGTCGCTGACGCCGAAAACGGGCAAGTCGTCGAGATTGATCTCGTAACCGGCAGGGATTTGCGTTCCTTCGAGATCGGCGGCGAAATTCACGGCTTGGATCTTTCCGAGGACCAAACTCACCTTTTTGTCGCCGCTAAAGAAAGCGATCGCCTCGTATCGATTGACCTCGAATCCGGCAAGTTCACAAGTCGCGCGCTGTCCCCTTCCCCCTATCACCTCACGACGATACCCGGGACCGGCTCGGTGTTCGTCTCTAGCCGTGACGAGCCCAAGGTCTGGATTGTCGACGGCGCGACGCTGATGGCGAAAAAGGAAATCCCGATCGAGGGGGAAGGGCACCAAATGGTGGCGATGCGCAACTAGACATCCGCCGCGTGCAACACGCGAAAGGAGAACGGTATGAGCTTTCACGGACAACCAACACTACGGTTTCTCGGCGCGGCCGGTACCGTGACCGGCTCGCGCTACTTGGTCGAGTGGGGCTGACCTACTCCCCTTAGAGTCCGCGTTTATGAGTTAGCTCTGTTCAGGGTTTGGTCCTCTTCTGACCGTTGGTGATACTCCCGCGGGGTGAGCCCGTCGAGGCTCGAGTGCGGGCGGTGATGGTTGTAGTCGTCGCGCCATGCCGCAATCAAATGGCGGGCCAATCTGAAGGGTTGATCCACGCGGAGGGCGATTGCTAGCGTAATCCTTGCTAGATGGTCCTCTAGCAACTGGTAGCTCCCTGCTGCCACCTCGACTA
>JABURR010000023.1 GCA_014762635.1 Paracoccaceae bacterium
CCGATGGGCGCCTCGACCTGCGTGGCCTGTGGCGAATGCGTTCAGGCCTGCCCGACGGGCGCGCTGATGCCCGCCACGGTGCTGGATGAGGCGCAGGTGGGTGACAGTGCCGATTATGACCGGGAAGTCGAAAGCGTTTGCCCGTTCTGCGGCGTGGGTTGCCAGGTCTCCATGAAGGTCAAGGACGGCAAGATTCGTTACGTTGAAGGGATCAACGGCCCCGCGAACGAGGGCCGGCTTTGCGTCAAGGGGCGGTTCGGCTTCGACTACGTCCAGCACCCGCACCGCCTGACGAAACCTCTGATCCGGCGCGAGGACGCACCCGGCAAGGGGCTGAACGTGGACCCGGCCAATCCGCTCAGCCATTTCCGGGAGGCAAGCTGGGACGAGGCGCTGGACGCGGCGGCGAACGGTCTGAAAGGTCGGGGCCGCGAGGTGGCGGGCTTTGGCTCGGCCAAGTGCACCAACGAGGAAGCCTACCTGTTCCAGAAGCTGATCCGGCAGGGCTTCGGCCATAACAACGTCGACCATTGCACGCGGCTTTGCCATGCGTCCTCGGTCGCCGCGCTGATGGAGAACGTGGGGTCGGGCGCAGTCACCGCGACCTTCAACCAGATCGAAAACGCCGACGTGGCCATCGTGATCGGCGCCAACCCGGTCGAGAATCATCCGGTCGCGGCCACCTATTTCAAGCAATTCGCCAAGCGCGGCGGAAAGCTGATCGTCATGGACCCGCGTGGCGTGGGGCTTGGTCGGTTCGCGACGCATAGGCTGCAGTTCAAGCCCGGCAGCGATGTGGCGATGCTGAACGCGATCATGGCGACGATCGTCGAGGAAGAGCTTTACGACCGGCAATATATCGCGGCCTTCACCGAGAACTGGGAAGCCGAAAAGGCGCATCTTGCCAATTTCGCGCCCGAGAAGATGGCCGAGGTCTGCGGTATTGATGCCGAAACCCTGCGCGCCGTCGCCCGCGATTTCGCCACCGCCAAGTCGGGGATGATCTTCTGGGGCATGGGTATCAGCCAGCACAGCCACGGCACCGACAACTCGCGCTGCCTGATTTCTCTGGCGCTGATGTGCGGTCACGTGGGGCGGCCCGGGACCGGGCTGCACCCGCTGCGCGGCCAGAACAACGTGCAGGGCGCGTCGGACGCGGGGCTTATCCCGATGTTCCTGCCCGACTATCAAAGCGTCACCGACGACGGCGTGCGTTCGGCCTTTTCCGAGGTCTGGGCTTCGGGGGATTTCTCGAACGAGAAGGGCCTCACGGTGACCGAGATCCTGGACGCGGTTCATGCCGGTAACATCAAGGCGATGTATATCCTCGGCGAAAACCCGGCCATGTCGGACCCGGACGTGGACCACGCGCGCGAGGCGCTGGCCAAGCTCGATCACCTGGTGGTGCAGGACATCTTCCTGACCGAGACCGCGAACTATGCCGACGTGATCCTGCCTGCCGCGGCTTTTGCCGAGAAATCCGGCACCGTCACCAACACCAACCGGCAGGTGCAGATGGGACGTCCCGCCGTGCCGCCGCCGGGCGAGGCGCGGGAGGATTGGTGGATCACCACTGAACTCGCGAAACGCTGCGGGCTGGACTGGGGCTACAGCCACCCGCGCGAGGTCTTCGCCGAGATGAAGCGCATGATGAAGTCGCTCGACAACATCACCTGGGACCGGCTCGAGGGCGAGAACGCGGTCACCTACCCCTCGCTTTCGCCCGAGGATCCGGGTCAGCCGGTGGTGTTCGGCGATGGGTTCCCCCGCGCCGAGGGTCGGGCGAAATTCACCCCCGCCCAGGTGATCCCGCCCGCGGAACTGCCGGACGAGGAATTCCCGATGGTCATGACCACCGGCCGCCAGCTCGAACATTGGCACACGGGGTCGATGACCCGGCGGTCGAAGGTTCTGGACGCGGTGGAGCCCGAGGCGAACTGTTCGCTGCACCCGGCAACCTTGGACCGGCTGGGCATTGCCCCCGGCGAGATGGTGCGACTCACTACCCGGCGCGGATCGATCACCATCATGGCCCGCGCCGACCGCGCGGTGTCCGAGAACATGGTCTTCGTCCCCTTCGCCTATGTCGAGGCGGCGGCGAACGTGCTGACCAACCCGGTGCTTGACCCATACGGCAAGATCCCCGAGTTCAAATTCTCGGCGGTTCGGGTGGAAAAGGTGGAAAACCCCTTCGCAGCGGAGTGATCTGCGGCAATTTGACACGACACGCCGGTGCTTGGCAGCACAGGCAAGGGGGTCTCTAGTCCCTTCTGTGCGGTGAAATTCGCCTTCGGTGCCCCTAGGCGCCCATGGGTGAATTCGGGGGTGGAAAATCATTCTCCCCCGTGCATAAATCCCGCTGAGGAAAAGTTCTGTGCCGATGGCTCTGGGAGGAGGCAGCGAGCGCGGAAAAGACAAGAGCCGCGCAAGCGGTCCGGAGCGTCGGATAACCGGCGATGGGAGGAAAAATTGGCTGAGACGCAAGCGGCTTCGGGCGCACTCATTTCCATACCCGCGCTTCTGGCGCGGAACGCCCGCGACATGGGCGACAAGGCCGCCTATCGTGAAAAGGAATTCGGGATCTGGCAAAGCTGGACCTGGACCGAGACGTCCGAGGAAATCCGGGCGCTGGCGTTGGGCCTTCTGGCGTTGGGCGTGGCGAAAGGCGACTATGTCGCGATTATCGGACGCAACCGCCCCGCGCTCTACTGGTCCATGGTGGCCGCGCAGATGTGCGGCGCGGTGCCGGTGCCGCTTTACCAGGACGCCGTGGCCGAAGAGATGGCCTATGTGCTTGAGCATTGTGGCGCGCGCTTCGTGATCGCCAGCGACCAGGAGCAGGTCGACAAGGTCATCGAGATCCAGGAAAAGGTCCACTGCGTCGAGCATATCATCTATCTCGATCCGCGCGGCCTTCGGAAATACGACCATACCAAGCTTCATGCCCTTGCGGACGTCCAGGCCGAGGGGCGCGCCGCGCACGAGCGTATGGACAAGGAACTGGACGACCGCATCTCGGCGATCGGCTACGACGATACCTGCGTGATGCTCTACACCTCGGGCACCACCGGGCGGCCCAAGGGCGTGGTGCTGTCGAACCGCAACATCATCGAATCCGCCAAGGCCTCGGCCGAGTTCGACGATCTCGGACCCGGCGAAGAGGTGCTGGCCTACCTGCCCATGGCCTGGGTGGGCGATTTCATCTTCTCGATCGGACAGGGGTTCTGGACCGGGTTCTGCGTGAACTGCCCCGAGGGCGAAAGCACCATGGCCACCGACCTGCGCGAGATCGGGCCGACCTATTACTTCGCGCCGCCGCGGGTCTTCGAGACGATCCTGACCACGGTCATGATCCGCATGGAAGACGCGGGCCGGTTCAAGAAATGGCTTTTCGACACCTTCATGGCCCATGCCCGCAAGGTCGGGCCGGACCTGCTGGACGGCAAGCCCGTGAGCGCCGGAGACAAGTTCAAGTACTGGCTGGGGAACCTGTTCGTCTATGGCCCGCTGAAGAACACCATGGGCTTCAGCCGGGTGCGCGTGGGCTATACCGCCGGTGAGGCGATCGGGCCCGAGATCTTCGATTTCTACCGCTCGCTGGGGATCAACCTCAAACAGCTCTACGGCCAGACCGAGGCCAGCGTCTTCATCACGCTGCAGCCCGATGGCGAGGTGCGCTCTGATACCGTGGGCGTGCCGGGGCCGGGGGTGGAGATCCGCATCGACGATA
The DNA here is from genome assembly GCA_014762635.1 of Paracoccaceae bacterium. Taxonomy (GTDB): domain Bacteria; phylum Pseudomonadota; class Alphaproteobacteria; order Rhodobacterales; family Rhodobacteraceae; genus JABURR01. Next base: position 3,731 of record JABURR010000023.1, read on the forward strand.
GCGGCGAGGTCTTCTACCGCTCGCCCGGGGTGTTCGTGGAGTATTACAAGAACCCCGAATCCACCGCCTCGACCAAGGATGCCGAGGGCTGGGTCGCTACAGGCGACGCGGGCTTCATCGAGGAAGGCACCGGGCACCTCAGGATCATCGACCGCGCCAAGGACGTGGGCAAGATGGCCGACGGGCGGCTCTTTGCGCCGAAATACGTGGAGAACAAGCTGAAGTTCTTCCCCAATATCCTTGAGTCCGTGGTCTTCGGTAACGACCGCGATTACTGCACCGCCTTCATCAACATCGACCTCACGGCGGTGGGCAACTGGGCCGAGCGCAACAACATCGCCTATGCGTCCTACCAGGAACTGGCCGGGCACCCGAAAGTGCTGGCTGCCGTGCAGGAACACGTGGAAGAGGTGAACCGCAGCGTCGCCGAGGACGAAATGCTCTCGGGCTGCCAGGTCCACCGCTTCCTGGTGCTGCACAAGGAACTCGACGCCGACGATGGCGAACTGACCCGGACCCGCAAGGTCCGCCGCCGGATCATCGAGGAGAAATTCGACGACCTGATCAAGGCGCTCTACGACGGCTCCACCTCGATCTACACCGAGACCGAGGTGACCTACGAGGACGGCCGCAAGGGCAAGATCACGGCCACGCTGGAGATTCGCGACGCGAGTGTCGTGGACCCGGGCGCGAAGGTGGCGGCAGAGTGAGCGATTTTTCTGCGAAAAATCAAATGTATGCACCGGAAAACGGCGCAGCGCAGGGAGAGAGAGCGCAGTGACAGAGACAAGTGAAGGCTACACCACGGCAGATGGCCGCCAGATTGGCGGGGTGCTGATGGAGATGAAGAACATCACCCTGCGCTTCGGCGGGGTGACGGCGATCAAGGATATTTCCTTCGATATCCGCGAGGGTGAGATCCGGGCAATCATCGGGCCGAACGGCGCGGGCAAATCCTCGATGCTCAACGTGATCTCGGGCTTCTATCACCCGCAAGAGGGCGAGGTCTGGTTCCATGGCTCGAAACGCCCGGCGATGAAGCCCTACCAGGTGGCGCAGCAGGGCATAGCGCGAACCTTCCAGAACATCGCGCTGTTCGAGGGCATGAGCGTTCTGAACAACGTGATGACCGGTCGCCTGACCCACATGACCACCAACATGGCGCAGCAGGCGATGTGGTGGGGAAAGGCCGAGCGCGAAGAGGTGGAAAACCGCGAAATCGTTGAGAAAATCATCGATTTCCTCGAAATCCAGCACATCCGCAAGACGCCGGTTTCGCGGCTGCCCTACGGCCTGAAGAAGCGGGTCGAACTGGCCCGCGCGCTGGCCGCCGAGCCGAAGCTTCTGCTGCTGGACGAACCCATGGCCGGCATGAACGTCGAGGAGAAAGAGGACATGTCCCGCTTCATCCTTGATGTGAACGACGAATTCGGCACGACCATCGCGCTCATCGAACATGACATGGGCGTCGTCATGGACCTTTCGGACCGGGTCGTCGTGATGGATTACGGCAAGAAGATCGGCGACGGCACGCCGGACGAGGTGCGTAACAACCAGGACGTCATCGACGCCTACCTGGGGGTGGCGCATGACTGATTTCGCAATCGGAATTCGATCGGACTTTTATCGGACTTTCATCGGACCGGAGGGCAAGGATGCCTGATCAGCTACTCTATGCAATCGAGGTCACGCTGAACGGCCTGATGGCGGGCGTGCTCTACAGCCTCGTGGCGCTGGGCTTCGTTCTCATCTTCAAGGCCAGCGGGATCTTCAACTACGCCCAGGGCGTCATGGCGCTCTTCTCGGCGATGACGCTGGTGGGGATCATGGACGGGCAGGTGCCCTTTTCGCATCTGATCAACGCGATCTTCGGGACCGACATCCACCACTTCGGCTGGCATGTCCCGGCCATCGTGGCGATCCTGCTGACTGCCGTGGTGATGACTGCCTTTGCCTGGGCGGTGAACCAGGTGATCTTCAAGCACCTGGTGAACCAGGAGCCCATCATCCTGTTCATGGCCACGATCGGGCTTGCCTATTTCCTCGAAGGGTTCGGCGACCTCATGTGGGGCTCGGACATCAAGTCACTCGACGTGGGCCTGCCCCAGGGCGGCAGCTTCTGGATCGAGGAAAACACGGCCTGGCTGGGGGGTGAGGGGTTCTACGGCTTCTTCATCGACCAGCTCGACATGGTCGCGACCGTGGTTGCGGTGATCCTCGTGGCGGTGCTGGTGGCGTTCTCGCAATACACCAAGCAGGGCCGCGCCCTGCGCGCGGTGGCCGACGATCACCAAGCGGCGCTGTCGGTGGGCATTTCGCTCAGCTACATCTGGGTGCTGGTCTGGTCCATTGCCGGTTTCGTGGCGCTTGTCGCGGGCATCATGTGGGGCACCAAGTCCGGCGTGCAGTTCTCGCTGTCGCTGATCGCGCTCAAGGCGCTGCCGGTGCTGATGCTGGGCGGGTTCACCTCGATCCCCGGGGCCATCGTCGGCGGGCTGATCGTGGGCGTGGGCGAGAAGCTCTTCGAGTTCCTCGTGGGTCCGATGATCGGCGGCGCGACCGAGAACTGGTTCGCCTATGTTCTGGCACTGATCTTCCTCGTCTTCCGGCCCCAGGGCCTGTTCGGCGAACGTATTATCGAGAGGGTGTAATACATGTTTTACCGTGAAGCCGGTGACTTCAGCACCACCTACCAGGCGGATGCGCAGACCTTCCCGATCAAGTACGAGCGCTGGGGCTACTACGCCATCCTGGCCGTGGCCTTCGGCGTGGTGCCTTTCTTCATCAACGACTACTGGGCCAACGCCGTCATGATCCCGTTCCTGATCTACGCCATCGCGGCGCTGGGTCTGAACATCCTGACTGGATATTGCGGGCAGGTGAGCCTTGGCACCGGCGGCTTCATGGCCGTGGGCGCCTACGCGGTCTACAAGCTGATGACCTCTTTTCCCGAGGTGAACATCGCGTTCCACGTGCTCGGCGCGGGCCTGGTGACGGCCGGTGTCGGCGTGCTTTTCGGCCTGCCATCGCTCAGGATCAAGGGGTTCTACCTTGCCGTGGCAACGCTTGCGGCGCAGTTCTTCCTTGTCTGGCTCTTCAACAAGGTGCCGTGGTTCTACAACTACTCGGCTTCGGGCCAGATTACCGCGCCCGAGCGCACGGTCTTCGGCGTGGTCGTGACCGGCCCGAACACGGATGCGGCGGCGAAATACCTCTTCTGCCTGGTCTTCGTGTTTCTCTGTGCGTGGCTGGCGCGGAACCTGACGCGCGGCTCCTTTGGGCGAAAATGGATGGCGATTCGCGACATGGACATCGCGGCCGAGATCATCGGGGTCTACCCGCTGGCGGCGAAGCTCAGCGCCTTCGCGGTGTCCTCGTTCTTCATCGGGGTCTCCGGGGCGCTGTTCTTCTCGGTCTACCTGGGCGCGGTCGAAGTGACCGAGGCCTTCGGCATCCAGAAATCGTTCCTGGTTCTGTTCATGATCATCATCGGTGGCCTGGGGTCGATCTTCGGCTCCTTCGCCGGAGCGGCGTTCCTGGTGCTGATGCCGGTTCTTCTGAAGAACATCCTCGTGGGGCAATTGGGCTGGCCCACCGACCTCGCGACCCATTTCGAGTTCATGATCGTGGGCGCGCTGATCGTTACATTCCTGATTCTGGAGCCGCACGGGCTGGCACAGCTTTGGCGGGTGACGAAGGAGAAGCTGAGGCTTTGGCCCTTCCCGCACTAGGGTGGGGCGAAAATACCGGGCCTGTCCCGGCACATCGGATATGAAAAACCAAAGGGAGGTAACGAACCGATGAAACTGAAACTCGCAACCCTGGCGCTTGGGGCCGTGATGGCCGCCGCGCCGGCGCTGGCGGATCTTGTGATCCCCTCGCTCAGCTACCGGACCGGCCCCTACGCGCCGAACGGCATTCCCGTGGCCGACGGCTTCGCCGACTACCTGACGCTTCTGAACGAGCGGGATGGTGGCATCGGTGGCGTTCCGATCCGGATGATCGAATGCGAAACCGGCTACAACACCGAAAAAGGCGTTGAGTGCTACGAATCGACCAAGGGCGAAGGCTCGTTGGTCTACTCGCCGCTCTCGACCGGTATCACCTACCAGCTGATCCCCAAGGCCTCCGCCGACGGCATCCCGGTGCACTCGATGGGCTACGGCCGGACCTCTGCCGCCAACGGCAAGGTGTTCGAATGGGTCTTCAACCACCCCGCCACCTATTGGGATGGTGCCTCGATCGCCATCAAGCACATCATGGAACAGGAAGGCGGCGATATCTCGGGCAAGAAGATCGCGCTGGTCTACCACAACTCGGCCTACGGCAAGGAGCCGATCCGCACGCTGGAAGAACTGGCCAAGAAGCATGGCTATGAACTGACCCTGCTGCCGGTCGATCACCCGGGCCAGGAGCAGAAGTCGCAGTGGCTTCAGATCCGCCGCGAGCGTCCTGACTACGTGCTGATGTGGGGCTGGGGCGTGATGAACCAGGTCGCCATCCAGGAAGCCGCCAACATCCGCTTCCCGATGGATCACTTCATCGGCGTGTGGTGGTCCGGTTCCGAGAACGACACCCTGCCCGCGGGCGCAGGTGCCGATGGCTACAAGGCCCTGGCACTGGCGAACCCCGGCACCAACTACCCGCTGTTCGACGAGCTGAAGACCTATGTCTACGACAAGGGCTTGTCGGCCGGTGCCGGTGACCAGCACGGCTACGTGCTTTACAACCGTGGCGTCTACCAGGCCATGCTGACCACCGAGGCGGTTCGCAAGGCGCAGGAGATCCATGGCGTGGCCGACATCACCCCCGCTATGATGCGGGACGGCCTCGAAGCACTGGAGATCACCGAAGAGCGCATGGCCGAGTTGGGCCTGCCGGAATTTGGCCCCGCCTTCAGCCTGTCGTGCGAAAATCACGGCGGTTCCGGCCTCGCCAAGATCCAGCAGTGGGATGCGGGCTCCAAGACCTGGAGTGTCGTGACCGACTGGATCGCCTCCGACCGCTCCATCATCGATCCGCTGATCGCTGAGGACAGCCAGGCTTACGCTGCCGAAAACGGCATCGAAGAGCGCTGCAACTAAGACAGAGCGCCCCGGCCTTCGGGCCGGGGCCCACCCAAGTTTTCTGAGGGCCCGACATGCTGGACGCCGGAAAGACCGAAGAGACGCTTCTCGAGGTCAACAACATCGAAGTGATCTACAATCACGTCATCCTGGTGCTGAAGGGCGTGAGCCTCTCGGTGCCCAAGGGCGGGATCACCGCGCTTTTAGGTGGCAACGGCGCCGGAAAGACGACGACGCTGAAGGCGATCTCGAACCTGCTCCGCTCCGAGCGTGGCGAGGTGACGAAGGGCAGCATCACCTACCGAGGTGAGCGTGTGCAGGACCTCAACCCCTCGGACCTTGTGAAGCGGGGCGTCATCCAGGTCATGGAAGGCCGCCATTGCTTCGAGCACCTGACGGTCGAGGAAAACCTGATGACCGGCGCCTATACCCGGCGTGACGGCAAGGGGGCCATCGATGCCGACCTCGAGCTTGTCTACACCTATTTCCCGCGCCTGAAAGAGCGGCGCAAATCCCAGGCAGGCTACACCTCGGGCGGTGAGCAGCAGATGTGCGCCATCGGACGCGCGCTCATGTCCCGTCCCGAGACGATCCTGCTGGACGAGCCTTCGATGGGTCTTGCGCCGCAGCTCGTGGAGGAAATCTTCAACATCGTGAAGAACCTCAATGAGAAGGAAGGCGTAAGCTTCCTGCTGGCCGAGCAGAACACCAACGTGGCGCTCCGCTTTGCCCATTACGGCTATATCCTGGAATCGGGTCGTGTCGTGATGGATGGCGAGGCCAAGGCCCTGCGCGAGAACCAGGACGTGAAGGAATTCTACCTCGGCATGTCCGACGAGGGGCGCCGGTCGTTCCGCGACGTGCGCAGCTATCGCCGCCGCAAGCGCTGGCTCGCCTGAGGTCAGGCTTGGCCTGCCTCCGCCTTAAGTTCGGCAATCCGCGCCAGTGCCTCGTCCCGGGTGTTCCGGATGTTGGGTCGAAAATCCTGGCTTTCGGCGCGCAGGCGTATCTCGGCCTCGGTTTCCGATCCCGGCGCGAAGCGGACCGAGCCGAGCGACGCGCCCTCGTTCAACCGCTTGCCACGGCGGGCGTATTGCACCCAGGCCGCGGGCAGGATCCGGCAATCCTCGAGATTGACGAGGAAGTACCATTTCCGCCCGGTGGCGAGGATTGCCTCCTCGATGAAGTCGTAGAAGTCGTCCACATCGCGGGAATGGTGGAAGGTGAACCCCGAGAAATCCGCCTCCATGATCCGGTCGGGTTCGTGAAACGTGATCCGGAGTTCGAAATCCGCGCGGGTGTAGTTCGGTGCGTGCCGAACCTTGCGCCGCCGCTTCGACGGAAGCTGCGCAATTCGCGCCATCGCCGCCTCACGGGTCGAGAACAGGTTCGGATCAAAGGCCTCGGTGCCCGCATCCCGTTCGATTTGTCGCCGCGTTTCCTCGGAGGCGTCGTAGCGCACCGTGCCCATGGAATGGGCCATGTTCACCGTCTTGCCCCGGCGCGAGAATGCCACCCACGCCGCCGGGTCGATCCGGCAGTCCGAGTAGTTCACCATGAAGAACCAGAGGTCTTCGCCGGTTTCGGCGATGCGCTCCTCCACCCGGTCGTAGAAGGCATTGACCCCGGCCGAGCTGAGAAACCGCAGCCCCGAGAAGTCGATTTCCATGACGGTGCGATCGTCCAAAAAGCGGATTCGCCTGTCGATATCGTCACGCGCGTCGTGCGTACCGGTCTGACCTTCAATCTCCACCCGGAGCCACCCCCATCAAATGAAACAGGATTGGAACAATTCGCTTCGCAATAGTTTCGATCGATTCAGTATACAAATGAATACAATCAATCTGCGCGGCTTCGTCGCAGCCCCGAACAGACAGTGAGGATACACGCCATGAGCAAACATTTCGACGACCTGGAAACCCGCAGTGCCGACGCCCGTGCTGCCGATATGGCAAAAGCCCTGCCTGAGCAAATCGCCCGTGCCAAGGCCAGTGCGCCCGGGATGGCCGCCCTGCTGACGGATGTAGACCCTGCCGCGATCACAAGCCGAGAGGCGCTTGCGGCCCTGCCGGTCCTGCGCAAGTCCGAACTGGGCAAGGCTCAGGCAGCCCAGCCGCCCTTCGGGGGGTTCACCACGGTGCCCGCTGCGGGCATGGAGCATGTGTTCCAGTCGCCGGGCCCGATCTACGAGCCCGGCCGAACGACCCGGGACTGGTGGCGCGTTGGGCGTTTCCTGACGGCGGTGGGAATCACCGCCGACGACATCGTGCAGAACTGCTTTTCCTATCACCTGACCCCTGCCGGGATGATCTTCGAGTCCGGCGCCCGCGCCGTGGGGGCAACCGTCCTGCCCGCAGGCACCGGCCAGACCGAGTTGCAGGCCCGCGCCGCCCATGACGTGGGCGTGACGGCCTATGCCGGGACGCCCGATTACCTGAAGGTGATCCTCGACAAGGCTGATGAGATGGGGCTGAAGCTGAAAATCACCCGCGCGGGCGTGGGGGGTGGCGCGCTTTTTCCGAGCCTGCGGCAGGAATACGCGGATCGCGGCATCCTCTGCCTGCAGTGCTATGCCACTGCTGACCTCGGAAACATCGCTTACGAAAGCGAGGCGCAGGAGGGCATGATCGTCGACGAGGGCGTGATCGTCGAGATCGTCCGCCCCGGTACCGGCGACCCGGTCCCCGAGGGCGAGGTGGGTGAGGTCGTGGTGACCACCCTCAACCCCGATTATCCGCTGATCCGCTTCGCCACTGGTGACCTCTCGGCCGTTCTGCCGGGCGAAAGCCCCTGCGGCCGCACCAACATGCGGATCAAGGGCTGGATGGGCCGGGCCGACCAGACCACCAAGATCAAGGGCATGTTCGTCCGCCCCGAGCAGGTGGCCGATCTTGTCGCGCGGCACGCAAACGTCGCCAAGGCCCGCGTCATCGCCTCGCGTGAGGGCGAAATGGATGTCATGACCGTACAGATCGAGGCCGAAGGTGGCGACTTGGCCGCGCTCGAGGCATCGGTCGCCGAGGTGCTGAAACTCAAGGGCAAGGTCGAGATCGTGGCGCCGGGCAGCCTGCCCAATGATGGAAAGGTGATCGACGATCAACGCGAATACGGCTGACGGGGCGCGCCCGATCGGGCAAGATCGTCCAGACAGAGTTTCGAGGGGGAAAGCCATGCGAAAGATCGCGATGATGACGGCCGCACTAGGTGTTCTGGCCCTGGCCTTGCCGGCACAGGCCAAGGATGTCGCCCTGGTGATCGGGAATTCGGATTATCGCGGCGGGCCGGATGTGCGCGATGCCGATGATCTGAAACGCAGCGCCGAGGCTCTGACGGCAGGTGGTTTCGAGGTGATTTCAGCCATCGACGCCGAAAGCCCGGACATTCAGGTCGCCCTGACCCGTTTCCTGGCCGAGGCGGAGGATGCCGACAGCATCACCGTGATTCTCGCGGGGCGCTTTGCCCATACAAGCCGCGAAAGCTGGCTTCTGCCCACCGATGCGCGCCAGACCAGCCTTGCGAACCTGGGCGGTGCATTGCCCGTTTCAGCCCTGCTGTCGGTTCTGGAAACCCGGCCGGGCCGGGCGCTTCTGATCTTGGGCGACGAGGACAGGGATCGTGAAATCGCCCCCTTCCTGAGCGAAGGGGCGGGCGAAATTCCGGCGCCGCAGGGGGTGATGATCCTCACCGGTACTGCGCGATCGGTCGCTGCCTTCGGCGAGGATACTTTTGAGCGCCCCGACAGGCCGCTGGTTCCCGAGGCGACGCGCTATGGGCTCGAGGTTTCCGGCTATGCGCCCCTCGACTGGACGCTTGAGGCCGGTGGCGGCGGTGCCCCGGCGCCCCGCGAATCGGCCGACGAGCGCGGTTGGCGCGAGGCGCAGGAACGGGACACTCTGGAAGCCTACCAGGATTACCTTCGCCGCTTCCCCGACGGGCCCAATGCCGAGGCTGCCCAGGCACGCATCGCCGAACTTACCCCTGACCCCGCCGCCGAAGCCCAGGCCACGGAGGAGGCGCTTGGCCTCAACCGTGAGGAACGCCGCGAGATTCAGCGCGACCTGTCGCTGCTCGACTACAACACCCGCGGGATCGACGGGATCTTCGGGCGGGGCACCCGGACCGCCATCGCCAACTGGCAGCAGGCCAACCGTTTTGACGCCACCGGTTACCTGACGCGGGAACAGGTCACCACGCTGGACGCCCAGGCGGGCCGTCGTGCGGCCGAACTTGAGCGCGAGGCCGAGGCACGCCGGGCCGAAGAGGAACGCGCCGACCGCGTCTATTGGGACGAAACCGGCGCCCGCGGCGACGAGGACGGATTGCGCGCCTACCTGGAGCGCTACCCGGACGGGCTCTATGCCGATGTGGCCGAGGCCCGGCTGGCCGAACATGAAGAGGAACGCCGCCGCGAGGCTTCGTTCCAGGAGCGCGACATGTGGGATTGGGCCCGTAACCAGGACACGGTTCGGGCCTATCGCGAATACCTCGACCGCTACCCGGGCGGTGTCTTTGCCGAGGATGCCCGCGACCGTATCCGCGAGCTTTCGGACGATGACCGCAGCGAGGAGATCCGCCAGGCCGAGGCGGCAGAGGCGGCCCTTAACCTCAGCACCACGACCCGCCGGATCATCGAGAATCAACTCGACCGGCAGGGATATGAACCGGGTCCGGTTGACGGGGAGTTCGACGACCAGACCCGCCGCGCGATTCGCCGCTATCAGCGGTCGCAGGGCTTCGAGGTCACAGGATACCTAAACGAAGGGCTGGTGGTCCGATTGCTGGCCGAATCAATCTTCCGCTAGCACCTGCGCAAAAGGAAACGGCCGCCGGAAACCAATCCGGCGGCCGTTTCAGTAAAAGCTCTGTCTGCTCAGCCCTGACGGGCCTTGAAGCGGCGTTGCGTCTTGTTGATGACGTACACGCGGCCTTTACGGCGCACGATACGGCAATCGCGATGCCGGTTCTTCAACGAGCGGAGCGAGTTCTTGACCTTCATCGGCCCTCTCCTCATGTCGCGGCGCCCGTGCGCCCTTTAAATCTTCGTACCCCTTTCGGGGGGTGATGGTGGGCGGTACTGGGATCGAACCAGTGACCCCTACGATGTCAACGTAGTGCTCTACCGCTGAGCTAACCGCCCGAAACCGCCGAACCCGGCCTGTCCAAAGAACAAGACGCGAGGGATTCCCCGCGTCGGTTGCGCAGCCGTATAAAAGGAGTCGCGCGGGTGATCAAGGGCTTTTGGTAATTTGAAAAACTGCTCTATACTCTCCACCAAATCGGAGAGCAGATGAAACCGTCGCCCTATATTCTTTCCTTGCCCGAGGCGTGGCGATCCAGCGTCATTTTCGCCTCGCCCCATAGTGGTCGGAACTATCCGCTCTCGTTCCTTCGGAACTCGATTCTGGACGAACAGACGATCCGGTCTTCCGAGGATGCCTTCGTCGACATGCTGTTTTCCAACGCGCCGGACCTGGGCTCACCGCTGTTGGCGGCCACGGCACCCCGCGCCTATGTCGACCTGAACCGCAGCGCCGACGAACTTGATCCCGGCGTGATCGCGGGGGTGGGGAGAACCACGCATAACCCGCGGGTGAACTCGGGCCTTGGCGTTGTCCCGCGCGTGGTGGCCAACGGCCGCTCGATCTATCGCGGCAAGATCGCCTACGATGCCGCGCAGAAACGTCTGCGCGATGTCTGGTATCCCTATCATTCCAAGCTGCAGGACCTGATCGACCAGGGCTATCGCGCCTTCGGCGAGACCATCCTGATCGATTGCCATTCCATGCCGCACGAGGCAATCGAGGTGATCAGCCAGGGATCTGTCCGCAAGCCCCATATCGTTCTGGGCGACCGGTTCGGCGCCGCCGCCGGGCAAGAGATCGTCGATCGGATCGAAGCCGCCTTCACCTCGGCGGGCCTGAAGGTCGCGCGCAACACGCCCTTCGCCGGGGCCTATACCGCGCAGCACTACGGGCGCCCCTCGCGCGGGCAGCACGTGATCCAGGTGGAGATCGACCGCGCCCTCTACATGGACGAGCGTCTGATCCGACCCCATTCGGGCTTCGAGGATTTCAAGGCGCTGCTTCAGGGCATCGTCGCCGATATCGTCTCCATCGGCGGCCGTGACGAGATCCCGCTCGCCGCGGAATAGGGCCGTCTACCGACCCCGCCGGATACATCCGGTCTCGTGTTTTTCTAACGCAGCGCTCGCCCCTTGAGGATCGCGTCTTCGCCGAATTTCGCGCGAATACGGTCGGCGGCGCGTTCGGCTTCGGCGCGTTTTGCAGCCTGCGGGTCCAGAAGGTCGCCCGAGCTATCGGCGGCCTCGCCCGGCACCAATTCACTCAACCCGACGCCGATAAGCCGATAGGGACTGTCGTCGCCCCGCTGGTCGAAGAGTTCGCGCGCGGTGCGGTAGATGCGATCGGCGATCTGAGTCGGTTCGCGCAGGCTGATCCGGCGGGTCAGGGTCGAATGATCCGCCCGCTTCAGCTTTACCGTCACCACCCGGCCTGCGAGGTTCTTGGCCTTGGCGCGGTCCGACACCTTTTCCGACAGGCGCCACAGATGGCCGTCGAGGATGTCTTCGCTGGCGGTGTCTTCCGCGAAGGTCGTCTCGTTCGAGATCGACTTGGGTTTCTCATGCGGCGAGACGCGGCGACTGTCTTCGCCGCGCGCCAAGTGCCAGAGCCTGTCTCCCATCGACCCGAACCGCGCGTGCAGGTCCTTCCGGTCCCAGCGTAGCAGGTCCGAGAAGGTGCGAATGCCCGCCCGCTCCAGCGAGGCCTGCGCAGCCTGACCGACGCCCCAGATCATCCGCACCGGCTTGTCGCGCAGGAAATCAGCGGTCCCGGCAGCCCCGATCACCGAGAAACCGCGCGGCTTGTCGAGGTCCGAGGCGACCTTGGCCAGAAACTTGTTGTGGCTGAGGCCGATGGAGCCAGAAATCCCCAGTTCGGCCTCCATCCTTCGCACCAGCCGGGCCAACATCACCGCGGGCGGCGCCCCGTGCAGTTTGGCGGTGCCGGAAAGGTCCAGAAACGCCTCGTCCAGCGACAGCGGCTCCACCTTCGGGGTCAGTTCCTCCATCATCGCCCGGATCTGGCGCGAGACCCCGGCGTAGACCTCCATCCGGCCCTTGACCACCACCGCCTCGGGGCAAAGTTGCAGCGCCTTGAACATGGGCATGGCCGAGCGCACGCCGCGAATGCGCGCGATGTAGCAGGCGGTCGAGACCACTCCGCGCCGCCCGCCGCCCACGATGACCGGTTTGTCGCGCAGCCTGGGGTCGTCGCGCTTTTCCACGCTGGCGTAGAAGGCGTCACAATCCATGTGCGCGATGGTCAGATCGAAGAGTTCCGGGTGTGTAATCACGCGCGGACTGCGGCAGGAAGGGCAGCGCCCGCCGCTTTCGAACGTGGTCAGACAGTCGCGACAGAGCGCAGGCATCAACCTCTCCGGGCAATTCCCAAAATTGGACACAATCAGAGGATCATTTTGCCTATGATGCGACCGGAACCCGTGCACGGGCAAGGGCGAGACCATATATGAACAAGGAAAAGATTGGATCGAACATGATTGTTGAAGAGCTTGCTGGTGGCAGCCTCGTGCTGCTGTTGATTGCCGCGTTCATCATTCTTTGTGTTTACCTTGGGGTGCGGATCGTACCGCAATCCGAAAAACACGTGGTTGAGCGGTTCGGCCGTCTGCGCACGGTGCTTGGCCCGGGGATCAATTTCATCGTGCCGTTCTTCGACCGGGTGGCGCATCAGATCTCGATTCTCGAGCGCCAGCTTCCCACCGCGAAGCAGGATGCGATCACATCGGACAACGTCCTGGTGCAGGTGGATACCAGCGTCTTCTACCGTATCATCGAGCCGGAAAAGACGGTCTACCGGATCCGCGACGTGGATGCCGCCATCGCCACCACCGTCGCAGGGATCGTGCGCGCCGAGATCGGCAAGATGGAACTGGACGAGGTCCAATCGAACCGGTCGCAGCTCATCACCACGATCAAGGCCAGCGTCGAGGACGCGGTGGACAACTGGGGCATCGAAGTGACCCGGGCCGAGATCCTGGACGTGAACCTAGATCAGCAGACGCGCGACGCCATGCTGCAGCAATTGAACGCAGAACGCGCCCGCCGCGCCCAGGTGACCGAGGCCGAGGGCAAGAAGCGCGCGGTTGAACTGTCTGCAGACGCCGAACTTTACGCCGCGGAACAGGAGGCCAAGGCCCGCCGCATCTCGGCCGAGGCCGAAGCCTACGCGACCGAGGTGGTGGCCAAGGCGATCGCCGACCACGGCATCGAGGCCGCGCAATACCAGGTCGCGCTCAAGCAGGTCGAGGCCCTCACCGCCGTGGGCCAGGGCCAGGGTAAGCAGACGATCGTCGTACCCGCGAACGCGCTGGAAGCCTTCGGCAATGCGTTCAACATGCTGAAGGGGCGCGGCTGATGTGGGCGGTCTGGTGGGTTTGGATGGCAGGGGCCGTGGTTCTGGCCATCCTCGAGGTGATTGCCCCCGCCTATATCTTTCTGGGCTTCGCAATCGGGGCTTTCGCCACGGGGGTTCTGTTGATTCCGGGCGGCCCCATGGCCGGATGGATGGCGGGTACCCTGTCCGGCAGCATCCTTGTCTTCGCCGTCCTGTCGCTTCTGGGCTGGATCGCTTTGCGCAAGATCCTTGGCGTGCGCGAGGGCCAGGTGAAGGTCTGGGATCGCGACATCAATGAGGATTGATCCCCGGACCCAATTCGGCTAATTCCCGCCGCTCGATCCAGGGTGGACCGTCGCCGTGGAAAATTTCCGATTTTTTTGATATGCTTGGCCTTGGGGGTCACGCATATGGAGCGAATCCATGTCTGCTATTGCGGCATCCTCTGACACTACGCCGGTTCTAAAGGACGTCGCGAAGCTGCTCGCCGTGGCCATGTTCGTCTATGCCGTGTCCGCAGGCAGCATCGTCGTCTATGACGGCGTCATGTACGGCGATTGTGTCGGCGACCCCGCTTCGGGCTACGTCGCCGAGCTTCCCTGACTTTACAGTCCTGACAATTCCGACAGCACCGCCTCGGCCGCCGCGCGCGGATCGGGGGTTTGCCAGATCGGACGCCCGACCACGATGTGATCGGCCCCGTCGCGGATCGCCTGCGCCGGGGTGGCCACGCGTTTCTGATCGCCAAGCGCTGCACCGGCGGGCCGCACACCCGGCGTGACGATGAGCTTGCCTTCCGCCTCGGGCAAAGCGCGGATCATCGCGGCCTCTTGCGGTGAGGCGATCACGCCATCGGCCCCCGCCTCCAGCGCACGGGCCGCGCGCATCCGCACCAGCTCGGGCAGATCGCCGGGCATGATCAGCGCCGCATCCAGGTCGGCCCGGTCGAGCGAGGTCAGGATCGTCACGGCGAGGATCTTCAGATCACTGCCGCCCGCGCCCTCCTTTGCGGCGCGCACCACGTGCGGATCGCCATGGACCGTCAGGAAATCCAGATCGAACTGAGCCAGCCCGCGCACCGCAGCCTCGACCGTGGCGCCGATGTCGAACAGCTTCATGTCGAGGAAGATGCGCTTGCCGTGTTCGGTCTTGAGCTCATTGGCCAGCGCTAGCCCGCCCCCGGTCAGCATCCCCAGCCCGATCTTGTAGAAACCCACCGCGTCGCCGAGTTTCTCGGCCAGTGCGAGCCCTTCCAGGGCGTTGGGAACATCGAGGGCTACGATCAGACGATCATCGGACATGAGCTTCTCCAATTGGTTTGATGAACATTTGTCGGATCGATACACCCGCATCAACCTTGAAAACGTGCCGCGCCACGATAACGAATTCCACAAGGCTGCTCTTGCCTCGGACCGAAACGCTCCCCAAATAACTCTCGAGGCTTGCGAACGTGGTGTGCCGCCAGGCGGGCGCCGCAAGGGACAAGCGCTTGATAAAAGGAGAGACCGATGAACTTGGAGAAGTTCACCGAGCGGTCGCGCGGCTTCCTGCAAGCCGCCCAGACGATCGCAATGCGGGAAGGCCACCAGAGGCTTGCCCCGGAACACCTGCTCAAAGCATTGCTGGACGATGATCAGGGCCTTGCGGCCAACCTGATCAAACGCGCGGGCGGCGCGCCCGAACGCGTGGTCGAGGCGACCGAGCTGGCCCTGGCCAAACAGCCCAAGATTTCGGGCGATGCGGGCCAGACCTACATGGACCAGCAGACCGCCAAGGTGCTGGACGAGGCCGAGAAGCTGGCCAAGAAAGCCGGTGACAGTTTCGTCCCGGTGGAGCGGATCCTGACGGCGCTTGCCGTCGTGCGCTCGCCCGCCAAGGATGCGCTGGATGCTGGTGCCGTCACGGCGCAGAAGCTGAACGCGGCGATCAACGATCTGCGCAAGGGGCGCACCGCCGATAGCGCCTCGGCCGAGGAAGGCTATGACGCGCTGAAGAAATACGCGCGCGACCTGACCGAGGCCGCCGAGCAGGGCAAGATCGACCCGATCATTGGCCGCGACGACGAGATTCGCCGCACCATACAGGTGCTGAGCCGCCGCACCAAGAACAACCCGGTGCTGATCGGCGATCCCGGCGTCGGCAAGACCGCCATCGCCGAGGGTCTGGCGCTGCGCATCGTCAACGGCGACGTGCCGGAATCCCTGCGCAACAAGCGGCTGATGGCGCTGGACATGGGCTCGCTCATTGCCGGTGCGAAATATCGCGGTGAATTCGAGGAGCGCCTGAAGGCGATCCTGAACGAGGTCACTGCCGCGGCTGGCGAGATCATCCTGTTCATCGACGAGATGCACACGCTTGTGGGCGCGGGCAAGGCCGATGGGGCGATGGATGCCTCGAACCTGCTGAAGCCTGCTTTGGCGCGGGGTGAGCTGCACTGCGTCGGCGCGACCACGCTGGACGAATACCGCAAGCATGTGGAGAAGGACGCGGCGCTTGCCCGGCGTTTCCAGCCGGTGATGGTGGATGAGCCGACGGTCGAGGACACGATCTCGATCCTGCGCGGCATCAAGGAGAAATACGAACTGCACCACGGGGTGCGGATATCGGACTCGGCGCTGGTCTCGGCCGCGACGCTTTCGCATCGCTACATCACCGACCGGTTCCTGCCCGACAAGGCCATCGACCTGATGGACGAGGCCGCGTCGCGCCTGCGGATGGAAGTGGACAGCAAGCCCGAGGAATTGGACGCGCTGGATCGCGAGATCCTGCAAAAACAGATCGAGGCCGAAGCGCTGAAGAAAGAGGACGACAGGGCCTCGAAGGACCGGCTCGAGAAGCTCGAGAAGGAACTGTCGGACCTGCAGCAGAAGTCGGCCGAGATGACCGCCAAGTGGCAGTCGGAGCGCGACAAGCTGGAATCGGCACGCACCCTGAAGGAACAGCTCGACCGCGCACGGGCGGAGCTGGACCATGCCAAGCGCGAGGGCAACCTCGGCAAGGCGGGGGAGCTCAGCTACGGCGTGATCCCGCAACTTGAGAAACAGCTGGCCGAGGCTGAGGCCCAGGAAGACGACGTGATGGTCGAAGAGGCCGTGCGGCCCGAGCAGATCGCCCAGGTGGTGGAACGCTGGACGGGGATCCCGACCTCGAAACTGCTGGAAGGCGAGCGTGACAAGCTGCTGCGCATGGAGGACGAGCTTGGCAAGCGGGTGATCGGTCAGACCCAGGCCGTGCGCGCGGTGTCGAATGCGGTCCGCCGTGCGCGCGCCGGGCTGCAGGACGAGAACCGGCCGCTGGGCTCGTTCCTCTTCCTCGGGCCCACCGGCGTCGGTAAGACCGAGCTGACCAAGGCCTTGGCCGAATATCTCTTTGATGATGACAGCGCGATGGTCCGCATCGACATGTCGGAGTTCATGGAGAAGCACTCTGTCTCCCGCCTGATCGGCGCGCCTCCGGGCTATGTCGGCTATGATGAGGGCGGCGTGCTGACCGAGGCGGTGCGGCGCAGGCCCTACCAGGTGATCCTGTTCGACGAGGTCGAGAAGGCGCACCCGGAAGTGTTCAACGTGCTGCTGCAGGTGTTGGACGACGGTGTGCTGACCGACGGTCAGGGCCACCGGGTCGATTTCAAGCAGACGCTGATCGTGTTGACCTCGAACCTCGGGTCCCAGGCGTTGAGCCAGTTGCCCGATGGCACGGACAGCGCCGAAGCCAAGCGCGATGTGATGGACGCGGTGCGCGCCCATTTCCGGCCCGAGTTCCTGAACCGGCTGGATGACATGATCATCTTCGACCGGCTGACGCGGGGCGACATGGACGGGATCGTCGATATCCAGCTTGCCCGGCTGCAGAAGCGGTTGGCGGCCCAGAAGATCACGCTGAACCTCGACGAGGGCGCGCGCACCTGGCTTGCCGAGGAAGGCTATGACCCGGTCTTCGGCGCGCGCCCGCTGAAGCGGGTGATCCAGCGGGCGCTGCAGGATCAGCTTGCCGAGATGATCTTGGCGGGCGACGTGGGCGACGGCGACATGATTTCCGTCAGCGCGGGGGCGGATGGGTTGATCGTGGGCGATCGCGTCGCATCATCGAACCGGCCGAAGCCCGACGAGGCCACGGTGCACTGAGCCAAGGTATCGGTGCCGCCTGCAGCGGCAAGCGATATCCAGACGCGGCCCTTCAGGGCCGCGTCTGCCTTTGGGGGCTCTGCCCCCCGCCGCGCTTGCGCGCGGCACCCCCGGGATATTTAGAAACAGAAGAAGGCGGTCAGGCGTCGCGCAGGGCCGGCAGGCCGATCCCCGTGGAGCCGAAACCTCCGTCGGCGGCTAGGATCTGGCCGGTGACATAGCTGGCCTTGTCGGAGAGCAGGAAGGCGATGGCCTGGGCGATCTCGCCCTCGCTGCCGTAGCGGTTGAGCGGGATGGCGTCGTGATAGGCGTCGATGATGGCCTGGCTGTGGACCGCCATGGCGAGCTTGGTGCGGACGGGGCCGGGGGCGACGCAATTGGCGCGGATGCCGTATTCGCCGAGTTCGACGGCCTGTTGCTGGGTCAGGTGCATGACGGCGGCCTTGGAGGTGCCGTAGGCCACGCGCAGGGTCGAGGCGCGCAGGCCCGAGATCGAGGCGATGTTGACGATGGCGCCGCGGCTGTCCTTCAGGGCGGGTGTCGCGGCCTGGGAGCAGAGGAAGACCCCGTCGAGATTGGTTTCCATGACCCGCCGCCAGCGTTCGAAGCTCGTGCTCTCGATCGGGCCGAAATCCGCGACTCCGGCGTTGTTCACCAGCCCGTCGATACCGCCGAAGGTTTCGGTGACCTGGGCAACCATCTTGGCCACTGCCTCGGGGTCCGAGACGTCGCAGTTCACGGGCAGGACGTTGTCCAGAGGCTCGGCGGCGCGGGCCAGTTCCTCGGTGTCGCGGTCGATCATGGCGACCCGCCAGCCTTCGGCAAGCAGTTGGCGGGTGGTTGCAAGCCCGATGCCGCGGGCGGCGCCGGTAACGATTGCGGTTTTCATGGGCATCCCCTTTGGTGTGTTTGTTGCGCCGCATCAGGGGATGGATGGACCGCGCTGTCAATGTGGCCCGGGGGACGCGCCCCCGGGCCGGTATGCCTTATTCGGGCAGGATCACCTGGTCGATGACGTGGATCACGCCGTTCGAGGTCTCGATATCGGCCTGGACCACGGTTGCCTCGTCCACCATCACGCCGTTGTCGAGGTCGATCATGACCTCGGAGCCCTGCACGGTGGCGGCGGTCATGTCGTCGGTGAGATCGCCGGACATCACCTTGCCCGGGACCACGTGGTAGGTGAGGATCGCGGTGAGCTTGTCCTTGTTCTCGGGCTTCAGAAGTTCCTCGAGCGTGCCTTCGGGCAGTGCGGCGAAGGCGGCGTCGGTGGGCGCGAAGACCGTGAAGGGGCCTTCGCCCTGCAGTGTTTCGACCAGACCGGCGGCCTCGAGCGCGGCGGCGAGGGTGGTGAAGTTGCCGGCCGAGACGGCGGTCTCGACGATGCTCATGGAGTGGCCGCCGGCATGGGCCGGGGCGGACATGAGCGTTGCGGCGGTGATCGCGATCAGACTTCCACGAAACATAGGTATCTCCTCAATGGTTACGGGATGCCACGCTGGCATCTGATCGGTGTACGGCGGGTTGTGGCAAACGGATGTCCGGAGATTCTTGCCAGATGCATTTGACGGAGCGGTGGCGCGCCCTAAGCCGCAACAATTCCGTGGGTCGAGTCACGATTTGGTGACACGTGGTGAGGGCCCGTGAGCGATTTTGCCCGTGAACCAATGACGCGATCAAACAAACGCGTGAGGAGGGCAACTTCGCCTTTGTCCGATCATAGGTTTGGCGCAGACCTGATCACCGACACGACAAGCAATGGAGGACGGCATGGCCGGACGTTGGAAGAATGACCTGAACTGGTCGGATGTGACACCGAGGGCGGAGTTCCTGAATCGCCGACAGCTGCTCGCGGGGGTCGGGGCCCTGGCGGTCGGGGGAATCGCGGGGCCTGCCCTGGCCAAGATCGATGCGGTGAAGACCAACTATGGCCGCGGGCTTGAACCCAACAGCTATGAGGACATTACCAGCTACTGCAATTTCTACGAGTTCGGTACCGGCAAGGATGACCCCTCGCGCAATGCCGGACGGATGAAGACCATGCCTTGGTCGGTGCGGATCGACGGGCTGGTGGACAAGCCCGGCAATTACGGGATCGAGGATATCGTCCACGGCGTGACCATGGAGGAGCGAATCTACCGCTTCCGCTGTGTCGAGGCCTGGTCGATGGTTGTGCCCTGGGTCGGGTTCGAGCTTGCGGATCTGCTGAACCGCGTGGGTGTGCAGCCCTCGGCAAAATATGTGGCGTTCGAGACGCTGCTGCGCCCGTCGGAAATGCCGGGGGTCGGGTCGCGGGTTCTGGAGTGGCCCTATCGCGAGGGGCTTCGGATCGACGAGGCGATGAATCCGCTGACCCTGATGGCGACCGGTATCTACGGAGAGGAACTGCCGAACCAGAACGGTGCGCCGCTGCGGCTGGTGGTGCCGTGGAAATACGGGTTCAAGTCGATCAAATCGATCGTACGGATCACCCTGACGGACAAGCAGCCGCCCACCAGCTGGAACATGGCGAACGCGCGGGAGTACGGGTTCTACAGCAACGTGAACCCGGAGGTGGATCATCCGCGCTGGAGCCAGGCCACGGAGCGGCGCATCGGCGGCGGGTTGTTCTCGGCGCGTGAGGATACGTTGATGTTCAACGGTTATGGCGACGAGGTTGCCGGGCTTTATGCCGGGATGGACCTGCGGAAGAACTTCTGATGGCCGCGGACCCGCTTCTGCGGATCGGTCTTGGCGGCACGGTCACGACGGCGCTGTGCTGCTTCACCCCGATCCTGCCCTTCGTTCTCGGTGGGATCGGGCTGGGGGCGGCCGTGGCCTGGCTCGACCTGGTCCTTCTGCCCTTGCTGGCCGCGTTCATCCTGGTCCTGCTCTATGCTTTGGCGCGGAGGAAGAGATTTGGCTGAGATGATCTCGATCCTGACCTGCCCCGAATGCGGGGCCCGGAAGGCCGAAGAGATGCCGACCGATGCCTGCCAGTATTTCCACGAGTGCGAGGCCTGCGGCGCGGTGCTGAAACCCCAGCCGGGCGACTGTTGTGTCTACTGTTCTTACGGCACGGTTCCGTGCCCCCCGATTCAAGAAGGAAAGGTGTGCTGCGAATGACCTTGGCACAGGAAATCAATGGGCGTCTCAGGAAGGCTCCAGCGTGGCCTATATATATAGTGTTCACTCTGCCGGGACTCTGGTGGTTCTACCTCGGGGCCACGGGGGGGCTTGGGGCCGAGCCGATCAAGGCGCTGGAGCACGCATACGGGAAGTTCGCGCTGCAGCTCCTGATCGCGGGTTTGCTGGTGACGCCGCTTCGGGCCTATGCGGGAGTGAACCTGCTGAAGTTCCGCCGGGCGATCGGGCTCATGGCCTTCTTCTATGTGCTGGCGCATCTGTTGGTCTGGCTGGTGCTGGACGTGCAGGCGATCGACCGGATCTGGGCCGATATCGTGAAGCGCCCCTATATAACTGTCGGGATGATGGGCTTTGCCCTTTTGTTGCCCCTTGCGGTGACCTCGAATGACCGGGTGATCCGGCGCATGGGGGGTATGGCGTGGCGCAAGCTGCATCGGCTGGTTTACCCGGCCGTGATTCTGGGCGGGCTCCACTACGTGATGCTGGTGAAGGGCTGGCAGTTGGAGCCTTTGATCTATTTGGCGGCGATTCTGACGATTCTGGCGGTTCGCATCCGTTGGAAGCAGCGATTCCTGCCCGCGTGACTCGGTGAATCGGCCCCTCCATCGCGAGTCGGGCCGATTCCAACCCTCCGAAGAGAGGAATTTCACCCCCATCGCCCCGGATTCACCCCCTGAGTCTGCCCGCGATTCACGGAATACGACTCAAATGACCCCTGAAGGCCGTGGTTTTGCCGGGGCGAAACCACGGAAACCCGGAAAAGCCGACCGTGTGCTGGATTGCAACATATTGATAAATAACGATAATATGAAAAAATCCAAAAATTCGGGATTTTCTTTCAAAAAAGCTCTTGCGGGTCCCCCCGCCAATCCGTAAATACCCCCTCACCGGCGGCGCTGAGGCGCCAACGGGGCGCCAGACGGGCCACACGGCAACGAGACGCAGACAAAAAATTGAGAGCAATGAGGCGGGGCGCGCCGAAGAAGTTAGGGCGCACTCAGTCGATTTTTTCTCTCACGCTCTTTGAAATTGCTGGTATCTGAAGAGATATGTGGGCGGTTTGGTTCATTCGATGGATCAACTACTGCATATCGGCTCACTAGCCCTCGGGCGATGATGTGAGTGTCAGCTTCACTGTTTGAACGGACACCGTTCCTTTTGGAACGATGTGCATCAAACAGAAAGACATCTGGTCGCAAGACCAGATAACGATGTGCAGAGGTTCGAACGTCAAGGATAAGCTGGTAACAGCTTTTCAACTTGAGAGTTTGATCCTGGCTCAGAACGAACGCTGGCGGCAGGCCTAACACATGCAAGTCGAGCGAGACCTTCGGGTCTAGCGGCGGACGGGTGAGTAACGCGTGGGAATGTGCCCTTCTCTACGGAATAGTCCCGGGAAACTGGGTTTAATACCGTATACGCCCTTCGGGGGAAAGATTTATCGGAGAAGGATCGGCCCGCGTTGGATTAGGTAGTTGGTGGGGTAATGGCCTACCAAGCCTACGATCC
>JABURR010000067.1 GCA_014762635.1 Paracoccaceae bacterium
TCATTCCCTTCACCTTCCTGTGGGAGGGGATCTCGGTCTCCTTCCCGAACCAGACAACGCTTCTGTTGGGCGTGTGCTTCCTGATCATCGTCTACCTGCTGCCCAAGGGCTTCGTCGGCCTGCTGACCAAGGTGCGGGTCTGGATGCAGGCGCGGGAGGGCTTCGCATGAAGACCGGCACGACCGTCCTCAGCCTCAGCGGCGCCACCAAGCGGTTCGGCGGGCTGGTGGCCGTGGACAACATGGATTTCGACGTGACCGAGCACGAGGTGATGGGCCTCATCGGTCCCAACGGTTCGGGCAAGTCGACGACGCTGAACCTGATTTCGGGCGCGTTGAAGCCCACCTCGGGGACGATATCGTTGCGTGGGGTTCCGATCTCGGACCTGCCGCCGCAACAGATCAGCCGCCGGGGCGTGGCGCGGACCTTCCAGCTTGTTCGGCTGCTGCCCTCGATGACGGTGCTGGAGAACGTCAAGGCGGGCGCGGTTTTCGGCCACCGCCGACGCTGGGGCCGCGAGGCCGAGGCGCACGCCATGGCAATGCTGCAGAAGGTCGGCCTGGGGCGGCAGGCCCATGCCCATATCGGGCAACTGACCTATATCGATACGAAGCGGGTGGAACTGGCCCGCGTGCTGGCCTCGGACCCGAAGATCCTGCTTCTGGACGAATGGCTCGCGGGGTTGAACCCGACCGAGTTGGAAGAGGGGATCCGCCTGATCCAGGCGCTGCGGGACGAGGGGCGGACGATCATCTTGGTGGAACACGTGATGGATGCGATCCGCTCACTCTGCGACAGTTGCGTGGTGATGGCCTCGGGCGCCAAGATCGCCGAGGGCACGCCCGCCGAGGTTCTGTCCGACCCGGAGGTGATCCGGGCCTACCTGGGGGATGACGATGCTTGAGGTGCGCGATCTTTCCGTCTCCTACGGCCAGCATCGGGCGCTGGCCGGGGCCTCGGTCCGCGTGGGCAAGGGCGAGATCGTGGTGATCCTGGGCGCCAATGGCGCGGGGAAATCCACCCTGCTGAAAGCCGTGAGCGGCATTTGCGAGGGCAAGGTCGCCGGATCGGTCCAGATGGACGGGATCGACATCTCGGCCATGGCGCCCGATCGGATCGTGGAGGAGGGCATCGCCTTGGTGCCCGAGGGGCGCGGGATCTTCGGCGACCTCTCGGTGCATGACAACCTGATCCTGGGTGCCTATCCAAAGCGCGCCCGCGACGAGGAAGCCGCGCATCTGGAGCAGGTCTTCACCCTGTTCCCGCGCCTGCGCGAACGGCTGCGCCAGACCGTGCGCACCATGTCGGGCGGCGAGCAGCAGATGGTCGCCATCGGCCGCGCGATGATGTCGAACCCCGCGATCCTGACGCTGGACGAGCCCTCCTTGGGCCTGTCGCCGCTGCTGTGCAAGGACCTGTTCCAGAGCCTCAAGGTCGTGCGGCAGGCGGGGATCGGGATTTTGCTGGTGGAGCAGAACGCCAAGCAGAGCCTTGCCATCGCCGACCGGGGCTACCTGTTGGAGAACGGGCAGATCGTGCACGAGGACACGGCCGAGAAGCTGATGAAGGACCCGGCGGTGCAGAAGGCCTACCTGGGCGGCGGGGGGGCGGCAGCGCCGATCACCCATCGCGGCAAGGGCCCGGGGCCGAAACCGCCCGTGCCGCAGCCAGCGGCGACGCGTCCGCGCCCCGCTGGCCCGTCGCCATCCGATATCGCGGCGGCGGCGCTGCAGAACTTCGCCCAGCCCGCTTCGGCGAAACCAACGCCCGCACCGGCGCCGAAAGCGCCGCCACCGCGCCCCGTGGCGCAGCCGGCACCACCACCTGCGCCGCCGACGACCAGCGCCGCGCCCGGCCCCCACGGGATCGACGTGGCGGGCATGGTGGCCCGCGCCAGCGCCCGGTCCGCCGAACCCCGCCCGAACGGTGCTGCGCCGAAACCCGCGCCGCGCCCGGCCATCCCGCCGCGCCCGCCGATCCCCGAGGTCCGGATGCCCGACCTCGGCGAAAGCGCCGACCGCCTGCGCTCGGTCCTGGCCGAGATCGAGGAGGCCGCGGCCCGCGCCCGCGATTACCGGCCCAAGGGCCGCAAGCCATGAGTCATTTCGTGATCACCGAGGAGGATTGACCAATGCTCGACCGCGCTAACACCTCCCCCGATATCCGGGGCATGTATATCGGCGGAAGCTGGGTGCCTGCCGCCCGCACTTTCGATGACCTCAACCCCTCGGACAATTCGCTTTATGCGCGGATTCCCGATGGCAGCCGAGAGGACATGCGCCGCGCGATCGAGGCGGCCCACGCGGCCTTCCCGGCCTGGTCGGCGCTGCCGTTCCACGAACGCGCGCATATGCTGCTGAAGATCGCCGACGCCTGGGAGGCCCGGAAAGAGGACTTCATCGCCGCCGCCGTGGGCGAGGGGGGCGGCTGGTTCGGAAAGGGCGTCTTCGAGGCGGGCTACGTGGCCGAGGTGTTCCGCTCGGCCTCGGCGCTTTGCTACCAGAACATCGGCGAGGTGCTGCCGTCCGAACATGGCAAGTTCTCGACCGCCACGCGCTGGCCGCTGGGCGTGGTCAGCGTGATCTCGCCCTGGAACATGCCCGGCATCCTGACCTCGCGCGGCTTCGCGGCCGCGCTGGCGGTGGGCAACACCGTGGTGCTGAAGCCGTCTGAGGACACGCCGTTCTCCGGTGGGCTTTTCTTCGCCGAGGTGTTGGAGGCCGCGGGTGTCCCGCCCGGGGTCTTCAACGTGGTCACCTGCTCGCGCGAGAGCGTTGGCGCGGTGGGTGACGAAATGATCGAGAACCCGCTGGTCAAGGCGGTGTCCTTCACCGGCTCCACCGCCGTGGGCCGCCACATCGCGGCCAAGGCCGGGGCCTACCTGAAGAAGGCCTGCGTCGAACTGGGCGGCAAGGACAGCCTGATCATTCTTGAGGATGCAGACCTAGAACATGCCGCCAAGGCCGCGAACTTCGGGTCTTTCATGCACCAGGGCCAGGTCTGCATGTCGACCGAAAAGATCCTGGTCCACGAAAGCGTCTACGACGATTTCATGTCCCGCTTCCTGGCCCGCGCCGCCAAGCTGCGCACTGGCCACACCCGCGACAAGGACA
Organism: Paracoccaceae bacterium; assembly: GCA_014762635.1. Taxonomy (GTDB): domain Bacteria; phylum Pseudomonadota; class Alphaproteobacteria; order Rhodobacterales; family Rhodobacteraceae; genus JABURR01. Next base: position 3,114 of record JABURR010000067.1, read on the forward strand.
ACGTGATCGGCCCGCTGGTGAACACCCGCCAGGCGTTGCGCGTCAAGGCGCTGATCGACGATGCCGTGGCCAAGGGCGCGACGGTGGAACTGGGCGGCAAGTGCTGGGACAATTTCGTGGAGCCGACGGTTCTGACCAACGTCAACGGATCGATGGACATCTGGAACGACGAGACTTTCGGCCCGGTGGTGATCGTCTGCCCGTTCCGCACCGAGGAAGAGGCGATCGCGCTCAACAACGACACCGAGTACGGGCTGACCTCTGCGATCATGACCGCCGACGAGGCGCGCGCGCTGCGCCTGGCCGGACGGCTGGAAACCGGGATGGTCCACGTCAACTGCCAGAACATCAACGACGAGCCCCACGTGCCCTTCGGCGGCGTCAAGGCCTCGGGCGTGGGACGCTATGGCGGGCGCTGGTCGCTCGACGCTTTCACCGAGCTGCGGTGGATCACTCTGGACCGCGGCGGGCGTCATTTCCCGCCGGTCTTCTGAGTCAGAAAAGGGAGTAAGGACATGGGACCCATCGGCTGGATCATCCTGGTTCTCGTCATCGCCGCCGTGCTGGTTGTTCTGGCCGCGTGGTTCTACGAACGCGCCACGAACGAGGTCAGCCTCGTGCGCACCGGCATCGGCGGCCGCAAGGTCGTGATCGACGGGGGCATCCTCGCGATCCCCTATTTCCACGAGGTCAGCCGGGTCAACATGCAGACGATCCGCATGGATGTCGCGCGCGCCGGGGAGCATTCGCTGATCACCAAGGACCGGATGCGCATCGACGTGGGGGCGGAGTTCTACGCCTCGGTCATGCCCGACGAGGCGGCGATCGTGCGCGCCGCCCAGACGCTGGGCAAGCGCACCTTCCAGCCCGAACAGCTCAAATCCCTGATCGACGGGATGATGATCGACGCTCTGCGTTCGGTCGCGGCGCAGATGACCATGGACGAGCTGCATGAGAACCGCTCGGATTTCGTCCGCCAGGTGCGCGAGGCGCTGACCGATGTGCTGGCGAAATACGGGCTGGAACTGAACTCCGTCTCGCTGACGGGGCTGGACCAGACGCCGTTCTCGGCGCTGGACGAAAACAACGCCTTCAACGCGGTGGGGATGCGCAAGCTGGCCGAGGTGATCGCCAAGTCCAAGCGCGAACGGGCCGAGATCGAGGGCGAAAGCCAGGTCTCGGTGCGCCGCGCCGAGGTGGAAGCGAACCGCCGCAAGCTGGAGATCGAGCTTGACCAGCGCCGCGCCGAGATCGCCCAGACCCAAGAGATCGAGATGCTGCTGGCCGCGCAGCTTGCCGAGGTCGCCCGCAGCAAGGCCGAGGCCGAGCGCGAAGCCGCCAACGCCCGCATTTCAATGGAGCAGAACATCCAGACCGCGAATATCGCCCGCGAACTGGCCCTGCGCGAGGCCGAGATTGCCCAGCTTCGGGCGCTGGACCTGGCCGAGCAGGACAGCGAGATCGCCCGCGCCGCCAAAAGCAAGGAAGGCAGCAAGGCCAAGGCCGACGCCACCACGGCGCAGGCCGCGGTGATCAAGGCCGAGGAAGAGCTTCAGACCCTGCGGCAACTGGCCGATGCCGAGCGTCGCAAGCAGGTGGCGCTTCTGGCCGCGCTGCAGGAGGCCGAGGCCAACGCCGCCCGTGCCCGCATCGCCGCCGAGAGCGAGAAGGAAGTCTCGAAGAACCGGACCTCCGTTCGCAAGGAGGAGGCCGAGGCCAACAAGGCCGTGCGCCTGGCCGAGGCCGAGGCCGAAAAGGCCTGGATCGCAGCCGGGAATACCCGGTCCGAGGCGATCATCGCGATGGAACTGGAAAAGGCCCGGCTCGCAGCCATGCCCGAGATCATCGGCCAGATGGTCAAGCCCGCCGAGAAGATCAAGGGCATCTCGATCAACCACATCTCGGGCCTCGGCAAGGGCGAGGGTTCGGGCGAGCCCGGCTCGCCGGTGAACCAGACCATCGAGGCGATCCTCGACATGGCCGTGGCCCTGCCCGCCATGAAGAAGATCGGCGAAAGCGTCGGCGTGAACCTCGACGGAATCATGCCCGAAGACGGTAAGGGCAAGTAGCCCGTTTGAAAAAGACGGCCACGGGGGTGCCCCGTGGCCGCACCCCGGCGCAGTGAAATCTGCCCCTGCGCCGCGATGACCCATATACATTTCGTCCGACTGGGTGTATGCGGCGGGTCTCTGGCCGTGTTGGCCCCCTTCGCGATGTTGTGCGTCGCTTTTCCATGGACGACCCCCCACCTATGATCACGCCCCTGTCCGAAGCGCTCGCCGAGCGCGGTTATGATACTCTTACCCCCGTGCAGGAGGCGGTCATCGCGCCCGACCTCGAAGGGTCGGACCTGCTGGTCTCGGCGCAGACCGGGTCGGGCAAGACCATCGGTTTCGGGCTGGCGATCGCGCCGACGCTTCTGGGCGAGGCGGAGCAGTTCGGCCCGGCGGCCGAGCCGATGGCGCTGGTGGTCGCGCCGACGCGGGAACTGGCGTTCCAGGTGAAGCGCGAACTGGCCTGGCTCTATGCCCGCACCGGGGCGGTCGTGACCTCTTGCGTGGGTGGCATGGACATGCGCCAGGAACGCCGCGCGCTGGAGCGGGGGGCGCATATCGTCGTCGGTACACCGGGCCGCCTGCGCGACCATATCGAGCGCGCCTCGCTCGACCTCAGCGGTTTGCGCGCGGCGATCCTCGATGAAGCGGACGAGATGCTCGACCTGGGCTTCCGCGAGGACCTGGAGTTCATCCTTGGTGCGGCACCCGAGGACCGGCGCACGCTGCTGTTCTCGGCCACGGTGCCGCCGGTGATCGCCAAGCTTGCCGAACAGTACCAGCGCGACGCCCGCCGGATCAGTACGCTCAGCGGCACCGAGCAGCACGCCGACATCGCCTACCAGGCGATCCGCGTGGCCGGGTCGGACAGTGAGCACGCGATTTTCAACCTGCTGCGGTTCCATCACGACAAGGGCGCCATCGTATTCGCGAACACGCGGGCCGCGGTGAACCACCTGACCGCGCGTCTGGCCAACCGTGGTTTCGCCACCGTCAGCCTTTCGGGGGAACTCAGCCAGAGCGAACGCACCCATGCCCTGCAGGCCATGCGCGACGGGCGCGCGCGGATCTGCGTGGCGACCGACGTGGCCGCGCGGGGCATCGACCTGCCGAACCTCAACCTCGTGATCCACGCGGATCTGCCCACCAACACCGAGAGCCTGCTGCACCGCTCGGGCCGCACGGGGCGGGCGGGCCGCAAGGGGATCTCGGCGCTGATCGTGCCGCCGAAGATGGCCAAGAAGGCCGAGCGGTTGCTGAAATGGGCCAAGATCAGTGCTGAATGGACGGTTGCGCCCTCGGCCGAAGATATCCTGCGCCAGGACGAGGAGCGCCTGCTGACCGATCCCGCCTGGGACGAGCCGCTGACCGAAGAGGAAACCGCCTTCGCCGTCAAGCTCCTCGCGCGTCATGCGCCCGAGGCGATCGCCGCCGCCTTCCTGCGACTGGACCGGGCGCGCCACTCGGCGCCCGAGGAGCTGCTGCCCCCCGATACGAAGTCCGAGAAACGGGTGGAGCGGGAGTTCGGGCCGAGCCGCTGGGTCTCGCTCTCGGTGGGCCGGGCCGACCGGGCCGAGGCGCGCTGGCTGCTGCCGCTGCTGTGCCGGGCCGGGAACCTCGAGAAGGCCGATATCGGCGCGATCCGGGTCCAGCAGGGCGAAACCTTCGTCGAGATCGCCGAACCCCGGATAGAGGCGTTCGTGTCGGCGCTGGGTGAGGGCGGCGCGCTGGAAGACGGCGTTACCGCGCGGCTTCTGGATAGCGCGCCGGACCTTGGACCGCAGAGCCGTGGCCCGAAGCCCGGCAAGGGGGACAGGCCGCATCGTGGTCCACGCAAGGACGACCGCCCGCGCGAGGCCCGCAAGCCCGCGCCACGACGGGACGAGGGCGAACGCCCGGCCAAGTCGGAGCGGGCCGCGCCCCGGCCCGAACCCGTGGCAGAGATGGCGGAAGCCCCCAAGCCCGCGCCCAAGCGCGAGAAGCCGAAGAATGACCGCGTGGAGGCCAAGACCTCGGACCATCCGCGGAAGAAATTCGGGGCGCCCGAGAAGCGCAAGGACGGCGGCAAACCGAAATATGCCGGGAAACCCAAGGACGGCGCTAAGTCCAAGGATGACGGAAAGCCCAAGGCCTTTGGGAAACCCAAGGGCAAGTTCGGCCAGAAACCGGAGGGCAAACCCAAAGGCGCGGCACCCTCGGGCAATGCGCGCGATACCTCGAAGCGGTTCAGCCCCAAGGGGGGCGCCAAGGCCCAAGGCAAGCCGAGCAAACCGCGCACGAAACGCGACGGGGGCTTTGACGTGCCCCGGCGCGGGAAGAGTTGAAGGCGGGGGTTACCCCGCCAGTGCCTCGGCCAGAACCTCTCTCGCGGCGATAGCGAGTTCGCGTTCCTCGTCGGTGGGCACGACTCTGAACTGCGGTCGCCCCCCTTCGGGGCTGCGTAGGAAGCCGAGCGCCCCGATGATGCGGTCCCGGATCGGGGCGGCGTTTTCACCGATACCGCCGCAGAAGACCACCGTCTCGACCCCGCCCAGCACGGCGGCGGCGCGGGAGATTTCCTGCGCGCAGCTTGAGGTGAAGTAATCGATCGCCTCCTTTGCCGCCGGGCTGTCCGAGGCCTGAAGGTCACGCATGTCGTTCGACAGACCCGAGAGCCCGAGCAGGCCGGACTCGCGGTAGAGCAGGTCTTCCAGATCGTCGACGCTCATCCCCTCGCGCAGCAGGTAGAGCAGGGCGCCCGGGTCGATCCGACCGCAGCGGGTGCCCATGGCCATCCCGTCCAGCGTCGAGAACCCCATGCTTGAGCCGAAGGAGCGCCCATCGTTGACGGCGGTCACCGAGCAGCCGTTGCCCAGATGCGCGATGATGAGGGTGCCGGGAAGGGTGCCGTCGACCTCCTGCAGCTTGCGCAGGATCGACTGGCACGAGAGCCCGTGGAAGCCATAGCGCCGCAGCCCGGCCTCGTATAACCGTGCGGGCAGGGCGAAACGGTCATGCAGGCGGGGCTTCGCGGCATGAAAGCCCGTGTCGAAACACCCGACCTGGAGTGCCTCGGGGAACAGGTCCCGCGCGGCGCGGATCCCGGCAAGACCGCCGGGCAGGTGCAGGGGGGCGAGGGGGATCAGGTCGGTGAGCGCCTGTTCCTCGGCGGGGCCGATTTTGACAGGTGCGGCAAACTCCTTGCCGCCATGCACCAACCGATGCGCCACCGCCACGACCCGCGCGGCGCCAAGGGTCTGCTCCAATTCCTGCGCGCAAGCCTGCAAAGCGGCGGCGTGGTCGGGCAGGCTGAGTTCCCTGTCGGACTTTGCCCCATCCGGCACCCGGGCAAGGACGCGGGCGTTCTCGCTGCCGATGCGTTCGACGGTGCAGGTCATGAGCGGCGGAGCGTCCCGCGCCACGGGCAGCACCTGGATCTTGATCGAGGAACTGCCCGCGTTCAGGGCCAGGATGACCTCGGTCATCCCCGTGCGCCCCGGGACTTGCCGCCCGCCATGCCCTCAGACCTGCTGGGGAACCAGGTCGCCCTTGTCGATGCCTGCCACCTCGACCGGTTTCTTCATCGCGTCGCGGCGGAACGGCTCGCCCAGTTCCTGGTTGATCATCGCCTCGATGAGGGTGGTCTTGCCATTCTCCATCTGGTCCTTGACCGCCTGGCGCAGCGCCTCGGTCAGTTCGTCCATGGTGCGCGCCACGACACCCTGCAGTCCGCAGGCCTTGGCGATGCCCGCGTAGGAGACGCCCTCGTCCAGTTCGGTGCCGACGAAGTTGTCGTCGAACCACAGGGTCGAGTTGCGCTTTTCCGCACCCCATTGGTAGTTGCGGAACACCACCTGGGTGATGGCGGGCCACTCGCCCCGGCCGATGGCGGTGAGTTCGTTGACCGCGATGCCGAAGGCGCCATCCCCGGAAAAGCCCACCACCGGGACGTCGGGGCAGCCGATCTTGGCGCCCACGATGGACGGCAGGCCATAGCCGCAGGGGCCGAAGAGGCCCGGCGCCAGGTATTTGCGGCCTTCGTCGAACGAGGGGTAGGCGTTGCCGATGGCGCAGTTGTTGCCGATGTCCGACGAGATGATCGCGTTGCGGGGCAGGGCGCTCTGGATCGCGCGCCAGGCCATGCGGGGGCTCATCCAGTCGGGCTTGTCGGCGCGGGCGCGTTCGTTCCAGGTGGTGCCGGGATCGTCATCCTCGTGGGTCATCTCGGCCAGCTGCTGCGCCCAGCGGGATTTCGTTTCACCGATGCGGTTGCGGCGTTCGGTGCGGCCCGCGTCGCCCGCGCTCTCGGCAAGCTGCGCGAGGATGCCCTTGGCCACCTTGGCCGCATCGCCCACGATGCCGACGCTGACCTTCTTGGTCAGGCCGATGCGGTCGGGGTTGATATCGACCTGGATGATCTTGGCATCCGTGGGCCAGTATTCCATGCCATAGCCCGGCAGGGTCGAGAACGGGTTGAGACGGGTGCCAAGGCAGAGCACCACGTCGGCGTCCTTGATGAGCTGCATCGCGGCCTTGGAGCCGTTATAGCCCAGCGGCCCGGCAAAGAGCGGATGCGAGCCGGGGAAGGCGTCGTTGTGCTGGTAGCCCACGCAGACCGGCGCATCGAGCCGTTCTGCCAGTTCCATGGAGGCCGCGATGCCGCCCTTGGAGAGCACCACGCCAGCGCCGTTCAGGATCACCGGGTTCTTTGCCTCGGACAGCATGGCCGCTGCCGCCGCGACCGAGTTCTCACCGCCCGAGGAACGTTCGAACTCGATCGGGTCGGGAAGCTCGATGTCGACGATCTGGGTCCACATGTCGCGCGGGATGTTGATCTGCGCGGGGGCGCTGGCCTGCTTGGCCTTCGAGATCACCCGGGTCAGCACCTCGGCCACGCGCGTCGGGTCGCGCACCTCTTCCTGGTAGGCGACCATGTCCTCGAACAGCTTCATCTGCTCTACTTCCTGGAAGCCGCCCTGGCCGATGGTCTTGTTGGCCGCCTGCGGCGTGACCAGCAGAAGCGGCGTATGGTTCCAGTAGGCGGTCTTCACGGCAGTGACAAAGTTCGTGATGCCGGGGCCGTTCTGGGCGATCATCATCGACATCTTGCCGGTGGCGCGGGTGTAGCCGTCCGACATCATCCCGGCGCTGCCCTCGTGGGCGCAGTCCCAGAACATGATCCCGGCCTTCGGGAACAGGTCGGAAATCGGCATCATGGCCGAGCCGATGATGCCGAACGCATGTTCGATCCCGTGGCGCTGCAAAACTTTGACGAAGGCTTCTTCGGTGGTCATTTTCATGGGGGCTACTCCGTTCGTTTTGCCAGTGGTATAGCGCTCACCCGGCCTTTTGATAGGGCCAGAAGGTCGCCCCGTATCAGTCCAGATGCGGGGCGTGTCTGCGATGTGGCTGCGATCAGCTGCGGCCTTTCCAGGGCACCAGGAAATTCTCGGCCTTGCGCATCAGGATATCGATGCCGAAACCGATCACGCCGATCAGGATGATCCCCATCAGCACGATGTCAGTCAGCTGGAATTTCGAGGCGACCATGATCATCATCCCGGCCCCTTCGGATGCTGCCACCAGTTCCGCCGCGACCACCGTGCCCCAGCAGACGCCCATGGCGACGCGCGCGCCGGTGAAAATCTCGGGCAGCGAATTGGGGATGATCACGTGGCGCATGATCTGCCAGCGGCTGGCGCCCAGCGAATAGGCGGCGTGAACCTTCGAGATGTTCACCCCCGAAACCCCGGCGCGTGCGGCAATCGCCATGATCCAGAGCGAGGCAAGGAAGAGCAGGATGATCTTGCCGGTTTCGCCGATGCCGAACCAGATGATCACCAGCGGGATCAGCGCCAGCGGCGGCACCGGTCGCATGAATTCCACGATCGGTTCGAACCAGCCGCGGAACCAGGCCGACAGGCCCATGGCATAACCCAGCGGGATGCCCAGCAGCGCGCCGATCAGGAAGCCCGCGATCACGCGGAACAGCGAATAGCCCAGGTGCCGCCAGAGCGTGCTGTCACGGTAGCCCTCGTCGGCGATCTCGACCATGCGCTGAACCACCGCCTCGGGCGGGGGTAGCCAGATCGGCTCCATCTGCAGGCCCTTGGGCGGGGCGAAGCTGATCGCGCCCTTGTCGGTCAGGGTAAAACTTCCGGCCGGGGTGCGGATGTCCTGGCCCGGGCCGATGGGCTCGCCGTCGATGGCGACGATGTTGGCGCCATCCTTGCGGGTGACCTCGTCATTGCGGTCGAACAGGATCGTCGCGCTGCGCGAGGCATTCATCGCAACCGCGTCGTCCTTGGCAAAGCCATCGCCGGGGGGAACCTCGAACTTTTCGGATTCCTGCCCGAAGCCCGCGACTTTCACGTGGACGGTGGCGTCGTCGGTCTGCCCGTCCGGCGCCTGAAGCGTGTAGGTGAATGAGGTCTCGCCCAGGAAGGGGCCGGGCGCATGCAGGAAGCCCGGCACCAGGGCCGAGCCGGTGAACGAGCCCCAGATCAGGAAGATCGTCACCACCGACACGACCGAGGCCCAGCGGTTCGCTGTAACGGCGCTTTCGTCGCCGAAGGTCACGGTCTTGAGCGAGGTGAAATCACGCGTCGTCTTGTGCACGAGGAACCGCACCGCCAGGAACGACAGAATGAAGATGGCCACGTAGACCAGGAGGATCATCAAGCCGATCATTGTGCGTCCTCCGTGCGGCCCATGATCTCTTCTTCCATGTCCCAGATCATGCCCAGGATCTCTTCTCGGGTCTGGGCGTAGCCCTCGGCCTTCTTGACCTCGCGCAGGTCCGCGTTCACGCCCATGTCGGCGAAGGGGAGGCGGTATTCCTTGTGGATGCGTCCCGGGCGCGGCGCCATCACCAGAAGCCGTTCGCCCAGCAGCAGCGCCTCTTCCACCGAGTGGGTGATGAGGATGATGGTCTTGCCGGTCTCTTTCCAGAGCTTTAGCACCAAGCCTTGCATCTTTTCACGGGTCAGCGCATCCAGCGCGCCCAGCGGCTCGTCCATCAGGATCACGTCCGGGTCGTTGGCCAGGCAGCGGGCGAGGGCCACGCGCTGCTGCATCCCGCCGGACAGTTCATAGATCGCCTTGTCCTTGAAATCCCCAAGGCCGGTCACGTCGAGCAGGTGGTCGACATTCGCGCCCCATTCGGATTCTCTCTGGCCCTTCATGCGGGGGCCGAAACTCACATTGGCGCGCACGTCCATCCATTCGAACAGCGCGCCTTGCTGGAATACCATGCCGCGTTCGGCGCCGGGGCCGTGGACCTCGTGCCCGTTCATCACGATTCGCCCTCCGGTCGGGGCGAGAAATCCAGCAAGGATATTCAGAAGCGTGGTCTTGCCGCAGCCCGAAGGGCCGAGCACGCTCATCAACTCGCCTTCCTTGAGGTTCAGTGAAACATCCTTCAGCGCCTGCACCGCACTGCCGTTCGGCAGGTCAAAGCGCATGGAGATGTTCTCGATGGACAGTCCGGACATGGCCTGCCTCTCCAGTTCTGATGAAAGGGGTCGGAAAGCGGGCGGCCGAAGCAGATCGGCCGCCCACCCAGCGGCTTACATTTCCGAAGCAGCCTTCAGCGGCCCGGTGTTGACCGCGTTGTCATAGGTGTCGAGCGCCGCATCGATCGAGCCCGCTTCCACGAAGACATCGGCCACGCCCTTCATGAAGGTCTGCGCGGTGCCGCCCAGCCAGGCCTTGGAGAGCTGCTGTTCGACAGTCGGGAAGGTGAAGGTCGCGATCGTTTCGGCGGTTGCCTGTTCATCCATGCCCGCGTCCTTGGCGATCAGCGGCAGCATCTTGGCGTGGTTCGCCTCGTCAGCCCACATGGCGTTGGCATCGGCGGTCACCTTCAGGAATTTGGCCACCAGATCACCGTTCTCGGCCACCCAGTCGGCCGGGCCCGAGGTCACGTCGAACACCAGGATGCCGAGTTCGGTCTTCTCATCGCCGGTCAGCAGCACGTTACCGTATTCCAGCGCCCGGCGCAGAGACCCGCCCCAGCCGCAGAACATGTCGACCGCGCCCTGCGCGATGGCGGCGGCGCCATCGGGCGGATCCATGTCGACCACGTCCATGGTCGAGACATCGACGCCGAAATGGTTCATCTGGTTGAGGAAGCCGTAATGCGCCGCGGTGCCCAGCGGCACGGCGACCTTCTTGCCGGCCAGTTCGCCCGCGTTGGACTTGTCGATTTCCAGTTCGGACCGCACGACGCAGTTGTCGTTGTCGGCATAGGACACGGCCACGTCGAGGATCTGCAGGTCCTGCCCGGCCGAGGTCGCGACCACGAAGGGCGGAACGCCCTGGCTGACCGAAAGCTGCACGTCGCCCGAGGCCATTGCCGCGGACATCTTCACGCCGGATTCAAAGCTGACCCAGTTGATGTCGACGCCCATCTCTTCTTCGTAGGTGCCCATCTGCTTGGCATATTCGAAGGGCATCGGCCATTCGAGGAAATAGGCCACGGTGATGCTCTCGGCCGAGGCCGTGGAAGCACCCATCATCGACGTGCCCGCCACGAGCGCCGCGAGGGCCGTCTTCATTGTCTTGGATTTCATCTCATACTCCCTGATGTCATTTGCTGGCCGCCTTCTGTCGAGGCAGGATTGATTTGAATATGGGCGCGCTCATCTCGCAACACTTTCAATCCAAAAGTCCAAAAAAACTCACGTTTGCGAGAAACGTGAAGTATAGTTTCGACAAAATCGAAACACGGGGCTGCATTTCGCAGCGGTCAGAAAGCGCCTGGCACATGCAGAGAACCAATCTGAGCTTGCGTGGGTTGGAGATCTTCCAACTGGTGGCGAAATCGGGATCGGTACGCCAGGTCGCGACCGAAACGGGGCTTTCCATCAGCACCGTGTCGCACCACCTGCGCGGGGTCGAGGAAACGCTGGGCGTTGCCCTGCTGGATCACTCCCGGCGTCCGATGGCGCTCACGCCTGCCGGAAGCGTCTTTGCCCGCCACGTGGAAGAGGGCCTCAGGATCATCCGCCGCGGCGAGACGGAACTGACCTCGGGCGACCTGGCCCAGGTGCGCGAGCTGCGCTTCGGCACGGTGGATGATTTCGACAGCGAGGTCGCGCCGGAAATCGCGCAATTGCTCGCGCGGGCCATGCCGAAATGCACCTTCAAGCACCACACCCGACCCAGTCACGAGATCATCCGCCTGATCCGGGAACAGAAGCTCGACATCGGGGTGGCGACGCGCCCGGTGGCCGAGGTCCCGGGCCTGATCGAGCATCCCGTGCTGCGCGACCCGTTCGTGATCGCGCTTCCCGCCTCGATCCGTGACACGCCCGAGGACTGTCTGTCGGGGCAGGGCAGGCTGCCGTTCCTGCGCTATTCCCACCTGCAGATCATCGGCAACCTGATCGAGGCTCATCTGCGCCGCACGCGGGTCAACCTGCCGAACCGGTTCGAACTGGAGAGCAACCAGTCGCTCATGGGGATGGTCGCCGACGGCAGCGGCTGGGCGATCACCACCCCGGCCAGTTTCGCCCGGGCGCAGAGGTTCCACGACCAGATCGTGCTCTATCCCTATCCCGGGCGGGGCTTCTCGCGCACCATGTCGCTGTTTTCCACCGAGCTTTATCCGCAGGCCACGGCCGAGCTGATCGCGGCGTCCCTGCGCCGGATGATCAACCGCTATTTCGTCGATCCGCTCTCCTCCAGCTATCCGTGGCTGGTGCCGGGATTCCAGGTGCTGGGCCTTTCCGAAGTGGACGCCTAGGGCAAAAACGCTTGGGTGCGGTACATTTTGGACTTAGACGATGTTTCTGTCTGGCCCTATCGGGTGCCCGGGATTCGTGCAGTTTGAAAGGGAAGCCCGCGCCCGCTGCGGGTCCGATTCCGATTCTCTCACAAGGACCGATAGCCATGACCCTCGCGCAGTCCGTCAACGACATGTCCCAGATCGTCAACGCCGACAAGGCCCATGTCTGGCACCACCTGTTCCAGCACAAGGCGCTGGAAAACGGTGACCCGCGCATCATCGTCGAGGGCAAGGGCATGCGCGTCTGGGACCAGAAGGGCACCGAGTTGATCGACGCGGTCTCGGGCGGGGTCTGGACGGTGAATGTCGGCTACGGGCGCGAAAGCATCGCCAACGCGGTGCGCGATCAGCTTCTGAAGATGAACTATTTCGCGGGCGCGCTGGGCTCGGTTCCCGCCGCGCAATTCTCGGAGCGGCTGATCGAGAAGATGCCGGGCATGAGCCGGGTCTATTACTCGAACTCGGGGTCGGAAGCGAACGAGAAGGTGTTCAAGATGGTGCGGCAGATCTCGCAGCGCCAGCACGGCGGCAAGAAGTGGAAGATCCTCTACCGCGAGCGTGACTACCACGGCACCACCATCGCCACCCTCGCCGCCGCCGGACAGCCCGAGCGCGCGGCGATGTACGGACCGTTCCCCGACGGGTTCGTGCAGGTGCCCCATTGCCTCGAGTACCGCAACCAGTTCCCCGACGCGACGGATTACGGCGTGGCCGCGGCCAATGCGATCGAAAAGGTCATCCTGCAGGAAGGCCCCGATACCGTCGGCCTGCTCTGCCTGGAGCCGATCACCGCCGGCGGCGGCGTGATCGTGCCGCCCGCGGGCTATTGGGAGCGGGTGCAGGAAATCTGCAAGAAATACGACGTGCTTCTGCACATCGACGAGGTGGTCTGCGGGGTCGGTCGCACCGGCACCTGGTTCGGCTATCAGCACTATGGCGTTCAGCCTGACTTCGTCACCATGGCCAAGGGCGTGGCCTCCGGCTATGCCGCGATCTCGTGTACCGTCACCACCGAGGCGGTGTTCGATATGTTCAAGGACGACGCCAGCGATCCGATGGGCTATTTCCGCGATATCTCGACCTTCGGCGGCTGCACCTCGGGGCCCGCGGCGGCGCTCGAGAACATGCGCATCATCGAGGACGAGGGCCTGCTGGACAACACCACCCGCATGGGCGAGCGGCTGATGGCGAACCTCGCCGCGCTGAAGGAAAAGCACGCCGTCGTCGGCGACGTGCGCGGCAAGGGCCTGTTCTGCGGCGCCGAACTTGTGGCCGACCGCGCCAGCAAGGAGCCGGTCGAGGAGAAACTCGCCCAGGCCGTGGTGGCCAGCTGCAACCGGCAGGGCGTGATCATCGGGGTCACCAATCGCTCGATCCCCGGCTTCAACAACACGCTTTGCCTCTCGCCCGCTCTGATCGCGACGGCCGACGATATCGACCAGATCACCGGCGCGATCGACACCGCGCTGACCGAGGTTTTCGGCTGACCAACCGCCCGCGCCAAGGGTTGGCGCGGGCGGTTCCCGCCGCCGCGCCGACTGCTATACTGCGGCGCATGGCGATCCCGGTCGAAGCATTTTTCCTGACACCTGAAGGCGAAGGCAGCCTGCAGCAGCAGATCCGCGCCATGGTGATGGACGGGATCCTGTCGAACCTGTTTCCCGCAGGCGCGCGGCTGCCCTCCAGCCGCAAGCTGGCCGATCACCTGGGGATCAGCCGGATCACGGTGACGCTGGCCTATACCGACCTTGTTGCCTCGGATTACCTGGTGTCACGCGGTCGGTCGGGGTATTTCGTCTCGGAGAGCGCCCCGCGCAAGCCCGAGTTTCACCTGCCCGGACCCGACACCGACAGCACCGTCGACTGGGGCCGCGCCATCGGTCGTAGCTTTTCCGACAGCCCCAGTGTTACCCGCCCGGAAAACTGGCGCGACTACCCGTACCCGTTCATCTACGGGCAAGCGGATGCGCGGCTCTTCGATCACCAGAACTGGCGCGCCTGCGCGCTCAAGGCCCTTGCCCCGCGCGAGTTCGAGGCGATGACTTTCGACCATTACGACCGCGACGATCCCCGACTGGTCGAGGTGGTGCTGCGCAATATCCTGCCCCGGCGCGGCATCCGGGCCCGGCCCGAGCAGATCCTGATCACCATGGGGGCACAGAACGCGCTTTGGATGGCGGCCGAGATCCTGCTGACCCAGCGCCGCGTGGCGGTGCATGAAAACCCCTGCTACCCCGAGCAGCGCAAGATCCTGGAACAGACCCGCTGCACCACCGTGCCGGTGAACGTTGACGCGGGCGGGATCGATCCCGATACGCTGCCTGAAAGGGTGGACGTGGTCTTCACCACCGCCAGCCACCAATGCCCGACCAACGTGACGATGCCGGTCGACCGCCGCCGTCGCCTGATCGAGCTTGCCATGCAGCGCGGCTTCGTGATCGTCGAGGATGACTACGAGTTCGAGATCCCCGACGGCACCGCACCCGCGCCCTCGCTCAAGGCGATGGACCCGGGTGGGGCGGTGATCCACGTTGGGTCATTCTCGAAGTCGCTGTTTCCGGGTCTCAGGCTTGGCTACCTGGTGGCGGACGAGGCCTTCATCCGCGAGGCCCGCGCCCTGCGCGGCCTGATGCTGCGCCACCCGCCGGGCCATATCCAGCGCACCACCGCCTATTTCCTCTCGCTGGGCTATTACGACGCGCAGGTGAACCGCATGGCCCGCGCCTATCGCGACCGCCGCGCCGCGATGGAGGCGGCGCTGCACGCCCACGGGCTGCTGCACGGCCCCCACGCGGCGCGGGGCGGGTCGAGCTTCTGGCTCCAGGCGCCCGAGGGGATCGACACGACCGAGCTTGCGCGCGAGTTGCTCAAGGACGGCGTGGTCATCGAACCGGGCGACGTTTTCTTTGCCGACAGTGACGCCGGACGGCGGCATTTCAGGCTGAGCTATTCCTCGATCGAGGCCGACCGCATCGCCGAGGGCATCCGCCGCATCGCCCTGCGGCTGCGCCCCTGACTGGATGGGGGAGAAAATCGTTGATCGGTACGATCCCGGGCAGAATGGAGCCGTTCATCGCGGATGACGCAAGGTCCGCGATGCGGACAGAGCCGCCGTTGACTAGGATACGTGTGCAGTCCGCTGCCTAATCAAACCAATGTTTGGTGTTAACCTTCCCAGCCAGGCACGCAGACAACAACTGTCGCAAACTTCCAACCGTCGTCGGATCGGCGAGCAACATAGTGCCCGTCTATGACCTCGATTGACGATCCGTCCTTTCTAAGACGAGATATTGATTTAACGTCGACTATCGTAATGCGTTCGGCGCAGGGCCTAGCTGAGATTTCTCCGACTTCCGTGTGGCTAAATCCATCCGCCTCAAAGCCTGCAAACATCTTCTGAAGCATCGCAACTAGCGTACTATGGTCCGGAACGGAGATGTCGATATCGGGAGTAATAAAGAACGCAGGTTCCGAGAAGCATTCGGCGATACCTTGAAAGTCACGCCCATTCCAAGCGGTCAGGTATCTTTCAAAAAGCGCTTCAATTTCTTTTTGAGGTTGGTGCAATTTCGACATGGCTGGGTGCTCCAAATTTCCTGAAGCCGACATTAGATAGGAACGAAGCATCGGTCAAAATGGGCTCTGAACCGCCATTCCTTGCGCCGGGCGTGGCCGCATATCCGTCGACAGTCCTCCGGACCGACTGGAAGCCCCGGGCTCAAGCGCCTATGATATGCGCTGGCGGTCCGCTCCGATGTCGGGCCGAAGGAGATCGTTGAATGGCCCCGAGCCCGGCACAAGATGCAGCCCGCCTTTCCGTCGCCCCCATGATGGACTGGACTGATCGGCATTGCCGCTACCTCCATCGGCTGATGAGCCGGCGGGCGCTGCTCTATACCGAGATGGTCACCGCGCCTGCGCTGGTGCGGGGCGGGGCGCGGCACCTCTTGCGCTTCGACAAGGCCGAGCATCCGGTGGCGGTGCAGCTTGGCGGTTCGGACCCGGCGGAACTGGCCGAGGCCACGCGCATGGCCGCGGATGAGGGCTATGACGAGATCAACCTCAACGTCGGCTGCCCGTCGGACCGGGTGCAGTCGGGATGCTTCGGCGCGGTGCTGATGGAGCAGCCGGGGCTTGTGGCCGACTGCGTCGCCGCGATGATCGAGGCCTCGCCGGTGGAGGTCACGGTGAAATGCCGGATCGGCGTCGATGAGCAGGACCCGGAAAAGGTTCTGCCCGACTTCCTGCGCCGCGTGTCCGAGGCCGGGGTGACCCGCTTCACCATCCACGCGCGCAAGGCCTGGCTGCAAGGCCTCAGCCCCAAGGAAAACCGCGATATCCCACCGCTGAATTACCCGCTTGTCCACGCGATGAAGCGCGAGCTCCCGCATCTGCACCTGTCGATCAATGGCGGCATCACCTCGCTGGATCAGGCGCAGGCGCAGCTTGAGGCGGGCATGGACGGGGTGATGATCGGCCGCGCGGCCTATCATACGCCTGCCGAGATCCTGCTGAATGCCGACAGCGCGATCTTTGGCGAGGCGGATCCCCTGTCCGACGCCACCGAAGCCGTGCGCGCCATGCTGCCATACATCGAGCGTCACCTGGCCGAGGGCGGCAAGCTGTCCGACATCACCCGCCACATGCTGGGCCTCTTCTCGGGCCGGCCCGGAGCGCGGGCCTGGCGGCGGACCCTTTCCGAAGGGGCCCACCGCCCCGGCGCGGGCACCGCGCTGGTGGAAGAGGCGCTTTCGGCGATTACCGGCGACCCGCTGGCGCAGGCCTCCTGAATCCGGTTGTCGGCCCGCGGCGGCGGGGATATGTGACGCCACGTAACTCACGGAGATGACTGATGGCTGACATGAGCACCCTGCTGGCGATGCTGGCGCTTCTTCTGGCGATCGGGGCTTTCGCGGGCGTGATCGCGGGGCTTCTGGGCGTGGGCGGCGGCATCGTGCTGGTCCCGGCCTTCTACTACGCCTTCACGGTTCTGGGCTACGAGAGCAGCCAGCTCATGCAGGTCTGCCTCGCCACCTCGCTCGCCACCATCGTGGTGACCTCGATCCGCTCGGTGCTGTCGCATAACAAGAAGGGCGCCGTGGACTGGGAGATCCTCAAGACCTGGGCGCCGGGCATCGTGATCGGGGCGATCCTGGGCATGCTCGTGGCCTCCTCGCTGCGCTCGGTGGTGCTGCAGGGCATCTTCGGCATCCTCGGGATCATCGTCGGCCTCTACCTGGGCTTCGGGCGTGACCACTGGCGGGTCGGAGACGCCATGCCCAAGGGCATCGCGCGGGCGATCCTGTCGCCGGTGCTGGGGTTCCTGTCGGTGCTCATGGGGATCGGCGGCGGCAGCTTCGGCGTGCCGGTCATGAGCCTCTACAACGTGCCGATCCACCGCGCCGTGGCCACCGCCGCCGGCTTCGGCGTGATCATCGCCGTGCCCTCGGTCATTGGCTTCCTGTTCCTGAACGTCGCGGAAAAACCGCCCTACACCGTGGGCGCGGTCAACCTCGTGGCCTTCGTGGTGATCATCGCCATGACGCTGATCACCACCCCCTGGGGCGTGAAGCTGGCCCATGCCATGGATCCCAAGCCGCTCAAGCGCGCCTTCGCGGTGTTCCTGACGCTGGTGGCGCTGAACATGCTGCGCAAGGCCCTCGGTTTTTGAGCGATTTCGCCCGGCGCGGCTGGCGGTGTTTCGGCGCCGACGCCGCGCTGGGCGACTGGCTTTCCCACGCGATCCCGGCGGCCAAGGCTGCCGTGTCCGACCCCGCCAATGCCCACTGGCTGCGGTGCGAGGGGACATGGTTCGCGGGCGTCAACATCCTGCCCAACGACGCGCAAGGCCGCGTCGGCCAATCCGGCCCGCTGGCTGGGCAGGCCATCGACTTCATCCACACGAACCTCGGCCTTGCACCCGAGTGGGACCGCGCCCAGGTCTCGGTGACCTATCCCGGCTACCCCCGCCCGCGCGCGGGCGAAAGCGAGGCCGCCTTTCGCTACCGCCGCGGCCGGGACGCCGCGCACCTTGACGGGCTCGTTCCGCACGGCCCCGAAAAACGCCGCCACCTGGCCGAGCCGCACGGCTTCATCCTGGGCCTGCCGCTGACGGAAACCGACCCCGGTGCCAGCCCCATGGTCGTCTGGGAGGGCAGCCACGAGATCATGCGCGCGGCCTTCACCGACCGCCTCGCCCATATCCCGCCAGAGCGCTGGCCCGACGAAGACCTGACCGAGGCCTAC
Source organism: Paracoccaceae bacterium (assembly GCA_014762635.1). GTDB lineage: Bacteria > Pseudomonadota > Alphaproteobacteria > Rhodobacterales > Rhodobacteraceae > JABURR01. The sequence goes on from JABURR010000067.1 coordinate 21,183, forward strand.
CACGCCGCCCGCCGCCGCGCCTTCGAGACCTGCCAACGCGTCCCCCTCCACGCCCGCCCGGGCGAGGCCTACCTCGTCCACCGCCTCGCGCTCCATGGCGTCAGCCCGTGGGAGAAAGGCGCCTCCGCCCCGCCCGAGGGCCGCATGATCGCCTATTTCCGCCCACACCTCGCGCAGACGGCCGACTGGCTCACCGCCCCCTGACTTCTTCTGTTCGAAAATATCCCCGCCGGAGGCGGAAAAGGGTGACACATGCTCAACTTATTGAAAGTCTAGGAGCTATTGGAATCAACGATGGGGAGTGGCGCCGCAATCTTGCTGTCCGATGGGACGTTGGTTTCGGTGTCGATAGGTAATGTCTGACGGCTACAAGAACGGCGCATTCGCACTCGGCCTCGCCACTGGAATCGGGCTGGTCTTGAATGTATTCGTTTGGCTGGATTTCATGGCGCAGAAAGACAGTGTCCAAGCGCTTGTCCCTGGTGGCACCGAAGGCCGCAGTCAGATTGGCCAATCTTGGGAAAGTGCCATCGGCGATTTTGTCGAGCCAAGGGATTCGTTGGCCAACTGGATCATAGTTTTTTTTACGATTGTAGCCGTCTTTCTGGTCTGGAAAACTTTGGTCGCCACTCAGGCGATGGTGATAGATGCTCGTCGAATTGGTGAGGCGCAAGTTAGAGCCTATTTGACCATTGAGGATTGCAGTATCGACCCAAGGCGCGAACAAGAGTTCGTTGCTTGGGACGTGTTTTTCAAAGTTAGGAATTGCGGACAAAGTCCCGCCAGACGTCTTTCGGCCAAGGCCGGAATCAGAAATACATGGTCTCTGAATGAAATCATCTTGGCGGACGTACCCGCGAACGGCGAGGTTGAGACAAGCGTTACTATTACGACCGATGGCGACGAAGATTTGAACTTTTTCAAGGATAGCGAGACCGATATCCTCGACGTCATATCGGTATCGGTCGAAGTCATGTTCGAAGACGTCTTCGCCAAACGCGGTGACCGCACAACCGAGTACGCCAATTTTGTCGGTATCTTCCCGCTTCATCGGCCCGGCCCCTATCCTCTCAAGCCAGCCGGTAGAAACAGGGGCGACGTACGGCATGGAAATGTTCCAAGGGGCGAGAGCAACTAGCGCGGCCTTCATCACGCCTCACCCACTTCCCGGGGCTGGTGCGTTTGATACATAAGGCCGAAAATATCCCCGCCGGAGGCGGAAAGTCCCGGCCCGCAGGGCCGGGTCAGCCCTTGGCCGCCACCCGTGCCGCTCGTCCGCCCCGGCGCTTTTTCAGCTTCGGCGCGCGGCTCGGCAGGTCCGCCATGATCCGCGACCGCTCCTCGCGGCTCATCTTCGACCAGCCGGCAATCTCATCCAGCGAGCGCAGGCAGCCCACGCAGATCCGCGCCTCGGGGTGGACGACGCAGACTTTCACGCAGGGGGACTCGATTTCCTCCCGTTTCCAGATCTGGTCGCTCATGCGGTCTCCCTCAGGTGGCGCAGCCGGTCCAGCAGCCCTTGCAGGATATACCCCGCCGCCACGTGATCAATCACCTCGCTGCGACGCTTTCGCGACGTATCCGCCTCCAGCAGCGCCCGTTCGGCGGCCACGGTCGAGAGACGCTCGTCCCAGAAGGTGATCGGGATCTCGGTCAGCCGCGAGAGGTTGCGGGCGAACGCCCGGGTCGACTGGCAGCGCGGGCCTTCGGTTCCGTCCATGTTGCGCGGCAGGCCCAGCACCAGCCCGCCAAGCCCACGCGCCGCGACGATCTTCAGCAGCGCCTCGGCATCGGTGGTGAATTTCTTGCGCCGGATGGTTTCCAGCGGCGTCGCCACCGACAGGAAACTGTCCGAGACCGCGACGCCGATGGTCTTGTCGCCCAGGTCCAGCCCCGCGATGGCGGTCATGGGGGGCAGGGCGGCGGCGAACTCCTCGGCGGTTTCGCAGATCATTCGGCGACCCCGGCGCGTTCGGCCGCGGCGCGGATCGGGGCCAGCGCCTCGGGCGTGTCACCAAAGACCGTCTGCGCCTCGGTCCAGATCGCGGCGGCGCGCTCGGTCTCGCCCAGCACGCCATAGGCGCCGATGAGCCGCGCCCATTCCTCGGGCGGGCCGCCCTCGGTGGCGAGCCGGTCGGAAAGCTGCGCCACCATGCCCCGGATCATCGCGGCGCGGTCCTCGGCACTCATCTCGCCAGCGGCGTCCACGTCCGCGGCACTTGGCCCGCGCAAAGGCGCGGCCTCGGGCGGAAGCTCGTAGCGCACGCCCGCGCGGTCGGCCAGGTCCTCGATCTGGGCGCGGATCGCGGGCACCCAGGGATCGTCGGGCTGGCTGCCTTCAAGCAGCGGCCGCCACAGTCGGAACGCCAGGTCCGGGCGGTCGTTCTGCGCGAACATCAGGCCCGAGTAATACCGCGCGGGGCCGTTCTCGGGCTCGCGCTTCAGGGTTTCGGAAAGTGCGGCCTCGGCCTCGGGCGAGACATAGCCCCCCGCCGCCATGATCATCAGTTCCGCGTAATCCGCGTAATCCTGCGCGGTGGCCGCGTCGCCCTTGATCGCGATTACCCGTTCCTGCGCCGTGTGGGCGGCCACGAAATTGCCCAGCCCGGCCTCGTTGCGGGCCAGAAGCATCTGGCCCTGCAGGTCGTTCGGGCGTTCGGCCACCGCCACGCGCAACTTGGCCATCAACTCCAGGAAGCGCGGGTCCTGGTTCGGCGCGATATCGGGCTGCGGCGCTTCGGCGAATTCGGCCTCGACAGCTTCCTGCGCCGGGCGGTTGGCCCGCGCCTCGTCCGCGGCGGCGATGCGCTGGTCGAGCGGCATGTCGGGATAGTCCGGCGCGCCGATGGTCAGGTAGAGCCCCAGCGCCCCGCCCGCGAGGACCAGCGCCAGAACGGCTGCCGTCACGCGCGACAGCCCGCCGCCAGCGCCTGCGCCTTCCACGGTGGCCTGCATCGCGCGGTCGGCCTCCAGCAGCCGGCGCGAGACCTCGACCCGCACCCGCTCGGCCTCGGCCTCGGAGAGCACGCCCCGGGCCAGGTCGCGCTCCACCTCTTTCAACTGGTCGCGATAGACCTGCAGGTCATAGGCCGCCGCCGGGGTCGCGCCGCCCCGATGGACGAACATCGCGCGGATCAGCAACGCGCCCACCATCAGGGTCAGAAAACCTGCACTCAACCAGAAAACCATGCCATCGCCTCTTGTTATCCGCCCCCCATGTAACCGTCCGGTGCCGCCGGAAAAAGCCCCGTGCGATCACATCGCGTCGATCAGGCGCGGGTGCATGTCGCAAAACTCCTTCAAGTGCCGCAGACTGCATTGGAAATCTTTCGCCCCCGTCCCATGAATGGCACGCGGGCACCGCCGCCGCAGACTGAGGGATTCGCCGCATGAGACGTTATTCTGCCTTCGCCATCGCACGGGAAGCCGCGCGCTACCACCAGGGGTGGGAACGGGCCTGGAAAAGCCCCGCGCCGAAGAAGAAATACGACGCGATCATCGTCGGAGCGGGCGGTCACGGGCTGGCGACGGCTTTTTACCTGGGCAAGAACCACGGCATCACCAACGTGGCGGTGATCGAGAAGGGCTGGCTGGGCGGCGGCAACACCGGGCGCAACACCACGATCATCCGCTCGAACTACCTGCAGGACCCCTCGGCCGCGATCTACGAGAAGGCGCGCAGCCTTTACGAGACCATGAGCCAGGACCTGAACTACAACGTCATGTTCAGCCCGCGCGGCGTGATGATGCTGGCCCAGACCCAGCACGAGATCCGCGGCTACCAGCGCACCGCCTATGCCAACGCGCTGCAAGGCGTGGCGACCGAGTTCATCAGCCCCGAGCGTGTGAAGCAGCTTGTGCCGATCATCCATATCGGCGGGCCGCGTTACCCGGTTCTGGGCGCGCTGTGGCAGCCGCGCGGCGGCACCGCCCGGCACGACGCCGTGGCCTGGGGCTATGCGCGGGCGTGTTCGGACATGGGCATGGACATCCTGCAGCAATGCGAGGTCACCGCGATCCGGCGCGAGGGCGGCAAGGTCACCGGCGTGACCACCACCAAGGGCGAGATCGGTTGCGACAAGCTGGGCATCGTGGTGGCGGGCCATTCCGGTGTGCTGGCCGAGATGGCCGGTTTCCGTCTGCCGATCGAAAGCGTCGCCTTGCAGGCGCTGGTTTCCGAGCCGATCAAGCCCTGCATGGACGTGGTCGTCATGGCCAACACCGTGCATGGCTACATGAGCCAGTCCGACAAGGGCGAGATGGTGATCGGCGGCGGCGCGGACG
>JABURR010000064.1 GCA_014762635.1 Paracoccaceae bacterium
GGCCCCCGCCCGCGCCCGCCCAGGCCGCGATCCGGACCGAGGGCAGGTTGCCGCTCACTGCCTTCACTCGCGCCCGCACCCGCAGGTAACACCCCGGCAAAAGCGGCGTCTCGCCCATCCAGCGCAGTTTCTGCACGGATTCGGTCTTCACCAGTTCCAGGCAGCCGCCGAAATCCTGGTCGGCCGAGACCAGCGCCGCATCCGCCGCCCCGTCATATGTCACCGATCCCGGCGTCCCGTCCCCGCGCGACCACTGGTCCAGCCCCAGGTCGAAGGCCGGCGGCATCAGCACCAGCCCCTCGGTAATTGCCTTGTTCATCGCGAAACCCCTTTGTCCAGCGCGCGGCGCACCCGGCGCCGGTCGGTCAAGGGGTGTATCTACGGAAGGTTAACCATGTCTCAGATGACCGTACGGTCTCAGGCCCCGACCTCGGGCATCCTCAGCACCTGAACGCTGTTGATCTGCCATCCCTCGGGCGTCTCAACCATCTGATAATCCAGCGCGAAAAGCGCGCCGCCCGCATCGCGCACCACCACCCGCTGGTAGAGCCGCCCGGCCTCCTCGCGCAGGTCCATGAACTGCACGTCCGAGGGCCGCCAGACCATCGGGTAGCCCTCGCGCACCATCTTGCCGAACCGCTCCGGCGTCTCGAAAATGCCCTTGATGATCGGACTTGCAAAGGTGAACGCGGTCTCGAAATCGTCCCTGAGAAACGCATCGATCTGGCTCTGTATCACGGCTTGAATCGCGGGATCGGCCGGCTGTTCTCCCGCCTGCTGCGCCCGCGCCCCCAGCGCCAGCGCCGCTGCCACCACCAGTCCCAGAATGACCCGCATCGCGCCACACCTCTCCAAACCCTACAGCCGGAATACGCGGCATCTGCCCAAGCGGTTTGATCGCGCCAAGCCCCCTTGGCGCAACCCCTTGTTTCTTCTGTTCAAAAATATCCCCGCCGGAGGCACCCGCAGGCGCCACCGGCGCGACGACGAGCCTCAGATGCTCAGCTCGCCCTTCAGCCCCGCCTCGATCAGCGCGATGGTTTCCTGCACCCCGTAAAGTGCGATGAACCCTCCGAAGCGTGGCCCCTGGCTCGCGCCCAGAAGCACTTCGTAGAGCGCCTTGAACCAGTCGCGCAGCGGCTCGAACTCATGCGCCTTGCCCACGGCGAAGACCATGGACTGCAGTTCTTCGGGGTCAAGCCCGCCGTCCCAGTCCCGCAGCCGCGCCGCAAGGTCCTCGAGCGCGGCACGCTCTTTGGCATCCGGCGCGCGGAAGGTCTTCGTGGGCTTCACGAAGTCGTTGTAATAGCGCACCGCAAAGCCCGCCGCGGCATCCAGGTCCGGGTGGGTCTCGGGGCTCGCCTCGGGGGCGTAGCGCCGGATGAAACCCCACATGGTGTCCTTGTCCTCGGCATGGGAGACGCTGGCGAGGTTCAACAGCATCGCGAAGGGTACCACCATCCGGCTTTCCGGCGGGGTGCCGCCGTGAATGTGCCAGACCGGGTTGTTGATCTGGGCCGCGGCATCCTGATCGGGGAAGGCCCGCAGCTGCTGGTGATACTCGTCCACCGCCTTGGGGATCACGTCCCACCAGAGCCGCTTGGCGGTCTTGGGCTTTTGGTACATGAAATAGCTCAGGCTCTCGGTCGAGGCATAGGTCAACCATTCGTCGATGCTCAGACCATTGCCCTTGGATTTCGAGATCTTCTCGCCGTTCTCATCGAGGAACAGCTCATAGGTGAAATGTTCCGGCGGGCGTACGCCAAGTGTCCGGCAGATGCCGTCATAGATCGGCGTGTTGGTCGAATGGTCCTTGCCATACATCTCGAAATCGACGCCAAGCGCGGCCCAGCGGGCGCCGAAATCGGGCTTCCACTGCAGCTTCACGTTGCCACCCGTGACAGGCAGGGTCCATTCGCGCCCGTCCTCGTCATCGAAGGTGATCTCGCCCTTCACCGCGTCCACGTTCTTCATCGGGACATAGAGTACGCGGCCGGTTTCGGGGTGGATCGGCAGGAAGATCGAATAGGTTTGCTGGCGCTCTTCCCGCAGCGATTTCAGCATGATGGCCATCAGGTCATCATAGCGTTCCGCCGCGCGCAGCAGGATTTCGTCGAACTGGCCGGACTTGTAGAACTCGGTGGCGCTGATGAACTCGTACTCGAACCCGAAGGTATCGAGGAACCGGCGCAGCATCGCGTTGTTATGGTGTCCAAAGCTTTCATGGGTGCCAAACGGATCGGGCACCGCGGTCAGCGGCTTTTGCAGATGCTCACGCAGAACCTCCTGCTGGGGCACGTTCTCGGGCACCTTGCGCATCCCGTCCATGTCGTCCGAAAAACAGATCAGCTTCGTCGGGATGTCCGAGATCGCCTCGAAGGCGCGGCGGATCATCGTGGTCCGGGCCACTTCGCCGAAAGTGCCGATATGGGGCAGGCCCGAGGGGCCATAGCCCGTCTCGAACAGCACGTAACCCTTTTCGGGCGGCGCCTTCTCGTAACGTTTGAGCAACCGGCGCGCTTCTTCAAAGGGCCAGGCCTTGGACGTCATCGCAGCGTCACGCAGTTCGCTCATCTCTCCAGCTTTCCTTTTTGGGGCATATGCTCCGGCAAAGTCCGCTTCCTATTGCCGGGCGGGGGCCGCGTCAATATTGTGAACCTGTTCCCACTCACAAGGTGTCCCAAGTGACCGATATTTCCCATTCCCTTACGCCCGAAGATTGCCTCGTGGCGGTGATGATCGCCATGTCCGCCTCGGACGAACGGATCCGCACCGCTGAACTGGTCTCGATCGAGGCTTTCGTGAATCACCTGCCGGTTTTCGGCGCCTATGATACCGACCGGATCCGGGTCGTGTCCGAGGTGGTGTTCGACCTATTTGCCGAGGAAGACGGGCTTGACGCGCTCTTCGGTCTGATCCGCGACAACCTGCCCGAGAAGCTCAACGAAACCGCCTATGCACTTGCCTGCGACGTGGCCGCCTCGGATGGGCAATTGGGCGAGACCGAGCTGCGCCTGCTCGAGGAAATCCGCTACGAGCTGAATATCGACCGCCTTCATGCCGCCGCGATCGAGCGCGGGGCCCGGGCGCGTCACATGACGCTCTGATCCGCGGTCAGAACGTCGCCCAGCGTTCGATCAACTGCCCTTCCAGCCTGCGGGCGCGCAGCGTCCAGGCGCGTGCGCCCTCGGGCCGTTCCAGTTCCACGCGGCTCAGTCGCGATCGCCTCGTGGTGTCGGCGGCCATGATGGCAAAGGCCAGCGGGCGACCGTTCTGCCCCTCCATGTAACCGGCCAGCGCGTTGACGAAATGGAGCGTACCGGTCTTGGCCTGCACCTCGAGGACCGTTTCGTTGGCGGTCTTGAATTCCATCCGTTTCAGGATCGGCCTGAGGGCCACCTGCGCGCCCGGACGGGTCAGCAGCCGCACGAGGTCCGTGGGTGCCACGCGCGACCCGTCGTGCAGGCCCGAGTGATCCTTGAACACCGGCTTGCGCGTGTCCATCCGGTCGGCCAACCAGTCTGACATCTCCCGCGCCGACATGCCCAGGTTCCGCGCCGCCACCCCGCGCTTCAAGGTCCCGGTCAGCCCGACCACCTCGGCGGTCAGGTTGTTCGACCAGCGTAGCATCGCGCGCAGGATCTCGTGCAGAGGCGGGCTGTCGCGCCGCGCCAGTTCCGTTCCTTCGGCCTGACCCCAGACCTGTTTCGGTTGCGGCAGGCGCACGCCCTGGCTCGCCGCCAGCGTCCGCAGCACATCCCCCGCATAGGCCGCCGGGCGACGCACCGGCAGCCAGCGGCTGCCTTCGCCCTCCAGCGCGCCCGCGGCGACGGTCCAGTTATCGGTGCCGTTGCCGCCGTTATAGGAAAAGACCGGCTGCCCCCGGTTCGCGGCCCGTATCTGGGCCACGCTCACGGGGGGCGAGAAATTTCTGGTATGCGCCTCCATCCGCAGCGCCGTGCCCTCGGACGTCGTCTGCCACTGGAACCGCACGCGGTTGTAGTTGAGGTTCAGCCCCCCCACCGCCGGGTTATAGGCCAGATGCTCGGGCTGGCGGTCGTCGATGGCGCGGATCGCGGGCAGCGCGCTCGCATCCACCAGGAATTCGCCGGTCACCTCGCGGATGCCGCTTGCCACCAGCGTCTCGGCCATCTCGGCCAGGGCGTCGGTATCCAGCGTTGGATCGCCGGTCCCCACAAGGATCAGGTCACCCTCCAGCAGCCCGCCCGACACCCGGCCCCTGGCCAGAAGCCGGGTGCTGAACCGGTGCACGGGCCCCAGCGCCTCGAGCCCGTAAAGCGCGGTCACGACCTTCATCACGCTTGCAGGCGGCAACTTGAGCAGGGGCGCGCGCGTCTCGATGATCTCGCCGGTCACGGCATCGGCCACGGCGAAGCTCAGCCGCCCGCCAAGGCCCGCGCCCTCGATCAGCGTTTCGACGCCGGCGCGCGTGACCGCAGGCCGCGACTTCGGGCGCAGCGCGGCAACGGGCTCCGTGGCAAGCGCCGATGTGGCACCGCCAGCCAGCAACCCGCCCAGAACGAAGCGGCGTGAAATCCTTCCCCTCATGGGCACAGTAAATCCGCAAGGCCCGCGCACGGCAAGCCTAACGTTGCCACCCGCCCTGCGCGCGGATCGCGGTCGAGGACAGGTCCGACAGCGGCACGTTCACGAAACACCAGCACGGCCCGTTGCACCGCCCCAGAAGCTGCGAGGCCCGCCCCTTCAGCCGCATCTGCCTGTAGCGCAGCGCCGCCGGGGACTTGCGCGCCGCGATCCTGTCGCCGGGCCGGGCGATGACGCCCACGGGGACAGTCTCCATGATCGTCTCCCAGCGGTCCCAGTGGTGCAGCGTGGCCAGGTTGTCGGCCCCCATCAGCCAGACGAACCGCACCCCCGGATAGGCCGCCCTCAGCGCGGCCAGGGTCGAGGCGGTGTGCCGCGTGCCAAGACGCGCCTCGAGATCGGTCACCGTGACCCGGGGATGATCCATCACCTTCCGGGCCGCCGCTATCCGGCGCGCCAGCGGGGCCGGGCCTTCAGCCTTCAGCGGGTTGCCGGGGCTCACCAGCCACCAAACCCGGTCCAGCCCGAACCGCTTCAGCGCCTCGCGGGTGATATGCGCGTGGCCCGCGTGGGGCGGATCGAAGGACCCCCCCAGAAGCCCGATCACCATTCCCGCCCGCGCGGGCGGAAAACCGTTTCGCATCACTCATCCCTTCCAGACGCTCGCCCCGGGGTTGACCCGTGTTTCTTCCGCCGTACCATGCCCGTGACAGAGGCGGTTCTCAAGAGACCGGAGAATATCCGGATGGGCGGGGCTTCCCCGCCCGCACCGTGCAAGCTGTGAAGGATTCCGGGCAAGAAGTCCGATAAAAGTCCGATACTATTCCGATGGAATTCCGATAGCGGTTTGGGGGCAGGGGTAGCGCGGACGACAACGCGACCGGTGGCGCTGCTCGGGTCGTCGGTCGGGGCCGATTACCTCCTTCTCCGCGCCTTCCCGCCCCTTTGCCCCGGCCTGCCAGCCGTTGAGCGGCCCTTGCCTTTCACCGCGGCCTCGGCGGCCTCTTCCACGGCGGATTGGCGGGCGAGGGGGTCGTCGTGGATGGCGAGGTCCACGGCCTCCAGCCGCTTGACCTCGTCGCGCAGGCGGGCGGCTTCTTCGAATTCCAGGTTCTCGGCGGCCTTGCGCATCTGGTCGCGCAGCCCGTCGAGATGGGCCTGCAGGTTCGCCCCCGCCATCGGTTTCTCGACCTTGGCCGTCACGCGGTTCATGTCCACGTCGCCCTGGTAGAGCCCGGCGAGGATGTCCTCGACGTTCTTCTTCACCGTGGCCGGCGTGATGCCGTGTTCCGCGTTATAGGCGAGCTGCTTTTCGCGGCGGCGCTCGGTCTCTTTCATGGCGCGTTCCATCGAGCCGGTGATCCGGTCGGCATACATGATGACGCGGCCCTCGACGTTGCGGGCGGCGCGGCCGATGGTCTGGACCAGCGAGGTCTCGGACCGCAGGAAGCCCTCCTTGTCGGCATCGAGGATCGCCACCAGCCCGCATTCGGGGATATCCAGCCCCTCGCGCAGCAGGTTGATCCCCACCAGCACGTCGAAGGCGCCCAGGCGCAGGTCGCGCAGGATCTCGATCCGCTCGATCGTGTCGATGTCCGAATGCATGTAGCGCACGCGGATGCCCTGTTCGTGCAGGTATTCGGTCAGGTCCTCGGCCATGCGTTTGGTCAGCGTGGTGACCAGCGTGCGATAACCCGCGGCGGCGACCTTGCGCACCTCGTCCAGCAGGTCGTCGACCTGCATCTCGACCGGGCGGATGTCGATCTGCGGGTCGATGAGGCCGGTGGGGCGGATCACCTGCTCGGTAAAGACGCCGCCCGTTTGCTCCAACTCCCACGCGGCGGGGGTGGCCGAGACGAAGACCGACTGCGGGCGCATGGCGTCCCATTCCTCGAACTTCAGGGGGCGGTTGTCCATGCACGACGGCAGCCGGAACCCATGTTCGGAGAGCGTGAACTTGCGCCGGTAGTCGCCCCGGTACATGCCGCCGATCTGCGGCACCGAAACGTGGGATTCATCGGCAAAGACGATGGCGTTGTCGGGGATGAACTCGAACAGCGTCGGGGGCGGTTCGCCCGGCGCGCGGCCGGTGAGGTAGCGCGAGTAATTCTCGATCCCGTTGCAGACGCCGGTGGCCTCGAGCATTTCCAGGTCGAACTTGGTGCGCTGTTCCAGGCGTTGTGCTTCCAGCAGCTTGCCCTCGTTCACCAGCTGGTCGAGCCGTTCGCGCAGTTCTTTTCGGATCGACTGGGTGGCCTGCTGCATGGTGGGCTTGGGCGTCACGTAGTGGGAATTCGCGTAGATGCGGATCCGGTCGAACGTGTCGGTCTTCTGCCCCGTCAGCGGATCGAATTCGGTGATCGCCTCCAGTTCCTCGCCGAAGAACGAGAGCCTCCAGGCGCGGTCCTCCAGGTGGGCAGGCCAGATTTCCAGGGAATCGCCCCGCACCCGGAAGCTGCCACGCTGGAAGGCCTGGTCGTTGCGGCGGTATTGCTGGGCCACCAGGTCGGCCATGACCTTGCGCTGGTCATACTCATTGCCCGCCACCAGGTCCTGGGTCATGGCGCCATAGGTCTCGACCGAGCCGATGCCGTAGATGCAGGACACCGAGGCGACGATGATCACGTCATCTCGCTCCAGCAGCGCCCGGGTGGCCGAGTGGCGCATCCGGTCGATCTGCTCGTTGATCTGGGATTCCTTCTCGATATAGGTGTCCGAGCGCGGCACGTAGGCCTCGGGCTGGTAGTAGTCGTAGTAGGAGACGAAATACTCCACCGCGTTGTCGGGGAAGAAGCCCTTGAACTCCCCGTAAAGCTGGGCGGCGAGCGTCTTGTTGGGCGCGAGGATGATCGCCGGGCGCTGGGTTTCCTCGATGATCTTGGCCATGGTGAAGGTCTTGCCGGTACCCGTGGCCCCCAGCAGAACCTGGTTCTGCTCACCATCGAGGATCCCCTGCGCCAGCTCGCGGATCGCGGTGGGCTGGTCGCCCGCCGGATCGAATTCCGTCTTCATGGTGAAGCGCTTGCCGCCTTCCAGCTTCTCGCGCCGGGCCACGTCGGGCGCCGGATGGGAGAGGGCGGCCTCGCTCTTGTCGGAATGGGCGTAGGGCATGGGCGACTCCTTCTGGGCACCTATACATGATCCCTTTTTGTTCCGTTGCAAGCGGAGTCATGCCAAGGCTCAAGCGAATTCACGCCCATGCGACAACCCCTAGGGGAATCCCGTATTGTTCGGATTTCGGGTGCGGCGTAGGTTGATCTTGCAAGCAGCAACTGGCTGTCGACCGGATCGCAGTTATTCCACCCCTCACTCCCTCGCGATCCGGTCGGCAGCTTCCCTCTCCCCAAAGATCCAGGCGCTTCGGCCTTGAAGCGGGGCGCCAGATTATTCATAACGTCCCTGTCAGACCGGAGATGCCAATGCTTGCCCGTATCTATCAGCCTGCCCGCAACGCGATGACCTCGGGAACCGCCAAGACCAAGCGCTGGGTGCTTGAATACGCGCCCGCCTCGGCGCGCGAGGTCGATCCGCTGATGGGCTGGACCTCGTCCACCGACACCCAGGCCCAGGTGCGGCTGACCTTCGACAGCAAGGACGCGGCTGTCGAGTATGCCAGGGAAAACGGCATCGAGGCCGTCGTGCAGGACCCGCACAAGCGCAAGCCCAACATCCGCGCCCGCGGTTATGGCGAGAACTTCGCCACCGACCGCAAGACCGTCTGGACGCACTGACCCCTTGCCAAGGGGGCCGCGTCCCGGCAAAACGCTGCGCAGCGGTCCCATAGCTCAACTGGATAGAGCAGCCGACTTCTAATCGGCAGGTTGAGGGTTCGAGTCCTTCTGGGACCGCCAAGTGTCTTTCATCTACTGGTGGTCAATGCCGACAGGTCACCAATTGTTCGATCCGATGCCCAAGTGACCTCGAAAGCATTGTTTGCTTCAAGGTCACGGTGATAGTTAGCAGCCATGAACCTGAAGGGCTGCATTCCGACCGACAAACATGACGCGGCAGCCGTCGCTCGGGCGAGGGAGATCGGCGTTCCGGCGCTCGGTCCCATTCTACCGGAGCTACTCGAATGGACGCAGGACTGTAATTGGCCTGTAGCGCGAGAGGTGTCGGACCTGCTTTCCGGCGCGGGGCCGGAAATCATTCCACATCTGAGACAGATCCTCGCGTCGAACGATGGGTGCTGGAAATTCTCGGTGCTGTGTGACTTGGTGCCATTTCTCGATCGGGACGTACTCTCCGCTCTTCAAACGGATTTGCGCCGATTGGCCAAAGACCCCACGGATGATGATCGCCGGGAGGAAGTTGATCTTCTAGCGAAAGAAACCCTGGCGAAGTTCTGAAGCTAGACGCGTTGCCCGAACTCATGTCGGAGAAGGCGGGGGCTGACGCCCCTTGTTCCGCTCCGGGTGGTTCGAGACTGGAACCGGCCCCACTCCGACGATACGGGTTATCGCAGGCGCCTATATCCTTGATATTGCGGTCGAACCTTCAGCTGCGCTTGGTGATCAACCAGTACGTGACCCCCAACGCGAGGACGACCGACGCGGTGGCGAAAATATACGGAGGGGTGATTTGCTCGTAGTCGAATATGATGACCTTCCGCGCGATCGCCATCAGCGCCGTGGCAACGACCAACCGAACCGGGATCACATTGGTACTCAGATACATGCTGATGTTCACGAAGATTTCGATCGCGATGAGCACGGCGAGAAAAGAGCCGAACGTGGCCAGCAGATCACTGATCTGCAAAAGCATGAATGGCGGCTGTGTCACCCGCTGATACAGAACGTACACGACGTCCCCGATGCCCCAGACGATGACCATGACCATCAGGATCGCAAGGATCTTGACGGCAAACCGGATGATCCAGTGCAAATAGCGGATCGTTACATCTTCGTGCTCAAGATGCAGATCATGACCGGGTTCGTGGAAAACCTGGTCGTTGCTCTCGTCCGCCATTTTTTCTCCAGTCGGGTTTACCGCAACAAAGGGCTACAATCTGGCTGCCGAACTTTTATTGAAGCCTAGCGCAATGCGCTTGTTCGCAAAAGGCCTGCCTGACGGCAGCGCTATTGCCCAACCGGGCCCACCTTCCATCGTAGCTGCGCACTCGGCGCCAAATCGCTGGTACGGGTCGGCGGTGTCGCGCGGGGCTAGCGCCCGTTGTTCCGCTTCGGGCTAGCGGCTTCCGTCACCCAATCAAAACACGATCACGTTCCGCCTTGCCGCACCTGTCTTGGTGTGGGCAATCGCCTCGTTGATCTGGTCGAGCCGGTAGCGGCCCGAGATCATCTCGTCGAGCTTCAGCCGGCCCTGCCGGTAGAGCTCCACCATCCAGGGGATGTCGCGGGGCAGGATCACGTCGCCCATCATCGAGCCCAGCATCTGCTGACCCAGCGCCGCGACGATGACCGGTTCGTAATTCGCCGCCTCGCCGGAATGGGGCATGCCCACCATCACCAGCTTTCCGCCGGGGGCGAGGTAGCGCAGCGCGGTCTCATAGGCGGGCAGGGCGCCCACCGAGACGAAGACCGCATCCGCGCCGCGCCCGATGATCTTCTGCGCCGCGCGCCAGGGTTTCGGCTCGGTCGCCAGCACGCCGGCGGTTGCGCCGAATTCCTTGGCGGCGGCGAGTTTCTCTTCGGTCATGTCCACGGCGACCACATGCGCCGCCCCAGCGACCCGCGCGCCTTGCACGACGTTTAGCCCGACACCGCCCGCGCCGATCACAACCGCGCTCTGCCCCATGCGCAGGTCGGCGGTGTTGACCACAGCGCCGACGCCGGTGACGACCGAGCACGAAAACAGGCAGGCCGCGTCCATCGGCAGGTCGGCGGGGATCTTCACCACCTGGCTCTGGTCGACCACGGCTTTCTCGGCGAAGGCGCCACATGCCAGCCCGTGGCCCATCGTGCTGCCGTCCAGCGCGGATAGGGGCCCCTGAGCCTGATCATAGGGGGTTTCGCACACGACCGGATGTCCGCCGACGCAAGAGTGGCAGGCGCCGCAGGCACGCAGGAAGGTCACCAGCACCGTGTCGCCGGGGGCGTAGCCCGTCACGCCGTCGCCCACGGCGGTCACGCGGCCCGCAGCCTCGTGGCCGTAGACCGCCGGAAGGGGGCCACCCCAGCCGCCCTCGGCGTAGGAGATGTCGGAATGGCAGACAGCGACGGCGGCGATCTCGACCTCAACCTCGCCGCGTGCAGGCGGGCGCAGCAGCACCTCCTCCACGCTGAGCGGTTCCCCGAAGGCGTGGCAGACGGCGGCCTTGATCTTCTGCATCGATGGTTCCTTTCGTCGGGTCAGAGTGCCATTGCGGCTTGCGCGAAGGCGCGGGCCTCTGCGGGGGCCGTGCCAAGCTGGGCGGCGGGAGTGAAAAGCGCGCCGAAATCCGCATCGGGCCAGTCCCGCGCGGCCAGATCGGCCAGTGGTGTGCCGGTCTTCTGCACCTCCTGACACAGCGCCTTGACGGCGGCCTGCGCCTCGGGGCGCGGCATCCGGCGGGCCAGGGCGAAGGACAACGCCTCGGCATAGATCAGCCCGGTGCCATCGTCGATCGCGGCGGCCATGCGGTCGGGCTGCGGGGCGATGCCGGGCGCCAGTTCGTTCGCGGCAGACAGCGCGCGGGCCAGTCCCATGCAGATCTGCGGCAGCGCCAGCCATTCGGCGAACCACGCCGCGCCGTCGCGTTGCTGGCGGTGGACCGTTGCGCCCTGGATCACGCCGTTCAGCCCCGCCACGTGACGCGCCAGCGCCACGAGGATCGAGGGCAGGACCGGGTTCGATTTCTGCGGCATGGTGGAAGAGCCACCGCCCTGCGCAAGCCGCACCTCGTTGAACCCGCTCTGGACGAGCAGCGTCAGATCCTCGCCCATCTTGCCCAGGGATCCGGTGATCATCGTGGCCAGAGAAGACAGTTCGGCCACGCGGTCGCGTTCGGAATGCCAGCTTGCGCCCGGATCGGCGAGTCCCAACGCCTCGGCCAGCTGCGCGCGGACCTCAGGCCCCTTGTCGCCCATCGCCGAGAGTGTCCCCGCCGCACCGGAAAGCGAGACGCAGAGCACCCGTTCCCGCAGCTCCCGCATCCGGTCGCGGTGACGCAAAAGCGGCTGGCCCCAGCTTGCCACCATCTGACCGAAGCTGACGGGCGAGGCCACCTGCCCATAGGTCCGGCCCGCCATCGGCAGGTCGGCATGGGCCTCGGCCAGGGTTCCCAGCGCCTTGATCAGCGTTGTCAGACGCTCTTCGCAGATCGCCAGAACCTGGCGCAGGCGCAGCACCTGCGCGGTTTCCATGATGTCCTGCGAGGTGGCGCCGAAATGGGCGTATTGGCTGTGCTCGGGCGCCTGCATGGCGGTGCGAAACGCCTTGACCAGCGAAGGCACCGGCACCGCGCTTTGCCCGGTTTCCCTGGCCAGCCCGCCCGGGTCCACCTGCAGCTCGAGGCTGGCGCGGTGGATCGCCCGGGCCGAGACCTCGGGGATCAGGCCAAGCGCGCCCTGCGCCTTGGCCAGCGCCCCTTCGACCAGCAGCATCGCCCGCACCTCGGCGGTGTCGGTGAAAAGCTTGCCCACCTCCGCGTCATGGAACAGGTCGCGGTAGATCGCGCTGTCGAACGGGCTGACGGCCATCTCAGGCGGGGCGCAGTTGCAGGATTTCGCGCGCCTGCTGCCAGGTGGCGACGGGGCGCTCGTATTTCTCGCAGAGCTCCGCCGCGCGCTTCACCAGTGCGGCGTTCGACGGCGCGAGCGTTTCGCGGTCGAGCCGCACGTTGTCCTCGAGCCCGGTGCGGGTGTGGCCGCCCGCGGCGATGGACCATTCGTTGACCTTGATCTGGTTCGCTCCGATGCCCGCGCCGCACCATTGCGCGTCAGGCGCGATGCGCTTCACCGTCTCGATGTAGAAATCGAAGCTGGGCTTGTCGGCGGGCATGGCGTTCTTCACGCCCATGACGAATTGGACGTAGAGCGGCTTTTTCAGCCGCCCGTCCCCGGACATCTTCACCGCCTGGTGGATGTGGCTCAGGTCGAAAGCCTCGATCTCGGGCTTCACGTCGTATTTCAGCATTTCCGAGGCGAGCCAGTCCACCAGATCTGGCGGGTTCTCGTAGACGCGGGTCGGGAAGTTGTTCGACCCCACCGAGAGCGAGGCCATGTCGGGCTTGAGCCGCAGCATTCCGCCCCGCGCCGAACCGGCGCCCGAGCGGCCACCGGTGGAAAGCTGCACGATCATGCCGGGGCAGTGCTTCTCGATCCCTTCCTTCAGGCGCGCGAATTTCTCGGGGTCCGAGGTTGGCGTCTGGTCATCCTCGCGCACGTGGCAATGGGCGATGGAGGCGCCAGCCTCGAAGGATTCATGCACGGATTCGATCTGTTCCTCGACCGTGATCGGCACGGCGGGATTGTCTTCCTTGCGGGGAACGGACCCGGTGATGGCGACACAGATGATGCAGGGATTTGTCATGACGTCTCCGCGATTTCGATCAGGATTTCAGCCAATCTAGCGGGCTGCGAGAAAAAGGGCGAGTGGTCCGTGTGCATGTCATGGACCGTTTCGGAAGGCCAGTCGCGCGTGGCCTCGATCTGGTAGGCGGGCGGGATGGCGCGATCCTCGAGGCAGCGGATGTAGCTGCGCGGCACGCTGTCGTGGCGCGCGCTCAGGTGCAGGGGCACCACCGCCGGGGCGGTGGGCTGGGGCCGGATATGGGCGCGGGCATAGGCGACGGCCTCGTGCGGGCAGTCTTGGTAGAACACCGTTTCCAGGTAGTCGTCGCCGAAGCTGAAGGTCAGCTTGTCCTCGGCCAGCCGCGTCGCGTCTTGCAGGCTTTGCGCGTTGGTGCGCTCGCGCAGGCTGCGGCCGGATTCCCCGTCAAGCGGCGCCCATGCGGCGACATAGACGAGCCGCCTGATCTTTTCGGGCGCCAGTTCGGCGGCGGCGCTGATCGAAAGCCCACCGAGCGAATGACCGACAAGGATCACCGGTTCGTCAATCGCGTTGACGATGGCCTTGGCGCAGGCGTCCAGCGTCGCCTCCTCGGGCGGCGTTTGGTCGTTGCCGAGGCCCGGAAGGTCGATGGCTGTCGCGCTGTTGTCGCCCCGGTTCAGGAGCGGCAACACGTCACGCCAGCACCAGGCGCCGTGACAGGCACCGTGGATCAGCAGGAATTTCGCCATCACATGTCGAGGAAGACGGTCTCGCCTTCGCCCTGCAGGCGGATGTCGAAGCGGTATTCGCCCTCGCCGGTTTTCTTGGCGATGAGCGTGTCGACGCGCGGCCGCTGTTCGATCCGGGCCAGCAGCGGGTCGGTGCTGTTGTCCTCGTCCTCGAAATAGATGCGCGACTGAAGGCCGATGTTGATACCGCGGGCCACGATCCAGATGGCGATGTGAGGCGCCTGGAGCGTTCCATTGGGGGCGGGAACGGCACCGGGCTTCACGGTGCGCAGTTCGAACTCGCCGGTTTCCGCATCGGCGGCAAAGCGGCAGAAGCCGTTGACCTTGGGGTCCGCGCCGTCCTGCCCGGGGAACTTGCCCGCCGCGTCAGGCTGCCAGCTTTCCAGCATCGCGTCGCGCATGACCCATCCGGTGCCATCGGCCACGGTGCCGCGGATGGTGATGATCTGACCCTTGGCGCCCTCTTCGATGGCGCGCTTGCCCAGGTCCTCGGGGTAGATCCCCTCGAGCCCGGCGAAGGTCGGAATACAGCCGATATGGACGTAGGGCCCGGCGGTCTGCGACGGGGTTTCCTGCAGGGTATCGAGTGATTGCACCATGGCTTACATCCCCTCCGGCTTGTTTTCGAACATGGTCTGGCGACGGCCGCGAAGCACGATGTCGAACTTGTAGGCAAGGAAGTCCATCGGCTTGGCCTTGGACATATCCAGCGGCGCGACAAGGCGGTCGATATGGCCGCGGTCCTTGATGGTCGCGGCGATCGGGCAGCGGTCGATCAGCGGGTCGCCCTCAAAATACATCTGGGTGATCAGGCGCTGGCCGAAGCTGTGGCCGAAGACCGAGATGTGGATGTGCATCGGGCGCCATTCGTTGCCGCGGTTCGGCCAGGGATAGGCGCCGGGGCGGATCGTCAGGAACTCGTAATAGCCGTTCTCATCGGTGATGGTGCGCCCGCAGCCGCCGAAATTCGGATCGAGCGGCGCGAAATAGGTGTCCTTGATGTGGCGGTAGCGGCCGCCTGCATTGGCCTGCCAGATTTCGACCAGCGTATGCGGCACCGGGCGGCCCATTTCGTCGAGCACACGACCATGCATCAGGATCCGCTCACCCACGGCAGGGGCAGCGCCCTTGGTCCAGTTCAGGATCAGGTTGTTGTCGAGCGCGCCCAGCATGTTGTGGCCGAAGCGGGGGCCGGTCTCTTCGGTGAAGGTGCTGTCCATCGACAAGAGCGGCAGCGACGGAGAGCGCGTCATGGATGTCTTGTAGTCCGGGTCGTAAGGCACCGGGTGAACCGCCCGGTTGCGCGGGATGAGCCGTCCCTGATCAGTCATCTTGGGCCTCCATTTCGGCATAGGTTTCCTTGGCGATCTTGATCGCGTGATTGGCGCGCGGCACGCCCGCGTAGATGGCGACGTGCAAAAGCGCCTCCATGACGTCGTCCTTGCTGGCGCCGGTGTTGGCGGTGGCGCGGATGTGCATCGCCACCTCCTCGTGATTTCCCAGTGCCGCCAGCAGCGCGATGGTCAGCATCGAGCGTTCGCGTGGGGTGATCTGGTCGCGCGACCACAGATTGCCCCAGGCGGCCTCGGTGATGAGGGTCTGAAAGGGCTCATCAAAGGGCGTCTTCTTCGCCTCAGCCCGGTCCACATGGGCATCGCCCAGAACCTTGCGCCGCGTCTTCATGCCCTGTTCGAAACGGTCGGTCATCAGAAACCCTCAGATATGGCCGGTATCCTTGATGAACTTGGTCAGCACCTCGGCATATTCCTCGGGCTTCTCGACGCAGGGCAGGTGGCCCGCGCCGCGGATCAGGTGGAATTGCGAGCCTTCGACCAGTGCCGTCGTCTCGCGCATCAGGTCGGGCGGGGTGGAGCCGTCCTCGCTGCCCGCGATGCCCAGCGTCGGCAGGGTGAGCGTGGCGGTCGAGGCATAGAAATCCGACCCCGAGATCGCCGCCGAGCAGCCCGCGTAGCCCTCGTCCGGGGTGCGCACCAGCATGTTGCGCCAGGCGACCAGCTCGTCGGTTTCGCGGAACGCCTTCGAGAACCAGCGCTCCATCACCGCGTCGGCAAGGCTTTCGATGCCGCCGGTGCGGACGCCCTTGATCCGTTCGTCCCAGATCTCCTTGGTGCCGATCTTGGCCCCGGTGTTCGAGATCACCATGGCGCGGACAAGGTCGGGGCGCTTCTTCGCAAGCCCCTGAACAGTCAAGCCGCCGATGGAAAGACCCACGAAAAGCGAGTCCTTCACGTTCAGCATGTCCATCAGACGTTCAACGTCATGCACCAGCGAGCCCATGGAATAGGGCGCGGGCGGAAGGGACGAGAGGCCATGCCCGCGCTTGTCGTAGCGGATGATGCGCAAGCCAGCGGGCAGCAGTGGCAGGATCTGGTCCCACAGCCGCATGTCGGTGCCCAGCGAATTCGAGAAGACCAGCGGCGCACCGTTCGGATCACCGTCCTCGCGGTAATTGATCTGAACGTCTCCGAAATTCGCGATCTTCATGGGCACCTCCTCAGAATGGCAATCCGATGTAGTTTTCCGCCAGCGCGGTCTGCGCGGCGGTCGAGCTTTCAAGATAGGCGAGCTCCGCCTCCTGCATCCGCTGGTCAAAGGCCGACTGGTCGGGGAAGCGATGCAGCATCTTCGTCATCGACCACGAGAACCGCTCGGACTTCCAGACCCGGGCCAGCGCCTTTTGCGAATAGGTGTCGATGCCAGAGTCGTCCTTGTCCTGATAATGTTGCACCAGCCCGTGATAGAGGTAGTGCACGTCGCTCACCGCAAGGTTCAGACCCTTGGCGCCGGTAGGCGGCACGATATGTGCGGCATCACCCACCAGGAACAGGCGGCCCCAGCGCATCGGCTCGGCCACGAAAGAGCGCAGCGGGGCAAGGGATTTCTCGATCGAGGGGCCGGTGACGATCCGGTCGGCGGCATCCTCGGGGATGCGGCGCTTCAACTCGTCCCAGAAGGCCTCGTCGGTCCATTTCTCGATCGGGTCGTCCACCGGGGCCTGCACGTAATAGCGGCTCAGGTTCGCGTTGCGCATGGAGCAAAGCGCGAAGCCGCGTTCGTGGTTGGCATAGATCAGCTCGTCGCTGACCGGCGGCGTTTCCGACAGGATGCCCAGCCAGCCGAACGGGTAGACGCTTTCGTATTCGCGCAGCACCGAGGCCGGGATCGACTTGCGGCTGACGCCGTGAAACCCGTCGCAGCCCGCGACGAAATCGCAGTCGATCCGGTGTTCGGTGCCGTCCTTCACGTAGGTGACATAGGGCGCATCGGTATCCAGCCCGTGCGGGGTCACGCCGTCGGCCTCGTCGATGATCACGCCGTCCATTCGGTCGCGCGCGTCGTAAAGGTCGCGCGTCACCTCGGTTTGGCCGTAGACCATGACCTTCTTGCCGGTGAGTTTCTCGAAGTCGATGCGGAAGCCCTTGTTGAGCGCCGACATGTAGGTGCCCGCGTGGACAAAGCCCTCGCGGTCCATCCGGTCGCCCACGCCCGCCTCGCGCAGCATCTCGACCGAGCCCCATTCCAGCACACCCGCGCGGATGCGGCTGAGCACGTAGTCCCGGCTTTTGCGTTCCAGGATGACGGTATCGATTCCCTTGAGATGCAGAAGTTGCGACAGCAACAGACCCGAAGGTCCGCCCCCGATAATGCAGACTTGTGTACGCATGCGCGCTCCTCTCCCTTGAGACTGATTGCCAAAATTAGTTGGCATTGTCAACTAGGGCGAGGCCGCGGGTCGGTCAACCGTCGGCGAAGCGTTCCAGCGCCATCCGGAAGACCGGCGCGTCCACATTGCCGCCGGTGGCCACCACGATCACCGTGTCGCCCTGGATGGCCTCAGGTTGGAAAAGAGCGGCGGCCAGCGCCACGGCTCCGCCCGGTTCGATCACCACCTTCAGCCGCGTGAAAGCCTGGGCCATGGCGCGCAGGGCGTCGTCATCTGACACCGCGATACCGGGACCGCAAAGCCGCTGCATGATCGGGAAGGTCAGCTCTCCCGGATGCGGTGTGACGATGGCGTCGCAGAGGCTGCCGGTCATCCTCTCGTTGCTGACGATCTGCCCGGCGGCGAGCGAGCGCGCCGCGTCGTCGAAGCCTTCAGGCTCCACCGGGCGGGCGCGCAGGCCGGGGGCCTTGGCCTCCAGCGCCAGCGCGATGCCCGAGATCAACCCGCCACCGCCACAGCAGACCAGCACATCGGCCTTGCTCACGCCCATCTCGGCGGCCTGTTCGGCAATCTCCAGCCCCGTGGTGCCCTGGCCCGCGATGACCTGCGGTTCGTCGAAGGGTTTGATCAGTGTCAGCCCGCGTTTTTCCGACAGCCGCGCGCCGATCTCGTCGCGGTCTTCGGTCGCGCGGTCATAGAGCACGACCTCGGCCCCATAGGCGCGGGTGTTCTCGATCTTCAGCTTCGGCGCGTCCGCGGGCATGATGATGACCGCCGGAACCCCGTGTTCCTGCGCCGCATGGGCCACGCCCTGCGCGTGGTTGCCCGAGGAAAAGGCGATCACACCGCGGGAGCGCACATCCTCGGGCAGGGCCGAAACCGCCGACCAGCCGCCGCGAAACTTGAAGCTGCCGGTGTGCTGCAGGCATTCGGGCTTCACCAGGACGCGCCGCCCCGCGATGCGATCCAGAAAGGGCGACGACAGAAGCGGCGTGCGCCGCACCCACCCGGCAAGCCGCCCGGCGGCGGCCTCGATCATGTCGATATTCATCGGCAGGCTTCCAGGAAGGAACGGATGGCCGCCAGCGCCTCGGGCTCATCCAGGAAAGGAACATGGGCACGGTCCGGCACTTCCGCCGCGATCAGGTCAGGCCGACGGCGCTGCATCTCGGCCACGGTGTCCGCCGACAGCAGGTCGGAATTCGCGCCCCGGATCACGGCGACGGGCTTGCCCGCCAGCGCCTCGAAAAACGGCCAGAGGTCCGCGTCCGGCCCGTTATAGGCGGCCAGGAAACTTTCACGCAGGGCCGGGTCGTAGTTGATCGTCACGCCGTCCGAGGTTTCGGTGAAATGCCGCCTGGCATCCTCCAGCCAGCGATCCTCGGGGACGTGGGCAAAACCTTCCATCGAATTGGACAGGATCGCTGCGACCTCCCTGATCGTCTTGGCCCCGGGGCTGCGGCCCACGTAGTCCTTGATGCGGTCAAGGCCGAGGCGTTCGATCACCGGGCCGATGTCGTTCATGCACAGCCCGATCACCCGGTCGCCCGCCGTGGCGGCCAGCCCCATGCCGATGATCCCCCCGCGAGAGGTTCCAAGGATCGCCGCGCGGTCCACCCCGAGGTGATCCAGCAGTTCCAGCGTATCCTGTCCTTCGCGCGGGACGGTATAGGTCTCGGCCCCGGTCCAGTCGGATTTGCCGCGCCCGCGGTAGTCCATGCGGATCAGGCGCACCCCGGAAAGGTGCGGCGCCACGAAATCGAAATCCGACGCTGGCCGTGTCAGCCCCGCAAGGCAGAGCAGCGGCAGCCCTTCGCCCTCGTCGGTATAGGCCAGCCGCGCGCCGTCGGATGCGCTGAAATGTTGCATTACTTCACCCCTGCAAGGTCCGGAATCGTGGTCAGGTCATTCAGCACATGATGCGGCTTCCAGGGCAGGCGGTCCATTGGCTCGCCCGAGCGGTTGACCCAGGCGGTGTGAAACCCGAATTCCACCGCGCTCGCCGCGTCCCATCCGTTGGACGAGACGAACAGCACCTCGTCCGACGCGCAGTTGAACCGGTCGTTGACCAGTTGGTAGACCTTGCGGTCGGGCTTGAAGATGCCCACCGATTCCACCGACAGTACATCGTCCAGAACATCGCCCACGCCCGCGCTGTCGACCGCGCCGTTCAGCATGTCGGGCGAGCCGTTGGACAGGATCGCGGTGTTCAGGCCCGCTGCTTTCAGCGTCGCAAGCATCTTCGGCACTTCCGGGTAGGCTGACAGCTCCCAGTAAAGCGCCAGCAGCCGCTCGCGCAGCTCGGCATCGTCGAGGCCCGAGTTCTCCAGCGCCCAGTCCAACCCGTTTTGCGTGACTTCCCAGAAATCCGTGTGGGCGCCGATGATCGCGCGCAGCCAGGAATACTGAAGCTGCTTCAGCCGCCAGTCGTTCGCCACCTTCTGCCAGTGCTGGCCGAAAGCTTCGCGCCCCGGCTCTGCCGCAGCTTCGCGCGCGGCGGCCGCGACGTCGAACAGGGTTCCGTAAGCGTCGAAAACGCAAGTGGTGATTGCCATGATATCCTCCCGATTTGCGGCGAGACTGTCATAGAGACCACGAGGAAGGAAGGCTGCAACCTACACGAATCCGGCATTTTCGGCTCACAATCGTGGTCGGGGCGGTTTACACTCGGGCCGCGTCCTGACAGGCTTGAGGCTGATCATCCGAGTACCCGCGATGAAGCGGCCTCATTCATTCACCCACATCAGGAGAATTCAATGTCCCAGGCAAAGCCGGGCGACAAAGTTCGCCTTCATTACACCGGCACTCTGACCGACGGCACCGAGTTCGACAGCTCTGCCGGGCGTGATCCGCTGGAGTTCACCCTTGGATCTGGCCAGATCATTCCCGGTCTCGACTTGGCCGTGACCGGCATGACGGTCGGTGACAAGAAGCAGGTCAACATCCCCTGCGCCGAGGCCTATGGCGAACGCGATCCCGCGCGCCAGCAGACCGTGCCGCGCAGCCAGATCCCTCCCGAAGTGCCGACCGAGCCGGGCACCCGCCTGCAGCTTCAGGCGCCTGACGGGCAGGCCGTGCCGGTTGTCGTGGCCGAGGCAACCGAGACCGAGATCACGCTTGATGCCAACCACCCGCTTGCCGGGGAGGACCTGATCTTCGACGTGGAGCTTGTCGAGATCGTCTGAGCAAATCGGCGCTTGGTGTTGAGTGGTGGCCATGATCAACTGTCCGACAGGAGGGCCATGCCATGACGACCATCGACATGCTGATCGACCGGATCCGGGAGCTTCAGGATCAGCTCGAAGAAGACCTGACTGAGAAGCGGGAGACCCTGCGCTATCGCATCCAGGCCGGGCGCATCGAGTTCGAGGACGAGATGCGCCGCCGCCACCGG
Organism: Paracoccaceae bacterium; assembly: GCA_014762635.1. Classification (GTDB taxonomy): domain Bacteria; phylum Pseudomonadota; class Alphaproteobacteria; order Rhodobacterales; family Rhodobacteraceae; genus JABURR01. The sequence continues at coordinate 20,828 of JABURR010000064.1, forward strand.
GAGCTGCGGGAAAGCTGGCGCAGTTACCTGTCCCGGGCACGGCCGCTGGTGATCCTGACGGCGCCAATCATCTATAGCGTCGTGGCGCCGCTGGCCATTCTCGACCTTGGCGTGACGCTCTATCAGCGCATCTGCTTTCCGGTCTACGGCATCCCCATCGTCCGGCGCCGGGAGTACGTGGTCATCGACCGGCACATGCTGGGCTACCTGAACTGGCTGCAGAAGGTGAACTGCGTCTATTGCGGCTATGGCAATGGTGTCCTCGCATATGCCCGCGAGATCGCCGCCCGGACCGAGCAATACTGGTGCCCGATCAAGCACGCCTCACGGGTTCAGGACCCGCATATGCGCTACCCGAACTTCAGCGATTTCGGTGATGGCGAAGGCTTCCAGGGAAACTGGCGGAAACTACGCGAGGAGTTGAACGAGGAGAAGGGCTAGGCGTCAGCCCGCGACGATCTCACCGCCCAGCGAATTCGGCCCGCTTTCGGTGATGCGGACCGGGCGGATATCTCCGGTGGCGACCTCGCCGGTCACGTGGACCGCGTGCAGGTAATCGGACTTGCCGACCATCTGCCCCTCGAGCCGCCCGGGCTTTTCGAACAGCACCTTCACCGTGCGGCCCACCATCGCATCCTGAATCGCGCGCTGCTGCTTTGTGATCAGCGCCTGAAGTCGCTGCAACCGATCATCGGCCACGGCGGCCTCGACCATGCTGCGTTCGGCGGCGGGCGTACCGGGGCGGGGCGAGTATTTGAACGAGAAGGCCTGCCCGTAGTTGACCTCTTCGATCAGGGCCATGGTGTCGTCGAAATCCGCGTCGGTCTCGCCGGGGAAGCCGACGATGAAATCGCCCGAGATCAGGATATCGGGGCGGGCTTCGCGGATGCGCTCGATCAGCCGCACGTAGCTTTCGGCCGTGTGCTTGCGGTTCATCGCCTTCAGGATGCGGTCCGAGCCCGACTGAACCGGAAGGTGCAGATAGGGCATCAGCTTCTCGCATTCGCCATGGGCGGCGATCAGGTCGTCGCTCATGTCATTGGGGTGCGAGGTGGTGAAGCGGATCCGCTCCAGCCCGTCGATGCCGTTGAGGTCCCAGATCAGGCGGGCCAGTGACCAGTCTCCGTCAGGTCCTGCTCCGTGATAGGCATTCACGTTCTGGCCCAGAAGCGTGATCTCGCGGACGCCGCGCTCCACCAGGTCGCGGGCCTCGGTCAGGATGCGGTCCACCGGGCGGCTGACTTCGGCGCCACGGGTATAGGGCACCACGCAGAAGGCGCAGAACTTGTCGCAGCCTTCCTGCACCGTCAGGAACGCGGTGGGCGCGCGCTTTGCCTTGGGCCGCGCGGCCAGGTGGTCGAACTTGTCTTCCTCGGGGAAATCGGTGTCGAGTGCCTTCGCCCCGCCGCCCGCCTTCGCCTCGAGCGCGGGCAGGCGGTGGTAGCTCTGCGGTCCGACGACAAGGTCCACCATCGGCTGGCGGCGCATGATCTCTTCACCCTCGGCCTGGGCGACGCAGCCCGCGACGCCGATCTTCAGGTCCGGCTTCGCGGCCTTGAGCGGCTTGAACCGGCCCAGTTCGGAATAGATCTTCTCGGCGGCCTTTTCCCGGATGTGGCAGGTGTTGAGCAGGATCATGTCCGCATCATCGGCGCTGTCGGTCGTGACATAGCCCGACGGCCCGAGCGCTTCGGCCATGCGCTCGCTGTCATAGACGTTCATCTGACAGCCGTAGGTTTTGATGAAGAGCTTTTTCGGCGCGCTCATCTGTCCTGCTCCTGCAAATTCAAGGCGCCCTCATACTGGAAGCAGTCCGCGCTTGCAATCGCGCCCCGGCCCATGGCTTTCTGGCCCGGGAAAGGAGGCCGGATGCACCACGACAACCTTGAAGCATTTCTGCGCCATCGCGGCGGGCGCTTAGCCAAGGGGCCCGTGGCGCTGATCTTTGCCGAGGACCTAGTCGAGGTCGCCTCGACCCTGCGCCACCATCTTGATCTGGGGTTTCGCGAGGTGCTGCTGTTCGCCCCCGATGCGCTGGATCTGGAGGCGGAACTCGAAGCACAGGTGGAGCGCATCGGCTTCAGGATCGAAGGTCCCGACGCGCATCTGCCGCTGGTTAACCGGGTGATCGAGGCCGCGCCGGGCCAGTGGCTCTATTACGGGTTCAATGCCGAATACCTGTTCTTTCCCTTCTGCGAGAGCCGCAGCATCGGCGAAATGCTCGCCTTCCACACCGAGGAACGGCGTGAGGCGATGCTGACCACGGTGGTGGATCTCTACGCCGGGGATTTGGGCGCGGCACCCGATGGCGTTTCGCGCGAGGGCGCGCATCTGGATGGTAAGGGCTATTATTCCGAGCCCCGGCTGGGCGAGGACGGGAAACCGCTCGAAAGGCAGGTGAACATCTTCGGGGGCCTGCGCTGGCGGTTCGAAGAACACGTGCCACCCACCCGCCGCCGCATTGACCGCATCGGCCTTTTTCGCGCGAAGACTGGCCTGAACCTACACGCCGACCACACGCTTTCCGAGCCCGAGATGAACACGATCGCCTGCCCCTGGCACCACAACCTGACCGCCGCGATCTGTTCCTTCCGCGCGGCCAAGGCGCTGAAGTCCAACGCAGGCACCGGTTTCGATGTCGCGCACTTTACCTGGCCCGATGCCCGACCTTTTAGCTGGAACTCGCAGCAACTGATGGACCTTGGCCTGATGGAGCCGGGGCAGTGGTTCTAATCGGAGGGTTTTGGGGTCAGCCCTTGCGGAGCCGGATCACCACGTCGACCTTCGACACCTCGGCCCCCTCGGGCGCCTTGGGCAGGCGCGCGATCTCGAGCTCCTCGGCCGGGGCGTCGGTCAGGGTGGCCGTGTCTTCCCAGTAGAAATGCGGGTGATCGTCCATGCGGGTGTCGAAATAGCTTTTCGACCCGTCCACCGTGATCTCGTGCATCAGGCCCGCGTCGCAGAAGGCCCTGAGCGTATTGTAAACCGTCGCGAGCGAGACCGCGTCGCCGGTGTCCTGTGCCGCGGCGAAAAGGCTTTCCGCCGTGACGTGCCGGTTTTGTCCGTCGCCCACCAGCAGAGCGGCCAGCGCCACGCGCTGACGTGTCGGGCGAAGACCTGCCTCTGAAAGCCAGTCTGATCCGCGTTGCTGCGCCTCGGGTGTCATGGATCGTGCCATCCTTGTCATTCTGGGCTCAATATAGGGGTGTCCGGGGCGATCTTTCAAATATTTTTCCCCAGGCCGGCCAACAGGCCTGACTCGACGGGCGGTCCCCTTGCCTCTCGGCCGAGACGGGTGGTAGATGGAGGCCAACGAGACAGGACATAGACACAGCAAGAAGGGGCGGGCAAAATGGCCGATTATCCGACCAGCTTTGACAAGGAAGATCTTCTCAAATGCGCCCGTGGGGAGCTGTTCGGCCCCGGCAACGCGCAGCTTCCGGCGCCGCCGATGCTGATGATGGACCGGATCACCGATATCAGCGGCGATCGCGGAGAACACGGCAAGGGCCACGTGGTGGCCGAGTTCGACATCACCCCCGACCTGTGGTTCTTCGAGTGCCACTTCCCCGGTAACCCGATCATGCCCGGCTGCCTTGGCCTTGATGGCCTGTGGCAGCTCACCGGCTTCAACCTCGGCTGGCGCGGCTGGCAGGGGCGCGGCTACGCGCTGGGCGTGGGCGAGGTGAAGCTTACCGGCATGGTGCGCCCGGATCGCAAGATTCTGACCTACAAGGTAGATTTCACCAAGGCCGTGCAGACCCGCCGCCTGACCATGGGCGTCGCCGACGGCATCGTCGAGGCCGATGGCGAGGTGATCTACCAGGTCAAGGACATGA
>JABURR010000057.1 GCA_014762635.1 Paracoccaceae bacterium
TGCCCATGCCGGTGGCGCCGCGATAGGCGGTGATGCGGCCGTAATCGGGGATGAAGTTGTTCGACGGGTCCTCGGTGGTGATCCGGCACTGGATCGCGTGGCCGTCGAGCTTCACGTCATACTGGCTGGCGGTGCCGGTGGCTTCGACCAGGGACTTGCCCTCGGCGATCAGGATCTGGGCGCGGACGATGTCGATGCCGGTGACTTCCTCGGTCACGGTGTGTTCCACCTGCACCCGGGGGTTCACCTCGATGAAGTAGAACTTGCCGGTCTCCATATCCATCAGGAATTCGATGGTGCCGGCGCATTCGTAGTTGACCTGCTCGGCGATCTTCTTGCCGAGATTGCAGAGCTCCTCACGCTGAGCGGGTGAGAGGTATGGCGCGGGCGCGCGTTCCACGACCTTCTGGTTGCGGCGCTGGACCGAGCAGTCACGCTCCCACAGGTGGTAGATGTTGCCGTGGCTGTCGCCGAGGATCTGCACCTCCACGTGGCGGGCGCGCAGGATCATCTTTTCAAGATAGCCCTCGCCATTGCCGAAGGCGGCCTCGGCCTCGCGGCGGCCTTCCTTGACCTTTTCCTCAAGCTCCTCGGGCTTCAGGATCGGACGCATGCCGCGCCCGCCGCCGCCCCAGGAGGCCTTGAGCATCAGCGGGTAGCCGATTTCCTCGACTTCCTTGCGGATGGCCTTCATGTCATCGCCCAGGACTTCCGTGGCGGGGATGACAGGGACCCCGGCCTTGATGGCGACCTTGCGGGCGCTGGCCTTGTCGCCCAGGGCGCGCATGGTGTCGGCCTTGGGGCCGATGAAGGTGATCCCGTTCTTGGCGCAAGCATCCACGAAATCGGGGTTTTCCGACAGCAGGCCGTAACCGGGGTGGATCGCGTCGGCGCCCGACAGCTTGGCCACGCGGATGATTTCGTCGATCGAGAGATAGGCGGCCACCGGGCCAAGACCCTCGCCGATCTTGTAGGCTTCGTCCGCCTTGAACCGGTGCAGGCTGAGCTTGTCCTCCTCGGCGTAGACCGCGACGGTGCGCTTGCCCAGCTCGTTGGCGGCGCGCATCACCCGGATGGCGATCTCCCCGCGGTTGGCGATGAGGATCTTCTTGAACTCAGCCATCGGAGTCTCCTGTTTTTTGCAGGTGCAGCATTTTTCTAGGGCGGAATTCGCCCGGGGTAAATCGCTAGAAACCCTGTCAGGTCAAAAAACCCGGCCGCGCCTGCCCTGGATGGCTTTCGCGAATCTCACTGACCGGGATTCGTGTCCGGCGGCGTGGTCAGGCTGTCCGCAAGATCGGTGAGCCGCCCGACGCCAAGCTGCCCGAGGTTGGCGATGAGGTCGGCTTTCAGGATATGGGCAACGTGTTCGACGCCCCTGTCACCGAAGGCGGCAAGCCCGTGGTGCCAGGCCCGTGCCAGCATCACGAAATCCGCCCCCAGCGCATAGGCCCGCATGATGTCCAGCCCGCCCTCGATACCGCTGTCGAAGATGATCGGATAATCCGGGCCTACGGCCGCGCGGATCGCGGGCAGGACCGAGATCGAAGCCGGTTGCCCCGCGAACTGCCGTCCGGCATGGTTCGAGACCCAGACCGCATCGGCGCCCTCGTCGCGGATGCGCACGGCGTCCTCGGTATCGAGCACGCCCTTGACCACCAGCGATCCTTTCCACTCTTCCCGCAGCTCCTTGAGGTACTGCCAGTCCGGCGCGGTGCGGATCATGTGGCCGATATGCTCGGTCGAGGGCAGCGAGCCGCGCAGGTCGTTGTAGCTTTCGATGAGCCGCAGCCGCGGCATGCCCACGCGCAACGTCCCCAACGCCCAGGCAGGCCGCATCATCACATGACTCAGAACTCGCGGCGTCAAACGCGGCGGGTGGGTGACGCCCCCCCGGGTCTGCCGCTCGCGCCGGCTGGCCACGGGCGCATCCACCGTCAGGATCAGCGTGTGAAACCCCGCATCCCGCGCCCGGTTGAGCGTATTGGTGCGGATCTCGGGCGAGCGCGGCGGATAAAGCTGGAACCAGCCCTGGTCGCCGATATGGGGCGCCAGCGCCTCGGGGTCCTGCGAGGCCACGGTCGACAGGCCATAGGGAATGCCCGTCTTCGCGGCGAACCGCGCCAGGCGCCGTTCCGCGTCGGGCCAGAACAGCCCCGACATGCCCACCGGGCTGATCCCGAAGGGCAGGGGATAGTCGCGCCCCATGAGCCGCACCGACAGGTCCGGCTTGACCTCTCCCCGCAGGACCTTGGGCGTGAACAGAACCCGGTCCAGCGCCTGGCGGTTGCGGCGATGGGGGGATTCATCCCCCGTTCCGCTGTCGAGATATTCCCAGGCAAAATGCGGGATGCGCCGCTTTGCGCGGGCCTTGAGGTCGGACAGGGCGGGGAATCGGTTATCGAGGTTCATGGCGCCGCACTATGCCGCCGCGCGCGGCGGTCGCAAGAGAAATTCCATCGGATCCGGATGCTACTGGAAACCCTCGCCTCCGTCGCGCTGCCAACTCTGCACGAGGTTGCCGAAGCGGGTGAAGCGGCCCTCGAAGCTCAGGTCCACGCTGCCGATCGGCCCGTGACGCTGCTTGCCGATGATGACCTCGGCCTTGCCGTGCAGGCGCTCCATCCGCTCCTGCCACTGGGCCATTTCCTCGAGCCGGTCGTCCGAGGGCTTCTCGCGCTCGGCGTAATATTCCTCGCGAAAGACGAACATCACCACGTCGGCGTCCTGCTCGATCGAGCCCGATTCTCGCAGGTCCGACAATTGCGGCCGCTTGTCGTCGCGCGATTCCACCTGGCGTGACAGCTGTGACAGCGCGACCACGGGCACGTCGAGCTCCTTGGCGATCGCCTTCAGGCCCTGCGTGATCTCGGACACCTCGTTCACCCGGCTGTCCTTGGCCGAGGCCGGGCGCACAAGCTGCAGGTAGTCCACGAAAAGCGCGTCCAGCCCATGCGTCCGCTTCAACCGCCGCGCCCTTGCGGCCAACTGGCTGATCGGCAGGGCGGGCGTGTCGTCGATGTAAAGCGGGCAGGCTTCCAGCGCCTTGGCGGCCTCCACGAAGCGGCGGAATTCCTCCTCGGTCATGTCGCCGCGCCGGATCTGTTCCGAGGGCACTTCCGAGGCTTCCGAGAGAATCCGCGCCGCCAGCTGCTCGGCCGACATTTCCAGGCTGAAGAAACCGACCACGCCGCCGTTCACCGCGCCTTCGGACCCGTCCGGCAGCGCCCCGCGCTTGTAGGCCTTGGCGATGTTGAAGGCGACGTTGGTGGCCAGCGAGGTCTTCCCCATCGAGGGGCGCCCCGCCAGGATCAGCAGGTCCGAGCGGTGCAGACCGCCCAGCTTCTTGTCGAGATCGGTCAGCCCGGTGGATACCCCCGCTAGCCCCCCGTCCCGCTGGTAGGCGGCATTGGCCACGTTCACCGCGTCGGTCACTGCCCGCAGGAACGACTGGAACCCAGATTCGGACTGCCCCTGTTCGCCCAGCTTGTAGAGCGCCTGCTCGGCTTCCACGATCTGTTCCTTGGGCTCGCTCGAAACCTCGACCTTCGCGGCCTTGGCCGAGATGTCGCGCCCCAGCCCGATCAGCTCGCGCCGGATCGCCAGGTCATAGATCATCTGCGCATAGTCCCGCGCGGCGAAGCTGGCGATAGCCGCGCCCGCTAGCCGCGCCAGGTAGGCCGGGCCGCCCAGTTCCTTGAGGGCCTCGTCCTCTTCCATGAAGGCCTTCAGCGTCACCGGCGAGGCCAGCGCGTTCTTGCTGATCCGGCTCGAGGCGATCTCGAAGATGCGCGCATGGACCGGCTCGTAGAAATGCTGCGGCCCGATGATCGAGGACACACGATCGAAGATGTCGTTGTTGGTCAGGATCGCGCCCAGCAACTGCTGTTCGGCCTCGATGTTGTGCGGCAGCGCGTCGCCGCCCTCCGATGTTCCGTCCTGATCCGGCCGGATCGCCCTGATCTCGCTCACGCCTGCCCCCTGTTCTTTGTTGCCGCTTGCTACAGGTTTTTTCGACCCGGGCCTATCGGGATATCCCTGTGGACAAGCCTGTTGGGAACTCCCCAACCCGCGCCTTCGGGCGGCCATGTCTTGCCGATTTTGCGTCGGCCCAAGGCGCGCCTACAAGATATAGCCCGCCTTCCCGATTCTGGGAATGGGCTATCCCCAAGTCGCCCACAGCGGCGTCCCCAGTTATTTATGCGCCTCTTGCCAGCCGCGCGGATCGCGCAGGAATTCCTCCACCGCGTCCAGCGTCCCGGCCGCAAACGCCCCTTGCGCCCGGGCCTCGGCCAGCACGTCCCACCAGGTGCAGAGGTGATGCAGTGCGACCCCGTGCTCGCCCAGCCGGTCGATGGTCTCGGGGAAGATGCCATAGTAGAAGATCACCGCCGTGTGCGCGCAACTCGCGCCGGTGTCGCGGATCGCATCGACGAAGGACAGCTTTGATCCGCCGTCCGTGGTCAGGTCCTCCACCAGCAGCACCCGCTGCCCCTCGCTCATCGCGCCCTCGATCCGGGCGTTGCGGCCATAGCCCTTTGGCTTCTTGCGCACATAGGTCATGGGCAGCGCCAGCCGCTCGGCCACCATGGCCGCGAACGGAATCCCCGCAGTCTCGCCGCCCGCGATATTGTCGAACGCCTCGAACCCCGCCTCGCGCATCACGGTAACGGCCAGGAAATCCATGAGCGTGGACCGGATCCGCGGGTAAGAGATCAGCTTGCGGCAATCCACGTATGTGGGCGAGGGCAGGCCCGAAGCCAGCGTGAACGGATCCTCGGGGCGGAAATCCACCGCCTTGATCTCCAGCAGCATCCGCGCGGTCAACCGGGCGATTTCCTCTTTCGCGGGGTAGGAACTGGGGATCATCTGCACACTCCTGAGCCTGATTTTTGCTTCCTTAAGACGGAAATCGGCGCCAATGCCAACCCTGTAAGGACCTCATTCAGCAACGTGCGTATATCCTCGCCCAGAAATTTCGGTTGGGAAGGGGGTCGGTGGTGCGAGACTGCCTCAAGTACCGCCCGCCCAGAATATAAGCTTCTGGCTCACCCATGGCGAGGCATTCCCAATCTTCGGACGCACCGGACTTCCATTGGACATGGTGTATCAATTCATGGAGCAGGATTTCGCGAAATAATGGGTTGTCGGTCGGATGATCAAATTCCTCGGCCCCTTCGATGCGATCCGCTTCGATGATATAAATCGTGCCATTTGGGCCATCGGTCGTCGAAAACAGCGCATTGATCCTTTCGTCGACGCCGTCATCGGGAAGCAGGTGGGTGACACCGGCGTAGTATTCTTTCGTCAGGTCCTCCGGAGACATCTGCCGCACGATCGGGGTTGGTATTGTCGTGACATCGTAATCGGTGTTTTCGCCAATCCATGCCAGCAGGATTTCTATCAATGGTTCCATGCTCGGGGCCTCCAGGTCATAGCCCCAATTTGGAGAGGCACCCTGTCTGAAGTCCCGATCCGCCCCTGATTTATTCCTGAAGAATCCTGAAATTTGTGTAGAATCGATGTCGAAGGATGGATTTCATGAAAAAGAGATTTGATCCGGAGATCGGTATTGTCTGGACCTGCCACGGTGATGCGACACCGCTGGGCCCAACGGCGTCGCATCTTTTGCGGGCGCTTGCCTTCGCCGAGGGAGAGGTTGTCTCAAAGGGTGCGCTGATGTCGGAAGTCTGGGGTGATACCCATGTGACGGAGGATTCTCTCTATCACGCGATCTCTGAAATCCGCAAAGCACTTGGAGACGACGGTGCTAAGGTTCTAAAGACGCTGCCCCGGCGCGGCTATGTGCTGGCCGCGCCTGACAGAAGTGCAGCCAGCCCGCGAACTTGGCTTCTTGGGCTTGCCGCTACCGTTGTTCTCGCCTTGTCTGCCGTTTTTCTGTTGCGTACTTCTACCCCTGCCGAACCACTGGGCATCGCCATACTGCCATTCGAAACCGACACCGCATCGGAACGTTGGAGGCTGATCGGCGAGGGCATGGCGAGCGAGGTCGCGACATCAATTGCGCAGAATGGTTGGCTGCAGGTCTACGGCGTCGAAGCTGCCGGTCATGCGCGCTTTGCCTTGACGGGCCTGGTGCAGGAAAATGCCGGGCGGATTCATATCCAGGTACGACTTTCTGAGGTCTCGTCGGACAGGCTGGTTTGGTCGGGAAGTTGGAACGGCACCGCCGAGACCTTCCTCGATCTGCAGGCGGATGTGGCGGTTCAGGTTGCCTCTCAACTTGGCGGTCACTGGTCGGGCTCGGTGGTGCGGCATGATGCCATGGTAGCGGCTTTGCGCTCCACGGAAAGTCTTGATGCCTACGCACTTTATCTGCGTGCTGTTCAAGCTAAGCACCGTTTCACAACGGAAAGCTACGATGAGGCGCGTGACCTTTTGCACAGGTCTCTTGCCATTGATCCTGGCTTTGCCAAGGCATGGTCAACGCTGTCGGTTGTGGAGGCGCTCAGGGCCTACTCGGCTGCAACCAGCGCCGATTTGGATTTCGTGATCGCCGAGCGTATCGCCGCCGTCGAACGTGGTGTTGTGCTGGCCCCTGACGATCCGACCGTAATCATGGAACTGGGCTGGCTTCAGGCTTTTCGGGGGGATCGCGCTGCTTCCGCCGATAGCTTCCGACGCGCGGTCGAGCTGGCACCGAAAAATGCCGATGTACTCGCCTACGCCGCCTTGGCGGGCGCGTTGGTCGGAACGACAAACGATGTCGGGGTGGATTGGATCGAGCGGGCCCTCAGCCTACACCCCGCACCGCCGCCTTGGTATTCAACTGCTGAAGGGTTCGCGCGGCTGGCCGACGGTGATTATCGGGGTGCGATCCGGGTGTTGGAGCAAAGCCCGAACCCTGTTTCGCGTTTTGTGCAACAGATGGCCGCCTACCACGCAATGGGTGAATTTGATAATGCGGCGCGGGCCGGAGATAGCTTGATGCGCTTCAATCCGGACATGCGGATCGATCACTATGTTCACGCCCAGGCGATGGACATGAACGGTACAGGGCGCATCCTAATAGAAGCGGCTCTGGCCTATGGCCTTCCGTTGGGCGATTATAAGGATCAACTCGTTGCTCGCGCCAACTAGTCGACTCGCCAGTGCAGCGGCATCATCGGGTCGAAGACGGTGACCGGCCCGGCCTCGGTGTCGATCTTGTCAGGGTACACCACCGGTTCGCCGCGGGAGAGCGTGATCGTGCCCTCATTCACCGGCAGCCCATAGAACGCCGGACCGTTGAGCGAGGTGAACCCTTCCAGCCGGTCCAGCGCCCCCTCCTGCTCGAACACTTCCGCCAGGATCGACAATGTATTCGTTGCGGTGAAACACCCGGCGCAGCCGCAGGCGTGCTCTTTCAACTCGTCCAGGTGCGGCGCGCTATCGGTGCCCAGGAAGAACCGCGCGTCGCCGCCGGTGGCCGCGGCCCGCAGGGCAAGGCGATGCTCCTCGCGCTTGGCTACGGGCAGGCAATAGTAATGCGGCTTGATCCCGCCCACGAGGATGTTGTTGCGGTTGATCACCAGGTGATGGGTGGTGATCGTGGCGCCCAGCCGCTCGGGGTTACTTTTCACATAGTCCACCCCGTCGCGGGTGGTGATGTGCTCCATCACCACCTTCAGTCCCGGTGTGGCGCGGCGGATCGGGTCCAGCACCCGGTCGATGAACACCGCCTCGCGGTCGAAGATGTCGATCTCGGCGTCGGTCACCTCGCCATGGACACAAAGCGGCAGGCCGATCTCGGCCATCTTCTCGAGCGTGGCCCGCACCTTGTCGAAATCCCGCACCCCCGAGGCCGAGTTGGTCGTGGCCCCGGCAGGGTAGAGCTTCACCGCCTTCACCAGCCCCGAGGCATGGGCCGCGGCCACGTCTTCGGGGTCGGTCTCCTCGGTGAGGTAGAGCGTCATCAGCGGTTCGAACGCCATGCCCTCGGGCAGGGCGGCCATGATCCGCTCGCGATAGGCGGCGGCCTGGGCGCCGGTCACCACGGGCGGGACCAGGTTCGGCATGATGATGGCCCGCGCGAAATGGCGCGCGGTTTCGGGCAGCACCGCCTGCAGCATGGTTCCATCGCGCAGGTGCAGGTGCCAGTCGTCGGGACGGCGGATCGTGAGGCTCTGGGTCATGGCATCGGCCATTACACAAATGCGCGGGCTTGGGCCAGTGGGTTTGGCGTTTTCGCGGTGTGCCGAAAAATTGAGCGTGGCGGTGAAGCTCCGGGCAATTTTCGCGGGAACCGCGCGCCGTCGATGTCGCGGGCAGGTCGGTGCGATTGCGCCTTCGCGCAGCCGGTGCCTAGCCTGTCTGAGCAATTCCGAGGGGATGGATGTTCGACCTGCCAGACACGCCTGTCACCATGCAGCGCACGCGCGGACGTGCCGCCGTGACGATCGGCGCACGCGGGCTGGAGCGGTTGCACCAGTCCGGCTCGGCCAAGGCTATGCTGCCCCGGATGCATGGCGCCGTGCCCGAGGTGGTGTTCCTCAACACATCCGGCGGGTTGACCGGCGGCGACCGGCTGAGCTTTGAGATGGAGCTGGCCGCGGGCGCCCGGGCCGTGGCCACCACCCAGACGGCCGAGCGGGCCTATGCCTCTTCGGGCGGGGTGGCCGAAGTGCAGGTGACACACCGCGTGGGCCGGGGCGGGGCGCTCGACTGGCTGCCGCAGGAGACGATCCTTTTCGATGGCTCTGCGCTGGACCGCCGGACCGAGGCACATCTTGAGGGCGATGCTCGGTTCCTCTTCGTCGAGACGCTGGTGCTGGGCCGTGCAGCCATGGGCGAGACGGTGGCGCGGCTCGACCTGACCGACCGGCGCATGGTGTTCCGCGATGGGGCTCCGGTTCTGGCCGAGCCTTTGCGGCTGGGGGCCGAGGCGCTGGCGCGGCGCGAGGCCATCGCCACGCTGGGCGGGGCGCGGGCCTTTGCCACGCTGGGGCTGGTGGCCCCGGGGGCCGAGGATGCGCTGGGGCCGGTGCGCGCGGCGCTGGCCGAAGACGGGGTCGAGGCCGCCGCAAGCGGCTGGGACGGCAAGCTGGTGGTGCGGGCGATGGCCCGCGACGGATATCCGCTGCGCCGCCTGGTGGCGCGGCTTCTGACGGTGATCCGGGGCGCGGAGCTTCCGCGCGTCTGGCAGATGTGAGGGAGACGGCATGAACCTGAGCCCGAGGGAAAAGGACAAGCTGCTGATCAGCCTGGCCGCCATGGTGGCCCGCAACCGGCTGGAGCGGGGAGTGAAGCTCAACCACCCGGAGGTGATCGCGCTGATCACCGATTACGTGGTCGAGGGCGCGCGGGATGGCCGCTCGGTGGCCGAGCTGATGGAGGCGGGCGCCCATGTGGTGAGTGCCGAACAATGCATGGAGGGGATCGCCGAGATGATCCACGACGTGCAGGTGGAGGCCACCTTCCCCGATGGCACCAAGCTGGTGACGGTGCACCATCCGATACGGTGAGACAGAGATTTCCGCCTCCGGCGGGGATATTTTTGAACAGAAGAAGGGCGGAGCGATGCGAGAGTTGATGGGGTGGATGCTGACCTGGCTGCTGGGTCCGGTGCCGCAGACGGTGCCCGCCAGGGTGTGGGAGGGGCGGCGATGATCCCCGGGGAGTTGATGGTGGCCGAGGGCGAGATCGAGCTCAATGCCGGGCGCGAGGTGCTGGTGCTGGAAGTGTCGAACACCGGCGACCGCCCGGTGCAAGTGGGCAGCCATTACCATTTCGCCGAGACCAACAGCGGGCTGTCCTTCGACCGTGCGGCGGCGCGGGGCATGCGGCTCGATATCGCGGCGGGGACCGCGGTTCGGTTCGAGCCCGGCCAGACCCGCGAGGTGCGTCTTGTGCCGTACGGCGGGGCGCGCAAGGTTTTCGGGTTCAACCAGCAGGTCATGGGGGCGCTGTGAGCGGCCCTGGCGACGGACACTTATTCGAGGAAGACGACAGATGCCCGCGACAATCTCCCGCGCTGCCTATGCCGACATGTATGGCCCGACCACGGGCGACAGGTTGCGGCTGGCCGATACCGACCTGATCATCGAGGTGGAACGCGACCTCACCACCTATGGCGAGGAGGTGAAGTTCGGCGGCGGCAAGGTGATCCGCGACGGCATGGGCCAATCCCAGGCCACGCGGGCCGAGGGCGCGGTGGACACGGTGATCACCAATGCGCTGATCGTCGATCACACGGGCATCTACAAGGCGGATGTAGGGCTGCGGGAAGGGCGCATCGCCAAGATCGGCAAGGCGGGCAATCCCGACACCCAGCCGGGGGTCGACATTATCATCGGCCCCGGCACCGAGGCGATCGCGGGCGAGGGGCGGATCCTGACCGCGGGCGGGTTCGACAGTCATATCCATTTCATCTGCCCGCAGCAGATCGAGGACGCGCTGCACTCGGGCCTGACCACCATGCTGGGCGGCGGCACCGGCCCGGCGCATGGGACGCTCGCCACCACCTGCACGCCGGGGCCCTGGCATATCGGGCGGATGCTGCAGGCGGTGGACGGGGTGCCGATGAACATCGGTTTCGCGGGCAAGGGCAATGCCTCGCGCCCCGAGGCGCTGGTCGAGCAGATCGAGGGCGGGGCCTGCGCGCTGAAGCTGCACGAGGACTGGGGAACCACGCCGGGCGCCATCGACTGCTGCCTGTCGGTGGCCGATGAGCTGGACGTGCAGGTGATGATCCACACCGATACGCTCAACGAAAGCGGCTTTGTCGAGAACACGATCCGCGCCATGAAGGGCCGCACGATCCACGCGTTCCATACCGAGGGTGCGGGCGGCGGCCATGCGCCGGACATCATCAAGGTCTGCGGCGAGAACCACGTGTTGCCGTCCTCGACCAACCCGACGCGGCCCTACACGGTGAACACGATCGAGGAGCATCTGGACATGCTCATGGTCTGTCACCACCTGGACAAGGCGATCCCCGAGGACGTGGCCTTCGCCGAAAGCCGGATCCGGCGCGAGACCATCGCCGCCGAGGATATCCTGCACGACATGGGGGCGTTCTCGATCATCGCCTCGGACAGCCAGGCCATGGGGCGCGTGGGCGAGGTGCTGATCCGCACCTGGCAGACTGCCGACAAGATGAAGAAGCAGCGCGGGCGCCTGCCCGAGGAAACCGGCGAAAACGACAACCTGCGCGTCCGGCGTTACATCGCGAAATACACGATCAACCCGGCGATCGCCCATGGGATAAGCGCGCATATCGGCTCCATCGAAGAGGGCAAGCGCGCGGACCTGGTGCTGTGGAGCCCGGCCTTTTTCGGCGTGAAGCCCGAGATGGTTCTGATCGGCGGCTCGATCGCCTGTGCGCAGATGGGGGACCCGAATGCTTCGATCCCGACGCCGCAGCCCGTTTACTCGCGGCCGATGTTCGGGGCGATGGGGCGCGCGGTGGAGAACTCGGCCGTGACCTTCATCAGCCATGCGGCGAATGCGAAGTCGCTGCGGCAGACGCTGGGGCTGGCGAAGGAGACCCTGCCGGTCGAGAACACGCGCAACATCGGAAAGGCGGACATGGTGCTGAACGACGCCACGCCCGAGGTCGAGGTGAACCCCGAGACCTACGAGGTGCGCGCGAACGGCGAGTTGCTGACCTGCGAGCCGGCGACGGAACTGCCGATGGCGCAGCGCTATTTCATGTTCTGATGCAGACCGGGTATGCGAAATTGTCGGTGCACGTCGGGCCGGGCACGCTCTATTTCTTCGGCCAAGGGAGGAAACCTGTGAACGAAAACAACGAGGTTTCCAATGGCACAACTGACAACGAATATTTCCGGCGGTATCTCGCTGCGCGAGCGCCTTTCGCAGATCGTCGCGCGTATCGTCGCGGCGCTGGACGCTTATGCCGAGGTGAAGTCGCGCTCGGCAGAGCTGGATCGTCTGATGGCGCTTTCGGACGAGGAACTGGCGGCGCGCGGAATGCGACGGGACGAAATCCCGCATTACGTCTTCCGCGACCTCTACTACGTCTGATCCCGCGCCGGGGCGGGGTGCGGCCATGACCGAGCCCCTGCCTCGTGCCACCGAGATCTGCCCCGCCGGTGAGTGGACCGGCGCGGCAGGCAGCGTCACGCTCGATTACGAGGCGCGGATGCTGCGCCGCAAGCGGCTCGAGACGGTTGACGGTTGGTCCTTCCTTGCCGATCTGCCCGAGGCGGTCAGCCTTGGTGAGGGCGATGCCTTCGTGCTGGAAGATGGCCGGCTTGTCGCGGTCAGGGCCGCGCCCGAGGCGCTGTTGGAGGTGACCGGAGACCTACCGCGCCTTGCTTGGCATATCGGCAATCGCCACACCCCTTGCCAGATTGAAGAGACGCGGCTGCTGATCCGCGTGGATCACGTTCTGGCGAAGATGCTCGACGGGCTGGGCGCCCATCTGCACGATGTGACTGCGCCCTTCACACCCGAGGGCGGCGCCTATGGACATGGCCGCACGATGGGCCATAGCCATGGCCATTCCCATGACTGATATCCTGACGCTCACTCAATGGCTGTCGCCGTCCTTCCCGGTGGGCAGCTTCGCCTATTCCCACGGGTTGGAATGGGCGATTTCCGAAGGCGAGGTATCAGACGCGGACGGGTTGCAGGAGTGGCTTTCGGACACGTTGCGGCTCGGTGCGGGGCGGGTCGATGCGATTTTACTATGTGCAGTGAGGGCCGGGCGCGACCCAACTGAGATGGCGGCTCTGGCGCGTGCACTTGCCGCGTCGAAGGAACGCTGGGAAGAAACCTTGGCCCAGGGCCGGGCGTTCTGTTCAACGGTCGCGGGCATGACCGGGGAGGCTCTGCCCGAGCTTCCCTACCCGGTGGCGGTGGGGCTGGCCGCCCGAAGGCTGGACCTGCCAGTCGAGGAGGTCGCGGCGCTTTACCTGCATGCCTTCGCCTCGAACCTCGTCAGCGCCGGGGTGCGCTTCGTGCCGTTGGGTCAGACCGAGGGGCAGCGGGTGCTTTCGGACCTGCATCCCCTGATCCGCGAAGTGGCGGCGCAGGCGACGGCGACTGAGCCCGATGATATTACCAGCTTCGTGCCGCGCGGCGATTTCATGGCGATGGCGCATGAGACCATGGACGTGAGGATCTACAAGACATGAGCAGTCCCAACGGCCCCCTGCGCGTGGGCATCGGCGGCCCGGTGGGCGCCGGGAAGACCACGCTGACCGAACATCTCTGCCGGGAACTTTCGGGCAGGTTCTCGATGGCGGTCATCACCAACGACATCTACACCCGCGAGGATGCCGAGGCGCTGATGCGCGCGCAGGTCCTGCCGTCCGAGCGCATTCGCGGGGTCGAAACCGGGGGCTGCCCCCATACGGCGATCCGCGAGGATGCCTCGATCAACCTTGCTGCCGTGGCCGATCTGAACGCGGCCTTTCCGGACCTGGACCTGATCCTGATCGAATCCGGCGGCGACAACCTCTCGGCCACCTTCAGCCCGGAGTTGGCGGACCTCACGATCTACGTGATCGACACCGCTGCGGGGCAGGACATCCCGCGCAAGAAGGGGCCGGGCGTGGCGCGCTCGGACATCCTTGTGGTGAACAAGACCGACCTTGCGCCCCATGTGGGCGTGGACCCCGAACTGCTGGAATCCGATGCTCGCGCAGCAAGGGGCGCTCGACCCTTCGTCATGGCCTCGCTTCGCAGCGGGAAGGGGGTCTCGGAGGTGGTGGATATGATCGTGACCGAGGGCGGGCTGGCCTGAAGCCTACCGCACGTCGGTGCGTGGTCTATTCCCCCTCGGGTGGCAGGATTCTGAAGGCCAGTTCAACATCGATCAGCGACGAGCCATCGAAGGGTTCGTACATCTTGCCGCCCCAGGCATTGGCGTTGCCGAAGAACGAAAGGTTAACCTGCAGGTGCTTTTCGTCGCGCACCGCCAGCCGGATCGGCCGACCGCTTTCGTCGACGCTCTGGTCCATGTCGTCGGTTTGGCCCGCCGCCGAATAGGGCATCCGGTATCGGCCCTTGCATCCCGTGGCGCCCAAGGAGCCGAGCGAGAAATCGTATTCGCCTGAGCCGCTTGCCGCTGCCCGGACCTTGGCGGGGGTGAATTCCAGGTCGAAGTCCTTGCGTTCGGGGTTTTCGATTTCGACCAGCAGGTCGAGCCAGACATGGGAAAAGACTTCGCTTCCGTCTTCCTCGTCCCATTGCCCTTCGGGCGCGCCATCCGCGCTGACCCGCAGGTGCACAAGGGCCACCTCCGGACCGCTCAGGTCGGCGACGATCTCGGAGGCTGCGCGCTGCTTGCCCGAGACGCCCTCGGGTGCCCAGCGTTCGACATCTCCAGACGGGACGCTGACCGACGGGGCGATCATTTGGGCGGCGCAAAAGGGGCTTTGCGTGGCCGTTGCAGGAACCATGCCCTTTTCCGGGAAGTTCCGGTCGACCTGACGGTCGGACAGAACCCAGATATTTGTGATGAATTTCGGATCAGGACGCGTACCGGCGTAGTGGTCGGGCAAGATCCTTGGGCTGATCCCGATACGCGAGAACTGCAGCCCGCCGGCGTTGATCGTCGCCGTGGTGCCGTCCGACAGGGTCTGGTTCCCGGCGGTGTCGGTATAGGCCCAGTAGCCGCTGATCTGGGCCGTGTCGGCCCCCTCGGCGGTGTAGTCCAGCGTGATCTTGCCGTCGCTGTCGGTCGTGCCGGGCATCGGGTCCAGCTTGCCGGACCCTGCCAGGTCGAACGCCGCCTCCCGGTCCGGAAGCGGCGGGTGATCGCCGTCGCAATCCGTCAGTTTCGCCGTCAGGGTCACGCTTTCGCCCGGGGCGACGGAGGCCTGAGCAGGGGTGAAGCTGAGTTCCGCGTGGATCGCGCTCTGCTCGGCCTCGCGGATGCGAAGCTGGTGGGCGCGCAGTTTCTCGGCAAGGGGTTTCGACGCGGCCACGAGGCTGTCGGTCGCGGCATCCATCGAGGCAGGTGCGATCGCTTCATGGGCGATGTTGCTTGTCCCCGAGGCCAGAACTTCGCGACCTTTCGCGTCGCTGATGCGAAAACTCAGGCCCTGATGATCGACGCCGGAAGTTTCGGTCACGACGACCGAGAAATCGTAGTCTTTCTGGCCAAACCCGCTGGAGTACCAGCGCAATGCTCGGCCCATCCCGGGGCTGGCGCGGAAATGACCAAGGCGAGGAGAGCGAGTCTTCTGATCAAGCTGAGCATGTCTGCAACTTCCCTGTTCGAAAGTCCGTCGGGTTGCCGCTGCTCAAAATTCCTTCAGGCCCTTGAAAAAGGGGTAAATTCGCAACTCGTCGCCCGCAAATAGGCGCGGCAGGCATTTGGATGATAGCGATGAAATGGGTCTTTTCGTGACGGCGCGGTAGGGCGCGTCAGCCTTCGGGTTCCAGGATCCCGCGTTCCCTGATCTGCGACAGGGCCTCTTCCAGGGCATCCTCGAACCGTGGAGAGTTGCCGCGCGCAAGCACATGCTTGCAGAGCCGCGCGGTCAGTACGGGTCGGTCGGCGGCCTGCGTGGCCGAAAGCAGGCGCTTGAGGTAACGCGGGAAACGTCGGCGCTGCCGAAAAAGGCGGTAGAACTCCTCGTGGTCCAACTCACCTTTCATCGCGGCGGCGATGATCGGTTCGAGGATCTTCATCCGGATCAGGCTGTCGCCGATGCTGCGTCCCAGATGGCGGCAGGGCAATTTGACCACGTTGCGCCGCGTGTAAAGGGCCGCATGGACCGCATCCAGCTCCACGAAGGGATCGTAGATGACGAAGGCCTTGTTCGCCGCGTCGATCATATCGGGCGCGAAGCCGTAACGGGTGGAAAAATCCGTGCGCCGCATATGTGCGAAACGATGATCCCAACCGGCGATCGAGGGGTCCAGCGTCGCCTGCGGCTGGACCGTGATCACCTGCGCGCCCGGCGCGGCCACGGAATAGGCGGCGGCGGCATAGCCACACATGCCCTCGCCATAGAAGACCACATGGTCGAAATCCTCGAAGAACCCGTCATCGACGAGCCGGTCGAAATAGCCGTAGACACGGGGTTCCCGAAACCAGGTGTCGTGATTGGCCAGAATGCAAAGCTGCGACCAGCCTTTACCCTTGGCCAAGTTGAACCCGAGCGGACGGTCCGAAAGATCACCCTGGTAGACCGTATCCAGCGTTTCGAAGGTGACGAAGAGGACCGGGTCTTCATCGGTGAAGATCGCTGAATGGTCCGGGCCAAGGGGCTGGAAATAGCCAAGCTCCTCGCGCTCGGCCTCCAAAGCCGAGAACCAGTCTTCGATACCGTCTACACCGCCGGGCCGGAAGATGTTCGGATTCTTATCCATACGCTCTCCGGCCTGAGAACTTTGCAAGCATATGATTCCCCCGTGGCAATAGTTGACACTGTTCGTGGTGGCCCAGTCCATGGTGTTCTTGCGTCAAGCAATCATTTTTTGGGGGAGTTTTGGCAACCATGGCGCGCAAAATCCCCATAATAGCAACAATTTGCAGGCACGGGATTGATTGGAGATCGATTGATCGCGTTGGGGACGTCAGCCTGAAGTTGCCTCGCCGATCCTCGCACGACCTGCCTCGATACGGGCCTCAAGGGCCGATACGAAGTCGGCCCACTCTGGCCTCGATCGCAGGTCTTGCGCCTTGGCGCGGTGCCAATCTGCCGCGCGCGCCTGATGACGCCTGAGGCGAAAATCGGATTGCAGCTCTTCGAGCAGTGGTCGCGCCTCGGCATCGTAGCGCCGGATCGAGTGATCGGCCACGTCGTCGAAATCGAACCTGTCCCAGTAGTCGAGGCCGAGATCGTGCCCCATGTGGTTCGCGCGTCCCCGATCCCGCTTGACCAGAAAGCTGTCGAGCGCGCGCAGAGGGTAGTGGTTGACCTGGGCCGTTTCGAAATTCGTGGGACCAGCCCTGTGGTCCGTCCCGTCGGGGTGGACCCAGCGGGCGGTTGCCTCTTCCGCCTCTCTCAGGATCGGGTAGTGAAGTCCGACCCTTTGAAACTTGCCGTTGTTGCGAAAGAGGGATTTGACGAATTTCCCGGCCCCGGGGTTGAGGTCCGGATCGTAGGGGCGTTCCGCCATGGTGAACTGCTCTGTCACCGGGGATTCCGAGAATTCCCGCTGGCCGTTGGGTCCGAAATTCCGCCAGGGAACGGAAATGACATCCGCGTCGGGTCCTGCCGCGCTAATCAGATCGGAAACCCGCCCGGCCCCGGCATGGATGTTCAGAAACTCGTCCGCGTCGCAGATAAAGATCCAGTCCGCCGACCGCGCTTCTTCGTACCGCATCGCCTGGCGCAGGGCGCTACGGTGGATGCCTCCCGGGCGGATCTTGGTGGCATGGTGTCGGGCGAGGCCAAGATGCTCCAGCCGCCGTGCCATCCGGACCGTCGGGTCGCCGCAGTCGTTCGTGCAGATGATGATGTTGTCGAAGCCCAGCGTCCTGTAGTGAGCAACCCACTCCAGGATGAACGGTGCCTCGTTCTTCATCGTGGTGATAAGGGTCAGTCCTGCCATCGCTCCTACGGGGTCTTGTCTCCAATAGAAGGCTAGCCAAGACCAACGGGACAGTGAAGCCGCAATATGTACGCAACTGGCCGCGCTGACGGCTTACAACCGCCTTGCTCTTTGATAGGCTCCACTTAAAAGCAATCGGGCAGCAGACCATGTCACAGGTGGAAATCGCATCGCTCTGGATCGGGGGGGAGTTGTCCTGGCTCGAGCAACTCTGCCTGACCTCCTTTGCGGATGCCGGGCACCGGGTAACGCTGTTCACCTATGACCGTGTCGAGGGCGTTCCGGATCGTGTCCATGTGGAGGATGCCAACGCGATATACCCTGCTGACCGGTTCATCCGCCACGCCCGCACCGGAAGCCCGGCCTATCATGCGGATATCTTCCGGCTGCACATGCTGCGCGACACCGATCTGTGCTGGGTCGATACCGATGCCTATTGCGTGCGGCCGTTCGAGATTCCCGACCACGGGCACTGGCACGGCTGGATCAGCGATGACGTGGCCCAGATCAACAACGGCGTGCTGAAACTGCCGAAGGACTCGGCGACGCTGGCGGCGATGCTAGAGTTCACGTCCGACGAGTTTCCGGTGCCGCCGTGGATGCCCCAGGCCAAGCAAGAGGAACTGGCCGACCTGAAGGCGCGGGGCGAGGGGGTGCATGTCTCCTTGCTGCCATGGGGCGTCTGGGGGCCGAACGCGCTGACGCATTTCCTGCATGCCACGGGCGAGGTGCGCCATTCCCAGCCGGGCCATGTGCTCTACCCGGTGCCGTTCTCGCGCAAGCGGACGCTGCTGAAGCCAAGGATGCGCAAGCAGGTCGAGGACTGGGTGAAGCCCGACACCGCCTCGATCCATTTCTGGGGGCGCCGGTTCCGCGCCGCGGTGTCCGAGACCGCCGGTATCCCCCATCCGCAGTCCTATTCCGGGATGCTGCTTGAGAAACACGGGATCGACCCGGCACCGACCGCGCATATGATGAAGCCGGTGGGGCGCCCGGCCGCCCCGGCGCGGATCAGTGCCGATAGTCTGGATTTTTCGATGTTCGACGAGGCCGCCGCGGTGGACCTGATGCTGCAACGGTCCATTGCCGCGCCCGGAGATCACGCGATCCGGGCCTGGTCGGGGGGGCGATGAGGCCCTGCTGCGGGAGGCAGCCACGGGCGATCTGCCCAAGCTGTGCCGGACCGTGTTCGAGGATGTTCAGCACGAGATCATGCAGGCGCTTCCGTCGCTTCAGGCGCGTGCACCCAAGCGGATCGCGGATATCGGCTGCGGCGCAGGGTTCGGGGCGTTGATCCTGCACCGGAGCCTCGATTGCGAGCTCGTGCTCATCGACATCGAGCGCAACGGTCAGAGGCATTTCGGGTTCGAGGATGAAGCTGCCGGAACGGCAGACCTTGAGGTCACGCGTAGGTTCCTGGCGGCCAACGGCGTGCCCGAGGACCAGATGATCTTTATCAATCCCGCCACGGAGAGCCTCGAGAGCGCGGGCCAGGTCGAGGCTGCGACAAGCACTTATGCCTGCGGCTTCCATTTCCCGGCCGAGGCCTACGACGCGTTCTTCCGCGACCAGGTCGCGCCGGATGGGGTGATCATCCTCGATATCCGCAAGGGGTCGGGGGGGATCCCCTATCTCAAGACGCTCGGAGCCACGAAGGTTCTACGAAAGGAACCGAAATTCTCCACCGTCCTGGTCACGAAGACGGGGGTCTGAGCGGTGCAAGAGGTCGTGGGTTTCCCTCAGCGCTCGTTCCGGCAGCATCGGAACCTCTTGCAGAAGGCGGCGCTGACCCATGTGGCCCGGCTTGCCGACGTGAGCGGGATGGACCCGGAACTGGCCACTGCCGCACACCAGCTTTTCGGCTGCGACATCGACATCCTGCCGCTTGCGCCCGATGGGGCGATGGACCCGGCCGCAAGCTGGCCCGAACTGCACCGCGCGACGCTCATCGCGCAGGGCGTGCCGGAGGGCCAGATCCGCATTCTGCGCGATGCGCAGGCCATTAACCGGTATGACCTGATAACGGCGCTGGGGACGTTCGGCGTGGGGGCGCCCATGTCGGGCCTAACCGCGTTGCTTGAGCATCACCTGATCCCGGGCGGTCGATTGCTTGTCGATATCCGCAAGGGCTCGGGCGGCTATCCGTTTCTGCGCGACTACGGCAACAGCGAACGGCTGGACCGGTGGGACAACGACGGCAAGCCGGTTGAGCGGGTGGTCATGACCTCCAAGGGCGCAGGCCAATGGGCCGAGGTCGCACGGGGCCTGATCGGGGCCGAGGGGTTCTACCGCGCCAACGAGACCCATTCCCTGACCCATATCCGGCGGGGAGAGACGCTCTGCGTCACCTTCGACAACCTCGATATCGCGATGGAAAAGCGCGAGGATCGCCGCCCCTGGGGCTACAAGTTCATCGAGGATCAGGGCTGGTCGATGCTGGCGGTCATGGCGGGCGGCTGGACCTGGTTTCGCGACCCTTGGGTCAGCGCCGAGTTTGACCGCCTGCGGGACGAGGGGTTCTTTGACCGCTTTTCCCGCGTGATCTTCTACGGCGCCTCCATGGGCGGCTACGGGGCGCTGGTGTTTTCCGCTGCCTGCCCGGGGGCGGAGGTGGTGGTGTTCTCGCCCCAGACCGTGCTCGACAAGGCGCTTGTGCCGTGGGAGACGCGCTATCGCGTGGCATGGGACTTGGATTATTCCGACCACTACGGCGATGCCGCGCGGACGCTGGTTCCGGCCCGCAGGGTGAACCTGTTCTACGATCCCTATTCCGATCTTGACGCGCGGCACGTGGCGCGGCTTTCGGGGGGAAATCTCGTGCATTACCGCTGCCCGTTCTTCGGCCACCGGCTGGGAACCATGCTGCAGCAGATGGGGCTTTTGCAGCCGCTGGTGCTGAAGGCGATGGAGGGGGATCTGGACCCGCAGTCCTTCCACCGCCTCCTGCGCCGCCGCCGCGACCTGCGCCGTTGGCGCAAGGAGATGGTCGAGCGCTGCCTTGAGCGGGGGCGCGTGACGTGGGCCGAGGGGCTCAGCCGACGGTTCCTGAAAGACGGGCCGGACCGGTTCTTTCAGGAGGTCCTGGACCGCGCCGCCACCGGCGCGCTTTCCAGTGCCGCCGGGGCCGGGGTAGACTAGGCCCATGCCGGACGGAACCCAGAACGACACGGTCCTCCACCGCCGCCTCCTGAACACGCAGGAGGGCGAGGGGCTGCGCTGTCTTGCGGCTTTCGTGCAGGGTGATGGGGACGATCGCAGGTTCCGCGCCTTCTTTGCCTCAGGCACACTCGCGAACCGTTTCCGCTCCAGCGCCGAGGCGGGGGCGGTGATCGACCAGGAATTCTCGATCCTCGGCGGGGTCGAGGTGGCCGGTCGCGCCACCGGGCGCGATCCGGGGGTCCTGAGCCTGCCGCTCTCGGACGGGGTGCTGCAGCTTTCGCCCGCCACGCCCGAGCCCGAGCTTTTCGCCGGGCTCGACGTGGGGCTGACCATCGTCAACGGCCACGCGCCGCAGGTGGTGGGGGACTGGCTGAGCTATCACGTGACCGAGCACGGGATGCAGGGCGCGCTGGTGGTGCACCGGGTCTGGCCCGGTGAGGACCCCGACCAGATGGCCAAGCACCTGGCCAAGGTCGCGAAGACCTTGCCGGGGCTGAAACGCCTGCTGATCCTCGAAGCCCACGCGCCCTTGGGCAAGCCGGACCTCCCGCGCGAGGATCACCCCGTATTGGCCCCCGACGCGCCGGGCAAGGCCCGGATGGAGATGCCCGCAACGGACCCCTATCGCGCGCCGCTGGGCGAGATCCTGATCTACGAGATCGCCAAATGGGGCTGGCTGTCCGAGGCCGGGGCGGTCCTGTCCCTCGACCCGTCCGATATCGTCGACCTACCGAACGGCGGGCCGACGGTGTTTCAGAAGGCGCACACGGCCGCCTCGGGCGTCGTGGCCCTACATGGCACCCGGGTCTATCCGTGGCGCTTGCGACAGGGAAAACGCGCCCGGATCGGCGATCACACCTGCCGCCGGTTCGATCATCACGGCATCACCCGAAAATGGTGCGTCGCGCCTTCGGTCACGGGGCAGGAGAACCCCTGGCGCGTGATCCGCATCGCCAACGCCCGGCCGGACCCGGCCTACGTGACCCATTTCTGGCGCTGCATGGGTCTGCGTCACCCGCGCCGTGCAATCTCGACCCTGGTGCCGAAAAGCAGCCTGATCGAGGAACCCGCCCTGCTGGAGCTTGCCCGCCACCTGGGCGAAACCCCGGTCCGCACACCCGCCGCACCCGTGATCGCGACGGAACCCGCCGCCGAGGCCGGGTCCACCACCATCGTCACCTGCATGCGGAACGAAGGGCCCTTTATCCTCGAATGGATCGCCTATCACCGGGCGATCGGGGTGGATGATTTCCTGATCTACAGCAACGATTGCACCGACGGCACCGACCGGCTGCTGGACGCGCTCCAGCAACGCGGGATCGTCACTCACCGGCAGAACCCGTTTCGCGGAACCAGCCTCAAGCCGCAGCACGCCGCCCTAAAGGCCGCTGAAGAGGAAGAGGTCGTCACCCGCGCGGGCTGGGTGATCTCGATGGACGTGGACGAGTTCCTGAACATCCACACGGGCGACGGATCTCTCGCGGCACTTTACGAGGCGGTTGGCGATGCGACGATGATCTCGGCCACCTGGCGGCTGTTCGGTAACGGCGATATCGACCGGTTCGATCCCGATCTCACGATCCGTCAGTTCACCCGCTGCGCGCCGCAGTTCGTCCGCAAACCGCACCACGCCTGGGGCTTCAAGACGCTCAGCCGGTCGCTGGGCCATTACCGCAAGCTGGGTGTCCACCGTCCGCGCGGGTTGAAGCCCGAGTTCTGGGACCAGATCCGCTGGGTCAATGGCTCCGGCCGCCCGATGCCGCGCGAGGCGCTGCGAAACGCCTGGCGCTCGACCGCGAGCACCTTCGGCTATGACCTAGTGACGCTGAACCACTACGCGGTGCGCAACTCGGAGAGTTTCCTGGTCAAGCGCGACCGGGGCAGGGTGAACCACGTGGACCGCGATCAGGGGATGAACTACTGGTTCCGGATGAACCACAACACCGACGAGGACCGATCGATTCACCGGATGATCCCGGCGGTCGAGGCCGAACTGGCCGCGCTTCTGGCCGATCCGGAACTGGCGCGGCTGCACACGGACTGCATCGCGGCCCATCGCACCCGGATCGAGGAACTGCGCGCCCGACCCGACATGGCCGCCTTCTACGCGCAGATCACCTCGGAACGGATGCAGCGCCTGTCGCGGTTGCACCCGCATTTCGGGGCCAATGTCTATCACGCGGGCCCCGAGGTGATCCCAGACGAGATCATCACGGCGGACCTGTCGCCCAACTACTTCTTCACGGTTCCGCGTCAGGACTAGCGGCAGGCAGAACAGGGACTGAGACCAGCCAACATGCGCATCGCCTTTCACCTCGGCGCCCATGCCACGGACGATGGCAACGCGATCCGTTCGCTGTTGAAGAACACGGATCTGCTGCTGTCGCGCGACGTGATCGTGCCGCGCCCGGTCCAGTTCCGCGAGCGGATGGGCGCGATGATGCGCCAGCACCGGGTGTCACCGGCGAGCCTCAACGCGCAGCGCGAGTTTCTCGCCTCGCTCACCCGCCGCACGCATCTGAGCGGGGTGGTCTTCTCCAGCCCGGCCTTCCTCTGCGCGGCGCCGCGGATCTTTGCCGATACTGCGTTCTACGGGCGGGCGGGTCTGCGCGCGAAATGGCTGCGCAACATCTTCCCGCAGGCGGAGTGCGAATTCTTCCTCGCCGTGCGCAACCCGGTGACCTTCCTGCCAGGGGTCCTGCGAACCCAGCCGGGGCTGACGGCAGCCGGGCTCATGGGGGGTGCCCGCCCGGACAATATGCACTGGTCCCGTGTTGTTTCGGACATCCGCAACGCCGTGCCCGACTGCCCGCTCACCGTCTGGTGCGACGAGGAACGCCCGGTGCTCTGGCCGCGGATTCTGCGCGCGTTGGCAGAGATCGAGGAAGAGACGCCGATCGACGGGGCGCTGGACGAGATCGAACCGCTGCTGGACGCGGCGGCGTTTGGGCAACTGACGCAGGATCTGGCGGATGCCCCGCGCGACACCGATGCGCTGGTGACCTTCCTCGCGCACTATCTAGAGGAACACGCCCATGAGGACGCGCTGGATCAGGCCGTGGACTTGCCGGGCCTGACGTCTGACGCCCTCGAGAGGCTCGACGATCAATACGAAGCCGA
This sequence comes from Paracoccaceae bacterium, assembly GCA_014762635.1. Classification (GTDB taxonomy): domain Bacteria; phylum Pseudomonadota; class Alphaproteobacteria; order Rhodobacterales; family Rhodobacteraceae; genus JABURR01. Next base: position 23,761 of record JABURR010000057.1, read on the forward strand.
TCTTGCCCGGATCGAGGCGATGCCTGGCGTGAAATTCCTGGGGGTCTGAGAGCGCCCCGCGCGGGGTTTCACACCGCGCGGGGAATTGGGTTCAGAAGAACGCCTGCAGTCCGGTCTGTGCGCGGCCGAGGATGAGGGCGTGGACG
>JABURR010000076.1 GCA_014762635.1 Paracoccaceae bacterium
CCCACGAACTGGGGCAGGATCGTCGAGCGGCGCGACCAGATCTTGATGACTTCATTGCGTCCCGATTCACGGGACTTCTCGGCCTTCTTGAGGACATAGGAGTCGACAAAAGGCCCCTTCCAGACAGAACGTGCCATATCTTAGCGACCCTTCTTCCGAGCGTGGCGCGAGCGGATGATGTACTTGTCCGTCGCCTTGTTGGTGCGGGTCCGTTTACCCTTGGTGTCCTTACCCCAGGGCGTAACCGGGGTACGGCCGCCAGAGGTCCGGCCTTCACCACCGCCGTGGGGGTGGTCGATCGGGTTCATGGCAACACCGCGGACTGCAGGACGCTTGCCGTAGTGGCGGTTGCGGCCGGCCTTGCCGAGGTTCTGGTTGCTGTTGTCGGGGTTCGACACGGCACCGACGGTCGCCATGCATTCCTGGCGGACCATGCGCAGTTCACCCGAGCTCAGGCGGATCTGGGCGTAGCCACCGTCACGGCCGACGAACTGGGCGTAGGTGCCTGCGGCGCGCGCGATCTGGCCGCCCTTGCCGGGCTTCAGCTCGACATTGTGGACGATGGTGCCGATCGGCATGCCCGAGAAGGGCATCGCATTGCCGGGTTTCACATCGACCTTGGTACCGGCGATGATCTTGTCACCAACTGCCAGGCGCTGCGGCGCCAGGATGTAGGCCTGTTCGCCATCTTCGTACTGGATCAGCGCGATGAAGGCGGTGCGGTTCGGGTCATATTCGATACGGGCCACGACGGCCTGCATGTCGAATTTCTTCCGCTTGAAGTCCACGATGCGATAAAGACGCTTCGCCCCACCGCCGCGGCGGCGGCTCGTGATCCGTCCGGTGTTGTTCCGGCCACCGCTCTTGGTCAGACCCTCGGTGAGGGATTTGACCGGGCGGCCTTTCCAAAGCTCCGAACGGTCGATCAGAACCAGCCCGCGCTGGCCAGGCGTCGTCGGTTTGTACGACTTGAGTGCCATGCTTTCTGTCTTCCGTCAGCTTTGGGTCATATGACCCGGGTTAACAAACAACCTCGGCCCCGGAGAGCCGGGGCCGAAGATTCGGGGCCTTCTATCAGAGGCCCGTGGTAACGTCTATCGTGTTGCCCTCTTCGAGGGTCACGTAGGCTTTCTTGACGTCCTTGCGACGGCCGAGTTGGCCGCGGAAGCGCTTCTGCTTGCCTTTGGTGATGGTGGTGTTCACCGCCTTCACCTTGACGCCGAAGAGCGATTCCACCGCTTCCTTGATCTGCGGCTTGTTCGCGTCGATCGCCACTTCGAAGACCACCGCACCGGCTTCCGATGCCATGGTTGCCTTCTCGGTGATGATCGGCTTGCGGATCACGTCGTAATGGTCTGCCTTCGCGCTCATTTCAGTCGAGCCTCCAGTGCTTCGACACCCGCTTTCGTGATCACCAGGGTGTCACGCTTGAGGATGTCATAGACATTCGCGCCCATCGACGGCAGCACATCCAGATCCTGGATGTTGGCCGCGGCGCGCGCGAAGTTCGCGTTCACCTCGGCGCCGTCGATGACCAGGGCGCGCTTCCAGCCCAGTTCCTTCATCGCCTTGGCCAGGGTCGAGGTCTTGCCATCGGCAAGCTCGGCCGTGTCCAGAACGACGAGGTTGCCCGAAGCTGCCTTGGAGCTCAGCGCGTGGCACAGGCCCAGCTTGCGGAACTTCTTGGTCAGGTCGTGGGCGTGGCTGCGCGGGGTCGGACCCTTGTAGATACCACCATGACGGAAGATCGGTGCGTTCTTGTCACCGTGGCGAGCGCCGCCGGTGCCTTTCTGGCGATAGATCTTCTTGGTCGAATAGCTGGTCTCGGACCGGGTCTTGACCTTGTGGGTGCCAGCCTGCGCACGAGCGCGCTGCCAGCGGACCACGCGGTGCAGGATGTCGGCGCGGGGCTCAAGGCCGAAGATCTCGTCACCGAGATCGACCGACCCGGCCTTCTTGCCGTCCAGCTTGATCACGTCGAGTTTCATGTCACTCTCCGTCCTTCTTCTCGGCTTCGGCGGCGGCGGCGGCCTGCTCGGCTGCTGCTGCTTCCTCGGCGGCTTTACGGGCGGCTTCCTCCTCGGCAGCGGCCTGGGCGGCAGCTTCCTCGGCAGCGCGCGCGGCTTCTTCACCGGCGGACTTCAGGGCCGCGGGCAGGATCGCGTTCTCGGGGAACGGCTTCTTGACCGCATCCTTGATGGTGACCCAGCCACCCTTGGAGCCCGGAACGGCGCCCTTGACCATGATCAGGCCACGGTCGGCGTCGGTGCGGACGACCTGAAGATTCTGGGTGGTCACGCGGGCAGCACCCATGTGACCGGCCATCTTCTTGCCCTTGAACACGCGACCCGGGTCCTGACACTGACCGGTCGAACCGTGCGAGCGGTGGCTGATCGACACACCGTGCGAGGCACGCAGACCACTGAAGTTGTGCCGCTTCATCGCACCGGCAAAACCCTTACCGATCGAGGTGCCGCTCACGTCAACGAACTGGCCTTCGAAATAGTGGTCGGCGGTGATTTCCTCGCCCACGGCGATCAGGTTGTCCGGATCGACGCGGAACTCGGCAATCTTGCGCTTGGGCGCAACATTGGCGGCCGTGAAATGGCCACGCATCGGCTGCGACACGCGCTTTGCCTTGGCCGTGCCGGCACCCAGCTGAACGGCCGAATAGCCGTCCCTGTCCGCGGTGCGCTGCGCGACGACCTGCAGGTTGTCAAGCTGAAGCACGGTCACCGGGATCTGGCGGCCGTCTTCCATGAACAGGCGGGTCATGCCCACCTTCTTTGCGATCACTCCAGAGCGCAACATTGTCAGTGCCCTCCTTAGTTCAGCTTGATTTCGACGTCGACGCCGGCAGCGAGGTCGAGCTTCATCAGCGCGTCCACGGTCTGCGGGGTCGGATCGACGATGTCGAGAAGGCGCTTGTGAGTCCGGATTTCGAACTGGTCGCGCGATTTCTTGTCGACGTGGGGACCACGAAGAACCGTGAACTTCTCGATCTTGTTCGGCAGCGGGATCGGGCCACGCACTTGCGCGCCGGTCCGCTTGGCCGTGTTCACGATTTCCGCGGTGCTGGCATCCAGCACACGGTAATCGAATGCCTTGAGCCGGATGCGGATATTTTGACTTTGGATGGCCATTTGGTTCAGCCTTTCGCGATTGAGAGGTAGGTCGGAGCTTTGGGCCCCGACCTACGTCGAACCGTTTGGATTACTCGATGATCTTGGAGACGACGCCGGCGCCGACGGTGCGGCCGCCTTCACG
>JABURR010000049.1 GCA_014762635.1 Paracoccaceae bacterium
CTGCAGTCTTTCGAGGAGTTCCTGCCGTTTGTTACTCTGTTCTTCCTCTGCTGCCTCCACGGCCGGGCCGACATCCATCATGATCTGGATCGCTTCGAGCAAAGACGGTTTGTGCCCTTTGAGACCTTTGCGGCAGAGCGAAAGGTAGGCGGCTTCGATTGCCTCCAGCCTGACCGTACGTCCGTCCGGTCCGCGCGCGTCGACGGGCTGGGTCAGGATACGCGCGGCATCCACCATGAATTCCGATTTTGTCTTCGGCCGCCCCTTGGGGTTGCCAGACTGACCCTTCTGCCAGCGTGTGGACTTTGGCGGGCTGGCATAGCCGATTTTGTCGTCTTTACTCATCGCGTTCATCTTTCGCTTTAGTCTTTGCAATCATCCGTTGAATGTTCCGGAGGAGCTGTTTCTTTTCTTCTTCTGGCGAATAGGCATTGGGATCAGCGATACCGGATTCATCGATGATGCGCCGCTGCAGAGCCATGGCTTGTTTGTCGCCCTGCAGCGCCAGATCGCGGAGCTTCCACATCAGTGCATCCCGGATCCGCAGTTTCTGATCATTGTCTTTGACCTGCACTTGGCGGTTGAGAGCCCGGTGCAGCACCGTGATCAGGCCTTCCCGCTTGCGCGGGCGACCACGGGGATTGCCAGACTTGCCCTTTTTGAACTGACTATGTTCAGGCGGGTTCATATAGCCGACAGTGGGGGTCTTCTCGTCCGTCATTCGGCGGCCTCCAGCTTCGGCTCATCGGCCTCGTCTTCGCGGTCCTGCGCAACCTCGGCAAAGGTCTGATCGGTACCAACCAGACGCGCGGGCTGACCCGTCTGGACCTCAAAGCGCCGACAGATCACATCGCAGTAGAGCGGGTCGAGTTCGATCAGACGGGCCACACGACCGGTGCGCTCGGCCGCGATCAGTGTCGTGCCCGAACCGCCGAAGCCGTCGAGCACGATATCACCACGCCGGGTCACGTCGCGGATCGCATCGGCCACAAGTGCTGTGGGCTTGACGGTCGGATGGAGCGCCAGATCCTCTTGGTTGCCGCCGAAGCTGTTGACGCCGGGATACTCCCAGACATTCGTCCGATACCTTCCGGTCTCTCCGAGGCCGAAGGTGTTCAGGTGCTTCGCAGTGCCGACCTTGTAGACGAAGATCAGTTCGTGGCGGGAGCGGTAGAAAGTGCCCATGCCGCCGTTGGTCTTGGCCCAAGCCACCAGATTCTTCAGCTCTGAATAAACCTCGGCACCGGCAACGCTCAGTTCATCCATGTGGCGCCAGTCCATGCAGACAAAGTGGATGGCACCATCGATGCTGACCTCGACCATGGCGGAAAGGGCGTTGCGCAGGAAGCCGGTGAACCCGGCTTTGTCCATCTCGCCCGTCGCCATGGCAAACTCGCGATGCTTCACCTTGCCGGAGCCGCAGACGTGGCCGTCGATCTTCACGTTATAGGGCGGATCGGTGAAGACCGCGCGAGCGCGATCGTCGCCCATGAGGCGCCGATAGGTATCTGGATCCAGCGCATCACCACAGATAAGTTTATGTCGCCCAAGCTGCCAGACGTCACCGGGCCGGGTGACCGCGGGGCCAGCGACAGGCTCGGGGACCTCATCGGCGGGGTCGCGGTCGACGGCATTGTCGTCATCCAGCAGCAGGTCGATTTCGGCCGTCTCGAACCCGGTGATCTCGAGATCGAAGTCCAGGTCCATCTCCGAGAGTGCCTGAAGCTCGATCGCGAGGATCTCGCTATCCCAGCCGGCCAACTCGGCCAGGCGGTTGTCGGCGATGACGTAGGCCCGCCGCTCGGCCTCGCTTAGATGCGCCAGTTCGATGACGGGCACTTCTGTGAATCCGAGCTTGCGTGCTGCGGCGACACGGCCGTGGCCGGCGACGATGCCGCCGACGCCATCGATCAGAACCGGGTTCACGAACTTGAACTGCCGGATCGACGCCGCGATCTGTTCGATCTGCTTTTCAGAGTGCGTGCGGGCATTCCCTGCATAGGGTTTTAGATCCTCCACCTTGCGGTAGGAAATCTTCAGCCGGAGCGTTTCCGGCAGGGTCAGGCTATTCGCCACGGTCTTCACATTCGGCACAGTAGGTCCTCCTCATGCACCACGCCCGCCGGACAGCCCGGAAGGCTCCTTCGAAACTTTCATGCGGTGCTGGACACCGCGGTTTCTCCGTTGATGCGTAAGCAGGACCCTCTGGGTCGCTCACGTGGGATCAGGATGACCTGATCTGCGAACGGCTCTTTCGCCACCGTTCGACCCGTCGTTCGGATGCCAAACCTGGCAATGAACGATCAGTGGAAATGAGATGCGATTGCAATCAAGCAAACGCAAGGAAAAAATTCAAAACATATAAATGGCTTATATGGTTTTCGGGATGTTCACTTTTGGTTCCGAGCGACTCAGGGGGCGATGGAATTTGTCTTGTACTCAACCCCTCGCCGCTGGCTGGTCGCGGACCTGTAGGGCGCGCGCCGTGTGCAATTTCCTGTCGAGACGAATATCATATCCAGCAAAAAGGTTCGCGGCCGCTCCGACTGTACGAATCCCCGTTGCTCGGCCACCTGACCTCACGAAATCGTTCTCCCGATCCGGCTGCGGCCGGATTTTTCCGTTGTATTCGAGGGTTATGCGGGAGCGGCTGAGCACCGCCCCCTGCGCTTGGAGGCTCGAAAGCGGTTTCTAAGGGCCGATATTCTCCGGACCTGTTGACTGCGCTGGTTTGGTGAAGAGCTGTCAAGTATCTGGAAAACAGGGGATTTGCGGCGGCGTTACCCAAACACTTCGACGCGGGTGGCGTTCGGAAAGTGAAACAGAAATCCAACCACCGCCGTTGACGGTCGTGAGGTCACGGCTGGCTCGTGCCAACCGCGCCTGGCACCATCATCCGGAGCGCGTCGCGGAAGGAGGCTTGGCGGATCGTGCGGAACGGGGCCGAGGGGTGACGCCTGAGACCGTCGGCCAAATGCCGGGCCAATCTGAAGGGTTGATCCAGCGGGCGATTATCGCCTAATTCAACCTACGAAGGTGCACTTGGCCACCACTCACGGAAAGCGCCGCCCAAGTATCCACCGGGCTGCGCTTTTTTGAGGCACCGTGCGACACGGGACACTGGCGCCATTCCGGTACCGTCCGAGGAAGGCCGCGTGTCGCACGGTCGCACGGGTACAGTTCGCCTAGGAGACAATACCCCCCAAACCGCGCTCACTATCGCCAATTTTTGGTAAGAACGGCGAGACGGGTAA
>JABURR010000048.1 GCA_014762635.1 Paracoccaceae bacterium
ATTTGCACTCTATGTGCCGCTGGTATGAGTGAGTTGTGCCTTGATACGGCATCTCTGGACACTTTGATGCCCATTCTTGTCCTGTTGGGGGGCGACGGGGCGGTGCGTGTGGCGGGTTCGACACTGACCCGTGTCCTGGGGCGCAGATCGCTTGAAGGGATGCGCTTCTCGGATCTGTTTGCAGTACGCCGGCCGCGTAACCTCGGGGCGCCAGCTGTCTGGCCGGAGGATGAGCCGTTGAAGCTGCTTCTGGACACGCTGGCAAAGCCGACCGCCGCGTTGAAGGGGGTCGCCGTGCACCTGCCGGACGGTTCTGGGTGGCTGATCAACCTGTCCTTCGGGATTGCGGTTGTCGACGCCGTTCGCGATTTCGATCTGACCAGCAGCGATTTCGCCCCGACGGACCTCGCGGTCGAGATGCTCTACCTGGTCGAGGCCAAATCGCTGGCGATGGAGGAATCGCGCAAGCTCAACCGCCGGCTCGAGCGTGCGCGCAGTGCCGCCGAGGCGCGGGCGTTGACCGATCCGCTGACCGGCCTGGGCAATCGGCGGGCGATGGATCGGGCGCTGGAGGCGGCGATCGAGGCCGGGCGCCCCTTTGCCCTGGTCCAGATCGACCTTGATTTTTTCAAGCGGGTCAATGACAGCCTGGGGCACGGCGCGGGCGACCACGTGTTGCAAGTCGTGGCACGGATTCTGCGGCGCGAGACGCGACAGGGCGATCAGGTTGCACGGATTGGCGGCGATGAGTTCATGATCCTTGCGGATTACCTGACGGATTTCGATCAACTCGAGAAGCTTGGCCAAAGGATCATCTCGGAACTCGAACAGCCGATCACCTGGGACGGGCAACCGTGCCGGATTTCCGGGTCTCTTGGCGCGGTGGTCTCGACCAGCTATGTGCCGCCCGATCCCGACCGTATGCTGCGCGACTGTGACGCGGCCCTCTACGTGTCGAAGGAGGGTGGCCGTGGCCGGGTCAGTTTTGGCGGACCGGGCCTGCGCACGGCCCCGGTCGTGGTCGACGGGACGCGCTGAACCGCAGGACTAGCCGCGCCGCCGCCTCCGACGTCCACCATCATCCCCGCCGCCCGTGTTGAAGTTGAGGTCAGGCAGGGTCACGACCCTGCTCAGGTTGGGGAAGGGTTCCGCCGAGTTCGGGATGTTCGAGGCATTGACGAAATGCTCCTGGAAGCGCGGCTCGATCGCGGTCTCGATCTTGTGGATGTTGCGAACCGTTGCCTCGATCTCTGCCCGGGCGCTACGGTTGAGCAGCGCGATCCGGGCCCCGGTTCCCGCAGCGTTGCCCGCGCTGGTCACCTTGTCGAGCGGCACATCGGGGATCATGCCCAGAACCATCGCGTGTTTCGGGCTGATATGAGCGCCGAAGGCCCCGGCCAGCACCACACGATCCACGCTATCCACCCCGAACTTGTCCATCAGCAGCCGTGCCCCGGAATAGAGCGCCGCCTTGGCCATCTGGATTTCGCGGATGTCGCGGTTGGTAACGGTGATCTTCGGGCCGCCCTGCTCGGTGCCGTCCCAGACGAGGTAGGACCAGGTGCGCCCATCCGCAAAGATCCGGTCCGATCCGGTCTGTTCGGGCGAACCGATAAGGCCCGGTCCGTCCACCAGCCCGGCCATGCGCATTTCGGCGACCATCTCGATGATACCCGAGCCGCAGATGCCGGTGATGCCTGTCGCGGCGGTGGCCTCGGCAAAGCCCGGTTCATCGGACCACAGGTCGGAGCCGATCACCTTGAAGCGTGGCGCCTTGCTGACAGGGTCGATCTCGACTCGCTCGATCGCGCCGGGGGCGGCACGCTGGCCCGAGCTGATCTGCGCGCCCTCGAAAGCGGGTCCGGTGGGAGAGGAGCAGGCGAGGACCTTTTCGCGGTTGCCCAGGACGATCTCGGCATTGGTGCCCACGTCGACGACCAGCACCAGGTCTTCGGATTTCTCGGGCGCTTCGGACAGGACCACGCCTGCGGCATCGGCCCCCACGTGCCCGGCGATACAGGGCAGGATGTAGCTGCGCGCCGCGGGGTGAAGGTCCAGTTCCAGATCGCGGGCGAAAAGGTGGAGCGCCTCGGATGTCGCCAGGGCAAAGGGGGCTTGGCCCAGTTCGAACGGGTCGATGCCCAGAAACAGGTGGTGCATCACCGGGTTGCAGACGAAGACCGCGTCCATGATCTGCGCCTTGTCGATACCCGTCTCGGCCGCGACCTGATCGAAGAGCGTGTTCATCCCTTCGCGCACCGCCGCCGTCATCTCGGCCGCGCCGCCGGGATGCATCATCGAGTAGCTGACGCGGCTCATCAGGTCCTCGCCAAAGCGGATCTGGGGGTTCATCAGCCCCGAGGAGGCCACGACCTCCCCCGACTGCAGATCACACAGATGCGCCGCGATGGTGGTGGAGCCAAGGTCCACGGCAACCCCGAAGATGCCGCTTTCGTGCAGGCCCGGCCAGACATGCATGATGCGCGGCGTGGCATCGTCGGCGCCCTGGTGGATGGCGCAGGTGACCTTCCATCCACCCTTGCGCAGAACCGGCTGCAGAGTGGTCAGGATGTGCAGGTCGGCGCGGGCGCCCTCGATCTGCCATTGGTCGCGCAGGGCGTCCGTGAGGCGCTCTAGGTCGCCCGAGGGGTCGTGCATGTCAGGCTCGGCCACCTCCACGTAGCAGAGGCGCACGGTGGGGTTCATGATGATGTCGCGGGCCTCGGCCCGCTTGCGGACGACCTGCTTGTGAACCTGGCTTTCGGGTGGCACGTCGATGACCACGTCGCCCTGCACCGTGGCCTGGCAGCCAAGGCGGCGCCCGTCCTTGAGACCGCGCTTCTGCTTGTAGCGTTCTTCGACCGCGTTCCACTCGGACAAGGCACCGTCGCGAACGGTGACGCCGTGCTTGGCAAACTCGCCATAGGACGGCGCGATCTGGCATTTGGAGCAAATGCCTCGCCCGCCGCAGACGCTGTCGAGGTCAACGCCAAGCTGCCGCGCGGCGGTGAGGATGGGAGTTCCCACGGGAAAACGGCCACGTTTGCCGGACGGGGTGAAGATAACCAGCGGATCGCTACTCATGACTCGGCCCTGTTGCATTTCGCGGGCACTCTAGCGTTTGCCGGGCGAAGGGAAAGGCCGGGGGCGGCAGAAACCGTTCCGCAAGCGTCATTTGAGACGGCACGATCACGAATGACCACGGCATCGTGACGGATCGGGCGCGGATGTGACCCCATCATCCAGTTCGTTGCGGGTAGGGTCCCTGCATTAGCTCAGAACAAGGAGGAGACGATGCAAAGGGTCCTATTTGGCGCTCTGGCTGGCGCCGCACTATCGGTTGCAGGTGCTGTGCAGGCGCAGGAGATGATGATGACCTTCGGGTCCGATGAGGATGCCGCCTATGCGGAACTCATCTGGGAGGTGATGGAGGCCTCGCACCTGGCCGGAGAGGGGGCGATCATGAGTTTCCCCTACGAAGGCACTGATCCCCACGGGATGATGCTGGAAACCTTTTACACCGAGGCCACGGTGGACGGGCATACGGGAACGCTGATCGTGAAGCGCAATTATGGTCCGGTGGGCGTGAGCACGGAAGAGGTGCTCTCCGATCCCGCGGGCCATCTGGGTGCCGTCACGGTGATGTTTCAACGGGAAGATGGCTACGACCCGGAAACCCAGAACTGGTTCTGGGTGAAGTACCTTCCGGATGGGTCGCTCGACAAGAACCCGAAGGGCGTGGCGCTTGCGGGTCTTGTGGGCAAAGGCATGGATGCGGGGTGTATCGCCTGCCATCAGGCTGCCGGTGGGGATGACTTCATCTTCACCACTGACGCGAGTTTCGGCATAATGATGGAGTGATACCGGCTCCAGAACCAAGAAAGGGCGGCCGTTGGGCCGCCCTTGTCCTGTATGCAGTCCGTCTCAGCCGCGGCGACGCCGACGCCCTTCGCGGCCACCACCGGCGGCGCCGACGGGCTTGTTGAGGCGGATCCAGTTCGCGCCCGACGGGTCATGATCCAGCAGGAAGTCCGCCGCGCGGATCGACAGCGTCTCGTCCGAGGCCACGCCGGTCTTCGGCCCAATGCCCAGAAGCGGGCCGAGTTTCTCGGGGTCGAGACCATCGGGTACCGTCAGACCCGCGGCCTGAAGGCGGGCAACACGTTCGGCCACCAGGTCGGCATCGCTGGACATGCCCAGAAGCGGGCGCAGCGTGGCCATGTCGGCGCCTTCCGGCACCTCGATGCCAAGCGCACGAAGCTCGCCCAAACGATCCTCGACGTTTTTCAGCGTCTTCGGCATGGCAACCGGGTTCATGATCGCCGAGGTCATGCCATGGGATGCCGCCATGGCGAGGAAGGCGTTGTTGATCCCGTGCCGGTTGGGCAGGCCGAACGAGATGTTCGACGCGCCGCAGGTGGTGTTGACGCCAAGCTCTTCGCGCAGGCGCCGCACAAGGGTGAAGACCTGGAGGCCAGCGGTTCCCATTGCGCCCACGGGCATCACCAGCGGGTCCACGACGATGTCATGGGCCGGAATGCCGAAATCGGCGGCGCGTTCGACGATCTTCTTGGCCACCGCAAAACGCACATCAGGGTCTTCGCTGATCCCCGTGTCGTCGTTCGAGATCGCCACGACCGGCACGTTGTATTTCTTGACCAGCGGCAGCACCAGTTCCAGGCGCTCTTCCTCGCCGGTGACCGAGTTCAGCAGCGGGCGGCCTTCGGCGGCGGCGAGACCGGCCTCCAGCGCGGCGGGAACCGAGCTGTCGATGCAGAGCGGCACGTCCACCAGCCCCTGCACCAGTTCGATCACCTTGCGCATCAGCGGCGGTTCGGTCTCGTTGGGGTTGGGGTTGGAGTTGTAGACCACGCCCGCGTTGATATCGAGGATGCTGGCGCCGCAGGCGACCTGCTCAAGCGCATCTTTCTCGACGGTCGAGAAATCGCCGGCCTCAAGCTCGGCCGCCAGCTTCTTGCGCCCCGTGGGGTTGATACGTTCGCCGATCACGCAAAAGGGTTCGTCGAACCCGATGATGACAGTCTTGGTTTTGCTCTCGACGACGGTGCGCGTCATGATTTCTCCGTTGGGAAGGGTGTGGTTATTGTTGGTTTGCCGGGATGGCGCTGTCGCCGCCGTTCTCGATCGCCCAGTTGGCGTTGGTCTTGATTCCGCCCAGCGGGAAGAAGTGGACCGACTCGATGCCGAAACCGGGGTTTGCGGCCTTGTGAAGCGCCAGTTCGTTGACAACGTCCGTCGGCTCGTAGGGCAGGACCAGCTTGGTCACGTCCATCGCGCGTTTCTGCAGAACCTTGAGCGACGGGCCCACGCCGCAGGCAATGGCGAACTTGATCAGGGTTTGCAGTTTCGCTGGACCCGCCACGCCGATATGGACGGGCAGGGTGATGCCTTCGGCGTTCAGGCGGTCGACCCACTCGATCACCGGCTTGGCGTCGAAGCAGAACTGGGTGGCCAGCGCCATCTGGGCGTCGGTGCGCTCGGAGAAGGATTGCTTCCAGCGCAGCGCGTCCATGACGTTCTTGTCCGAGCCGTCCGGGTCGATGTCGCGGTTGCCCTCGGGGTGACCGGCCACGTGCAGGCGCTTGAACCCGGCCTTGTCGAAGTGACCCGTCTCGAGCAGTTGCATGGAACAGTGGAAGTCACCGACAGGCTGTGCAACGCCACCAGCAAGCAGAAGCGCCTGGTCGATCCCGGCCTCGCCCTGGTAGCGGGCGATCCAGTCGGCCAGCGTGGCTTCGTCCTTGATGATCCGCGCCGGGAAATGCGGCATAACGCGGTAACCGTCTTCCGACAGGCGTTTGGCGGTCGCGACCATATCCTCGATGGCGGTGCCATCGATATGGGCGATGTAGACGCGGGTGCCTTCCGGCAGGAGGTCGCGGAAGTTCTCGACCTTCTCGGCGGTGCGCGGCATCACCTCGATCGAGTAGTTCTTCAGGAATGCCTCGACCTCGGGCAGAATACCCCCTGTCTGAGCGTCATCCTTCCTGCGGAATTTCAAAAGAGCCATCAGTGCCTCCCAAAAACGGCTATGGTGTCGATCAACGCTCACGCCCAGCCATTGTTCCCTACAAGAGCCTTGATCCGATCCGGACCATATTCCGCATCCAGACGCGCAGCCTCGGCATTTGCGACATCCTGCGGGTCACCATCGACGGAAAATGGGTCGGCCTTTCGCCATTCAGATAGATAGGCATCCGTGTCCGACGCGCCAGCCTTCATCGCGGCACGATCGATCGCCTGCTCGAACCGCTCGGGCAGTTGGGCCTTGGCGCCGCGGCGCCCCTTGCCCACGATGACCTGGGCAGGGATATCGCGCCAGTAGACGATCGTCACATCAGGCATTTCGATTCCTCCATCACGGCCCGCTTCTACGCCTCCCTCGCGCGCTTTCAGCGATGATTTTCGACATGCTGAATGCGACATGCGACCTGCACGGGGAACTCATAACGAAATGGGGCGGCGGGGGCCAGTGCCGATACCGGATGTCATGCGTGGCAACCATCTGTGATCACGCAACTCTTGCGTTGAGGCTGGGCGAAGACTACTTTTTGAGATAACTTGATCTGGAGGGCGATCTGATGGCGCCCAAGCGTCCCAAGGCTGCGGGCGCGTTCCCGAAACCGGTAGAGCCACCCGCGCCGATGCCGCCCGATCCGGCACAGCTTTATGCTGCGTTGGATTTGGGTACGAACAGTTGCCGCATGCTGATTGCCCAGCCAAAGGGCAGCCAGTTTCATGTGGTGGACAGTTTTTCGAAAACCGTGCAACTCGGCGCCGGGCTTGAGGCGTCGGGGCGATTGTCGCGCGGGTCCATGCGACGTACCGTGCAGGCGCTTAAGATCTGTCGTCAGAAGCTTGAAAAACATAACGTCAAGCGGATGCGGCTGGTGGCGACCGAGGCTTGTCGCCGAGCCAAGAACTCCGCCGATTTTCTCCACTATGTGCAGAGCGAAACCGGGCTGACGCTGGAAATCATCCCGCCCGAGGAGGAAGCCCGCCTTGCGGTGATCTCCTGCGCGCCGCTGGTGTCAGTGAAGACCGAGCAGCTGCTGGTAGTGGATATCGGCGGCGGGTCGACGGAACTTGTCTGGCTCGACCTGTCCAACGTGCCGCGCCACGACCGTCCGCGTGCGATCATGCGGCTGCATTCCGGGTTCAAACCGGTGGAGAGCCCGTTTCCCCATGCCAAGGTGGTGGACTGGATCTCGGTGCCGCTTGGCGTTGCGACGCTCAAGGACCATTTCAACGACGTGGAAGACGATGCGGCGCGGTTCGCGCTGATGAGTTGGTTCTTCGAAGAGAAACTGGCCGATTTCGCCCCCTATGCCTATACCGAGGCGATGGACGGGTTTCAGATCGTGGGAACCTCGGGGACGGTTACGACGGTGGCGGCAAGTCACCTGGGGCTGAAACGATATGACCGGAACAAGGTCGACGGGCTGCGCATGACGTCAGAGCAGATCGACAAGGTGATCCGGACCTACCTGTCGCTGGGTCCCGAGGGGCGCCGCACCGATCCGCGGATCGGGCGTGACCGGCAGGCGCTGATCATGTCGGGATCCGCGATCCTGCAGGCGCTGTTGCGGGTCTGGCCCACGGACCGGCTGTCGGTGGCGGATCGGGGGCTGCGGGAAGGCTTGCTCTATGCCCAGATGTCGGCCGATGGCGTGCTGGAAGATGGTCCTTTCTGAGCGCGCCCTTGGCGCGCGCCTCCGGCGGGGATATTTAGGAACAGAAGAAGTTGAGGCGGGTCCCGGAATGGGGGCCGGAATGGTATGAAGAACAACAGCGGGCGCGGGCAGCGCGATCTGAAGGTCAAGGTCAAGACAGCGCGGGGGCGAAAGCTGTCCTCGACGCGCTGGCTGGAGCGTCAGTTGAATGACCCCTATGTGAAACTGGCGCGGGCCGAGGGCTATCGCGGACGGGCGGCGTTCAAGATCCTGGAGCTTGACGACAGGTTCCGGTTCCTCGTGCCCGGCGCGCGGGTGGTCGATCTGGGCTGTGCGCCCGGCGGCTGGTGCCAGGTGGCGGTCAAGCGGGTGAACGCGCTTGGCGAGAAGAAGGGCAAGGCCGAGGGCACAGTGCTGGGTGTGGACCTGCAGGAGGTGGAGCCGATCGCGGGTGCGCAACTCCACCAGCTGGATTTCCTGGACGAGGGCGCGGATGACAAGGTCAAGGAGTGGCTCGGTGGCAAGGCGGATGTGGTCATGTCGGACATGGCCGCGGCCTCGTCGGGGCACAAGCAGACAGACCACCTTCGGATCATAACGCTATGTGAAGCGGCGGCGCAGTTTGCCTTCGACGTTCTGGAAGAGGGCGGAACTTTCGTGGCCAAGGTTCTGGCCGGGGGGGCGGAGAGCGAGCTTCAGGTTCTGCTGAAGCAGCGGTTTCAGAAGGTGGCCAACGTCAAACCGCCAGCGAGCCGCTCGGACTCCTCGGAGAAATTTGTGGTCGCCACCGGGTTTCGCGGGTAAGCCCTTGGCGCAAGATACGATATTCCACCGATGAGGCTGCTGCCATGGGCAAGACGATCTACCTTCTGAACGGACCGAACCTGAACCTGTTGGGTAAGCGGCAGCCGGAAATCTATGGTGCGGCGACCCTGGCCGATGTCGAGGGCGAGTGTGCGCGGCTTGCAGGTGAACTTGGGCTGGATCTGCGCGCCATGCAGTCGAACCACGAAGGGCAGCATGTGGACTGGATCCACGAGGCGCGTGAGGCTGCGGCCGGGATCATCATCAACCCCGGCGCCTATAGCCATACTTCGGTGGCGATCCTTGATGCGCTGAACGCTTTCGAGGGGCCGGTGCTGGAGGTTCACATCTCCAACATCCACAAGCGTGAGAGCTTTCGCCATCACTCGTACGTGTCTTTGCGGGCCGACGGGGTGATCGCCGGGTTCGGGACCGAGGGTTACCTGCTGGCGCTGCGCCGGATGGCGAGCCTGCTGGGGTAACCCGCGTCAGCTTGCCATCAGATCCTCCACCGCACCGCGCAGAACTGCCTCATCATCCGGGGTGAACTCCGGGTTCCCCGCGCGGTGTCCCCAGATCGAGTCGATCAGGCGCAGTTCCGCATTGGGCAGCTTGGCGGTTTCGATCTCGCTGTCGGCGACGGTGAAATAGAGATCGGTGGTGGAAGGCAGGATGATCGCCTTGGCCTCGATCGCGCCGAGCGCCTTGTCCAGATCACCGTTATAGATCTCGTTGTTGGAAATATCCGAGTTGTACCAGGTGTCGATCATCGACAGCAGGTTCAGCGGGTCGCGGCGCATGTAGTTCCCCTCCCACGCTCGGACCAGGTAATCCTCGAGCGAGGTGAACCCGGCCTCGCGCCAGGCTTCGGCGCGGTAAAAGGCCTGGCTCATGGCCCAGCTCGCGTAGATGCGGGAGAAGGCGCGCAGCCCCTGCACCGGGAACTCGGCGAAATGGTTGCCGCGCCAGGCCGGGTCGGTGGTGAGCGTCTCGCGCAGGCTTTGCAGGAAGATCTGGTTGTGCGGGCTGGTGCGCGCAGAGGTGCAGGTGGCGCAGATCCTCTCGATCCGATCCGGGAAGATCGCGCCCCAATGAAGCAGTTGCTGGCCGCCCATGGACCAGCCATAGCCGAGCGGGATTTTCGTGACGCCGAAGACCTCACGTAAAAGCCGTTCCTGGGCGTGGATATTGTCCCAGTGGCTGAAGCGGGGGGAACGGCCCTGGGCGAAGGGCCCTTCCATGCTGGAGGGCGAGGTCGAGAGGCCGTTGCCCAGTTGGTTCGGGATCACGACGAAGAACCGCTCGGGGTCCAGAATGCGGCCCGGGCCGATCAGCCACTCGATATCCGTGTGCTGCGCGCCATAGGAGGTTGGGTAGAGCACCAGGTTCGACTTGTCGGCGTTCAACTGCCCATAGGTCTGATAGGCCAGATGCGCCTTGGGCAGGGTGATCCCGCATTGCAGGGTCAGGGGGCTCAGGTCGAATGTCTTGAAATCGCTCATGGTTCGGCTCCGCGCTTTGGCTTTGGGCATCACCATAGGGAACGCCGAAGAATGGGCAATATGGCAACCGTGATTGTCGGGGTGCGGCTTGCCCGGATTGCGCGTTGCGCGTAGCGTCCGGGCGGAACGAGGAGGAAGGGTGCAATGCAGAAAAAAATGGATCCGTCGGCGGTAGCCTATCAGAAACCCCAGCCGACGGCGATGATCCCGGATATCCTGGTGGGCGGCGCGCTTGATCTGGACGGGCAGCCCGAGACGTGGATCCCGCAGGCCGAGAACGTGTGGTTCCGGCCGCTGCTTCTGTCTGTGTCCGGCGGCTATTACGTCAACCTTCTGAAGGTGCGAAAGGCCGGGGTGCTGTCGCGACATAGGCATTCGGGGCCGGTCCACGCCTTCACGTTGCGGGGCGAGTGGCATTACCTCGAACATGACTGGATTGCTCGGGAAGGGGATTATGCCTTCGAACCGCCGGGCGAGACTCACACGCTGGTGGTGCCCGAGCATGTGGAAGAGATGATCACGCTGTTCCACGTCACCGGCGGCTACACCTACGTGGACCCGCAGGGCGAGGCCCTGGGCTACGAGGATGTTTTCACCAAGCTCGACAATGTGATCGCCCATTACGAAGCGACCGGCCTCGGCCGGGAAAAGGCCGAGGCACTGATCCGCTAGGGGCTTCTTGCAGGTTCCGGATGCGGTTCAACCGTGGGGGGCACGCTTCGACCGGGCGGGAGAGTCACGAAATCCGGGCAGGGGCCTTGGCCTGCGATCCAGTGATAGAGATCTCGGAACTGTCGGGAAATGGCCTCGATCCCGTAGCGTTCAGCTACCAGGTGGCGACCCTTGGCCCCCATCGCGGCGCGGGCCTCGGGTGGCAAGTCCGCCAGCGAAGCGAGCGCGGCAGCGATAGCGTCGGGATCGGGCGTTGCCATAATTCCCGCCCCCTCTGGTTCAATGTTGCAGGCCGGGCTGAGGATCACGGGCAGGCCATGCGCCCAGGCTTCCAGAATTGCGAGGGGCAGGCCTTCGGAATGGGATGTCAGCGCCAGCGCCGCGGCGCCGGTCAGAAGTGCGGATTTGGCCTCGCCCGTGATCGGTCCGAGAAAGTGAACGCGCGAGTTCAGCCCTTCGGTGGCCACCTGTTTCTTCAACTCGAGTAGGTGACCGCCTTCGTCCCAGCCTGCGATCTTGAGCGTCCAGCAAGGCGCTTGTGTGTTTGACGTGGCCCATTGGGCGAAACCCGAAATCAACTCCGTCAGTCCCTTCTTCCGGTTCAGCCTTCCTAGGTAAAGAATATATTTTTCAGAGCATTCCGCCCTGTTTTTGATATTTGAAAGACGGATTCCGTTTGGAATTACCGCAATCTTTGCTCGGGGGAAAACCTGGCGAATATCATGAGCCTCTGCCTCGGTCAGAGCGTGCAGGCAGGTGGCGCGCCGAAGAATCTGGCCCTGATAGGTTGCCAGGGCGATCCGCTTTTTACGGGGGGATTTCGCGAGGTCCGCGGCTTCGAGCATTCCGTGTGGGGAGACGACATATGGTGTTCCGGAAAGGGCGGCCTCAAGGGCCGCCTTGGGGAACATCGGATCCCAAAGCCCGTGCATGTGCATGACCCGCAGCGAACCAGCCGCGATGTCACGGGCCCGGTTCGGGCGCAGTCGCCGGGTTTGAACCTCGGCGCTCAACCCGATGGCCGACTGCTGCTGCGCCAGCGTTTGTACGACCGCAGCCACCCCGCCGCCGGACAGGTCCAGCGACGGGGTCACATGTGTGATGTGCAAGGTTCCTGTCACCGCCGCAGGCTAGGGCGGAAGGGTTTCCGGACCGTTTACGCCTGTTTGTCTAGCTGGCTGACCCAACTGCGCGTGCGACGATGGCGTTGGCGTCCCCTTCGTTTCCTGCCCAGCCCACGAAGCCATCGGGGCGGACGAGGATGAGGTGCGCGCCATAGTCCCGGCGCTCCCCGTCACAGGTGTCTCTGACCGTTTTGAGGGGCATCCCCGCGTCTTTGGCGGCGTTCTCGATGTCATCGACCAGTCCGGGATCGGCATCGAAGGCGAACAGCGTGAACCCGCGCGTCAGTGCCTGGTAGGTCGTGCGCCCGTCGCTCATCGCGCGGGGTGCCAGATGGTGCCCGGCGCGGGCCTCGAACCGGTGATCGCCTAGGGCGCTGGGGCTGCCGGACCCGCCGATGATCGTGGATCCTTCGTAATTGGGTTCGAAGGCGAAAACCTCCGTCGCGCCCTCGTTACGAGCCAACCATTCGCGCTCGAATTCGTCGCGATCCTTATCGGGGCTGTATTTCGACAGGAATTCGCGGTCTTCCTCGATGAATTTCTCGATGAAATCTCCGGCGGTCGAGGCGAAGACCGGGCGGCGTTCCTCGTCGTAGCTGTCGATCAGCTTCGGCCCGGCCCAGCCCTGCAATTCGGCCGCGAGCTTCCAGCCGAGGTTGCGGGCATCCTCGAACCCGGTGTTGATGCCGTAGCCGCCATAGGGGGGATGGCTGTGCGCCGCGTCCCCGGCGATGAAGACCCGCCCGTTGCGGTAATTGTCGGCAATCGCCACGCGCAGATCCCAAAGCCCGATATGCGAGAAATCCAGGTCGAATTCTTGCCCGACGGCGCGATGCATGAAGGCCTTGAAATCCGTGTTTTCCGCTGTCGTTCCAAGGGGAACGGGAGCGTGGAAGAACCATTCGCTGTTGCCATCCACCCGTCCGAGGAACAGCCAGTAGCCATTCAGATCGGGGTTGAGCGCGTTGTAGAACGAGCGTTCTTCATATTGCTGGCCCAGAAGCTCATGCAACTCCGGCGACTTGAACACCAGCAGCACCATCAAACGGTCATGGTCGCGCAGGGTCTGGGTGATCCCCGCAGCCTCGCGGACCATGGAGCGGCTGCCATCACACCCGGCAGCATAGCGCCCGCGAAGCTGGCGCTTGCTCTCGCCCTCCCATTCCGAGATCTCGACGGTGACGCCATCCGCGTCCTGAGTGAGCGCGTCGAAGGTCCAGCCGTAGAACACCTCGACACCACCAACCTCTGCCACGCGGTCCCGCAGCACCCCTTCTGTGCAATATTGTGGCATCCGGTCGACCTTCTGCCCGTAGTAGGGCTGCACCCCTTCGCGCGGCAGCCATTCGTAGGCGTAGCCGCTGAGCAGGTTTCCATAGGTCACAAGCCCACCATTCGCGACCCCACGCGGCATGAGACGCGCCTTGCGCATCTCGGGTTCGCAGCCCCAGGCATCGATATGTTCGAGCGTGCGCTGGGTCAGGTTCTGGCCCTTGGGAATCGGCTGTGGTTCGGGGAATCGTTCGACCACGGCACAGGTGACCCCGCGTTGGCCAAGCTCGATGGCAAGGCCCATGCCGACGGGGCCGCCGCCGATGATGATGACGTCGTGCGTGAAGTCCATGTCTGTCCTCAGAGTGTCAGGCCAAGCAGGGCCGCGGCATTGTCCTGGTAGATCTTCTTGCGAGTGGCCTCGCTGATATCCAGCGCGTCGATGATCTTGATCGTCTCTCGGATGTACATCGGGCCGCCTTCAGGGTCGAAGGGCGCGTCCGAGGCAAAGACGATGCGGTCCTCACCGAAGAATTCCATCGCGTGCTCGATCGCCTTGCGCGACCCGAAGCTGGCGGTATCGGCATAGAAGTCCTTGAAATACTCCAGGTGCGGGCGTTTCAGGCCCTTGCGCACGGCGGCAAGGTCCTTGTCGGTGGTGCGTGCGCCCATCTGGTCCCAGCCGGGGCCGACGCGGCCCTCGAAGAAGGGCACCATACCGCCCGCGTGATGGGTGACGATCTTCAGGCCCGGATAGCGGTCGAAATGGCCCGAGAACACCAGCCGCGCCATCGCGGCCGAGGTCTCGTAGGGCCAGCCGAAGGTCCACCAGATTTCGTACTCGGACTGCGTTTCATTCAGGTAGTCCGGGAAATTCGCCCCCCTTGCGGGGTGCAGGAAAAGCGGCTTTCCAGTCGAGGCCATGTATTCGAAGAACGGCTCGTATTCCGGAAGGTCCAGCGCGTTGCCCGACACATTGGTGAATATCTGCATGGCCGAGGCGCCCAGATCCTCGATATTGCGGCGGGCCTGTTCCACCATGCGGTCGGGCAGGGACATGATCGCGGTGCCCATGAAGGCCGGGAACCGGTCGGGATACTGGTCGCAAAGCTCCTTCATCCCTTCGGACGCCACGTCCGCGAGCTTCTCGATCATCGTGCCTTCGGCGTATTTCTCGAAGGGCGGCGAGGCGAGAGAGAGGACCTGCTGATAGTCGGGGCCGAACATGTCCATCACCTCGAACCGGCGGTCTAGGTCGGTCATCATCGGAACGGCCTCGGACCGGCGGGTGATATCGGTGGCCTGCCCGATGTGATCGATCAGTGCCTCGTGAAAGGGTTTGGGCCAGATGTGGTTGAAAATATCAATCTTTTTCATGGTCTTGTCATTCTGTCTTGATATGGCGATTTGCGCCGTCAGGTTTCTGCATCGTGCCTGCCGCCGAGTTTTGAGCTGATCTCGTTCGCCGAGGCGAGCACGGTCGAGGAGATCTCCGAAATGGTCTGATCGTTGGCCAGGTCGGCCGAGATCGTGATGCTGAAAGTGGCGATCGGCGCTTGCCCCGCGTCAAAGACCGGCGCGGCGATGCCGACCACGCCGGGCGTAACTTCGCCATGGGCGACAGCAACACCCTTGCGCCGGATCTGCCTGAGGTTCGCGGTGATGGCCTCTGCCGTGTCTCCCAACCCGATCCGGCTCAATTCGGCCAGGTTTTCCTCGATCATCGGCAGAAGTTGCCGACGCGGCAGGAATGCCAGGATTGCCCTGCTGATCGCACCGCGCGCCAGTGGCATCGGGCGCCCGCGCGGGTAGCTGGTGATGTTGTCACGTGTCGAGCGGCGGGAAGACACGCAGAGCAGCTTGTTACCATACCACCGGACGAGCAGCGCCGAACACGGCCAGGCAGAGCTTAGTCTTTCAAGATGCGGTTCCCCGTGCAGGATCAGCGGGTCGGATTTGCGCATGAGGAAATCAAGCTCCACCACGCGCGGTCCAAGGGTGAAGCCCGAATTCGGCATGGACACCAGCAGGCCGGCTTCCTTCAGCGACTTCAGGTAACGATAAAGGGTCGGGCGCGAGTAGCCCAGTGCCTCCATCATTGCCTCGGGCGTCCATTCAAGCCGCTCTTCGGTGAAGAGCGACAGGATCGACAGGATGCGGTCGGCGCTATTGGATGGGGCCATCAGCCTGCCTCCGGTTGTTGCGGACGGGCGCGGACGGTTTCGAACCCGATGAGCGTGAGGCCGATGATGACGCCCGCAATGTCGGTATAGACCGCGCCCTCGAAGGCCCCGGCGGGAACAAGGGCCATGAGGCCCGACACGGCGAAGGCGATCCGCATGTTCCGACCAAGCGGCCCGCCAAGATAGCCCGCAAGCGCCGCCGAAATCAGCCAGACGCCGATGCCTGCGGTGAGCACCGCCAGGGCGATCTCACCCGGGCTGCCGATCATGATGAGGCTGGGCGAGAAGACGAACAGAACCGGGATCACGTAGGCCGACCAGCCAAAGCGCATCGCCGCCCATCCCGTCGCCATCGCGGGCGCCTGCGCGATCGAAGCCGCCGCGAAGGCTGCTAAGGCGATCGGGGGCGTGATCATCGACATCATTCCGAAGTAAAGCACGTAGAGATGCGCCGCGATCGGCTCGATCCCGACTTCGATCAGGGCAGGGGCCACCAGTGCAGCCAGCAGAACGTAGACGCCAAGCGTCGGCAGGCCCATGCCAAGGATGATGCAGACGATGGCCGACAGGAACAGAAGCACGCCCGCATTGCCGCCGCCGATCTGCACCAGCGCATAGGTCAGGTTGAAGCTCAGGCCCGTGACGTTCAGCACGCCGATGACAAGCCCCGACGCGGCCGAGATCAGGATGATTTCCACCACATTGTGACCGGTGCGGGCGAGGCTGCCGAACAGGGTGCGCAGCCCCGGCCGTTCGCCCCGGTACCCAAGGAACAACGAACTGATCGCCAGCACCAGTGCCGCCCAGATCGCCGCGCGCTCGGGCCTGTAGTTGGCCCAGAACAGCAGGTAGATCAGCACCGCGAAGGCCAGGATGAAGTGCAACCCGCCCACCACCTCACGTCCCGCCGGAATCTGCGATTTCGGCACCGCGCGAATACCCAACCGCGCGGCCTCAAGGTCCGCCTGGATGAACAGCGCCACGTAATAGAGCACCGCTGGAACCAGCGCTGCTGCGACAATCGACGAATAGGAAACCGATAGGAACTCGGCCATCAGGAAGGCCGAGGCCCCCATCACCGGTGGCATCAACTGCCCGCCGGTCGAGGCCACCGCCTCGATCGCGCCCGCCTTGTGGGCCGGGTAACCGTCCCGCTTGATCATCGGGATCGTCACCACGCCGGTGCCCACCACGTTCGCCACCGCCGAGCCCGAGATCGAACCGAACAGCCCCGAGGCCAGGACGGCGATCTTCATCGATCCGCCGCGAAACCTGCCCATCGCGACCATCGCGGCGTCGGTGAAAAAGCGCGAGCCGCCGGTCAGGTTCAGCAGCGTGCCGAACAGGATGAAGGCCACGACCACGGTGGCCGCGACAGAGATCGGCAAGCCCAGCATGCCGTTGGAATCCACGGCCATGTAGCCGGACAGAAGCTGCCAGTTCTGCGGGCGCCCCTGTAGCCGCCCAGGGATGACATCCCCGAACAGCGCGTAGAGCAGAAAGACCACGATGATGATCACCAGCGCCCAACCCGTGGCCCGGCGCAGGGCCTCCAGCACCAGTGCGGTCAACAGCAGCCCGGGAATCCACAGTTCGGGAGGCCGCATGAAGATCTTCAGCACGAGCTGCGGGTAATCCAGCGCGATCCACGCCACCGCACCCGTCGAGGCCAGCGCAAGGATCACATCGTACCACGGCAGCAGATGCCGCTCGGTCCGGCGCCGCGCTGGCAGGGTCATGTAAGCCAGCGGCAGCGCGAAAAACAGAATGCCCGCGAAGAACTGCTGCGGGTAGAGGTCAAGGCCCAGCGTCCGTTGCCACGAAAGCGCCCATCCGATGGCCATGACGGTCATCAGCGCGGCCAGCAGGTCCGCAACCGGCCTCCAGACGGAAGGAGGAAGGCCGAACCCGGCCTTCCCCGATTGGTTTTGGTCAGGCAACAAGGTCACTCAAGCCCGACTTCTGCAAAGAACTTGAGCGCGCCGGGATGGAACTCCGCAATGCCCGGATCGCCCTTCATGTTCGCGGGCTTGAAGGCCCGGAACGGCGGGAAGGTGTCCGCCATCACCTGGGCGTTCTCATACATCGCCTTGGTCATGGCATAGACCGCCTCGTCTGACGCGTTGGCATGGGTAAAGATGACCTGTGGGAAGGCGATATAGGTGCCGTCCTCCAGAACGCCGGGCATTTGGCCCGCCTTCAGGGTCACGAAAAACGCGGTCGGCCAGTGTTCCCGCGCGGCGGCAAGGGCCGCATCGCTGTTGTCTTCCACCGTCAGGGCGCGCAAGCCGCCCACGGCGGCATCCGCTTCCCGCACCTTGCCCGCGCCATGGGCGAAGATGAAGCCGACCGTATCCCCGGCCATGAAGGCGTCCGCCCCCGCGACAACGCTTGCAACCGACACCTTCTCCACGTCATCCCGGGTCATCCCGGCGGTGGCGTAAAAGGCCGAAAGCTGCGGCAGAATGGTGTTCTGCGCGGTGTAGCCATCGGTCATCGGCTTTCCGCGCAGGTCAGACACGTTCATGATGTCGCTGTCGGCACGTACGAAGATCGCTTCGACCAGCGGCATCAGATGCGCCACGACGCGGATATTGGGGTTCTGGACGCCGTTCCACCAGGCCTCGCCGGTGATCGCGTAGTTCACTTCCTGCAGGTTGGCCACGCCGAACTCGATCCCGCCGCTGTTGACGTAGGGAATGAACTGGTTAGGGCTGGTGGCGGGTTGCACGGTGGTGTTCAGACCACCCGCGTTGGCCGCGTTGGCAACCGCCGTTCCGATATTGTGAAAAAGCGACCCGGGGTTCGACGTTGCAATCCCCACGTTCTGGGCTGCCGCCATGCTGCCCGCGCCCAGACCGAGTCCGAGAGCCAGGCCAGTCAAGATTTTCCGCATCTTTTCCTCCCTTTATTGCACCCGGCCGAGTGATGCAGCCAGCCGAGCAAGAATCCCCTATATTGAGATTCTTGAATGGTCGCGTGGGGTGGAAGATTTAGCAAGCCGAATCTTGGCTTTCGCTCGGGTAACTTGCCTGCGCAGGTATCCCCGCCTAGTTGATCATGGTTTCCGGCAGGTAGAGCGAGATCTGCGGGAAGGCGATCAGGATCGCCAGCGTCAGGATCATCATCGCCCAGAACGGCAGGACGCCCCGGAATATTTGCCCAAGCGACACGTGCGGCGCGACCGATTTCACGATGAAGACGTTGAGGCCGACGGGGGGGGAGATCAATCCCATCTCGAGCGCCAGAACGCAGAGCACGCCGAACCAGATCGGGTCGATCCCGGCGCCTGTGACGATCGGGAAGAAGATCGGCAGCGTGAGCACCAGCATCGCGAACCCTTCCAGGAAACAGCCCAGGATCAGGTAGACCGCCAGCACCAGCACGAGGATTCCAACTGGCGAAAGGTTCAGCCCGTCAACGAATTCACCCACCGCCGACGGGATATGGCTGAGCGCGAGGAACGGGTTGATCATATGCGCGGCGATCAGGATCAGCATGACGGTTGCCGTGGTCACGACCGAATCCCGCGATGCGCTCCAGAGTTGGGCGATGGACAGGGTCTTCCAGGAAAACCCGATCAGGATCACGGCGCCTGCGCCCACGGCGGCGGCCTCGACCGGCGAGAACAGCCCCCCGTAGATGCCGCCAATGGTCAGCAGGATGATAAATACGATCGGGCCAGCTCCGGCCACGGCGCGGAGTTTCTCGGTGAAGCTGGTTGATGGTCCCGCCGGGCCGAACTCCGGTCGGATCCAGCACAGTACCGTCACGGCCAGAACGAAGAGGGACAGCAGCAAAAGCCCGGGGAAGACGCCTGCAAGGAACAGCCGCCCGATCGATTGCTCGGTCAGGATGGCGTAGATCACGAACCCGGTCGAGGGCGGGATCAGGATGCCAAGTGTGCCGCCCGCAGCGACGACACCGGTCGAAAGGCGTTCGTCATAGTTGAAGCGGTCCATCTCGGCCAGGGCGACCTTGCCCATGGTCAGGGCCGAGGCGACAGACGATCCCGACAGCGCCGCGAACCCGCCGCAGCCGATCACCGTGGCCGAGGCCAGCCCGCCGCGCACCGAGCCGATCACGGCATAAGCGGCGTCGTAGAGCTGGCGGCTCATGCCCGTGATGGAGGCGACGTTGCCCATCAGGATGAAAAGCGGCACGATCACCAGTTCCGGCGAGGATCCAAGGGTAAACGCCTCGGAGGCCAGAAGGCTCATGGCCGAGGCCCAGCCATTCAGCACGACGATCCCGACAAAGCCCACCACGAACATGGCAAAGGCCACGGGAATACGAAGTGCCAGAAGAATGAAGAGCGCGGCAATGCCGACAAGCCCTGTGGCGGTTCCACTCATGAAATATGCACCTTGTCACCTTTGCTGATCTCGCCATCGAAGGTCAGTTCGATCGCGCGCAGCAGCATCCCGAGCGCCGTGATCAGCGCGAACCCGATGAGGACCCACTGGATCCAAGCCTTCGGAATATTCAGAAGATTGGTTGAAAGGTTCAGCATCACCGACAGCTTGGCGCTGTCGTAGACCGCCCAGGCCAGGCCCACGAAGATGACTGCTCCGGCCAGCGCCGAGATCACGTCGATGACGCGGTTCATCAGGGGCGGGTAGTACTTCTCGAACAGATCGACCGAGATATGGCCGCCCTTGCGATCGCAAAGCGCCATGGCGCCGAAGACGACGATGACCATCGTCATCGTGATCAGGTCCTGTGACCCATAAAGCGGCTGTCCGAGGGCGCGGCCGATCACGTCGATCAGGATCACGACCACCTCGAACAAGAGGCCGATGGCCCCAACGGATGCGGACAGGCCGGTGAGCCTGTCCGCGATTTTGCGTATCGCCATCATGCGATGCTTACTTCTGCATGGCTGCGAGGGCGGCCTCGCCACCGACAGAGGCGACATATTTGGCGGTCACTTCGCTCACCAGCTCGGCGAAGGGCGCGGCCTGGGCTTCGGTCAGGTCGACGACCGTATTGTCGGACGAGGCGCGCGCGGCTTCCAAAGCCTCATCTGCGGCCGCATTCCACGACACCTCGGCGCTTTGCGACACACCCCGGCCGCTGGCGGCATCCACGGCGGCCTTGGCGTCGGCCGAGAGCTTGTCATAGGAGCCCTGGCCCATCACCGCGAAGAAGGCGAGGCGGCCCAGCGGCGCGCCCGTCGTGATGCTACCGGCAACCTCGTTAAGCTTGAAGTCCGACAGGGTCGAGGCACCGGTGAAGACGCCGTCGATCAGGCCGGTCTGCATCGCGTTGTAAACCTGGTTGATCGGCATCTGAACCGGGGTCGCGCCCAGCGCGGTGGCGACTTCGGCGGCGGTGGCGCCGGCGACGCGGATCTTCAGGCCCTGCAGGTCGGCAGGCGTGCGGATCACCTTGTCACGCATGATCATGACGTTGGGTTCCGAGGTCCAGAGCGCCACCGGCTTGGTGCCCGGAAATTCGCCCTTGATCTCGTCCATCGCGTCCCAGATCGCGTCATATCCGGTCTTGCCCTCGGGCACGACGCCCGGAAGCTCGACGATCATGGTCTTCTGGAATTGCGACGAGGTATAGCCCGGCAGACCCCAGGTGATGTCGGCGACGCCCTGCACGGCGCGGACGTATTGCTCGACCGGGCCTGCGCCCAGTTCACCGCCGTGATAGCCGCGCACGGTCACGCTGCCGTTGGTGGCTGCAGACAGGTCGGCGTTGAGTTTCTCGATCACCGAGGCGTTCACGGTGTGGAACGGCGGTGTGAAGTTGGCGAACTTGAGTTCCTGCGCGCCTGCGGCGGCAGCCCACACGGCCATGGCGCCCGTAAGGGCGATAGTGCTGAATTTCATGATTTTTTCCTCCCGGTTGTATGCCCGTGGCGCCGAAGCGCCACAGGCGGTCTTTCATGCCCCCGACATTGGACGGGAGCGGTCCTTCAATTCAATCCCTAACTGTGTCGCGGGACTGAATCAGGACGACTTGGTACGCCAGCTGTCCGCGTAGTTCTCGCGGGCCTGGGCGGCATAGGGGGTCGGCGAGACGCGGACGCGGATCTCGGCCTGCTTGTGCGTCTCGGTCGAGGTCTTGGCGGTGTCGTCGGACTCGCCCCACTTCATGGTCAGAACATCACCAACCTGAACGTCGGTGCTGACGACGCCAAGGCTGAGCACGCAGCGCTCGTTGAAGCTGTAGCCGTTGAACATGGACATGCCGACCATCTTGTCGCCATTCATGACCATGTCGGCCGAGGACGAGGCGTAGTTCGGCTGCGGGAAGTCGATCCACTTGTAGGGCGTACCCTGCTCGAACGCCGAGGCGATCACCTTCAGCACGTCTTCGCGGTTCCACTCGAAGGTGACCTTCTTCCGCTTTGCCCCTTCTTCCTTGATCTTCTGCAGGGCGGCCTTGCCGACGAAATCGTCCTTCTTCCAGCCGATGTAGAAGTCATAGCCCAGCTCGAACGGGTTGACGTAGTAGTCCTCGATATTGTCCGAAACGAAGGAACCACCGATCGCACCCGCAGCCTCGTACTGCTCGTGCGAGAGCCAGTCGCGGTAATCGGCCAGCATGCCGTCGCCGGTGTAGATGCCCGGAAGCGGGGAGGGGATCCAGCCCGACTCCAGCGTGTTGGTCGAATAGGCGCGGCTGCCGCACTGCACCAGGTTCACGCCCGCGTCGCGCGCGGCCTCAAGGATGGTGGAGTGAATGTAGTCCTTGTCCTTGTAGGGACCCCAGACCTCCAGGCCCGGCGCGCCCGACATGCCGTGACGCAGGGCCTGCACCTTCTTGGAGCCGATGTTGATCCAGTCCACGTGGAAGAACTTGATGTCCGGGATCGGGCCGCCGTTCATCTTTTCGAAGATCTTCGGGGCGTCGGGGCCCTGGATCTGGAAGCGGTAATGCTCGCGCAGCACGCGCTCGCCTTCGGGGCGCGACGGCGAGCGGGGGTCATAGCGCAGGCGCACGTTCCACTTGCCCCAGGCGGCGGCGAACATCAGCCAGTTCGAGGTCGGCGCGCGGCCGACGAGGATATACTTGTCCTCACGCTCGCGGAAGATGATGTGGTCGCCGATGACGTGGCCGTTGGGCGTGACCGGGACAAAGTGCTTGGCGCGGTTCAGGTCGAAGTTCGAGAAGCTGTTGATGCCGTGATAGGCAAGGAATTCAGTCGCCTGCGGCCCTTCGACGATCAGTTCATCCATATGGTGCGACTGGTCGAACAGCACCGCCGAGTCCCGCCAGGCGCGCTGTTCATCGCGCCAGTTGGCGAATTCGGGCGCCACCACCGGGTAGACATACATCCCCGTCTGAGAGTTGCGGAGCATCTCCACCGGGTTCTTGTGCTTGGCAATCAGGTCGTTGAGACTTGGCATGTTTCCTCCATTTTCAATCTGTTCAGGCGTCTGCGACTAGAGCCAGACCCGGAACGCTCCGGGCCAGGCTCGGGTTTTCGGTCATCACGTATTCGAAGTTCTTGCGGGCAAGCCGCGCGTGTTCGCGCATCAGGGCCTCGGCCCGTGCGCCCTCGCGCGCTTCGATGGCTTCGAAGATCGCGCGATGCTGGTTCTGGGCGCGGCGTAGGGACTCCACGAAATCGGGGATCAGTTCCTGCCCCTGCATGAAGGCGCTGGGGGAGGCCAGCGGCAGGCGGCTGATCCGCTCCACCTCGCGGGCGATCACGGGGCTTCCCGCCAGCCGGGCCATGAGGGTATGGAACTCTTCATTCAACCGGACATAGGCCTTGAAATCCAAGGCCTTGTTGCAGGAAACGATGTCGTCGAGTTCATCCAAAATCGCGCGGCAACGCTTCGCCGCGCGCTCATCCATGCCCCGTTCCGCGGCCAGCCGTGCAGCTGTGCCCTCGATCACGCCGCGCAATTCTATGGCGTCAAAGATATCTTCCACCGTGAAGCTCGCCACGCGGCAGCCGCCGGTGTCGATGCGTTCGAGGAGGCCTTCGGCGACGAGGCGGTCCATGGCTTGACGCAGGGGGGTGCGGGAGATCCCGAGGCGCTCGGCCAGCGCCGTCTCGGGCAGGCGGACATTGGACTCGAACGCCCCGTTCAGCACGAGTATACGCAGCTCGATCAGAGCACGCGTGAACTGGGTGTTCCTCTCCGGTCCGTTCATGCACCTCTCCCCTCAGCGCATCATCTAAACGGTGATATAGTGTATACAATTACGACGTCAAACCAAAAGAATAGCGGGAAAACATGGGTCTTATGGCATCTATTGTATACCGTATTCCATATTTCGCCCCGAATCCGCCCCGTGCGACCCCACCGCAGCCCCCGCGTTTGCACCTCTTGCCGGGGGCATCGGGCCGTGCTACGAAATCCCCCGCGCGGGTGTAGCTCAATGGTAGAGCAGCAGCTTCCCAAGCTGACGACGAGGGTTCGATTCCCTTCACCCGCTCCA
>JABURR010000096.1 GCA_014762635.1 Paracoccaceae bacterium
GGCTTTCCCCACGGGCATGCTGAGCCAGATGGGTTGACGGGTGAAAGAAAAACTCGCGATCCCACTCATCCAAACGGTCGTTCTTCAGCATAGTCAGTCCTTTCTTCAAGCCCAGTCGCGGCAGACATATTTCACGTCGGTAAACTCCTCCATGCCCTGGCGCGACCCTTCGCGCCCAAGGCCGGATTGCTTGCGCCCCCCAAAGGGGATCGGCGCGCCGGTCACCTTGGTTCTGTTGACCGCCACCATCCCATATTGCAGCGCCCGCGAGAGCCGATAGATCCGGCGTGGATCTTGTGTGTGCAGATAGGCCACCAGCCCGTATTCGCTATCATTGGCCCGCGCCAGGACTTCGTCCTCGGTATCGAACGGCAGGATTGCCGCAACCGGACCAAAAGTCTCTTCCCCCAGGACGCGTGCGTTGTCGGGAACGTCGACGAGGACGGTCGGCGCATAGAAAAGGGGCCCGAGCGGCAGTCTTTCACCACCGCAGGCCAGGCTTGCACCGCGCGCCAGCGCATCCGCGACATGGTCTTCCTGCTTGCGCACTGCGCTTTCGTTCATCAGTGGCCCGATATCCGGATCGTCCATGCCCACCCCTACCGTGAGCGCGCGTGTCGCGGCGACGAACTTCTGGCAGAAAGCCTTGTAAAGCGGTCGTTCGACATAGATCCGGTTTGCACCGAGACAATCCTGACCGCTCGTTGCAAACTTTGCCTTGATCGCTTCGGAAACGGCATTGTCGAGGTCGGCATCCGCAAACACCAGGACGGGCGCATGCCCCCCAAGCTCCAGAACCAGCCGCTTTACCGTATCTGCCGACTGTCGATAGAGAAGACGCCCGACCTCGGTCGACCCTGTGAACGAAAGGGCGCGGACGCGGGCGTCACGGGTCCACGGCTCGACCAGTTCAGGGGCATGCCCGGTCACCACATTGAAGACCCCGGGCGGGAAACCGGCACGCTCTGCCAGCTCTGCAAGCGCCAAGGCCGAGAAAGGAGTTTCAGCGGAAGGGTGACTGACAACCGTGCAGCCCGCCGCCAGTGCGGCCGCAGCCTTCCGGGTCAGCATCGCGGAGGGGAAGTTCCACGGCGTGATCAGTGCCGCAACTCCCACCGGCTCGCGCCAGAGCTCCACCTCCGCGTCGGGCAGATGGCTGGTGATCCCCTCGATATTCGGGCGTTTGGCCTCCTCGGCGTAGAATTCGACGAAGGCCGCGCCATAGTCGATTTCGCCCAGCGCTTCCGACAAGGGTTTGCCCTGCTCGAGCACCATGATCTTGGCAAGGTCTTCGCGATTGGCAAGGATGGCTTCGAACCAATGGCGCAGAAGCCGCGCGCGCTCTTGCGGCAGGACCGCCGACCAGGCCGGGAACGCGGCCTGGGCCAGATCGACCGCAACAATGGACTCGTCCGAAGACAGGGCTGAAACCGTCCCCAGCACATCGCCCGATGCAGGATCAGTCACCGGGAACGTCCGACCATCCGCCGCGGCAGTCCATTTGCCGCCAAGGTACGAATAGCTCCGCACCAGCCGCTTGTCGGCGATATCGTCACGGGCTGTCAGTGCTGCAACCGTCATTTGCGCCTCCTCGTCTTCTGGCCGGGAACTTGCCAGCGACGAAGCGAAGAAACGTCCAAATCTCAGGTGAATGGCAGAGGATTTCTCTGCCATCGGCCCCCAACACAGATCATTTCACTCCAAGCCCAGAAGAATCTCGAAAGGCGGCGCGGAAGGGCCCTTTACCGGTTTCGTCACGACATAGGTGAAATATCGGGCCAGTCCGATGCGCGCGTCGAGCATCTCGTCGATCAGCCGCTGATAGCTGTCAATGTCTCGGGTAATGATCTGCAAGAGGTAGTCGAACCCCCCACCCAGAGCCCAGCAAGCCACGACTTCGTCATAGCGTTTGACTGCATCCTCAAAGGCCCGAAATCGCGCCGCCGTGTGGTCGGCCAACTCGGCGGCGACAAAGATGGTCGCATGTTGACCAAGCTTGCGCAGAGCGATTTCGGCGCGGTAGCCCTCGATCAGCCCAGCCTTCTCGAGCTTTCTAAGACGTTCCCAGCAAGGTGTTGGTGAAAGCCCGACGCGCTCGGCCAACTCGACTTTGGAGATGCGCCCTTCGGAAGAGAGTATCCGCAGGATTGCAATGTCACGATGGTCGAGTTTCATTCGACCAGACCTAGATCACAGTCCCTGCCCCTGCAAGGGTGCCGCCAGGCGAATACGAACGCGTATCGCCAAGGAACGTAGCACTGTCCGTCATGCCGCACCGAGCTGACGCAACTCGGCAAGAGCAGCAGCCCGGTTCACGACATGAATCTCCTCAGAGCATTTGGGAAACAAAGCCTTCCCTCAGGAAACGTGTCATCTTTTGGAACCGCGGCCTTGGGCTATTTATGTGGTCGGATATCTTCGAGCACCGCATAGAACGCGGGCAACACCAGGAGGATCAGAACTGTCGCTGCCAGAAGTCCGAAGATGACCGAGATGACCAGCGGCTTGAGCGTCTGGGCCTGGGTCGAGGTTTCCAGCAGCAGCGGTGCCATCCCAATGATCGTGGTCGAGACCGACACGAAGATCGGCCGAAATCGTAAGCGCACAGCTTCGCCCGCGGCCAGCGCAGCGGAAAGCCTCTCGGCGCGGCGGACGTTGATGACGCCGATCAGCAGGATTGCGTTATTCACCACGATGCCCGCAAGCGAGGCCGCCCCCACGAGCGAAGGCATCGAGATGTTGTAGCCCATCAGCACATGGCCCCAGATCACGCCCAGAAATGCCAGCGGAATGGTGATCATCACGATCAGCGGTTCGACATAGCTTCGGAACTGGAAGCTGAGCACCAAGTAAATCCCCACAAGCCCGATCAGGAAGCCACGCAGAATCGAAGCGACGGTTTCCGCCGAGTTCGCGGCCTGCCCGCCGATCTGGAAGTCGAGGCTCGGAGTGGCGGCCGCCAGATCGGGAAGGAAACCTTCGGCCAGCCGCGCGGTGATCGCGTCGGCATTGCTGATCCTGCCGTCGACGTCGGCCGATACGGTCAGTGTGCGCACTCCGTTGCGCCGCGTGATGCTGCCCCAGCCGCGCGCCTCGGCGACGTGCACTATGCTCGAAAACGGCACGGCACCACCACCAGGCACGGCGATTTCGAAAACGGGTGGTGTCAGACGGATGCGAACCAGTCTCTGCAAGGACAGCGAGACTGTCCCTT
>JABURR010000058.1 GCA_014762635.1 Paracoccaceae bacterium
ACGGGCCATTCCACCAGCCCCGCGACCTCGGCCAGCAGGCCCTTGTCCTCGACCACCTCAAGGCCCTGGGCGAAGGCCATGTTATGGGCGTCGGTCCAGATGTGATCGGCCCGTTCCGTGGCGTCCAGCAGCACGTAGGCCTTCTTCAGGCGCGTGCGATAGTCGTCGAAACTGCGGATCGTGATCGCGCCCGGCGCGTGGAAGCGGTGGCCCCGCGTGGTGTTGCCCGCCACGATTCCGTCGATCTCCAGCGGGACGGTCTCGGCCCCCTCCTCGGTCGACAGGATGCAAAGGATCGAATGGAGCGGCCGCACCCAGCGCAAGCTCCCCGCGCCCCAGCGCATGGATTTCGGCCAGGGGAAGTTGCGGATCGTGGCTTCCAGCACCTCGGCCACGATCTCGGCCGCCGGGCGGCCCGGCTTCTCGATCGTGGCGAACCAGACGGTGCCTTTCTTGTCTTCGCGCTGCTCAAGCTGGTCGCGGGTCAGCCCGGTGGAGCGCAGAAACCCCTCCAACGCCTTTTCCGGCGCGTCGGTGCGCGGGCCCTTGCGCTCTTCCTTCAGCGTCGGGCTTTCGGCCAGCAACCCCTCGACCGTCAGCGCCAGTCGCCGCGGAGTCGAGAACGCACCCGCCGAGGCATAGGTCAGCCCGGCGTCCACAAGGCCGTCGGTGACCAGCTTCTTCAGGTCCGCCGCCGCCCTGGACTGCATCCGGGCGGGGATTTCCTCGGAAAAGAGTTCGATCAGCAAATCGGGCATGGGTCAGTCCTGGATCGCGCTTGCGGGCGCGACCACGGCAAAGCGGTCGGCCAGAGCGGAAAGGGTGGCAAGATGGACGGCATCCGCCGTCACGATGCGGGCCGGATCGGTGGCGTCGGGCAGATCGCGCGTGGCGGTGGCGTCCGAGATCACGGTGGAGAACCGCCCGTGATCAATCGCCGACCGCACCGTGGCCGAGACGCAGAGATGGGTCATGAACCCGCAGACGATGAGCGGCTTGTCGGGATGCGCGGCCAGTTCATCAGCCAGCGAGGTTCCGGCGAAGGCATTGGGCAGGCCCTTGTCGATCACGGTTTCGCCCGCCGCAGGGGCAAGGCTGTCATGTATCTGGAAGCGCGGCGCGCCGGGATCGAAGGCACCGCCCTCACGCCCCCTGTGACGGATGTGGATCACGGGCGTTCCCAGCTTGCGCGCCCGGGCCAGCAGCCCCGCCGCGGCCTCGGCCGCCTTTGCCGCTCCGGGCAGCGCAAGGGGGCCGTCGAAATACTCGTTCTGCATGTCGATCAGGATCAGAACGCCAGCCGAAAGCGCCGCGGGTGCGGGATCGGCCCCAGCCATCTGCAACAGGGTCTTAGCCATGGTGTTTCTCAGTCCCTGAATTTCTCGTTGAGCTGGTGCCAAGCATAGCCGCGCCCATCGGGGAACACCGCGATCACCCGGTCGACACCATCATGGATGTTTTCCTGCGACATGAAGGCCTGCGCCTCGCCGCGTTCCAAGGCTTCACCAATGGCCACCGCGTCATAGCAATCAAACCATCCCGGCGCGGTCAGCGGCTCGGGCCGCGGATAGGTGGCATAGGTCCGGGCAAGTTTCTCAACCGGCTCGGGCGTCACGAAACAGGCACGGAAGCGAAGCGGCGAGCTGTCCGCGTCAATCGCGTCGACATCGCTGGCCGCAAGCGGTTCCAGAGCGTCACCCTCGGCCACTGTCAGACGCAGCTCCACCGCGTCCAGCTGCTCGTAATAGGCGTAGACCTGCAGATAATACATGCCAAAGCCGCCGAGAAAGGCGGCTGCGACGATGGATCCGGCTACGATTTTTCCGTTCACGCT
Source organism: Paracoccaceae bacterium (assembly GCA_014762635.1). Classification (GTDB taxonomy): domain Bacteria; phylum Pseudomonadota; class Alphaproteobacteria; order Rhodobacterales; family Rhodobacteraceae; genus JABURR01. Next base: position 1,835 of record JABURR010000058.1, read on the forward strand.
GCCAGCCCCCCGGCCTCGGTGGTGACGAAAGCGTCAGCACATTTCTTCGCGAGGGCGCGTACGCGGCCGATATAGGCCTGACGTTCGGTGACCGAGATCACACCGCGCGCGTCCAGCAGGTTGAAGAGGTGCGAGGCCTTGATGCACTGGTCATAGGCGGGATGCGCCATGACGATGCGTCGGCCGGTTTTGGGATCGACCTCTTCCTGGGCGAGGATGCGCTCGCATTCGGCCTCGGCATCCTTGAAGTGCTGCAGCAGCATCTCGGTGTCGGCCACGTCAAAGTTCCAACGGCTGTATTCCTGCTCGGTCTGGCGGAAGACATCGCCGTATTTCAACTGGATCGGGGCGTCCGGGTCGTTGAACGGCATCTCCATGACATGGTCGATACCCAGCACGTACATCGCCAGGCGCTCCAGACCATAGGTCAGTTCGCCCGAGACCGGCTTGCAGTCATGGCCGCCGACCTGCTGGAAATAGGTGAACTGGCTGACTTCCATGCCGTCGCACCAGACCTCCCACCCAAGGCCCCAGGCGCCCAGCGTCGGGCTTTCCCAGTCGTCCTCGACGAAACGGATGTCGTGCATCTCCATGTCGATGCCGATCGCCTCGAGACTGCCGAGGTACAGTTCCTGCAGGTCCGGCGGGCTGGGTTTGATCAGCACCTGGTACTGGTAATAGTGCTGCAACCGGTTCGGGTTCTCGCCATAGCGCCCGTCGGTCGGGCGGCGCGAGGGTTGGACATAGGCCGCGGCCCAGGACCGGCTGCCAAGCGCGCGCAGCGTGGTCGCCGGGTGAAACGTGCCCGCCCCCACTTCCATGTCATAGGGTTGCAGCACAGCGCACCCCTTCGAGGCCCAGTAGCCCTGGAGCCTGAGAATGATCTCCTGAAAGCTGCGCGGTCTGCCCGTAGCCATTGTAAAGCCCATCCTTCCGAGAAACGCGTTCTCAATAGGCAACGCCTTGCATGGGGTCAATCAAATGCCTGCAATATTGACGTGCATCTTGTGATTGCTTTGATAGGTTCTTATGCGAGGGGCACTTCAGGGCAAGATGCAAGGCAGGATAGGTATGCAACCGTTTTTGAGATTGATGGTTTTCTTGGTTCTGGTTGCGGGACCCGGCCTTGCCAATGCGCAGCAGGATTTCTGGATTCAGGTCGAAGGTGCTGTTCGTACCGCCGATGACGTGGCAAAACGGGCTCAGATCTACGCTCCAAAGGTCGAAAACGTGCGCGGGATGGCCAAGCCGCCCTATTTCTCGGTCGCGATCGGACCCTTCACCGAGGCCGAGGCCCGCAACGAGTTGAGCCGCCTTCGCCGTGCAGGAACCATCCCCTCGGATGCCTTCATCGCCCGTGGGAACAGCTACACCGAACAGGTCTGGCCCAAACCGGGCGAGGCCACGGCACCCGCACCAGCCGAATCGCCCACCGAAACCGCAGCCACACCTGCGCCGGAACCCGAGCCCGCGCCTGAGCCGATCCCCGCCGAAGAAACGCGGGCCGAGGCACGGGCAAGCGAACGCGCTCTCGACCGTGAAGCAAAGCGCGATCTGCAGCGCGCGCTGCAATACGAAGGTTTCTACAATTCCACCATCGACGGATCCTTCGGGCAAGGCACGCGCCGCTCCATGGCGGCCTGGCAGGAAGCCAAGGGCTACGAGGCCACGGGCATCCTGACCTCCAAGCAGCGCCAGATCCTGATGGAGACCTACAACTCCGCCATGGCCTCGCTGGGGCTTGAGACCATCACCGACGAGGCTGCGGGGATCGAGATCACGCTGCCCATGGGCATGGTCCAATTGGCCGACCGCCAGGCCCCCTTTGCCCGCTACGACGAAAAGGGCGACAGCGGGGTCGAGGTTCTGCTGATCAGCCAGACCGGCGATGACGCCACGCTGGGCGGGCTCTACGACCTTCTCGAAGGGCTCGAGATCGTTCCGCTCGAAGGCGACCGAACCCTGGACACCCGGGACTTCACCCTGACCGGCAGCAATGCGCGTGTTCAGAGCTATGCCTATGCGCGCCTGGTTGACGGTCATGTCAAAGGCTACCTCCTGTCCTGGCCCGCGGGTGCGGACCGTCGTCAGGAAGTTGCGCTCGAAGCCATGAAGAACAGCTTCAAGCCGCTTCCCGATCAGGTTCTGGCCGATGAAGAAGGCGCCGCGTTGCAACAGGGCGTGAACCTTCTGGTCGGCCTCGCTGTGCGCGAGCCCACGCGGGCACGTTCCGGCGTGTTCATCGACAACGTCGGCCATGTTCTGACCGCCTTCGAAGCCGTTGAAGGCTGCACCAAGATCACCATCAACGAGAACACCGATGCCGTCATTCAGACGGTGGATCAGATTTCCGGCCTCGCGCTGCTCGCCCCCACCGAGGAGCAAGCCCCGCTTGCCGTTGCGGCCCTCGTCACCGAAGCCCCAGTCGGCAAGGCCCAAGTCGCCGTCGCTGGGTATCCCTATGGCAGCAAGCTGCGCGCCCCGATCCTGACTTTCGGCACCCTGGCCGAGTTGCAGGGCCTCGAGGGTGAGGTGACGCTGGCACGGCTGGAGCTTGACGCGCGACCCGGCGACACCGGCGGCGCGGTTCTGGACGCGAACGGCGGCCTGTTGGGTGTGCTGCTTCCACCGCACGGCAACGGCAACCAGCAACTGCCCGAGGGCGTGAGCCTTGCCGTCAATGCCGGTGCCGTCGCTGAATTCCTCGCCGCCCAAGGCATTGCGACCGAAGTGGCCGAAGCGACGGAAGCACTACACCCCGAGGATCTTTCGGCCCGCGCGGCGGACATGGCCACGGTGATCAACTGCTGGAACTGACCCCGGTCAGGGGCGCCAGAAGCGGACTGTGAGCATCGCGTAGACCGCCATCAACTCAAGGCGGCCCACCAGCATGGCTGCACTCAGCAGCCACTTGGCGGTGTCGTTGAGGCTGGCGAAGTTTCCGGCCGGGCCGATCTCGTCTCCCAGGCCCGGCCCCACGTTGGCAAGCGCCGTCGCCGCCCCGGAGACCGAGGTCACGAAGTCGAGCCCCGTCAGGCCCAGCGCCACTGACAAGACCCCGAGGCTTACGATGAAAAGCACGAAGAAGGACATGACCGAGTAGAGAATGTCCTCGGTCACGGGGCGGCCCTCGTAGCGCGGGGTGAACACGCCGTGGGGCGAGTGGATCTTGCGGATTTGGGACCGGATCGAGGCGAACAGCAACTGGAACCGGAATATCTTGATCGAACAGCAGGTCGATCCCGCGCAGCCGCCGATCAGCCCGACAAAGAAAAACAACAGAACCGGAAAGGCGCCCCAAAGCTGGTAATCGACGCTTGAGTACCCCGTGCCGGTCATGATCGACGTGATGTTGAACAGCGTTTCCCGCAGACTGGTTTCCGCTCCCTCCGCGCTCAGCACGATCCGGAAAAGGACTACGGTCACGACAAGCAGGGCGAGGACGATCAGGAACACCCGTACCTGGCTATCCTTGAAAAGAGGCCGCGAAGATCCAGCAAGAAGCTGTACATAGCGAACGAACGGCAGGCTCGCGAGGATCATGAAGACGGTGGCCACATATTCCGGCGCCCCGCGAAATGCACCGAAAGACGCGTCATAGGTCGAAAAACCACCCGTGGCGACCGTGGTTAACGCATGGTTCAACGCGTCGAACGGACCCAGTCCGACGACCATGTAGCCAAGCAGGCAAGCCCCGGTCAGAAGCACATAGATCGTGCCGATCTGCGACGCGATCTGTGCCGCGCGGGGCAGTACCTTGCCCGCGGTATCGAAAGCCTCGGTTCGGAAGATCTGCATGCCGCCGACGCGCAGCTCGGGCAGGAACACCATCGCCACGACGATGATCCCGATCCCGCCGAACCACTGCAACATGCTCCGCCACAGAAGCAGCCCGCGCGGAAGCTCATCGAGACCGGAGAACACCGTCGACCCGGTGGTGGTGAGGCCCGACATCGCCTCGAAGAAGGCATCGACGATCCGCGCCTCGGTGGCGCCAAGCAGAAATGGGATCGCTCCGAAGATGGGAAGCGCCAGCCAGACGCCCGTGGTGATCAGGAAGGTCTGTTGAAGGGTCAGCCGTTCCTCGACCCCGTTGGCACAGGCCAAGGCACTGAACCCACCGATCACCAGGGAAATCGCCGCCGCCTCCAGGAAGATGGGCCAATGCCCGTTCCCGTCGATCAGGTCCATCGCCATGGGGACAAGCATCGTTGCGCCCAGCGTCGCAACGAGCAAACCGATCACATATCCCACAGGCCGCAGGTCCAGCATGGGGGCGAGCGTTGTCCCGTCCCGCCCCCGCTGTCAAGCGGGCTTGCTCAGCCGACGTGATACAAGCTGTTGAAAAGCCTCGGGTCGAGACTTTCGGCAGCGAAGGTCTCGCCGTCGGTCAGGATGCTGACCGCATCGTGGCTGTGCAGGCTTTCCTGGTGGCTGGCGATGACCCGGAAATCCCCGATACGGGGGTCCTTCTGAAGCCCCTCGCAGAACAGCCGTGCCGCATCCTCGACGAAGATCGGGTTGGCGGCGTTGAGTTCCGCAAAGGCCTGCTCGTCCTCGCGCTTGACCATGACCTGGGTTTCCGTCGCGACCGAGCCGCGGCAGATCTCGATCAGATCCTCGAACCAGAGGCATCCCCCCTCGGCCAGTTCCACCGAAACCCGCGCAACCGAGCGCTGCGAATGCGGCGTGGCAAGTTGCCCGCGCATCTGGCGCGCGTGTTCGCTCAGCTCCAGCGAACAGGGGCAGGTCGAGGAATAGACATAGTCCAGGTGGACGATTTTCTTCCGGATGCCGTTCTGCTCCACCAGTTCCAGCGCGATGTCGTAATACTGGTAACCCTCCAGCCCCGAGCGCAGTGATTGCACCTTCATCGGGAACGAGAACCGCATCTGGATGCGCGCGTCGAAGCTTTCAAGGTCGGTCTTGTAGGCGTCCAGCACCGCCTCGATCACCTCGAAACTGAACGTCTCTCCGGCGTGCTTGTAGAAGCTTCTCATGATCCGGGACATGTTGATGCCCTTCTTGCCGGCCTCAAGGCTGACCGTGCCAGTGACCGAGGTCTCAAGCGTCAGGTCGCCGTTGTCGCGGGTATGGAACCGGATCGGCAGGCGGAAGTTGGAAATGCCCACATGCTGAATGTTGCGCCGCGCCCCGCGGATCAGCGAGGACGGCCCGTTCTGCAAGTCCGGCAGGCTCGCCTTGTAGGTATCGTCTACCTCGAATTCCTCAGGGTAGGCCCGCGCCAGCGCCGGGTAGTTGGACACCTCCTGCCCCGGCAACAGCCGCGACACGTTGGGGTCAAGCGTGGCCACCTCGGCCGGATCGGCCAGATGCGCCCAGCGGCGGAGCAAGGACAGGGCATTCTCCGCCTCGTCGCGTGTCGGGTCCCGTTCGATCTCGGGCGTATGGAAGTTCATGGCACTTGTTCCCTTATAATCCCCCAACCCGCCACCAGGAGGCGAGCATTAAGGATTTACCAATGACTTCCTTTACATACGGTTTACGCTGTTTGGTCAGATCACTTTCAATGCGTTCTTTATGTCCGCGATCAGATCGGCCGGTTCCTCAAGCCCCACGGACAGCCGCACAAGGCCCGGCGCGATGCCCAACGTTTCCTTCTGTTCATCCGAAAGGCGCTGGTGCGTCGTGGTTGCGGGGTGGGTGATGATGGACTTGGCATCGCCGAGGTTGTTCGAGATCGTCACGATCTCAAGCGCGTTCAGGAATTTGAACGCCGCCGGCTGGCCGCCCTTGACCACCAGCGACAGAACCGTGCCGCCCGATCCCATCTGCCGCCGGGCCAGCTCGTGCTGGGGATGTTCGGGCAGGCCGGGGAACAGCACTGTCTCGACCTTCGGATGATCCTTGAACGCCTCGGCCAGAAGCTGCGCCCCCGCCGCTTGCGCGCGCACGCGCAGATCCAGCGTCTCCATCCCTTTCAGCATCACCCAGGCGTTGAACGGGCTCATGGCCGAGCCGGTATGCTTGGCATAGGGCTCCAGCGTCTTGCGGATGAATTCCTTCGTGCCCAGCACCACCCCGCCAAGGCAGCGTCCCTGCCCGTCGATATGCTTGGTGGTGGAATAGACCACCACGTCGACGCCCAGCGCGATCGCCTGCGAGAAGATCGGCGTGGCAAAGACGTTATCGGCGATGACGGTGGCGCCCATCGCATGGGCGATCTCGGCCACGGCCTTCACGTCGATCACGTCCAACGTGGGATTCGAGAGGCTTTCGAAGAACACCGCCTTGGTGTCCGGACGGACCGCGGCCTTCCATTGCTCAAGGTCGGTTCCGTCGACAAATGTGACCTCGACCCCGTAGCGGGTCAGCACCTCTTCGAGGATATAGAGGCAGGAGCCGAACAGCGCGCGGGAAGACACCACGTGATCCCCCGCCTTCAGAAGCGAGGTCAGCGCCGCGTTGACCGCCGCCATGCCCGAGGCCATGGCGAAGGCATCTTCGGCCCCCTCCAGCGCCGCTATGCGATCTTCGAACATGCGCACCGTGGGGTTGCCGTAACGAGCATAGATGAACTCGTCATCCCCCGACTGAATGAAGCGTGCCTCGGCCTGCTCAGCGCTTTCATAGGCGAAGCCCTGGGTCAGGAAGATCGCCTCGGACACCTCGCCGTATTGGCTGCGCCGGATGCCCTCGTGCACCAGTTTCGTCCGCGTGTTCCAATCCTTCGACATCGCTGCCTCCAAGCAACAAAAAAGCCCCCACCGCATGAGCGCCGGGGGCAATTGTCCCTGACCTCTTTAGCGGCATGTTTAACGTGGCCCGCAATCCGGTGTACAAATCGCCACGGTGAGAGGAATAGACCCAGCAGGGCCAGCGGTCAAGAGAGAGCCGCCGGCCCTGCCCCGCAGGCCTAGTCGATCGCGGCCAGGATCGCCGCCTCGCTGGCCTTGGTATCGGCGGTGCCGCCCAGGTCGCGAGTGCGCGTCTCGGGCTTCTCCAGCGAGGTTTCGATCGCGGCCTCCAGCGTCTTGGCGGCCTCGACCTCACCCAGATGTTCGAGCATCATCGCCGCGGTCCAGACCGCCGCCACCGGGTTCGCGATGCCCTTGCCCGCGATATCCGGGGCCGAGCCGTGCACCGGCTCGAACATCGACGGGAACTTGCCCTCGGGGTTGATATTGGCCGAGGGTGCGATGCCGATCGAGCCCGCCACCGCGGGACCCAGGTCCGACAGGATATCGCCAAAGAGGTTCGAGCCCACCACCACGTCGAACCAGTCCGGGTGCTGGACGAAATGGGCGGTCAGGATGTCGATGTGATACTGGTCCGTCTTCACGCCGGGGAAACGCTCTTTCGCCGCCGCGAACCGCTCGTCCCAGAAGGGCATCGTGTGGACGATCCCGTTGGACTTGGTGGCCGAGGTCACGTGCCCCGCGCGCGTCTGGGCCAGCTTGAAGGCGTAGTCCATGATCCGGTCCGTGCCACGACGGGTAAAGACCGCCTCCTGCACAGCCATCTCCTGATCGGTGCCGCGATAGATCCGACCGCCCACTTCGGAATACTCTCCTTCGACGTTCTCGCGCACGACGACGAAGTCGATGTCTTCCGGCCCACGCCCCGCCAGCGGGCTTTGCACGCCGCGCAGAAGGCGCACCGGGCGCACGTTGGCATATTGGTCCATCTCGCGACGGATCGGGATCAACAGCCCCCAGAGCGAGACATGATCCGGCACGCCCGGGAAGCCCACGGCACCCAGGTAGATCGCATCATGGGGCTTGAGCTGTTCGATCCCGTCCTCGGGCATCATGCGCCCGGTTTCGGCATAGCGTTGGCAGGACCAGTCGAACTCCACCCATTTCAGGGAGAACCCGTGCTTTTTCGCGGCAGCCTCGGCGGCGCGCTGGCCAACCGGAAGAACCTCGGTGCCGATCCCGTCCCCGGGGATGGTCGCGATGGAGTAGGTCTTGCTCATGGTCTGTCCCTCGTTTTCTTGTTGCTCGGGCCTCAGCCCTCGTTCTCGTCTTCGATTCCGTATTCCTGAAGCAGGCCCGCCTGCGCCATGAAGAACAGGAACAGCGCCGCCGTCAGGCCAAAGGTCTTGAAGTTGACCCAGGCATCCGTGGACATGGTGCGCCAGATCACCTCGTTCAGAACCGCCAAGCCGAAGAAGAAGGCCGTCAGACGCCGCGTCAGCTTCATCCAACCCTCGGGCTTGAGGGGCATCATCCCTTCCATCACGTATTCAAGGTAGGACTGGCCGCGCATCAGGCCCATGCCCAGCATTCCGCCGAACAACAGGTAGATGATCGTGGGCTTCATCTTGAAGAACCGCTCGTCATTCAGCCAGACCGTCAGCCCCCCAAAGACGACCACAAGGACCAGCGTCACGATCTGCATCTTCGCCAGTTTGCCGGTCAGCCACCACAGCAGAAAAGTCGAGATCGCGATAAGCGGGATGAACAGCGCCGTCACCACGATGAAGCCGGAATATTCCGTGCCAGAGATCATGAATATCTCGTCGCGCAGCTTGATATAGGCCACGAAGAACAGAAGGATCGGCCCCAGTTCCAGGGCGCTTTTCAGCACCGGGTTCACTTGCCGCTCACTCATCATTCAGCCTCCAAATTCCACGATGACCGCACCAATGGCGATCAACGCGATCAACATCAACCGCCTCGGGCCGACCTTTTCGCCCAGAAGCACCCAACCGATCAAGGCGGCAAACACGACCGAGGTTTCGCGAAGCACCGCGGCCTCGCCCACGTTGTCCAACCGCGTCGCCATCATGATCGCCCCGAATGAGAAGAAGGCAACCACGCTGCCGATCAATCCGCGCAGCGCCAGCGGGCCCAGTGCAGGCCGATCCGCCATCCGCCACCAGCGCACCGCCGCGATCTGCGGGAAGATCACGATCCCGTCGAACACGAAGAACCACGCCAGAAAAGTGAACGGGTCCGCCGAGGCGCGGATACCATAGGCATCGAACGTGGTGTAGAGCGACACGAACAGCCCCGTCAGAACCGCCAGCGCCAGGGCAATCGGAAGCATATCCCGGTCCACCTCGAGGAAGATCAGGTTGTAGACCGCCAGCCCGAAGATGCCCGAGAGCAGCACGGCAACGCCGAGCCACTGAAGCGGCGTGAAGACCTCGCCGAACACCAGGTAGGCGCCGAACACCGCGAACAACGGCCCCGTGCCCCGCACCACCGGGTAGACGACGGTATAGGCCCCCTTGGTGTAGGTAAACGCCTGCGCGAACTTGTAGAACATGTGGATCAGGAACGCGCCCGCGAAGATCGGCCACATATGCGGTTCGGGCCAAGGCACGACGAACAAGGCAAATGGCAGGGCGATCATCGCGTAGGAGATATCGATCGCGCCCCGGCTGAGCCACGGATCGTGCCGCCCCTTCTGCAGCGCCCCGAAAAGCGCATGCAGAAACGCCGCCAGAAGCGCGAGGCCAAGCGCGAGATGTGTCGCTGCCTCGGTGCCTTCGATGGAAACGATCCACTCGGTCATTCGGGAGAAGCCACGCGCCGGAGAAATTCTTCCAGATAAGAAGTTGTCACTCGGACAACCCGGTGAGCGCGCGGGCAAATTCCTCGGGGTCGAAGGGCGCAAGATCGTCGATCTGTTCGCCGACGCCGATGGCATGGATCGGCAGGCCGAACTTGTCAGCCAAGGCAACCAGCACCCCGCCCCGCGCGGTGCCGTCGAGCTTGGTCATCACGAGGCCCGAGACATCCGCCAACTTTTGGAATATCTCGACTTGGCTCAAGGCGTTCTGCCCGGTGGTCGCGTCCAGCACAAGCAGCGTGTTGTGCGGCGCCTCGGGGTCCTTCTTGCGGATCACCCGAACGATCTTGGCCAATTCCTCCATCAGGTCGGCGCGGTTCTGCAGCCGTCCGGCAGTGTCGATCATCAGAAGGTCGGCGCCCTCGGCCTCGGCCTTCGTCATCGCATCGAAGGCGAGCGACGCCGGGTCCGAGCCTTCGGGCGCGGTCATCACCGGCACCCCGGCACGTTCGCCCCAGACCTGGAGTTGTTCCACGGCGGCCGCGCGGAACGTGTCGCCCGCGGCAATCACCACGTTCTTGCCCGCGGCCTTGAACTGGCTGGCGAGCTTGCCGATCGTCGTCGTCTTGCCCGAGCCATTCACGCCCACGACCAGCACCACCTGCGGCTTCTTCGGGAAAAGCGGCATGGGCTTGGCCACCGGCTCAAGAATGCGGGTGATCTCCTCGGCAAGCAGGCGCTTGATCTCGTCCACGCTCAGTTTCTTGCCGAACCGCCCTTCGGCCAGGTTCGCGGTGACGCGCATCGCGGTTTCCACGCCCATGTCCGAGGTGATGAGCAGTTCTTCCAACTGCTCCAGCATCTCGTCGTCCAGCACCCGGCGGGTGACGATCCCCGTGCCGCGCCCCAGCATGCGGCCGATAAAGCCGGGGCGTTGCTTCAGAGGCGCGTCGTCCGAACCGCGCATCATGGGCCCTGTGGAGGGAATTTCCATCGGGCCTTGCTCGGGCATCGGATCGCTGTAGCCCGGCACCTCGGACGGCACGTCGACCGGCCCTTCCGGCTCGGGGGCAGGCACGTTGCTGGGTTCCTCCTCGGGCATCGGATCGCTGCCGGGGTGCGGCTCGCGCTCCGGAACCCGCTCGGGTTCGGGCACCGGGATCGTGACCGGTTCTTCCTCGGGCGTCGTGGGTTCCGTTGGGGGCGTCTCATCCGGCCCCGGCGGCACCTGCTCGGGCTCTGGCGTCGGCTGCGGTTCTTCGGGTTCGTCGACTCCACCGTCGGACACTATGGCATCCAACCCATCCTCGAGCTTCGAGGAGGATTTCAGCAACCGGCTCTTGAGCTTTCCGAAGAATGACATGTGCGCCCCCTTGGTCTGGGACATGACCTAATGCCAAAGCCCCGCCATTGGAAGGGGCGCCCCCGGATCAGATCTCGTCCGGGAAATGCTTCATCGTCAGACGGATCGGGTTCGGCGCCGCCTGCCCCAGGCCGCAGATCGAGGCATCGGCCATCGCCAGGCAGACCTCTTCCAGCAGCGGCTGATCCCAGCGATCCGCCTGCATCAGCTTGACCGCCTTCTCACAGCCCACGCGGCAAGGGGTGCACTGGCCGCAGCTTTCATCCTCGAAGAACCGCAGCATGTTGAGCGCCGCCTCGCGCGCGCTGTCCTTGTCGGACAGCACCACTACGGCGGCCGATCCGATGAAGGACCCCAGCGGCTGTAACGTGTCGAAATCAAGCGGCACATCGTCGATCGAGGCAGGAAGCAGCCCCGAGGACGGCCCGCCCGGCTGATAGGCCTTGAACGCGTGCCCCTCGGCCATACCACCTGCCGCCGCGATCACGTCGCGGATCGTAGAGCCTGCCGGAAGCAGGTAAACACCCGGCTTCGCCACCCGACCCGAGACCGAGTAGGAACGCAGCCCCTTGCGCCCGTTCTTTTCGGTCGAGTTCAGAACCGCCGGCCCTTCGCGGCAGATGCGCGCCACCCAGTAAAGCGTCTCGATATTGTGGACGAGGGTCGGCCGCCCGAAAACGCCAACCTCGGCCACGTAGGGCGGACGATGGCGCGGGATGCCGCGCTTGCCCTCGATCGACTCGATCATCGCGCTTTCCTCGCCGCAGATATAGGCCCCGGCCCCGCGGCGCAGGTCGATATAGCCCGGCGCAACGATGCCAGCTTCTTCCAGCGCCGCGATCTCCCGGCGCAGGATCTCCAGCACCGCCGGGTATTCGTCGCGCATGTAGAGGAAGACCGTCTCGGCCTCGACCGCCCAGGCGGCGATCAGCATGCCCTCAAGGAAAAGATGCGGCGTGCGTTCCAGGTAGTAGCGGTCCTTGAACGTACCCGGTTCGCCCTCGTCACCGTTCACCGCCAGATAGCGCGGGCCCTCATAGCCGCGCACGAAGCCCCATTTCCGGCCCGAGGGGAAGCCCGCCCCGCCAAGCCCGCGCAGGCCGGAGTCCAGCACCTTCTGCTGGACCGCTTCCCAATCGCCGCTGGCGCGAAGCTCTTCCAGGACGGTGTAGCCGCCATTGGAGCGATAGGCCTCGATACCTTCGTAAGCGGGGATCACGGGGTGAGTGTCACCTTCGGCGATGGCCGTCTTGATCTTCTCAGGGTCGGCATGGTCGATGTGCCGATGGCCAAGTTCCACCACAGGCGCGGTATCGCAGCGGCCCATGCAGGGGGCGCGCAGCACGCGCACCTCGGACGGGTCCAGACCCTCTTCCAGCGCGGCGCGCAGTTTTTCGGCCCCGGCGAGTTCGCAAGACAGCGAGTCGCAGACACGGATCGTCAGCGCGGGCGGCGGGGTTTCCCCCTCTTTCACCACGTCGAAATGGGCGTAGAAACTGGCGACCTCGTAGACCTCGGCCTGGGAGAGGTTCATCTCATGGGCCAATGCCCGCAGATGCGCGGCGCTCAGATGGCCATGGGCGTCCTGGATCAGGTGTAGGAACTCGATCAGCAGGTCCCGGCGGCGCGGACGGCCACCCAGAAGCGCCTGCACCTCGGCCCAGGCCTGATCGTCAAGCTGGCGCCCCTTGGGCGTCTTGCGCCCTTTCCCGCGACCGGATTTCCAGACGCCCTTGTCATGATCGAGTGCCATGCGCTGCCTCCCCGTTTTCGCGCTCAACCTAGTGGCAGAGCGTGGGGCGCGACCATAGCAAATGCGACCTTCGCACGCATGGTTGCGGTGAACGGATGACACGGGTTGGAAACCCGGGACACCTAAAGCCTCTAGTCAAGATGTCTGAATTGTGAAATAATTTCTCATGATAAAAAGAATTGCGTTTCTTACCTTCCTCGCGACGTCGGTTGATGCAGAAACCGCAATGACTGCGGCAGAGTTCGAATCCTACGCGACAGGCAAGACGCTGACCTACGCGGAAGGCGGAATTGTTTATGGAATCGAGGAATATCTTCCCGACCGGAACGTTCGCTGGTCCTTTCTGGACGGGGAATGCACCGATGGATACTGGTATGCGAACGAAGATCTGATCTGTTTTCGCTACGTGGGAATCGCAGACGCGCAGTGCTGGCGTTTCTTCCAGCGGTCGGGGCAACTCATCGCGCAATTCGAAAGCGATGCATCCATCGAATATTACGAGGCGCAGCAAACCTCGGCACCGCTGCAATGCCGCGGGCCGGACGTGGGTGTTTGACCCTAGGCTGAATCAGATGTTGATCTTGGACTCGATGTTGCGCACCTGAATGCGCGCCATGCCAACATTGCCTTCCGCGCGCTTCACGGCGACGAACAGGAACACGCTCGGCGCGCATCTGAGCGGCCGGATGATGTGGTGCTGGTTGCCCAGCGTGATAAAGATGTCCTCGATGTCGGTTTCGAGGTCCAGCGTCTCGACAGTCTGAATGTTGGACTGCACCACCTGGGTGTACATCGCGGCCACGGCCTCAAGGTCGACGCCACCGCCACCCAGTGAGTTCACCATCAGCCCCGAATCGCTGTCCACGAGGCAAGCCCCGATAAAACCCTCGATTTCACTGGCTTTGGAGATATCCGTCGACATACTGCTGAGTCCTTTTTTCCAGACCCTTACAGCGTTGCCGCGGCAATTTCCACCGGATCAGTGACCTGCGACGACTTGGCGTAGCATTCTCTCAAAGGAACCGCTTCACACTGGCCAGCGTTTCCTGGGTATCCTCATCCGGTTCACGATAGTCGGCGTCGCTCACCTGCTCACCGCCATAGAGACGCTGCAGGAATTCGTCGAACAGGATGGTCATCTGTTCGGTCGCCGGATCGAGTTCGTACTGGTTGATGATCTCACGCCACAGCTCCACCTCATGCGGCAGCCGCGGCTTTGGCTTTGCCGCGCGACGCGGGGGCGGCGCGGGCTCTTCTTCCTCGTAGCCGTAATCGTCGTATTCGGGCTCGGGCTCGGGCTCGGCAGCTCGGCGACGCGCTACGGGCTGCGGCTCTTCCTCGTAGCCATCGTCGTCATAGTCATCTTCGGCTGGAAGGGCCGCGCCGAGGACAAGGGGCATCGGCTCTTCTTCGGCCTCGTAGTCATCCTCGTAGGCCGGCTCATCTTCGTAGGCGGCCTCTTCTTCGTAGGCGGCCTCTTCTTCGTAGGCGGCCTCTTCCTCATAGCCACCGTCATCATAATCGTCGTCGTCATCCTCATAGACCGGCTCAGGCTCCGGTTCCTGCAAACGCGCACGACGAGGCGCAGGTGCAGGTTCTTCCTCCTGCGTCGGGCGCATGGAAATCCGGCGTGCGACACGCGGCGCTTGATCCTCCTCCGGCTCCATTCGCATGCTGCGCATCTGCGGCGCGGGCTCAGCTGGCACCTCGGGCTCGGGTTCCACGATCCTCATCTGCGGACGCGCCGGCGGCTCTTCTTCGGCGCCGATCGTGGTTGCCTTCATCATCGGCGGTGCGCCGGCTCCGCGGATTCGCTGAGTCGGCCGGCGCATGCTCACGCCAGCACCACCCTCGTGATACCGAGTCATCAGCGCCTGCCGCCGGTCAGAGATATCCGAGAACTGCGTTATGAGCAGCTCCAAGAGACGATTTCCGCCGCTAGTCTCCCACTCGTCCGTTTCTTCTCCACGTGCCAGTTTTTCTTTTGCTTTCAACGCCCTGAGCGTGGCCATGAACACCCGACCCGCGAACAGTCCCTCGGTCTCACGATCCATGCGGCGACCAACTTTCGCGCGATCGATATCCGAGACAAGCTTATCGGCGCGGGTTACGATCAGAAGGCTGTTGCGGCGCAGGCGCTTCGGCATAGACAACCATGCGGCGCGTTCGGACTCACGCCAAGCCTGCGTGGCGCTGGTGCACCAGATCACCATGTTGGCGTAGCCAGCCGCAGTGCGCCAGTTCTCGACCGCAAGGTTCGGGTCCGAGATACCTGGCGTATCGATGATGTCGCAATGTTCAAGGATTTCCGCCTCGATGAAAATTCGAATGCAACGCGCCTCACGGGGCGCAGCGTTCAAATTGTCCATCGACAGCGGGTGGCGCTGCATGCTTTCGTCAAGCCAATAGGGAGACTGGTTCCCGAACGAGAACCAAACCGGCGGTAATTCCGTCGCGGTCACCTTGGTTGGCAATACTTCCTCTTCGATGAGGAAGTTCAGAAGGGTCGACTTGCCAGCACTGAACTCACCCATCAGCGCAACGCAGGGTTTGCGCTGGGCCCATCTGTTCAACCGCTTGTACTGCTCACTAGTGACCTGACGGCCCGGCTTGTCGTCCAGGGACATCTACTGCTCTCCTATTGCGCCGCCGTCCTCATTGCCTGGGCCGGAAGCTCTTCCAGTGCCGCCATCGCCGAATCCAGCGCAGCAGTTCTTGCGGAATGTTCGCCTGCGCCAATGGCCGTACGCAGACCGTCGGCATCGACGGAACCGGCCTTGGCAATACGGACAAGTGCGTCCGAATGATCTTCAAGGAATTCACTCAACGACAGACGAAGAGCTTCCGTTACGGAATGCGCCTGTTGTTCTTCGATTTCGCGAATGATTCCAGTCGTTTCGCCCTTGATTAGCTCGCGATATTCCTTCGCGAATGCCTCGGAGCCACGACGCGTGGCCGTCCATTTCTTCCACCAGGTGGACTGCAGATCGACAACGATCGTCTTGCCGATGGCGACCGGCGGCGGAACAGCAGGTGCAAGCGGCGGTTCGAGCCTCAGGCCGTCGGCCGGATCCCCGAGGAGATCACGATAAAGGCCGATGACTTCCTTCGACGCGCGCTTGAGGATGTTGGTCGACAAGGCACGCGAGGACCGGGTGAAATTCAGATATGCCGCGCGAAGCTGCATCCTGAGCCGCATCGGATCGCATTCCCACTGCCCTTCGGCGCCGTGGATCTCCACATGCTTGATCATGTTTGCGATCGTGGTCTCGACGAAGGTCTCGTTGGCCGTTTCCATGCGGGAATTAAGATCAGCGAGGATCGTGTCAATATTCTTGTCCAGTTCGGTGTGCAGCCTGTTGCTGACCTCCTTGGCGCGCGCCGCGATCTCTTTCGAACGCATTTTCACGCTCGCCTGGCCATCGATCTGCACCTGGTCGGCGATGTTCGTCGCCATGGACTGCGCAACGATGTTCTTGAGCTGCTTGCGCGCCTTCTGGATCACGCGCTGCGCAGACCCCTGGGCCACACGCTCGCCCACGGCCGAAATCAGCGTCGGCACGCCGGACAGCAGCCAGACCATACGGGTCGCGTCGTCACTGCCGGGAACATCCGCCACGCTGGCCCAGTCGAACAGGGCTTCCTGGCTTTCCTCGGGCAGTTGCGAAACACGTCCACGCAGGGCGGCTTCGGCCCACATGGCACTGCCGAAGACGATGTCGGCGGTGCCGCCGACGCCATGACGCTTCATGGTTTCGATCAACGATTCGCGGATTTCACCGACCTGAACCGAAGGCTTCTCAAGTTCGTCGATCCGGTTGACGAAGATCACGACCTGACGCTTTTCGAGGTTGGTCAGCAGCCGGACCAGTGCAAGGTCGACCGTGTTCAGGGCCTGGCTGGCGGACAGCACAACGACGCAGAGTTCCGCGGTGCGGACGCAGCGCAGAGTGATCTGTTCGCGCATCAGGAACGGGTCGTTGACGCCCGGCGTATCCTGAATCGACAGCGAGGCCGGGTATTGCGGCACCTTGAGATAAAGGTCGGCCGAGCGGGTCAGGTCCGCGAAACGGCCCTGCTTGCCCGACTGGATATCCTCGTCATCCGGGTCGCCCATACAGACATAGCGCTCAACCAGTTCACTATCGAACCAGTCGTAATTGTGACGCTGACCCAGCAGCAGTTCGAAGTTGCGGCCAAGGCGCTCCTTGGATTTCTCACGCACTTCCATGACCTGGCGGGCGATCTCGCTCACCTCTTCCTCGGCACCGGCACGGCTTGCCATTTCGCCAAGACGGCCACCGCCGGAAATGATGCGGTCCCACTCGTCCTTGTCGAAGAACTGGAACTCGGCGCGGGTATTCGGCGGCGCAGGCTTGTTGATGTGAACGGTCGTCACAACCGATGTCCACGGGTTGACGTCCGAGGACAACAGCCCCGGCTGGCCGGCGATGGAGTTGATCAGCGCAGTCTTGCCCGCCTTCACCTGACCCACGATCGTCACGGTGGCGGAAAAGTCCGAGAGCATCGTGTCCACATGACGGACGCGACGCTGAGCCCTTTCGTCGACGGCACCTTCCAGATCGGACAGAACACCTTTCAGCGAGTCGACTTGCGTCCGCACCGTAGCGAGCGGTTCGGTTCCCAGCGAAAGCAGCCGGGCATTTGCCAGCTGCTTGTCGAATGGCGTCTTGGAGCGTTCGGTCATTGCCCAACCTTCACTGTTCTTGATCTGTCGTTTCGCTGCGCAATCCCGTCCCAGGATACAAGCGCGCGTCGGACGATGGTCTTCTGGTTTGCCGCCGCATTACATGCAACAACAGGAATATCAGAGTTTAAAACTAGGGCGCAAACCCCGAGCGCGCAAGGATTCGCCCGTTGATCTGGGCCGTACCCGGCGAAAGCCCGCCCGCCATGCCCAGTCTCGATGCCAGATTCCATGATCCCCCACCAATCACTATTCATTTCTTGAGGAGCGAAACGCGCAAATCCAACCCGATCATTTCCGACCCGGCTGGTTGCTGTCGCGACGGTCGCTAAGCCCTTCATCAACACAATCCTTCTCTCCCCAGACCGAATGATCCGGGCGCTGCCCAAAACTCAGACGAGCCGCCGCCACGGCCTCGCTCAGGTTTCCTCAAGACAGCTCTCTGCGGAGCCTTGGTAAAAACGGAACGATTCGCGACATCCCGTACCGGGTACGCGAGTCACCATCCCTTCAGATCGTTTATTTGGTCGGAATCGAGCAAAAATAGGGCAGCAGATCGAAATTCTTGTTACAGCGCAGAATCTTAGCGCTCGAAATACATCGTAGACGGGATTCCGCTCAAAGATTCACCGACTTGAAATACAGGGCGTCTAGAAGAGGCTGCCCTGCTCGGGTGGTTCATCCTTTCGACGCGTCCGCACCGGGCCTGCGATCCCTGTAGCCGCAAGTTTCCCGTCGGCAAATTCGATCTCCAGATCGCGCGCTCCCGCAGCGGCCTCCCGGGTGGTCACCACTTCGCCATTGCCCCGGACCACCGCGTAGCCCCTGCGGAGGGTCTCGGTGTAGCCCAGCGTCTGGCGCAGCCGCTCCAACCCGTCGATCCGGTCCCGCCAGCCAGAAACTTGACCTTTTCCGACATCCGACAGGCGCCGGGAAAGCCGATCCAGATCCCGGGCGCGTATTTGGGTCTCGCGCGCGATGCGACCGGGTACCAGCCGCCCGCCAAGCCGGTCGAGGTCACGCTGCCCATTGCGAAGCCCACGCTTCACCCCCAAGGCCATGCTGTCCGCGATCTGGCCAACCCGCTGCCTCTTGTCTCGCAGGAACCCTTGCAAGGCCGAGGGGCGCAGCGAGGCCGAGGCCTCGATCAAGCGCAGGCGCTTTCGCTGCGCCACTGCGACCAGCGCATTTCTCAGCCGCTCGGACGCGTAGTCGAGGCGCTGGTTCTGCGTCTCGACGATAGCTTCGGGGCGGGGCAATGCACGGGACAGATCGCGCAACCGCTGCTGCCTGAGCGTCACCCCCTGGCTCAGCGACCGGCTGAGCCGGGCGCCCTGGTTGTCGACCCAGGCCAACAGTTCCATCCGCACCGGCACCGCCAATTCCGCCGCCGCCGTGGGCGTGGGGGCGCGCCGGTCCGCCACGAAGTCGATCAGCGTCGTATCAGTCTCGTGCCCCACGGCCGAGATCAGCGGGATCTCGGACGCCGCCGCCGCGCGGGCGACGATCTCTTCGTTGAAGCCCCACAGATCTTCGAGGCTCCCGCCACCCCGTGCCACGATCAGAAGATCGGGCCGGGGCAAAGATCCGCCCGGCGTCAGCCTGTTGAACCCCTCGATCGCGCGAGCCACCTCGGAAGCGCATTTCTCTCCCTGCACGGCCACGGGCCAGATCAGCACCTTGCGCGGGAACCGGTCGCGCAGCCGGTGCAGGATATCCCGGATCACGGCGCCCGAGGGCGAGGTCACCACCCCGATCACTTCGGGCAGATAGGGCAAGGGCTTCTTGCGCGCCGGATCGAACAGCCCTTCCGCCTCGAGCATCTTCTTGCGCTTCTCCAGCATCGCCATCAGCGCACCGACACCCGCGGGCCGGATATCCTCGATCACGATCTGGTACTTGGACTGGCCGGGGAATGTCGTCAGCCGGCCCACGGCGATGACCTCCAGCCCCTCTTCGGGCTGGGTTGCCAGTCGCGCGGCCACGCCCTTCCAGATCACGCCGGACAGGACCGAGCGTTCATCCTTCAGGTCCAGGTAGATATGCCCCGAGCGCGGGCGCGAGACCCGCCCGACCTCACCCCGCACCCGAACGTGGGAAAACTCGCCCTCGATCATCCGCTTCACCGCTCCCGAGATTTCCGAGACGGTGAATTCGGGGGCGTTGCCACCGGTGCCGGGGTCGTCGTCGATCAGGTCGGTCATGCTCTGCCTTGTGCTGCGCTCCCCCTGACCTTAGAACGCCGCAAATCCGAGGCCAAGCAGGGGCGACAGATGAATATCCTCATTCTGGGTGGCGGCGGGCGCGAACATGCGCTGGCCTGGGCCGTAATGCAGAACCCGAAATGCGACCGGCTGATCGTAGCGCCGGGCAATGCCGGGATCGCCCAGATCGCCGAATGCGCCAGCATCGACATCAACGACGGCGGGCTTGTGGCCACATTCGCCGAGGAAAACGCCATCGACTTCGTGATCGTCGGCCCCGAGGCGCCGCTTGCCGCGGGCGTGGCGGACCGGTTGCGGAACGCGGGCGTCACGACTTTCGGACCCAGCAAGGCCGCTGCCGAGCTTGAAGCCTCGAAAGGTTTCACCAAGGAAATCTGCGATGCCTGCGGCGCCCCCACCGCCGCCTGGGCCCGTTTCACCGAGGCCGAAGCCGCCAAGGCCTATGTCCGCGAACAAGGCGCGCCGATCGTTGTGAAGGCCGACGGGCTGGCCGCTGGCAAGGGCGTCATCGTGGCGATGGAGCTCGACACCGCACTGGCCGCCATCGACGACATGTTCGGCGGCGAATTCGGCGACGCGGGCGCCGAGGTCGTGATCGAGGAATTCATGGAAGGCGAGGAAGCCTCGTTCTTCGTGCTGGTCGATGGCGAAGAGGCGCTGCCCATCGGCACAGCGCAGGACCACAAGCGCGTCGGCGAAGGCGATACAGGCCCCAACACCGGCGGCATGGGGGCCTATTCCCCTGCTCCGGTGTTGACCGACGAGGTCGCGCAAAAGGTCATGGACCGTATCGTGAAGCCCACCGCCGCCGAAATGGCCCGTCGCGGCACACCCTACCAGGGGGTTCTCTACGTCGGGCTGATGATCAAGGACGGCGAACCGCGCCTGGTGGAATACAACGTCCGTTTCGGCGATCCGGAATGCCAGGTGCTGATGATGCGGCTTGGCGCGCAGGCGCTCGACCTGCTGCAGGCCGCTGCCGAGGGGCGCCTGGCCGAGGCCAAGGTGAACTGGGCCGATGATCACGCGATGACCGTGGTGATGGCGGCGACGGGCTATCCGGGGGCCTATGAGAAAGGCTCGGTGATCGGCGGGCTGGACGCGCTCCCCGAAAGCTCCAGCCAGATGGTGTTCCACGCCGGCACAGGCGAGAAGGACGGGCAGATCGTCGCCACCGGCGGGCGGGTGCTGAACGTCACCGCGCGCGGCGCGACCCTGCAAGAGGCGCGCGACCGCGCCTACACGATGATCGACCGGATCGACTGGCCCGAAGGCTTCTATCGCAAGGATATCGGCTGGCGCGCGCTCTGATCGTCAGCGGCAGGCCAGCGCGGCCTGTTCCGCCTCGGGCGTGTTGGGGCCGATGTGGCGGGTTTCGAATTTCCCGCCCCGGAACCGCGTGGCCACGAGGCCGCGCCAATCGGGCGTCGCGGTGATCATCTCGGGGCCGTCGCCGCAGTCCCGGATGCCACCCAGAATGCGGTCATCGCCGATCCGGTGATTGGTGAGGCCCGGCAGTTCCGCGACCTTTTCCAACTCGCCATCCCGGAATCGCCAGATCATCAGAACCCGCGCCAGATGCGGCCGGTCCACATAGGCGATTTCCATATGGCCATCGCCATCCAGATCGGCGGCCCCCACAGGGGCCAACCAGCGGTTCGAGCGCCCGATATGCGGGGTCGCGGCAATCTTCTGAAGCCGCCCGAGGCGCAGGCCGTATACCGCCAGCGAGCCGCCCTGATTCACCTGGGTTTCCACGACGATGATCTCGGGCCGCCCGTCACCATCCAGGTCGGCAAGCCGGGGTGCGAAGTCTTCGAACACCCGGTCCTCGGGCAGGATGACCGACAGATCGCAGGGCCCCCGCATCCGGGTCATGGCCCTGAGGCCCCCGGCCTCGACCGCATCACCCAGAACACCATGGCCATAGCGCGTGGTGGCGTCCGAGAACCCGGCCCATGTGATCCCCCGCCCCTCGGCGCGGGCTTCGCCGCTGCCGGGCGGCGGTCCGGGGTAGTCGCAGGCGGCGGCAGAGGTGGCGGCGATCACCGCGAGCAGAAGCGCCGCCAATGCGCGCATCAGATCTGCTTTTCCGGCATCTGCACGACAAGCCCGTCCAACGCGTCCGTGACCTTGAGCTGGCAGGTCAGGCGCGACCGCGCCGGATCGGGCTCGAAGGCGAAATCCAGCATGTCCTCTTCCATCGCCTCGATCTCGGGCAGCTTCGACGCCCAGTCGGGATGGACATAGACATGGCAGGTGGAACAGGCGCAGGCGCCGCCGCAATCGGCCTCGATCCCCGGAATGCCATTGTCGCGGGCACCTTCCATGACGGTCAGCCCGTTGGCCACCTCGACGACATGTTCGGTGCCATTGTGCTCGATATACGTGATCTTTGCCATGAGGACCCTCTTCTCGGTAATCTGGGCGTAAGTAATATGATGCGTCGCACGGTTCCAGCCCCGGAGCGGCAGAATTTCAAGAACGTGATGTCGCGGGAGGTTTCATGTCACTTCAGGTCATAGGCGCGGGATTCGGGCGCACCGGCACCGACTCGCTGCGCGAGGCGCTCAACATCCTCGGCCTCGGCCCCTGCCACCACATGATGGAGGTGATGGCGGACGCGGAACAAAAGCGCCTATGGCGGGCGCTGGCGCAAGGCGCGCCGCCAGATTGGCAGGCGCTTTTCAAGGGTTTCAACTCCTGCCTCGACTGGCCCTCGGCCTTCTACTGGCGCGAACTGGCCGCGGCCTACCCAAAGGCCAAGGTCATCCTGACCTGGCGCGACCCCGAGGCCTGGTATCGCAGCTTCAGCAACACGATCCTACAGCGGTTCGGAGAGGATGCGGAGCCCGAAAGCCTGGGCGTGGCGCTGATCCGCAAGCAGGTGTTCGACGGACGCCCCGAGGATCCCGATCACGCGATGGCAGTCTACTGCGCCAATGCCGAGGCCGTGCGCCACGAGATCCCGCCAGAGCGCCTACTGGTCTATGAACCGGGCGATGGCTGGGAGCCGCTTTGCGCGTTCCTCGATGTGCCAGTGCCGGATCAACCCTACCCGCACCGCAACACCACCGCCGATATCCAGACGCGCTTCTCGGAATCCTAGGCTTGGCCCGCAGCGCATGATGTTCTATATTTGTTCACATGCTGCCCGCCACGCCGAAACCAGGTTCCTATCCCCGCCCGCCCGCCGCAATTCCGCACGGGCGGCTGGACGAGGTGCCCAACGGCGCCCGCGTGACCGTGGCCGGGCTGGTGCTGGTCCGCCAACGCCCCGGCACCGCCAGGGGCGTGATCTTCATCACGCTGGAGGATGAAACCGGCGTCGCAAACGTGGTGGTCTGGAAGGCGCTCTACGAACGCTACCGCCGCGCGGTCATCGCCGGGCGGCTGCTGCGGGTCACCGGAAAACTGCAGCGCGAAAGCGGCGTGGCCCATGTGATCGCGGACAAGATCGAGGACCTGTCCCACCTGCTGGACATGCTCCTGCAGCCTGAGAATAGCCCGCACCCGGAACGGCAGTAGGCGGAATTCGGCTAGACCTCGGCGAAAAAACGTCAATTTTTTGGCGGCCACAGGAATCCACTCGCACAAGAGGCGGTTCTCAAAGGATTATTCACGAAGAATCGCCACCCTGCGGTCACGCGGCCGAATGGGCAGGCGTATCTTGGGGGACACGAAGATGAACGATCAAACACTCAGCTACCGGGCTGCTTCCCGGCAGATCGACGCTCTCGAAATTACCTGCGTTCTCCTGATTACCGCATCCGTCGCGGCCGCCTTCACCGGGCTCGGCGTGTCGAGCATGTGGCTCGATGAATTCTTCACCGCCTACCACGCGGGCCCCGAGGTGTCAGACCTGCATGATCTTTTCGCGCGGACGGGAGAGAACGATCATCCCCCCGCCTATTTCTGGCTGGTCTGGGTCGTCTGGCAACTCGTTCCCGGAGACTACACGATCATCGCACGAGGACTCAGCGCGGTGCTGGCCAGCGCCGTCATACCAACGCTCTACTTCGGCCTGCCGAACCGGATCACCCGTAGCGCCCGGCTCTATGCTTGTGCGATCGCGGCCACCTCCGCGCTGTGGTTCAACTACGCGCAGGAAGCGAGGTCCTACGCCCTGACCCTACTACTCGCAGCCGCGCTCTTTGTTCTTGCCATGCGCATGCGCGACGCCTGGGCCGAAGGCCGTCCTGCGCGCCGCCTGCGCAGCGCCTTCGTCCTGATCGCGACGCTTGGCGGGCTGACCCATTTCTACATGGTACACTTGGCCGCCGGGCTTCTGGCCGCCTTGATCCTGCTTGCCCCGGCCACACAACAGCGCAAGGCCATGATCCGGGCAGGCATGACCTTTCCGTTGCCCGTTCTGACCTTCGTCACCTGGCAACTAGATACCCTGCCATTCGACCCGAACGACGTCTGGATGCAGGCCCAGCCCAGCTTCTTCATCGAGCATATCCTGCGCGGCATACATGCGCTTGCCGGGTCGAACAGTGCCCTTGCCCTGACCGTTGCCATCATCGGCTCCGGCCTCGCGATGGTGTCCGTTTCGGCGCATCGCAGCTCTGAGGAGGCCGGCGTCAACGATCTCACCTCGGACCTGAGTTTCCTGGCGATTGCCAGCGCGATCGCGATTGCCAGCGCGATTCTGGTCAGCGTGGCGGCGGTCCCGCATTTCTCCTACCGTTTCTTCGTGGTGCTGGCCCCGGCCTTCTGGATCAGCGCAGGGCTGGTCGCGGCCACCGCGCTGAATGTCCTTCATGGGTCACGCGCGTCCGCATGGACGGCACTTCTGCTGTTCGCCCTGACGCTCAACGGCACCAAGGTCGCCTGGCGCGATGTTCCGACCAAGCAGCCGTGGCGAGAAACGGCGCAAGCCGTGGAGGGCTTGCCCGGCTGCGCGAACGCCACCCTTCCGGTGGCCTGGCTCGAGCCGCGCGGCATGGCGGCCCAACCGCAAGCGAGTTTCTATGGCTACTACCTGCCCAACGGGATGTCACGCGACTGGCTCTCGGTCCCACGAACGCACCTTCGGAACGGCAACCTGCCGGGAGAGTACCGCGCCCTGCTCGCGAAACGCCTGTCAGGTGAAGACCCCTGCCCACTTCTGCTGTGGTCGGTTCACATGACCCCAGCCCACTTGGTTCCGGCCGTGATCGCGGCCATCGAAGGGACCGCCGTTCTGCCCGAGGGCGCCAAGGTTACCGTCCGCCGCTTCCAGACGCCGCAGCCGGAGGGATGGCGCCGCTGGCTGGAGGGGGGCTCCCTCGCCGTGGATGGGGCCAACTTCGATGATCCCTTCAGGGCGCAAGGGTTCCTCTTTCTTCTCGAGCGCGGATAGGGCAACAAAAAAGCGCCCCGTTTCGGGGCGCTTTTTCATTTCTTTAACAATAGCTTACTTCAGCGACAGCGCGATGAAGCGCGGCTCGCCCTCGCGACGGATCAGCAGGAGGATGGACTTGCGTCCGGCCGCGTCCGCTTCCTCGATCCGGGTTTCCAGGTCGCCGATGCTCGCCACTTTCTGCTGCCCGGCCTCGGTGATCACGTCCCCGGCACGAAGACCCTTCTTGAAGGCCTCGGTCGCTTCCTCGACATTGGTGACCACGAGACCGTCGAGACCACCAGACAGCCCCAGTTCGGCACGCATCTCTTCTGTGAGCGGCGTGACCGTCAGGCCAAGCAATTCCTTCTCGATCGGCTCGTTCGCGGGCGCGGCGGCGGGCATGACATTCTCGGCCTCTTCCCGGCGGCCAAGGGTCACGGTCAGGTCCCGAGTGTCACCGTCACGGAACACGGTCAGGGCAACATCGCGTCCAACAGGTGCATTGCCGACCCGGCGCACCAGGTCGCGCACGTCCACGACCTCTTCGCCTTCAAAGGCCACGATCACATCACCCGGCTCGACACCTGCCACCGAGGCCGGGCCTTCCGGCACATCGGTCACAAGGGCGCCGTTTGCGGTTTCCAGCCCCAGGGCCTCGGCCACGTCGGGGCTCACGTCCTGAATGCGCACTCCCAGCCAGCCACGGCGCGTTTCACCGAAGTTCTTGAGCTGGTCGACCACATTGGCCACCACCGCCGAGGACATGGCAAAACCGATCCCGATGGATCCGCCCGTGGGGCTGAGGATCGCGGTGTTCACGCCGACAACCTCGCCATCCATGTTGAACAGAGGACCGCCCGAGTTGCCCTGGTTGATCGCCGCGTCGGTCTGGATGTAATCGTCATAGCTGCCCGACAGCGCGCGCCCCCGGGCCGAAACGATCCCGGCAGAAACCGAAAACCCCTGGCCCAGCGGGTTGCCCATGGCCATCACCCAGTCGCCCACGCGCATCGCGTCGCTGTCGCCGAAAGAAACGAATTCCAGCGGCTGGTCACTCTCGACCTTCAGCACCGCGATATCAGTCTTGGGATCGGTGCCGACGATCACGGCGGCCAGGCGCTCACCCGAGAAGAACTCGATCTCGATCTCTTCGGCGTTCTCGATCACGTGGTTGTTGGTGACGATGTAACCATCCGGGGAAATCACGAAACCCGAACCCAACGCCGACCCGCGGCGCGGCCTGCGGGGCATCCCCTCCTGACCTTCCTCCATGAAATCGCGGAAGAAGTCCTCGAAGGGCGAGCCCTCGGGCACCACCGGCCCAGGCCCCGCCGAAGTGGCGATCACGGTCGAGGTGGTGATGTTCACCACCGCCGGGCTGACCTTCTCGGCCAGGTCGGCGAAACTTTCGGGTGTGCCGCGCGCGGCGGAGGGCATCGCCTGCGCCAGCATCAGCGCGGCGGCGAGCACGAGCACCCAGAGCGCGGTGAACGGGTTCACCACCGGGCGGGAAATGGAAATTGCCTTACTACTCACTGCGACCTCCTCATGTCTTTCTGCGCCCCGGCCATGCCGGAGCGTTGCAGTACCCGTAAGATAGGTAGCCCTTTGAACGGCGCAAAGGGTCACGCGGGCACGTCACGCGACCGTGAACTGCTCAGGCCGATACGTCAAATACCCATCGACTTTGCCGCCCACACCATGACCACACCGGCGGCAAGGGCCGCGAGCCCGAGCATCCGCCGGGTCTCGACCGGAATGCGGCGCAGCAGTTCCAGCGCTTCGTCCAAACGCGAAGGGGCCAGCGCAATGACCAGCCCCTCCACACACAATACCAGACCTATGGCCAAGACCACGAAGCTCATTGCCGCGGCTGGTCGCTCTTCAGGTAGTTGAAGAACTCGCTGTCGGGCGACATGACCATGGTCGAGTTCCGCCCCTGCAGCGCGCGGCTGTAGGCCGTGAGCGAGCGGTAGAACTCGAAGAACTCCGGATCCTGCCCGAAGGCCTCGGCGAAGATCGCGTTCCGGCGGGCGTCGGCCTCACCTCGGGCGATATCGGCCTCTTTTTGGGCTTGCGACGTCAGTTCCACCACGGTTCGGTCAGCCTGTGCGCGAACCCGCTGCGCGGCTTCCTCACCGCGAGCGACTTCGTCTGCCGCCTCACGCTCGCGCTCGGCGCGCATCCGAGCGAAGGTCGCATCGAGGTTCTGTTCCGGCAGGTTGGTCTGCTTCAGGCGCACGTCCACCACGTCAAGGCCCAGCGCGCTGGCACGCGCCTGCGCCAATTCCGTGATCCGCACCATCAGCGCCGCCCGGTCGGACGACAGGATCGTGTTGGAGGTTACACCCTCGGAACCCAGAACTGCACGAGTCTGGGTCAGCAGGATCGAAGCCAGACGGTCCTCGGCAGCAGGAATGCCCAAGGCACCGACAGCCTGTCGGAACTGCACCACGTCGGCGATGCGGTAGCGCGCGAAGGCATCCACCACGAGACGACGGTCATCCGAGGGCGTCACCTCGATCGGCGGCGTGTCGAGCGACAGGATACGGTCGTCGTAGCGAACCACTTCCTGAATCAGCGGGATCTTGAACGCCAGGCCTGGATCTTCCTTGATCTGCTTGATCTGGCCGAACTGCAGAACCAGCGCCTTCTCGCGTTCGTCAACGATGAATACCGAAGACAGGGCCCCGGCAAGCACCACGGCAACGATCGGCAGAATGAGTGCACTCTTGTTCATATCAGTTGCCTCCACCGGAATTGCGCCGCAGCTCGTTCAAGGGAAGGTAGGGAACAACACCCTGCCCCCCCTGGCCGCCTGCAATATTGTCGTCGATGATGATCTTGTCGACGTCGCCGAGGACCTGCTCCATGGTCTCGATATAGAGACGCTTGCGCGTCACTTCGGGCGCATTCTGGTATTCGGTCAGAACCGCGAGGAAGCGGCTCGCTTCACCTTCGGCTTCGTTCACCACCTGGGCACGATAGGCCTCCGCTTCTTCCAGCAACTGCGCAGCTTCACCGCGCGCACCAGCCTGAACCCGGTTCGCATAGGCATCGGCCTGACGTTCCAGCCGGTCACGTTCCTGTTCGGCAGCCTGAACTTCGCGGAAAGCGTCGATCACCTCGCGCGGCGGGTCCGCCTTGTCGAGGTTGACGCGGACGATGTTGATGCCGCTTTCGTAACTGTCCAGCGTCGCCTGGATCAGTTCGAACGCGTCCTGTTCGATCTGTCCACGATCCCGGTTCAGGATCGGAGCCAGCTCGGACTGGGCGATGATTTCGCGCATGGCCGCCTCGCTCACCGAGCGGACCGTTTGCTGCGGATCACGCAGGTTGAAAAGGTATTTCGCCGGGTCGTTGATGTTCCAGACCACCTGGAAATCGATGTCGACGATATTTTCATCCGTGGTCAGCATCAGCCCATCGCCACCGCGTGCATTGCTGCGGCCAACGCCGATGTCTTCCGACTGTTCGCGCGTCACCGGGATGACCTCTGC
Source organism: Paracoccaceae bacterium (assembly GCA_014762635.1). GTDB lineage: Bacteria > Pseudomonadota > Alphaproteobacteria > Rhodobacterales > Rhodobacteraceae > JABURR01. Next base: position 30,196 of record JABURR010000058.1, read on the forward strand.
CGTCACCAGGGGCCACGGCGCGAAGTTCAGGCCGGGCTCGCCGATGCTGCTGAACTCACCAAGGAAAAGCTCGACCGACTGTTCTTCCGGCTTCACCGTGTAGAACGACGCCGCCACCCAGACCGCGATCACGGCCATGGCGCCAAATACCAGAGTCCCGCGGTTGAACGGGCCTTCGCCGCCGCCATCGCCGCCGCCCGAGCCGCCACCGCGGCCGCCCATGAGCACGCGAAGCTGTTCCTGCCCCTTGCGCATCAGATCGTCGATCTCGGGGATTTGCCCCCCTTCACCCGGGCGGCGCTGTCCGTTGCCGCCGCGTCGGTCGTCATCGCCGCCGCCGCGGTTTCCACCGCCGCCCCACGGCCCTCCGTTATTTCCCGCCATCTGGCTGTCTTTCCCTCTCTTGTCAGAGTCTGGTGTCTACCTGTGCATGAATGCCCGAAAATCAAGCCGTACGCACCGGTTGTTTCATCAAAACAATCTCTTCCGACATGGTCGGATGGACCGCAACCGTGCGGTCAAAATCTTCCTTGGTGGCGCCCATCTTCACCGCGACCCCGGCAAACTGGATCAGTTCGCCCGCGCCGGGCGCGATGATATGGCAGCCAAGCACCTTGCGGCTGGCACGGCTGACGATCAGCTTGAACAGCACCCGCTCCTCGCGCCCGATGAAGGAACCCTGCATCGGCCGGAACGCGGCGCAATAGACCTCGATCTCTTCCTGCTCGCGGGCCTCCTCCTCGGTCAGGCCCACCGCACCGTATTCCGGCTGGGTGAAAATGGCCGAGGGGATGTCCTTGTGATCCACCGTCGTCGGGTTGCCCTTGAACACGGTCTCGACGAAAGCAGCCCCCTCGCGGATCGCGACGGGGGTCAGGTTCACCCGGTCGGTCACGTCGCCCACGGCGAAGATCGACGGCACCGAGGTCTGGGAATACTCGTCCACCTCGATCTGGCCCCAGCGGCCCAGCTTCACCCCGGCCTCCTCAAGCCCCAGGTCGGCGGTATTGGGTTTGCGCCCGGTGGCATAGAGCACCTTGTCATAGACATCTTCCGAGCCATCGCTGGCCTTGACCCAGATGCCGCCGTCGCGTTCCTCCATGCGCTGCACGTCGGTGCCCACGTGCAGGTTCACCCCACGGCCCCGGATCAGCTCGGCCAGATGGCCGCGCGCCTCGTCGTCGAAACCGCGCAGGATCTGGGCGCCGCGATAGAATTGCGTCGTCTCGACGCCAAGCCCGTTGAAGATGCAGGCGAACTCGCAGGCGATGTAGCCGCCGCCCACGATCAGGATCTTCTTCGGCAGGTCGTCCATCAGGAATACGTCGTTCGAGGTCATCGCAAGCTCGATGCCCGGCGTCTCGGACGGCAGGAACGGCCGCCCGCCGGTGGCGATCAGGATGTGCTTGGCGGTGACGGTCTGGCCCGTGGCCAGCGCCACCGTGTGGGGATCGGCCACCGTGGCGCGGGTGTCGAAGACATCCACCCCGGCCTTGCCGACATTGGTCCGATAGATCGATTCCAGCCGGTCAAGCTCGGCCCGCATCCGGGGTCGGAACTTCGACCAGTCGAACGCGCCTGCGGTGATATCCCAGCCATAGTCCGCCGCGTCGCGGGCGTGTTCCGAATATTCCGAGGCGAAAACCATCAACTTCTTGGGCACACAGCCGCGGATCACGCAGGTGCCGCCCATGCGGTACTCTTCCGCCAGCGCCACCTTGGCGCCGGTCTCAGACGCGACGCGCGCAGCCCTTACGCCACCGGAGCCACCACCGATGACAAACAAATCGTAGTCGAAGGCCATAATCTCTCCTGTTCCGCCGTCAGGCAGGCCGAAGCCCGCCCTGATCAGATGTCCGAGAACATGTTATCGGACCCGTCAAGATCTTCGCCGTCTTCCCACTCGCTCTTGCCGTAGATGTCAACCAACTCGACCCGGCCATCGCCGTGGCCGATCACCGCCTTCTGGCAGATGTCGATGAAAAGCCCGTTTTCCACCGCGCCCGGGATCTGGTTCAGAACCAGGCTCAGCTGGCGCACGTTCTCGATCCGCTTCAGGTGCAGGTCGAGGATGAAATTCCCCTCGTCCGTGCGGAACGGCGCGCCGTCGCGCTCACGTCGGCTCACCTCCTGCCCCAGCACGGCGATGCCCGAGAGCGCATCCTCGATCAGCCCCTTGGTGGCCTTCCATCCGAAAGGGATGACCTCGACCGGCAGCGGGAAGGCGCCCAGCTTTTCCACCCGTTTCGAGGCGTCGGCGATCACGATCATCCTGTCCGAGGCCGTGGCCACGATCTTTTCACGCAGCAGCGCGCCGCCGCCGCCCTTGATCAGGTTCAGGTCGCCGTCAAATTCATCCGCCCCGTCGATCGTCAGGTCGAGCCAGGTCACGTCGTCGAGCGTCGCCAGTTCGATGCCCTCTTCCCGCGCAAGGTCGGCGGTCTGCACCGAGGTCGGAACCGCGGTGATCTTCAGCCCCTCCTCCCGCACACGCTCGCCCAGGCGCCGCACCAGGAAGGCCGCGGTGGAGCCGGTACCCAACCCGACTTTCATGCCGGTTTCGACGAATTGCGCAGCCCGCGTGGCTGCGACCGATTTCGCGTGATCCATGGGTGTAAGGGACTTGTTCATACTACGCGCCTCCGATTACCACTGGCGTTATAGGAAAGTTGTTCTTCTGGCGCGAGAGCGAATTGCCCGGAAATCGAGGATTCGGGTTCGAATCCGGCTACCACGCGCACAGGGCGCGGATATTTCACCGATGGTCGGTTTGAGAGGCGCGTGTCCGTGCTAGAAGGGCGATCTGGCGCGTAGGTTGGCAGTGGAGCGAAGCAGATGTTCTTGTCGGTGTTCGAAATGTTCAAGGTCGGCGTCGGCCCGTCCTCGTCGCACACCATGGGGCCGATGGTGGCCGCCGCGCGGTTCCTCGACCTGCTGCGCGCCTCGCCCTTCCAGGCAAGCGGGCTGCGCGCCAGCCTGCACGGGTCGCTCGCCTTCACCGGGGTGGGCCATGCGACGGACAGGGCCGTGATCCTCGGCCTTGCCGGGTTCCAACCCCAGACCTATGACGCCGAGGCTGCCGAAGCGGCGCTGAAGGAGATTCACGCCAGCAACACCGTCTCCCCAGCGGACCTGCCCGTGCTGCGCTTCGACCCGAAGGCGGACGTGGCCTTCGACTATGGTCCGCCGCTGCCCGGCCATGCCAACGGGATGATCCTGATGGCGACCGACGCGCAGGGCGACGTGATCCTGCAGGAAACCTATTACTCGGTTGGCGGCGGCTTCGTGCTGACCGAGGCGGAACTTGCCGCGGGCAAGGACACGGACGATGGCCCGCCGGTGCCCTACCCGTTCAAGACCGCCGCCGAAATGCTGGAGATGTGCCGCGCCACTGGCCTGCCCATCGCCGGGCTGAAGCGCGCCAACGAGCTCAGCCGGATGAACCGCGACACCCTCGACACGGGGCTGGGGCGGATCTGGCAGGTGATGTCGGACTGCATCGACCGGGGGCTTGCCTCCGAAGGCATCTTGCCCGGCGGTCTTGGGGTCAAGCGGCGGGCCAACGGCATTCACCAGGCGCTGCTGGCGGAACGCGGCATGAACCTGCAGGCCCCGCATACGATCAACGACTGGATGAGCACCTATGCCATGGCGGTGAACGAGGAAAACGCCGCCGGCGGGCAGGTCGTCACCGCGCCCACCAATGGTGCGGCCGGCGTGATGCCCTCGGTGATCCGCTACTGGCTTGACCATGTGCCGGGCGCCTCTCCTTCGCGGGTGGGGGATTTCCTGCTGACCGCGGCGGCCATCGGCGGGTTGGTGAAACACAACGCCTCGATCTCGGGCGCCGAATGCGGCTGCCAGGCCGAGGTGGGCAGCGCGGCGGCCATGGCGGCGGCGGGGCTCGCGGCAGTTTTGGGCGGCACGCCCGAGCAGGTGGAGAACGCCGCCGAGATCGCGCTGGAGCATCACCTGGGCATGACCTGCGACCCGGTCAAAGGGCTTGTTCAGGTGCCTTGCATCGAGCGCAACGGGCTTGGCGCGATCAAGGCGGTTTCGGCGGCCTCGCTGGCGCTCAGGGGCGACGGCTCGCACCTTGTGCCGCTGGATGCGGCGATCGAGACCATGCGCCAGACCGGCCAGGACATGAGCGAGAAATACAAGGAAACCTCGCTCGGCGGGCTCGCGGTCAACGTGCCGAACTGCTGATGCAGAACGCCGGGATCACGCCATGACGCAGGATCGCCCCCTTCTGGGCGTGATGCTCATGCTGGGGTTCTGCTTCCTCGCACCCTTGGGCGACGGGCTGGCGAAACACCTGGGCGAAACCATCCCGGTCGCGCAACTTGTCACCGTCCGCTTCGTCCTGCAGGTGGTGTTCCTGCTGCCGGTGGCGCTGTGGGCCGGGACATCTCTTTACATGCCCGGCCCGGTCATGGCGCTGGTGGCGCTGCGCACCGGGCTGCATATCCTCGGCGTCAGCACCATGTTCCTGTCGCTCAGGTTCCTGCCGCTGGCCGATGCGCTGGCCATCGCCTTCGTGATGCCGTTCCTGATGCTGCTGCTTGGCAAATATGTATTGGGCGAGGAAGTTGGCCCGCGCCGCCTCATCGCCTGCGCCGTGGGGTTCGGCGGCACCCTGATGGTGATCAAGCCCAGCTTTGCCGAGGTCGGCCTGCCCGCGCTGCTGCCACTGGTGGTCGCGGTGGCCTTCGCGCTTTTCATGCTGGTGACCCGCAAGATCGCCAAGGCCTGTGACCCGGTCGCCCTGCAGGCAGTCAGCGGGATGATGGCCTCGGCGCTGCTGGTGCCGTTGCTCATGCTGGCGCATCTGGGAGATTGGTCCTCGCTTGCGCCCGTAACGCCAGGGATATCGGAGGCCGGCTTGCTGCTGGTTCTCGGGGCCATCGGTTCGGCCGCGCATCTCCTGATGACCTGGTCATTGCGCTTTGCCCCGTCAGCGACGCTCGCCCCGATGCAATTCCTCGAGATCCCCTTCGCGACGGCGATCGGATGGCTCTTCTTCCGCGACCTGCCCGATGGGATGGCCGCCGCCGGGATCGTTTTGACCATCGCGTCAGGGCTCTACGTGATCTTTCGGGAACGCAGCCTCGCCCTCACCCCGCCGCCCGCAGGGCTTCGATCACCGCATCAAGTTGCGCCCGGGGCAGGATCGCCAGCATCCCCGGACCGGACAAGGACAGGCTGACCCGCGAGGCCACGGCCTCGTTCGAAGTACCCACCCGCGACCATGGCGCGAACTCGATCCCGCCGATGGGCCAGCGCAGCCCTTCGCTTTCACCGCTGACGGCGCGCAGGGGAAAGAGCGAGAATCGCGATCCCTCGGGTACGTCAATTTCGAACCGCTCAGGCAAATGAAAACAGATATCCGTCGGCCCGATCACGATGCAGCGCTTTTCGGGCCGCCGAACCAGCACATTGTAAACCGCCAATTCATGATCCAGCCGCGAGCCGGTAAATCCCACGCACAGGAAAAGCGGTGCCGAAACGCTGCGCAGGCACTTGTCGAAATCGGTGCTGTCCTGCTCGGGGATCGGATGTTGCCGGTCGGCGGGAATCAGCGCCCGGGTATCCTGATCGATGGAATCGAAGTCCCCGATCACCGCTTTCAGATCGAACCCGGTTTCCAGAGCGAACCGCGCCGCGCCGTCCGCGGCAACCAGATTTGGCGCCCGCACATGCGATTCTTCCACGTCCCGGAGAGTCGCAATCCCGCCACCCAAAAGCGTCACCGCGCCACTGAATTGACACAAAGCCTCCACGATTGGGCGCCCCTCCTAACACAATCCGACTTTCTGCCTCGGGTTATCCCGAATTGAGCGCCGAAAAACAGTTGGAATTGTGAAATTATGTTTGCCTTTAGGCGGATTCCCGCCAATACTGGATAAGAATTTAGAGTTTTAGGTCAATAAATCCTGAACCAAGTTTTTGTGTTTGTGTTTCGGTCAATGTGGTGCTGCTTACAATGGTTACTGGAAACAGAATTCTAACAGTTTCATACGGAGCGTTCTCCTGCACGCTTGAAGGCTTCGAAGATCCATTCCTCGTGATGAGCAAGGTCGTCGACTACTTCAAGGAACTCGCGGCGCAGAACCCGTATTTCGGGGCCGATCCGGTCCAGCCGGATCCGCGTTATCTGGAAAGTCTTTCGCGTTCCAATGGTGTCGAGACACAGGCCGAGGTCAACGGGAACGAGGTGATCCTGCGGCAAAGCCCCGGCGCGGAGCTTCTGCGGGCGACCAGCGGAACCACCACCGAGGCGCGCAAGCCTTTCAACCTGGGCGTCGCGAAAGAGGAAGAAGACGAGCTTCAGCCCGATCTGGTTTCATCGGACGAAGACACCCTGATGGCGGATTCAGGATCCGATGATATCGATGACGAACAGGAAAACCTGCTTGACGTCCGGGACCAGGAAAAAGACCTGAAGCGTCCGGCGGCCTCGCGTCGGCGGGTGAAGAACAGCAGCTTTGGCATGCTTCTGAGCCGTATGGCCGCCGAGGAAAAGGCCCGGCACGAGGAAGAGCAGGCCAAGAAGACCGCGCATGGGACTGCGGATGAATTGCGCCGCGCCCTGAACTCGGTCGAGACGGAGTCCGAAGAGCCGGAGAACGCCTTCAGCGAATTCGCCGCCAGGCATGTCCCGAGCCCGGAGGAGGACGAGGAAGTCCTCGATCACATCCTGGCCGAGACCGACTCGCATTTCGAGGACGAGGCCGAAAACCGCCGCCGCTCGGCGATCGCCCATCTCAAGGCCGCGGTCGCCGCAACCAAGTCGGGGCAGGTTCCGGCAAGCGGCAAGGGCGGCATCGACGATTTCCGCGAGGATCTTGCCGCGGCGGTGAAGCCCGTTCGCGAAGAACCGCCGAAGACGAAAGCGCCGTTCAAGCTGGATGACTCGGGACAGCAAAAGCCCGAAAACCGGACCCGTTCCGAATGGTCCGAATCGCGTGTCAATCCGAGGCTTGAAGACACCCTGTTCAGCGAGACCTTCGGGGCAGAATCACCCTTCGGCGAGGAAATCGAGGAAGAATACGACGACAACCTCTTCCGCGGCAGCATCTCCTACGCGGATTTCGCCCAGCGGATGGGCGTCGAGGATCTGCCTGACCTGATCGAAGCAGCGGCGGCCTACGTGACCTTCATCGAGGGCCGCAGCCAGATGACCCGCCCGCAGATCATGCGGCTGGTCACCAGCCTTGAAGGCTACGCCTTCCCGCGTGAGGACGGGCTTCGCGCCTTTGGCGTGCTGCTGCGGGACGGGCGCATCAAAAACTTGCGGCGCGGCTTGTTCGCGGTGTCGAGCAATACCAGATTCAGACCGGCAATGCGCGCGGTCGGCTAGAAGACCCTGGAAGGGGTCGGGGGCGGAAAGGCGGACTGGGCAGCTACCCTAGTCCGCCTTTCTATTTTCCTCGGAGGGGGGCGCGTCCGGATCGGCCTGACCGATTCCCCGGAAGACGGCCTTGAACGGCAGCGCCCAGACGATGCCCAGCGCCACGTAGACGACGAATTCCAGCCAAAGCGGCGGGCGCTCGAGCCAATTCACCACAGTGACAGCCGCGACGATATAGGCAGGAAGCCCCACCACCAGGATGAACAGCGACCAGCGCCGCCGGGCTTTGTAGCTCAGGGCCATCAGTCCGAGAACGGGTCGGTGACAAGGATCGTGTCGTCACGCTCGGGGCTGGTCGACAAGAGCGCCACGGGGCACTGGATCAGTTCCTCGATCCGGCGCACGTATTTCACCGCGGCGCCGGGAAGGTCAGCCCAGCTGCGGGCGCCCTCGGTCGATTCGCTCCAGCCTTCCATGGTCTCGTAGATCGGGGTGCAGCGGGCCTGCGCCTCGGCGGCGGTGGGCAGGTAATCCAGCCGCTCGCCGTCAAGCTCATACCCGGTACAGATCTTAAGCTCCTCGAACCCGTCCAGCACGTCGAGCTTGGTCAGCGCGATGCCGTTCACACCAGAAGTCGCGCAGGTCTGGCGCACAAGAACCGCGTCGAACCAGCCGCAGCGGCGCTTCCGACCGGTTGTGGTGCCGAACTCATGGCCCCGTTCGCCCAGACGCTGGCCGTCGTCATCCAGCAGTTCCGTCGGGAACGGCCCCTCGCCCACGCGGGTGGTGTAGGCCTTGACGATTCCCAGCACGAAGTCGATCGCCCCCGGCCCAATCCCGGTGCCGGTGGCCGCCTGCCCGGCGATCACGTTCGAGGAGGTCACGAAGGGATAGGTACCGAAGTCGATATCCAGAAGCGCGCCCTGCGCCCCTTCGAACAGGATCCGGCGCCCGGCCTTGCGCTTTTCGTTCAGCACTTTCCAGACCGGCGCCGCGTATTCGAGGATCGCCGGGGCGATCTCGTTCAGCTGCGCGATCAAGGCGGCGCGGTCGATGGGTTCCAGCTCCAGCCCCCTGCGCAGCGCATCGTGATGCGCCAGCGCCCGGTCGACGCGCATTTCCAGAGTCTTCTGGTCGCCCAGGTCCGCAACCCTGATCGAGCGGCGGCCAACCTTGTCCTCGTAGGCGGGGCCGATCCCGCGGCCGGTGGTGCCGATCTTGGCCACGCTGACAGCGGCCTCGCGCGCCCGGTCAAGTTCCCCGTGGAAGGGCAGGATCAGCGGCGTGTTCTCGGCGATCATCAGGCTTTCGGGAGTGATCTCGACGCCCTGCGCGCGGATCGTCTCGATCTCTTTCACGAGGTGCCAGGGGTCCAGCACCACACCATTGCCGATGACGCTCAGCTTGCCACCGCGCACCACGCCCGAAGGCAGCGCGTGCAGCTTGTAGACCGTCCCGTCGATGACGAGCGTATGCCCGGCATTGTGACCGCCCTGAAAGCGCGCGATCACATCGGCACGCTCGCTCAGCCAGTCTACGATCTTGCCTTTACCCTCGTCGCCCCACTGGGCGCCTACGACGACAACGTTGGCCATGATACTCCCCGATCGTCGGAAAACCCGCGCCGGTATAGCGACAGCCGCGCCCATGTGAAACAGCAAATTCGTCGCGGGGCTGGACAGACCCCGGGCAATCGGCTCAGGATTAGCGCAAAATCAAGCGGAGCATTCATGAGCTTTCTTCTGCGCTGGCTTTTCGCCTTCGTCCTGATCGCGGCGACCTTCAACCCGACCCAGTGGAACTACACCCGCTGGGCGATGAACAACTACTCCGAGCAACTGTCCATCACGGTGTTGCTGGGGCTCATTCTACTGGTGGGCTACATCATCTACCTGCGCGCCACGCTGCGCTCGATCGGAGCTTTCGGCATGGGCCTGGTGGCGGCCGTGGTCGCCGCGCTGGTCTGGGTGATGGCCGACCTGGGGCTGCTTTCGCTGGAAAACCCTACGCTCAACACCTGGATCGCCATCTTCGCCCTGTCGATCGTGCTGGGCGTCGGGCTTAGCTGGTCCTTCGTGCGCCGTGCCCTTTCGGGCCAGTACGACGTGGACGAGACCGACGAATAAGCACCCCTGTGGGCATCCGGGGGGTTGCGGCGCAAGGCCCGACCTTCTAGATACGCGCTGATAATCTTGGAAGGTCGAAGATGGAAAACGTCATCCTTGTGATCCACCTGATGCTCGCGCTGACGCTGATCGTTGTGGTGCTTCTCCAGCGTTCCGAAGGCGGTGGCCTCGGAATGGGCGGCGGCGGCGGCGGTGCCGTGTCGTCCCGCGGGGCGGCAACGGCGCTCGGCAAGATCACCTGGGCCCTGGCTATCGGGTTTCTCGTGACCTCGATGACGCTCACCATCATCGCCGCACAGAAGTCGGCCGGCAGTTCCGTGATCGACCGCCTTGGGGACGAGGCGCCCGCCGACTCCTCCGTCCCGGCGCTGCCCGGGGGCGAGGGGCTACTGCCGCCCTCGGCAGGCGACGCGCCGCTCACGCCGCCGCGCGCGGACTGATCGCCAGAGTCCCGGCGCTGTTCTTGGCGCCCCGATATACCGCGCGGCCCAACGGGCCGCGCGTTTTCGTTCAGGCCCGAGAATCTCCAGGAAACCCTGATTTCATGGGAAGAAATCTCCCCTGATCCGCGGCAGGCCGCAACACAAACGGGCGCGTATATCTGCCCCCCGCCCGAGAGTGAAGCCCCAAGTTTTCGGTGCTTGCGGGTTGTTCCGCTGGCCGATTTCGGGTAACCATCAAACCCCGTGAGCAGGCGCGGATCGGCTGTCGCCGCCGCCCGGAAAAACCGGACCGCACGGGGAATAAGTACACAATGGCACGTTATGTTTTCATCACCGGCGGTGTGGTTTCGTCGCTTGGCAAGGGCCTCGCGTCGGCCGCGCTCGGGGCGCTTCTGCAGGCCCGGGGCTTCTCGGTCCGGCTGCGCAAGCTCGACCCCTACCTGAACGTCGATCCGGGCACCATGAGCCCCTTCGAACATGGCGAGGTCTTCGTCACCGACGACGGCGCGGAAACCGACCTGGACCTGGGCCATTACGAACGCTTCACCGGCGTTTCGGCGCGCAAGACCGATTCCATCTCCTCGGGCCGGATCTATTCCAACGTGCTCGAGAAGGAACGCCGCGGCGACTACCTCGGCAAGACGATCCAGGTGATTCCCCACGTCACCAACGAGATCAAGGATTTCATCTCGATCGGCGATGACGAGGTCGATTTCATGCTCTGCGAGATCGGCGGCACCGTCGGAGATATCGAGGGCCTGCCCTTCTTCGAGGCGATCCGCCAGTTCGGTCAGGACAAGCCGCGCGGTCAGTGCGTCTTCATGCACCTGACGCTGCTGCCGTGGATCGCGGCCTCGGGCGAACTCAAGACCAAGCCCACGCAGCACTCGGTCAAGGAACTGCGCTCCATCGGCATCGCGCCCGACATCCTCGTCTGCCGTTCCGAACGCCCGATCCCCGAGAAAGAGCGCCAGAAGCTTGCGCTGTTCTGCAACGTGCGCCCCGACAGCGTGATCGCCGCCTATGACCTGAAGTCGATCTACGAGGCCCCGCTGGCCTATCACCGCGAGGGGCTGGACCAGGCGGTGCTGGACGCGTTCCAGATCAGCCCGGCCCCCAAGCCCGACCTCAGCCGCTGGGAAGACGTCTATGACCGCGTTTTCCACGCCGAGGGCGAAGTGCGCGTGGCCATTGTCGGCAAGTACACCCAGCTCGAGGACGCCTACAAATCCATCGCCGAGGCGCTGACCCACGGCGGTATGGCGAACCGGGTGAAGGTGAAGGCCGAGTGGATCGACGCCGAGATCTTCGACCGCGAGGACCCGGCCCCCTACCTGGAAAACTTCCACGCCATCCTGGTGCCCGGCGGCTTTGGCGAGCGTGGCACCGAAGGCAAGATCAAGGCCGCGCAATTCGCGCGCGAAAAGCAGATCCCCTACCTGGGCATCTGCCTCGGCATGCAGATGGCGGTGATCGAGGCGGCCCGGAACATGGCGGACCTGTCCGACGCCGGGTCCGAGGAATTCGACCACGAGGCCGGCAAGCGCCGCTTCACCCCCGTGGTCTACCACCTCAAGGAATGGGTGCAGGGCAACCACATGGTCGAACGCAAGGTCGACGATGACAAGGGCGGCACCATGCGGCTAGGCTCCTACACCGCGCATCTGACCAAAGGCTCCCGCGTGGCCCAGGTCTACGGCGCGACCGAGATCCAGGAACGCCACCGCCACCGCTACGAGGTGGACATCAAGTACCGCGACAAGCTCGAGGCCTGCGGACTGGTGTTCTCGGGCATGTCCCCCGACGGCCGCCTCCCCGAGATCGTCGAACACCGCGACCACCCCTGGTTCATCGGCGTCCAGTTCCACCCGGAACTGAAATCGAAACCCTTCGAGCCGCACCCGCTGTTCAAGGATTTCATCCGCGCCGCCAAGGAAGGGGAGCGGTTGGTCTAGGGGCCACGCAGTTGGCCGATCCGTAGGGCGGGCTTCAGCCCGCCGCCTCTCTTCCAGCCAACCGGGGACCTGTCGACTCCTAACCGAACCGGACCAAAGTCCGATGAAAGTCCGATAGAATTCCGATGGTTTTCCGATTTGGGTTTTGGCCCCCTCAGCCCGTCTTGCGGGTGAAGACGAGCCCCATGGAATCGCGCAGGGTGATGGGGCCGCCGAGGTAGTCCGAGCCGATGCCGGGGGTGCGCAGCGCGACCTCCCAGCCGAAGCCCTCAAGCCCCGGAATCGGCAGTCTCAGCGGGTCGATCTCCCCGGTTTCCTTGCCCTCCATGTGCAGGATCGAGAAGACCTGCTCGCCATCGGGGCCATTCCGCAGCGAGGTGAAAACCGTGCGCCCGTTCAAGGGGCGCAGGTAGTCGAACTGGTCCCCCGCGCCGTAATTGTCGCGCAGCCACGGCCGCGCCCGGCGGAAGTTGCGCAGGTTCAGCATGAAGTCGCATTGGGCTGGATCGAGCGAGGAAAGCGAATGCGAGACATTGCAGTAATCATGCATGTCATCCATCCAGGCCCGCGCGATTTCCTTCAGGTTATCAACGGTATAGGCCTCGGGCCCCGCAAGCGGCGGTTCGGCCTGATTGAGTAGCCGCGCGATTTCCTCAAGGGTGTACTCGGTCACCTCCACCAGCGCGGGGAGGAACTCGAAGAACCGCGCCAGGTCGGCGCGCGTCTCATAACCCATCTCTTTCAGGCGGCGGAAATTCGACGGGATCGAGTAGCTGTATTCGTCCACCTGCCATTTCAGGCTAATCGCCTCTTCCGCCACGACCTTGACGCCGTAGCGGTCGTCCTGGTTTCGGATGAAGCCCCAGCTTGCCCGCGCCGCGGCGTTGAGGAAATCCATGGGCACGCCCGGCATCGCCACATAGGTCAGCATCGAGACCGCCGGGTTGTCATAGGCCTTGTCGAGGATCTCCATCCGGCTCTCGCCCAGCCGGGTGTTGACGTTCATCTTCGGGCTGACCTGCGTCCCGCGCCTGAGCGTGTCATGGTTCGACGTGCCCGAGATCCAGTGCGAGCCGACCTCGACCATCTCCTTGATTCTCCAGAACTTCGACAGCCAGAACGTATAGAGGAACGGCGTGTTGTGGGCGAAGGTCAGCGGCCCCCACTGAAACACGTCCGCGTCGCGCTGGCTTTCGATGACCGAACGGTAGGAGGAACTCAGCTCCCAGTCCTCGTCCGGCCAGGGGCGGCCATCCTCGAAGATGAACCAGGGGCGATAGGCGGTGCCCGCAACCTGCTGTTCGACATCGGCCATGAGTTGCAGGTAGTCGTCGTCGTGACGCAATTCCTGCGCAGCGGCGTCCCACCATTTGAAATCCTGCGCACCATCCACGCGCACCCCGTCGGCGCCGAAATCCACCTTACGGCGCTGCATCTCGAGCAGGATCGCCCGCACCGCCGGGTTCTGGTAATCCATGTTCTGGCCGTACATGTTCGGCCCGGCGAAGTAATGCCCCGGCAGCGCCCGCAGGCCCTGATTGTCGGAATGACCAAACACCACGTCGAATATCAACTGCTTGGGCCTGGTCGGGAAATTGTGCAGCGCGGCGGCGAAATCCACCAGCTCATCAGGCCGTCCGCTTTCCAGCAGCACCGGGTTCACCGCGCCCATGCCCGAGATCACCACGTCATAACCCCAGTTGGTGGTGTCAGGTCGGGTGAGGGAAACGGTGACCTCTGCGTCATCCCCGCCGCTTTCCTGCCAGAAATCCGGCCCGGTCTCGTAGACCGTGGTGGGTTCCACCGGCAGCAGCTGCACCGCGTCATAGCCTAGGAAAAGCTGGTCGGCGGGCTCCAGCGGCAGCCCCTTCTTGACCCGCTCCGACAGGCGCTCATAGGCGCGGGTCAGACTTGCCAGCGTGCCGCCCGCCGTGGCGGTGGGCACGTGAAGTTGCAGGATATTTACCGGCGGGCCGAACTTGTGCGGCGCCTCGCCCTCCAGCGCTTCCCAATAGGCCCGATCCGAGCGGCGCTTCTGCATCTCGGCCACGTCGTAAAGCTCTGCCGGGGCGAAGGCGCCAAAGGGCAGCGACATGGCCAGCGGGTCGAAGATCCGGTGCCAAGCGCCTTCGGCGTCGCGCCAGCAGAGCGCGTAGAAATCACCCCCCTGCTCGCGCGTGCCCGCGATCATGCCTCGCACGGCGGCAAAGCAATGGGCCTCGTAGCGGGCCACGGGAAGGTAGGCACGCTCGAACCGGATGTCCTGGTGCGCACGGGTCAGATCCAGCGGCTCGGCAGGCGACAGCACCTCGAGGAAGATGTCCCCCTCTGGCACGCGCTGGTCCAGCAGCTCCGGCGTCCAGAAGCCGAAGGTCGCCAACTCGCCCTCCACATGACCGCCCAGCTTGCGAGCGATGGCGCGTTCGGCGTCGAACAGGGTCTCGGCAGTGTTGTGCAACCGGCGGCATTCATTCGCCAGCGCGTGGGCGGCGTCCAGATCTGCGGTGATACGCTCACTCAGTGTCATGGGTCCTCATCCAAAAAAAGGGTGGCGGGCGGCGTTGCGCCCGCCACCTGAATTACATCCTCGATCCCTCAGGTCCGGACATCCGGCCCGCTGCGCCCGGTGCGTTCGGATATGCCAGCCAGTTCATTCGCGGCGGCGATCATCGGGGCAAGCGCCGTGTCGGTCTCGGCGTCCATCCTGGCGGGGTCTTCCTCGACATCCTCGAGGTAGACCCGAAGCGTCGCGCCCTCGGTCCCGGTGCCAGAAAGGCGGAAGACGATGCGACCGCCGCCCTCGAAAGACACCCGGACCCCCTGCCCCTCGCTGCGGCTGCCATCCACTGGATCGTCATAGGCGAACTCGTCTGCGGCCTCGACCGTGCGTCCTGCATGGGTGGTGCCGGGCAGTTCCGCCAGCTTTTCCCGCAGCGCCTGCATCAGCCCTTCGGCGGCAGTCGCATCCACGGCCTCGTAATCGTGGCGCGAATAGTAGTTGCGCCCGAAATTGCGCCAGTGATCGGCCATGAGCTCCGCCACGGATTTCCGGGTCTCGGCCAGGATGTTGAGCCAGAACAGAACCGCCCAAAGCCCGTCTTTCTCGCGCACATGGTCCGAGCCCGTGCCGGCGCTTTCCTCGCCACAGATCGTGGCGCGTCCCGCGTCGAGCAGGTTGCCGAAGAACTTCCAGCCCGTCGGCGTCTCGTAGCAGTCGATCCCAAGCGAGGCCGCGACACGGTCCACCGCCCGCGAGGTGGGCATGGAACGCGCGACGCCCTTCAGCCCATCCTTGTAGGCCGGCGCCAGACGCGCCTGCGCCGCCAGAACCGCGAGGCTGTCCGAGGGCGTCACGTAGACGCCCTTGCCAAGGATCATGTTGCGATCCCCGTCGCCATCCGAGGCCGCGCCAAAATCCGGCGCATCATCGGCCATCATCCGGTCCACGAGGTCCTTCGCCCAGATCGGGTTCGGGTCGGGATGCCCGCCGCCGAAATCGGGCGAGGGCACCGCGTTCACAACGCTGCCCGAAGGCGCGCCCAGCGCCCCTTCAAGGATCGCGCTGGCATAGGGACCGGTCACCGCGTGCATCGCGTCGAACCGGATGCGGAAACCCGAGGCGAACAGGTCGCGGATCTTGTCGAAGTCGAAAAGCTTCTCCATCAGCGCCTGGTAATCGGCCACGGGGTCGACCACCTCGACCTCCATCTCGCCCAGCTTCGTCGTGCCGACGGTCGAAAGGTCCACGTCCTGCGCATCGAGGATGCTGTATTCGCGGATCGTCTTGGTGGCTTCGTAGATCTTGGCCGTCACGCCCTCGGGCGCGGGGCCGCCGTTGGGGGTGTTGAACTTGACGCCGAAATCCTCATCCGGGCCGCCGGGGTTATGGCTGGCCGAGAGGATCACACCGCCATCGGTCTGGCGCAGCCGGATCAGGTTCGACGCCGCCGGGGTCGACAGGATCGCGTTCTGCCCCACGATCACCTTTTTGGCTCCGTTCGCCGCGGCCATGCGCAGCATCACCTGCGCCGCGCGGTCGTTGAAATAACGCCCGTCGCCGCCCAGCACGAAGGTCTTGCCCTGTGCCCCGCCGATCCCGTCAAAGATCGCCTGGATGAAATTTTCCAGATAGTGCGGCCCCATGAAGATACGGGTCTTCTTGCGTAGCCCCGAGGTGCCGGGCTTCTGGCCGTCAATTGGTTCGGTCTGAATCCTGTGAATGCTCATATGGTTTACCGTCCTGTCGCTTTCATAATTTCTCCGACCCGGCCAAGCCGCGGGTCCAAGGCAAACTCGCCTGCGCCGATATGCAGGCGTTGCCGCCAGTTGGGGTAATCGTCGATGGTGCCCGGCAGGTTGGGCTGGTCCTTGATGTCCAGCACATCCTCGACCTGCACGGTCACAAGCCGCGCGGCGGTCCGCCCAAGAAAGCGGTGCATCGCCTCTGCGCTGCCATCGCCGCCGATTGCCGCCTGAAGCGCCTCGGCCTCGGCCTGCCGCGTCTGAAACGCGACTTTGCCCCTCTCGGGATCAATATGGCCCAGCTCCACCCGGGCAGCAATGTCCGCCCCCTTGCCCCAGCCCGCCCAGGTGGCAAGGTCATGGGTGCCGAAAGAGGCCAGAGCCTGACTGTCATAGCTCTCGGCCCCCTTGAAGGCACCGTCCTTCTGCTCGAACTGGATCAGGCGGCAGCCAAGGATACCCGAGGCCGCCAGTGCGTCCTGCAACCCGTCGGGGATATTTCCCAGATCCTCGCCCACGATGGTGGCGCCGGCGCGGGCGGCCTCGATCCGGGCCACGGCCAGCATCGCCTGAAGCGGCATCTTCACATAGGCACCCGGCGCGCCCTCGGGCACCCAGAAAGCCCGGTCGAAGCCAAGGATATGGTCGATCCTGAGCAGCCGCGCATGTCGGAGCTGGGCGCGGAGTGTTTCGGCCAAGGTCCTGAATCCATCCGCGATCAACGCCGTGGGATTGAGCGGCGCGACGCCCCAAGTCTGGCCATCCGGCGCGAAGGCATCGGGTGGCGCGCCCAAGGATGCGCCCTGGGCGAACTGGTCGCGCTCCATCCAAGTCTCGGCCCCGGCGGGATGGGTGCCCACCGCCAGGTCAAGGTAGAGCCCATGCGCCATCCCCGCATCCTGCAGATCGCGGGATACAGAGCCCAGTTGCGTCGCCGCCATCCATTGCGCCCAGGCATGGAAGCGGATCGCCTGCGCCTCGTCCCGCGCGGCCTCGGCCACGGCCGGACTGGCGGGGTCCTGGAATTCGGCGGGCCAGTCGGTCCAATAGGGTCCGTGCCTGTCGGAAAGAGCCTGATGCAGAGCGAAACGCCGCAGTGGCTCGCCCTCGGCGGCAAGGAAAGCCTCGAACTCGGGGCTGCTGCCCGCAGCCTCGAACGCGTCAAACGCCCGGCGGAGCGCGATGCGCTTCGCCGGGATCGCGGCGTGATAGTCGATGAGCGGACCCTCTTCCGGCGGGGCGTCCCCAAGCGCCACATGCAGGGTATTGAGCCGCCGCCGGTGCGACGGGGAATACGGGCTGAACGCCGTGGCGTCGGTCGGAAACCCCGCGTGCACCGGGTTGATCCCGATGAACCCTGCCCCGGCACGGGCTGCAGCCAGCCCCGCCTCGCGCAGATCGTTGAAGTCTCCAAACCCGCCGTTCTTCGGCCCACGCAGCCCGGCCAGTGGCACCGTCAGCCCCCAGCCGCGCCCCGGCGGCGCAAGCGAGGTCGGGGCAGCGAGTATCCAAGTGATCTGATCGCCCAGCTCGAGCCGGTGACGGCCCAAAGGCAGCACGGGCAGGCTGTCCGGCCCGCGCCCCTCGTGGCATTCACCACCCTCGAAGTGCAGGCGCCATTCCTGATCTGCATCGATCGCCAGCATCGGGCGGGCACCGGTCTCGACCACGGCCCAGTCCGGCAGCGATCCGCGCCCGGTCTGCAGATCCGCAAGGCTTTCGCGCGCCTCGGCCTCGGTCCCGGCGCGGATACCCATCGCGGCCAGGATCGCGACCTCGGTCTCACGCGAGGTTTCCCTCACGGTCTTGGTGGTGTCCGTGTAGCGCGGCAGAATGCCCGATGCCGCGGCAAGCTCGGCAACGGGATCGGTCATGGGACTGGCTCCATCACCAGGACGACGACGGAATCCGCGGGGCTTTCGACGCGATTGTCCTCGACGGGACCAGCGGGCACCTCCGGCACGGCCGTGTCGATCTGTAGTGACCAGCAGGCGCCCTTCGGCGGTTCCGGCAGCGTCACCTCGCGCACCGGCCCCATGTTGAAGATGAGGAAGATCGCGATTTCCTGCGCGTCATACTCAGGCGTTCCAGAAGCTGTCCGCATTTCCGCGCAGAGAAGATGCGTTTCGGGATCGGTCCAGTCGCCGTTGACCATCGGTGTGCCATCCGCGCGCCACCAGAACAGGTCCTCGATCCCGTCGAACGCGCGCTCCCGCGAATGCAGGAACCGCTTCTGCCGCAGGATCGGGTGCGCCTTGCGGAAGGCGATCATCTTGCGGGTGAAGGCCAGAAAGTCCCGGTCCGCCTTGTCCCAATCGAGCCAGGAGATGTCGTTGTCCTGGCAATAGGCGTTGTTGTTGCCGCTCTGGCTGTTGCCGATCTCGTCACCTGCAAGGATCATCGGCGTTCCCTGGCTCAGCAGCAGCGTCGCCATCATGTTGCGCCGCCGCCGCGCGCGGGCGGCCAGAATATCGGCGTCCTTGGTCGGCCCCTCGACACCGAGGTTGTCCGAGAAATTCTCGTGATGCCCGTCGACCCCGCCCTCGCCATTTGCAAGGTTGTGCTTGTGGGCGTAGCTCACCACGTCGACCAGGGTGAACCCGTCATGGGCGGTGACGAAATTGACCGAGGCCGTCGCTGGCCGCCCTGAATGATCGAACTGGATCGCCGAGCCGGTCAACCGGTTCGCCAACTCGGGCACCATGCCCTGATCGCCACGCCAGAAACGCCGAACCCCGTCCCGGAACTTGTCATTCCATTCCAGGAAGGGTGACGGAAAGGCCCCCAGCTGGTAGCCGCCGAACCCGATGTCCCATGGCTCCGCGATCAGCTTTACCCGGGTCAGAACAGGATCCTGCCTGAGCGCATCGAAGAAGGCCGCGCCGGGCTCGAACCCGTGCACCGTGCGCCCGAGGGTGGAGCACAGGTCGAAGCGGAACCCGTCCACATGCATCACCTCGACCCAGTAGCGCAGCGAATCCATGATCATCCGCAACACCATCGGGTGATCCACGTTCAGCGTGTTCCCGGTGCCGGTCTCGTTGATATAGAAGCGCGGGTTCTCTTCCAGCCGATAGTAGCTGAGGTTGTCGAGGCCGCGGAACGCAAGGGTCGGGCCAAGCTCGTTGCCCTCGCAGGTGTGGTTGTAGACCACGTCCATCAGGACCTCGATCCCGGCGGAATGGAAGCGCGCGACCATCTCCTGGAACTCGCGGATCTGGCCATGGGCGAGGTAGCGCGGGTCCGGCGCGAAAAAGCCCAGCGTCTGGTAACCCCAGTAGTTGACCAGCCCCTTCTGCACCAGGAAGCGGTCGTTGAGGAACGCTTGCACCGGCAGCAGCTCGATCGCCGTGATGCCTAGGTCGCTCAGGTGATCAAGGATCGGGTCCGACGCAAGACCCAGGAACGTGCCCGCGGCATCGACGCCGGGATGGCGCGCGGTCATGCCCTTCACATGGGCCTCGTAGATCACGCTTTCCTCGGTCCTTGTGCCGGGCAACCGGTCGTTGCCCCAGGAAAATGCCGTATCCTCGACCACCGAACGCGGCATGTATGGCGCGCTGTCGCGGGTGTCGAAACTCAGGTCCACGCCCGCGGCTTTGGTATCGTATCCGAACAGCGCATCGTGCCATTGCGGGTGACCGGTCAGCCGCTTTGCGTAGGGATCGATAAGCAGCTTGTTGGGGTTGAACCGGTGCCCGTGTTCCGGCGCATAGGGACCGTGGGCGCGGTAGCCATACATCTGCCCAGGGCGCAGGCCCGAGACATAGCCATGCCAGACATCGCCGTCGCGTTCCGGCAACTCGATGCAGATGTCCTCGGTCCGGCCATCGGGGGAAAACAGGCACAGGGTCATTCGCGTCGCATGGGCCGAGAAGACGGCGAAGTTCACGCCGTCCCCGTCGAACGTGGCCCCAAGCGGCCAGGCCTGTCCGGCCGAAACAGCGACGCGATGTGTCATCGGGTGAGAACCGCCCTGTAGAGATCCGCGTAATCGGCGGCAGAGTGCTCCCACCCCACAGGATGCGCCATGGCGTTCTTCTGCATCCGTCGCCACGTCGCCCCTTCCCGGTAGAGCGCGCAAAGCTGGTCCAGCGCGCGGCCCAGCGCCTCGGTGCTGACCGGGTGGAACTGGATCCCCGTGGCGGCCCCGGCGCGCAGCCCGGCGGGGCTTGCGGGGATCACCGTGTCGGCCAGCCCGCCGGTATAGGCGACCAGCGGCAGCGTGCCGAAGCGCAACCCGTAAAGCTGGGTCAAACCGCAGGGTTCGAACCGCGAGGGCACAAGGATCGCATCGCCGCCCGCGATGAGGCGCCGCGAAAGCGCCTCGTCATAGCCGATCTTGACGGCGACATTGGCCTCGGACTTCGCGGCCTTGGTGAAGGCCTGTTCCAGCGCCTTGTCGCCGCTGCCCAGCAGCGCCAACTGCCCGCCGCCCGCCAGCAGGCGCGGCAGCGCCTCGAGCAGCAGGTCCAGCCCCTTCTGCTGCGTCAGGCGCGAGACCACCACGCAGAGCGGTCCGTCGCTTTCGGGCAGGCCGAATTCCTCGCGCAGGGCCTCCTTGTGGCGGGTCTTGCCACGCGCGGTCTTGTAGGGCGGGGTCCAGGCCTCGGTATCGACGCCGTTCAGGATGCCCACCAGATCAGCCTGCCGGACCCGCAGCACGCCATCCAGCCCCATGCCGAACTCGGGCGTCAGCAACTCGCCCGCATAGGTCGGGCTGACGGTTGAGATCTTGTCGGCATAGATCAGCCCCGCCTTCAGTGCGCTGATCTTGCCCCAGTATTCGAACCCCTCGCGGGTGAAGCCGGTGGCGGGCAGGCGCAGGCGCACCAGGTCCTCGGCCTCGGCCAGGCCCTGGAAGGCGATGTTGTGGATGGTCAGCAGGGTCGGCACATGGGGCAGCCCGTGCTGGCGCAGGTAGACAGGCGTCAGCCCCGCCTGCCAGTCGTGCAGGTGCAGCAGGTCGGGCTGCCAGCCCGCCGCCCCGTCGCGCGCGATCTGCGCCGCGACCCAGCAGAGCGCACCATAGCGTTCCGGGTTGTCAGGCCAGTCCTTGCCATCGGGTCCGAGGTAGAGCGAACCCTTCCGGTCGAACAAGTGCGGCGCATCTAGGACCAGCAGGTCCAGACCGCCGCCCTGCCCCGCCAGCACCCGCGCCGGGCCGCCGAACAGATCCGGGTTTTCCCAGATGATCTCGGGCGTCTTCAGCGCCTGCATCACCGCCGGATAGCCCGGCAGCAGGGTGCGCATGGTCACCTCATGCGGCGCCAAGGCGGCCGGCAGCGCGCCAGCCACATCCGCCAGCCCGCCGGTCTTGACCAGCGGCGCGCATTCCGAGGCAACCGAAAGGACGTGGATCATAGAGACGCCGCCCGTTTGTCCAGCATCGGCTGGGTGATGAGCGTGACGCCGCCCTCGGACACGCGGAACCACTTGGCATCTTCCTCGGGGTCCTCGCCCACGACGAGGCCCTCAGGGATGTGCACGCCACGGTCGATCACCACGTTGCTGAGCCGCGCCGAGCGTTCCACCACCACGTCGGGCAGCACCACCGCGCCTTTCAGCGAGGCATAGGAGTTGGTGTGCACCCGCGTGAAAAGCAGAGAGTTGCGCACCTCGGTCCCCGAGATGATGCAGCCGCCCGAGACCATCGAGGACACCGCGCTGCCACGCCGATCCGCATCGTCATGGATGAACTTCGCGGGCGGCACGGATTCCGAGTAGGTCCAGATCGGCCAGTTGTTGTCCCACAGGTCCAGGTCGGGTGTGAAATCGGTCAGGTCGATATTGGCCTTCCAATAGGCGTCCACAGTCCCCACGTCGCGCCAATAGGCGGGCGCCTCGGGGACGTGCCGCACGCAGCTTTGCGAAAAACGATGCGCCTTGGCTTTGCCGTTCTTGACGATATCGGGGATGATATCGCCCCCGAAATCATGGGTGGAGTTCTTGTCCTCCGCATCGCGGATCAGCAACTCGCGCAGGAACTTCCAGTTGAAGACATAGATCCCCATAGAGGCCAGCGTCACGTTCGGATCATCCGGCGTGCCCGGTGGGTCCTTGGGCTTTTCCAGGAAGCTGGTGATCCGGTCATCGTCGTCGATCGCCATCACCCCGAAGGCCGAGGCCTCGGCCCGTGGCACGGTCAGGCAGCCCACCGTTACATCCGCCCCGCTTTCCACGTGCTGGCGCAACATGACCTCGTAATCCATCTTGTAGATGTGGTCCCCCGCCAGGATCAGGATGTAGTCGATATCGTAGCTGTCGATGATGTCGATGTTCTGGGTCACGGCGTCGGCGGTGCCCATGTACCACTTGTTCTCGTCCACGCGCTGCGAGGCGGGCAGGATATCGAGATACTCGTTCCGCTCGGCCCGGAAGAAGTTCCAGCCGCGCTGGCAGTGGCGGATCAGGCTGTGCGCCTTGTATTGCGTGGCGATCGCCATCTTGCGGATGCCCGAGTTCAGCGCGTTCGACAGCGCGAAGTCGATGATCCGGGTCTTGCCTCCGAAATAGACCGCCGGTTTCACCCGCTTGTCGGTCATCTCCCGCAATCGGCTCCCGCGCCCACCGGCCAGGACGAAGGCCATGCTGCGCTGTGTCAGGCGTGATGTTGATGCACTCATTTTCTTTCCCCCCTTGCTCGTGCGGGCCGGATCGGTGCCCGGCCCATCTTGGTTTTCGTCTCCGCGTCAGCCCCGGTCCAGGACCAGGAACACCGCTGACAGGGCCGGGATCACGACCTCGGCCACGGCAGGTT
The DNA here is from genome assembly GCA_014762635.1 of Paracoccaceae bacterium. Taxonomy (GTDB): domain Bacteria; phylum Pseudomonadota; class Alphaproteobacteria; order Rhodobacterales; family Rhodobacteraceae; genus JABURR01. Next base: position 53,076 of record JABURR010000058.1, read on the forward strand.
GGCCGTGATGCTCTCCGGTAACGGCGGTCACGGCGCCCATGTTCCCACGGTTTGCCCCGCCATAGAGTTCGGCGTCGGTATTCAGCGCCTCGCGCCAGGTGCCTGCCTCGGGCAATCCGATGCGATAGCCCGCGCGTTCCACCGGCGTGAAGTTGCACAGCACGGCCACCGGCGTGTCATCCGGCCCACCCCGGCGTATCCAGCCATAGACCGAATGCTCGGCATCATTGGCCTCGATCCACTGGAACCCGTCCTCCTCGCAATCCTTGACGTGCAGCGCCGGTGTTTCGCGATAAAGCGTGTTGAGATCGCGGACGAGGTTCTGGATGCCGCGATGTTCGGGCCGGTCCAGAACGCCCCACTCGACCTCGGCATTGTGGTTCCATTCCGAAGGCTGGGCGATCTCCTGCCCCATGAACAGAAGCTTCTTACCCGGATGTCCCCACATGAACCCGTAATAGGCGCGCAGGTTGGCAAACCGCTGCCAGTGATCGCCGGGCATCTTCGTCAGCATCGAGCCCTTGCCGTGCACCACCTCGTCATGGCTGATCGGCAGGATGAAGTTCTCCGAGAAGGCGTAGTGCAGCCCGAAGGTCATCTTGTGATGATCGTATTTGCGGTAGACCGGGTCTTTCTGGATGTATTCGAGCGTGTCGTTCATCCAGCCCATGTTCCATTTGAACCCGAAGCCAAGCCCGCCCATGTCCACGGGTCGTGAGACCATCGGGAACGAGGTACTCTCCTCGGCCACGGTCATGATCCCGGGCTGCTCGCCGTAGGTCGTGGTGTTCATGCGGCGCATCATGTCGATGGCCTCGTAATTCTCGCGCCCGCCGTCCTTGTTGGGGACCCATTCGCCTTCGGCCCGCGAGTAGTCGCGGTAGAGCATTGAGGCCACCGCATCCACGCGCAGCCCGTCGATGTGATATTCATCCAGCCAGTAGAGCGCGTTCGACACCAGAAAATTCGCGACCTCGGTGCGGCCGTAGTTGTAGATCAGCGTGTTCCAGTCCTTGTGGAACCCCTCGCGCGGGTCGGCGTGTTCGTAGAGCGCGGTGCCGTCGAACTGGCCCAACCCGTGCGCATCCGCCGGGAAATGCCCCGGCACCCAGTCGAGGATCACGCCGATCCCGGCGTTATGAGCGGCATCCACAAGATCGCGGAATTCATGCGGGGGCCCGTGGCGGATGGTCGGCGCGAACAGGCCCACCGGCTGATAGCCCCAGGAGCCATCGAACGGGTATTCGCTGATCGGCAAAAGCTCGATATGGGTGAAGCCCATGTCCTTGACATAGGCGATAAGTTCCTCGGCGGCTTCCTTGTAGGAGATCTGGCGCCCGTGATCCTTGCGCCGCCAGGATCCCAGCTGAACCTCGTAGACCGAGATCGGTGCCGAGCGGTCGTTGTTCGCCCCCCGCGATTTCATCCAATCGCCGTCTTTCCAGCCATACCCCGTGATATCGCGCACCACCGAGGCGTTCTCGGGCGGGTGCTGCGAGCCGAAGCCCACCGGGTCGGCCTTGAGCGGCAGCACGTCCCCGTAAGCGCCGAGGATCTCGTACTTGTAGGGCTCGCCCTCGCCGATGCCGGGGATGAAGATCTCCCAGACGCCCGTCGCGCCACGGCGGCGCATCACGTGGCGGCGCCCGTCCCAGTGGTTGAAGTTGCCCACCACCGAAACACGGCGGGCATTCGGCGCCCAGACGGCGAAATGCGTTCCGTGCGCGCCTTCATGCTCCATCACATGGGCGCCGAGCACGCGCCAGATATGCTTGTGGGTGCCTTCACCCAGAAGGTATTCGTCGATTTCGCCCATCACCGGGCCGAAACGATAGGCATCCTCGCGCTCCCAGCTTGCCCCGTCGGGGCCGGTCGCGTGGATCATGTAGGGCTTGGTCCCCGGCACCTTGCCGGTGAAAAGCGAGCTGCCCTCGGACAGGCGCTCCAGCTTGTGCGACTTGCCGTCCACGACGGCGGCGACTTGGTCAGCCCCCGGCTCGAAAACGGTCACGTGGCGTGATCTTCCGACTTTCTGCGGACCGAGGATCGCGAATGGCTCGTCGAAAGTGCCTGCCTCGATCCGGGCGGCGATATCGGCGGGAATCGTAGCGTGCGGGTCTGCTGTCGTCGTTTGGGTCATGGTCGAACCTTATGTCCCTCTCTGTCGGTTTCAACCGGGGGCCCGGCATCACAATAGCGACGTGGCCCTCCAGATGTCTTGCATGTAGCCCCGGATCGTCCGGTCCGATGAGAACCAGCCCGACCGGGCCGTGTTGAGCGCCGCCATGCGGGTCCAGGCGGCAGTGTCGCGATAGGCGGTGTCGATTTCGCGCTGGGCGCGCCAGTAGTCGGTGAAGTCCGAACTGACGAGGAAGTAGTCCGGCCCGCTCAGGTTTTCGACGATGTCGTGGAACCGGTCCGGCTCATCCTTCGAAAACGCCCCCTCCTTGATCGCCGCGATGGCGCGCGCGAGGCGCGGATCGGCCTTGATGGCCTGGCCCGCATGATCCTTGATCGCGCGGCGGGCGACGACCTCTTCGGCGGTCATGCCGAAGAGGAAAAAGTTCTCGGGCTTCACCCAGTCGCGGATCTCGACGTTTGCCCCGTCCAGCGTGCCCACGGTCAACGCGCCGTTCAGCGCGAATTTCATGTTGCCGGTGCCCGAGGCTTCTTTGCCTGCGGTGGAAATCTGTTCCGACAAATCAGAGGCCGGGATCAGCTTTTCGGCCAGCGAGACATTGTAGTTCGGCAGAAAGACGACCTTCAGATAGGGGCTGGTCACCGGATCGGCATTCAGCACCTCGGCCACGTCGTTGATCAGGTGGATGATCTTCTTGGCAAAGACGTAGCCCGGCGCCGCCTTGCCGCCGAAGATCTTCACCCGAGGGGTCCAGTTGGCATCGGGGTTGTCGCGGATCTCCTGCCAAAGCGCGATGGCCTCGAGGATATTCAGGTGCTGGCGCTTGTATTCATGGATGCGCTTGATCTGCACGTCGAACATCGCCTGCGGATCGACGCTGACCCCATGCGCCTCGGCCATCCAGTGGGCAAGGTCTGCCTTGTTGGCGCGCTTGGCTTCGGCATAGGCGGCGGCGAACCCGGCGTCCTCTACGTGCGGTTCCAGTTCCTGCAGCCGGTCCGCGTCATCGACCCAGCCCTCACCGATCGTCTCGGTGATGAGGCCGCTCAGGCGCGGGTTCGACGACAAGAGCCAGCGGCGCGGCGTGACGCCGTTGGTCTGGTTCACGATGCGGTCGGGATGCAGCGCGTTCAGATCCTCGAACACGGTCGATTTCATCAGGTCGGTGTGCAGGGCCGACACCCCGTTCACCTTGTGCGCCATGATGAACGAGAGCTCGCCCATGTTCACATGACCTTCCGCCAACGCGGTGGATTTGCGCTTGGGGTTGGCCTTGGCGTGCGCCGCGTCGATACGCTCGATCAGGGTCAGATGGCGCGGCAGAAGGCGACCCATCAACCCCTCGGACCAACGCTCCAGCGCTTCGGGCAGCAGGGTGTGGTTCGTGTAGGACAGCGTCCCGCGTGCGGCCTCGACCGCATCGTCGAAGGCCATCCCGTGCTCGTCATGCAGCAGACGCACCAGTTCCGGGCCGGCAATCGCCGGGTGCGTGTCGTTGAGCTGGATCGCCACCTTGGCGGGCAGCTTGCGCAGGTCGTCATGCTCGGAACAGAACCGACGCAGAATGTCGCGCAGCGAGGCGGCAGTGAAGAAATACTCCTGCTTCAGCCGCAACTCCTTGCCCTGTTCGGTGGTGTCGTCGGGATAAAGCACACGGCTGATCGTGCGCGCCAGCGCCTCGGGCTCGGCCGCGGCGGCGTATTCCCCGCGGTTGAAGCGATCCAGGTCGAAGGCATGGATCGGCTTCGCGGACCAGAGCCGCAGCGTATTGGCCCATTTCCCCTGCCAGCCAACAATAGGCGTGTCATAGGCCTCGGCATGGACGGCTTCCGCCGGGGTCCAGAGCGCACGGGCACCGTTTTCGCTGACATCGCCGCCAAAGCCGACTTCGAACCGCGCCTCGGGACGCTCAAATTCCCAGGCGTGAGGTTGTTCCAGCCATGTCTCGGGCGCTTCCATCTGGCGGCCCTCCACGAAGCTCTGGCGGAACAGGCCGTGCTCGTAGCGGATGCCATAGCCATAGGCCGGGCAGCCCAGCGTCGAAAGCGACTCCAGGAAACAGGCGGCAAGACGGCCCAAGCCGCCATTGCCCAGCGCGGCGTCGGGCTCGTCGGTCACGACCGTATCGAGGTCGATGCCAAACTCGCGGAACGCGGCCTCGGCCTGTTCCTCCAGCCGCAGGTTCACGATGGCATCTTCCAGCAGCCGGCCGATCAGGAACTCCATCGACAGGTAATAGACCCGCTTCGCCCCTTTCGCGTAGGTCGCGCGGGTCGAGGCGATCCAGCGATCCACGATCCGCTCGCGCACCGCGAAGGACAGCGCCATGCGCCAGTCATAGATCTGCGCGTGGCCCGGATCCTTGGCCAGCGTATAAGTCAGGTGGCGCAGGATCGCGTCCCGAAATTCGGACGCAGGCACGTTGGTCAGATCTTTGTCCTGATACACGGGGACACCCCCATTCCTGTTATGTTAGCGTTACCAAAGCGCCGCAAAGCGCTTTAACGCTATGTGCCTGTCAAACGCAAGGTTCAAGGGGGTCCCCGGACACAAGTCGACTGGTTCCGACCCTCGGTCACGCGGCTGGCCAAATCGTCTATCCACTAGGCGCGATGCTCAAAATCCCATCAGCGTGAAACCGCAAATCGCGGCCCTAAGGCGCGATGGACCAACCCTTGGATATGGAGTAACTGGTTTTTCAACGGTTTTTTTCGAGGCGGTGAGAGCAGAATGCTTGAAGACTTGGCGTTCAACATCCTGGAACTGGGGTCGGGCATCCTGACCCTTGTCACGGTGGCCGTCTGGCTGGGCGGCTTCGCAACCGCGCAATATGTTCGCCGGGACGATCGCTGGTCGCTGCCGCCTGTCCCACATTTCGTGATGGTTTCGGCGCTTTTTGCGGCGATGACGTTCCTGCCGATTCTCTGGCTCGGCACGTTCGAGGCCCTGGCCCGCGATATGGTCTGGGTACTTCTGTCGGCCAGCCTGCTCGGGTTTGCGACGCTCGGCTATGGGTACGGGATGATCGCGCGGGCCCGCGCGCTGAACGCGTTCGGGAACCCGGCACGCGCCTGGCTGGCCATCGTGCCACTGGCCAACTTCTGGCTACTGTTTGCGCCGACCAAGGGGACCAAGCTTTCACGCCCGACGGCCCCGCAACTCGCAGGCGGCGCGCTGGGGCTTCTGCTGATCGCCGCGGGCGTCGGCGCGACCCAGACCGGGAAAGGTATCCTTGGCGACATGATCCGCCGGTCCCAGAACGACACGCAGACCCTTGGCGTCATCTACAGCCGCTGGATCCGCGACCACGGGCTTGAGGTGGCGCTCAATCGAATAGCGATCCGCACCAAACCGGCTCAGGTCGACCAGGCCACCACCCTGGACGGGGCCGAGGTTGCCGATCGCAATCTCCGTTTCCTCTATACGGTCGGCTTCGACGCACCGGAACTTCCGGATACGCTTCGGACCGCTCTTTCCAACCAGATATGCCGAAACGCGGGTCTTCGCCCTCTTCTGGTGACCGGCGCCACAATCTCGCACGTCTACCGTCGGGAAGACGGGAGCGAGATCGGAAGCGTTGATATCACTTGGGCTGGGTGCACCGGGTAGATCGACGCCGCGGCAGCAAAGAAACAGGGATGATTCTCGGGTTTCCCAAGGACAAATTCGTAGAAATCCGACGCTTTGAGTCGTCATTGCTCTGATAAATATGGATAAAATCTTTTGTGCTGCAGCGCAGCATTTCCCTTGATTTGCTGCGCTGCAGCATGTATTCACTATGCAGACGCAGAAAAAACGGGCGCCGCCCGAAGACCAAGGAGAGAACACATGGCTAAAGCCGCTAACGACTTCACCAAGATGGTTCAAGACATCTGGGCCGCTTACCCGATCGACACCAAAGCCTTTGAAGAGACCTTCAAGACTTCGGCTGACTACAGCGAGAAGCTGTCGAAAGTGGCTCTGAGCGCCGCTGGCAAGTCGACCGACCTGTCCAGCAAGTTCGCCAAGGACACCATCGCCAAGATCGGCGCTGCGACCAAGGTTCAGGAAGACCCGGCCAACTACGCCAAGGTTCTGACGGACTTCGCGACCGCCCAGGTCGAAGCTTCGGCTGAAATCGCCACCGCCTTCGCCGATATCGCGAAGAAGGCCAACACCGAAGCCATGGAAATCGTCATGGCTGCCGGCAAGGCCGCTTCGGACGACGCCGCCAAGGCCGTCAAGAAAGCCACCGAAGAGGTTACCGCTGCGACCAAGAAGGTTGCTGCCTGATAGACTGACCCAGCCGGTTTCCTCCCAGACCGGCATGGAACAAGGGCGGACCGCAAGGTCCGCCCTTTTTTGTATTCTCTCGCGCTTGATCAGGCCGCTGCCGTCTTGCGCGACGGCTCCAGCCCCGATGCCAGGTAACCGAACACGATCGCCACGACGAACAAGGCAGGTACGTCGCCGATCAGGTGGCCGGTCTCGTTGCCATCTTTGATGCCGTAGAAGCCCATCACCACGGCATGGGCTACGCTGGACCACACGGTGAACCAGATGAGCGACAGGTTTTCCAGCGGGTTCGCGGCCGCTCGGATCAGGTAGATGCCCAGCACCGCGTAGACGCCGATGATCATGTGAAGGTAGTAGTAGCCGTCCCCGCCGTGCCAGACCCACCCGGCAGGCCAGACGACGCCAAGCGGATAGATCAGCAGAAAGATGCCCCCGAACGTCGCCAGCGACAGTTTAAGGTACCGGATCTTGGTATCGGTATCCATGCGTTTCTCCTCTCAGATACTGCTTCACCAAAAGCGCACCGGTCTTTGTCCCCGCCGGACGCCATGCAGAAACGCTATCGCAACAATCCGCCCGGGTTCTTGAAGCGCTTCTGAGTTTTCCTTGTGGAAAATCCGGGAACTGCCATAACCTTTCCCGGTGAAATACCGGTTCGAAGACTTCGTGCTCGACACGGATTGTGCCGAGTTGCAAGGGCCAGACGGACTTGTCCGTCTGGAAGGGCGTGTTTTCGACTTGCTCGCCCTGCTCGTGGCAAATCACCAACGCCTCTTATCGAAGGACGAAATCGTCGATGAGATCTGGCAGGGTCGCGCGATTTCGGATGCCACTATCTCAACCGCAATCAAGGATGCCAGGCGGGCCATCGGGGATGACGGCAATGCCCAGCGCCTGATCCGTACTCAGCACGGCCGCGGGTTCCGATTCGTCGGCACCGTGGGGTACGACGCGCCAGCGCAGGCAGAACCTCCCCGGGCTGAGCAGTCCACGGCCGACCCTGACGGGCCGACGCAAGGCACGCGTCCCTCCATCGCGATCCTGCCGTTCAGGATCATCGGCATCATTCCCGAGGTCAGCGCTATTGCAGAGGCGATCCCGACCGAACTCATCTCATCGCTGGCCCGGCTGCGTTGGCTCCGGATCGTCGCACGCGGGTCCAGCTTCAGATTCCACAGCGTCAGCGCCGACCCAGCGGCCGTCGGCCAGACGCTTTCGGTCGGGTATTGCCTGACCGGCAGCGTGGAGATCAGCGGGCGCCGCGTCGCGATCATGGTCGAACTTGTCGACACCCGCACCGGCGACATCGTCTGGGCCGAACGTTTCGAAGCCCCGCTGGACGAGGTGCACGCGATCCGCGCCGACATCGTGCATCACGTCGTCGCGGCGCTGGAACTGCACATCCCGCTGCACGAGGCCGAACGCGCCCGCCTCGCCACCCCCGCCTCCATGGACAGTTGGAGCACCTATCACCTCGGCCTGCAGCACATGTACCGCTTCAACCGGGCCGACAATGAAATCGCGGCCCACCATCTGCAACGCGCGACCGAGCTGGACCCGAACTTCGCCCGGGCCTTTGCCGCCCGATCCTTCACCAGCTTTCAGAATGCGTTCCAGAAACTGGTTTCGGACCCGCAACAGGAGATCGCCAACGCCCGCCGCTTTGCCGAACGCGCGCTGGAACTGGACCCGATCGATCCGTTCTGCAATTTCGTTCACGGGCGGGCGCAATGGTTGGTCGGTGACCCGGACGAGGGCCAGCACTGGCTTGACCGCGCGGTCCTGCTCAGCCCGAATTTCGCGCAGGGCTTCTATGCCCGAGGCTGGACCGATGCGATCGCAGGCCGTGCCCACGAGGCATTGGAAAACGTGAGCACCTCGATCCATCTCAGCCCGCTCGACCCGTTTCTCTATGCGATGCAAAGCGTTCGCGGCATTGCGCTGATGCAGACCGGCGACCTGGACGAGGCCGCGCTCTGGGCCGACATGGGTGCGCGCGCGCCCGGCGCCCACCACCTGATCGCCCTGGTGGCCGGGGTGGCGCACAAGCTCAACGGAGACCTGGACAAGGCAAACTACTGGGCGGCACGGGTTCGCGATCGCAGGGCCGACACGACGACCGCGGATTTCTTTCGCGCCTTCGATTTGAAGTCCGAGCCCTTCCGGCGCGACGTCATCGACGCGCTCAGCGATCTGGGATTCTGATCAAGGGAAGTTCTGGTGGAGCCGAGGGGAATCGAACCCCTGACCTCGTCATTGCGAACGACGCGCTCTCCCAACTGAGCTACGGCCCCAGACGGGTGCGATATGGAGGATGCACCGTCACGTGTCAAGACCGTGGACGGCACCGCGGATCGGCTTCGCATTGCCGAGTTTCCCCGTTAGTCTGAGCATCAGCCGCCAACGCCCGGAGCCTTGCCATGGAACTCTATGTTCATCCCCTGACCCCCAATTCCGCGCGGGTGCTGGCGCTGGCCCATGACCTTCACCTGGAACTCGACATCATCCCGGTGGACATCACCAAGGGCGAAACCCGGACGCCGGAGTTCCTGGGGATCAATCCACTCGGGACCGTACCGGTGCTGGTGGACGATGACCTGGTCCTGTGGGAAAGCCGCCCGATCATGGGCTACCTGGCCGCGATGCGCCCGGAACTGGTGCTCTACCCGGTGTCGCCGGACCACCGGGCGAATGTCGATCAATGGCTGTTCTGGGAGGCACAGACTCTCGGCCCGGCCATGTTCGCCCTGGGCGACGAACGGGTGGTGAAGCCCCGCATGGGACAGCCCGCCGACATGGACCGGGAGGCCGATGCCGAGGCCCGCGTGCTGCAACACCTGCCCCATCTGAACGCTGCGCTGAAGGGCAAGGATGGCGTGATCGGCACCGTCACCATCGCCGACTACGCCCTTGCCATGTGGTTCGCCCTGCGCGAGGGGATGGGCCTCGACCTCGACCGCTTCCCCGAGATCACCCGCTGGATCGAAGCCATGGAAACCCGCCCGGGGCTCGCCAATGCCGCCAAACGGGCGCGCGGGGCGTTCTTGGCTTGATCTGAGCCTCACGGTTCCGAAGACCAGCCTTGGACCAGAGAGCACCGCGTGCTATCGTTGCGCTTCCCAACTCTAGAGCACTGGAGACGTGAAACATGCAAACACCGGAGGAACGTCTCGACGAGTTGGGATTGGTCCTGCCAAAGCCCGTGGAAGTCCCTGCGGGACTGCATCTGCCATTTACATTCATCAATGTCCGAGGCGATCGACTGGCCTTCTCCGGACACCCCAAGCAATCACAGGACGGCGCCATTGCGGGGCCGTTTGGCGAACTTGGTTCTGATCTATCGACGGAAGAAGGTTATGCCGCCGCGCGGGACGTCGCGCTGTCCGTTCTGGCGAACATGAAGGCCGAGATCGGGGAACTGTCCCGCGTCACGGGATGGGTGCGCGTCTTCGGGATGGTCAATTCGGCGCCGGGCTACACGGAACAGCACCTCGTGATCAACGGTTTCAGCGATTTGATCGTGGAGGTTTTCGGAAAAGACATCGGGCGGCATGCGCGTTCCGCGATTGGTACGGCCGGTCTGCCTTTAGGCTTCGCAATGGAAATCGAAGGCGAGGTCTTGATCCGCCCCTAACGGCGCCACCAGCATGCGTCTCCACCCCGGCATCTCTGCCAGGGTGGGGTGAAAGCGCAGGCTACTCCGCCGCGTCCTGGTAGTCTTCCAGCGGCGGGCAGGTGCAGACCAGGTGGCGGTCGCCGTACACGTTATCCACCCGGTTGACCGGGGCCCAGTACTTGTCCACGCGGAAGCTGCCCTTGGGGAAGCAGGCCTGTTCGCGGGTGTAGGGGCGGTCCCAGTCGCCCACCAGGTCCTCGACCGTGTGGGGCGCGTTTTTCAGCGGGTTGTTCTCGGGATCCATCTCGCCCTTCTCCACCGCCGCGATCTCCTCGCGGATCGAGAGCATGGCGTCGCAGAAGCGGTCAAGCTCGGCCTTGGTCTCGCTTTCGGTGGGTTCCACCATCAGCGTGCCCGCCACCGGCCAACTCATGGTCGGCGCGTGGAAGCCGTTGTCCACGAGCCGCTTGGCGATGTCGTCCACGGTGATATGGGCGCTGTCGGCGAAAGGCCGGGTGTCGAGGATGCACTCATGCGCCACGCGTCCGTTGCGGCCCTTGAAGAGCACGTCATAGGCGCCTTCGAGCCGCTTGGCGATATAGTTGGCGTTCAGGATCGCGATCTTGGTGGCTTGCGTCAGGCCCGCCCCGCCCATGAGCAGGATATAAGCCCAGCTGATCGGCAGGATCGAGGCCGAGCCGTAGGGAGCGGCCGAGACCGGCCCCTCGCGCCCGCCGGTTTCGGGATGGCCGGGCAGGAAGGGCGCCAGATGCGCCTTCACGCCGATCGGGCCCATGCCGGGACCGCCCCCGCCATGCGGGATGCAGAAGGTCTTGTGCAGGTTCAGGTGGCTCACGTCCGAGCCAAGCTCACCGGGCTTGGCCAGCCCCACCAGCGCGTTCAGGTTCGCACCGTCAAGATAGACCTGCCCGCCGTATTGGTGAGTGATGTCGCAGACCTCGCGCACGGTTTCCTCGAAGACGCCGTGGGTCGAGGGGTAGGTGATCATGCAGGCGGCCAGCTTGTCGCCCGCGGCCTCGGCCTTGGCGCGGAAATCCTCGAGGTCGATGTCGCCGTTCTCGGCCGATTTGACCACGACGACCTTCATGCCGCACATCTGCGCCGAGGCGGGGTTGGTCCCGTGCGCCGAGACCGGGATCAGGCAGACATCGCGCTGATCGTCGCCACGCGCGTGGTGATAGGCGCGGATCGTCAGAAGCCCCGCGTATTCGCCCTGCGCGCCCGAGTTCGGCTGCATGGACATCGCGTCATAGCCGGTGATCTCGCACAGCTTGGCCGAGAGATCCTCGAGCATCTGCGTATACCCCTGCACCTGATCGCCCGGGGCGAAGGGATGGATGTTCGAGAACTCGGGCCAGGTGATCGGCATCATCTCGACCGCGGCGTTCAGCTTCATGGTGCACGATCCCAGCGGGATCATCGCCCGGTCAAGCGCCAGGTCACGGTCCGAAAGGCGGCGCATGTAGCGCATCATCTCGGTCTCGGCCCGGTTCATGTGGAAGACCGGGTGGGTCAGGTAATCGCTTTCGCGAACCAGCGCCTCAGGGACGCGGTGATAGTCGGCGGGGAATTCGTCGCGGCTGAAGTTTAGGCCAAAGGCCCGCCAGACCGCTTCGAGCGTGGCCGGGCGCACGGTCTCGTCCACGGTGATGCCGATCTTGGTGTCGCCCACCTTGCGGAAGTTGATGTGCTCGCGCCGTCCGGCCTCCATGATCACGCCCTGCAGCGCGCCGACCTCCACGGTGAGCGTGTCGAAGAAGAACTCGGGCTCCACCGTGAAGCCGCCGGCCTCCAGCCCACGGGCAAGACGGTCGGTCTTGCGATGGATGCGCTGCGCGATCGCCTTCAGCCCTTCGGGGCCGTGGAACACCCCGTAGAACGAGGCCATGACCGCCAGAAGCGCCTGCGCCGTGCAGACGTTCGAGGTGGCTTTTTCGCGGCGGATGTGCTGCTCGCGCGTTTGCAGGGCAAGGCGATAGGCCTTGTTGCCCCGCGCATCGACCGACACGCCGACGATCCGGCCGGGCATCGCGCGCTTGTAGGATTCGCGGCAGGCCATGTAGGCCGCCGACGGCCCACCAAAGCCCATCGGCACGCCGAAACGCTGGGTCGAGCCAACGGCGATATCCGCGCCCATCGCGCCGGGTTCCTTGAGAAGCGTCAGCATCAGCGGATCGGCGATCACGATGCCGATGGCCTTGGCGGCGTGCAGCTTTTCGATATGCGGGGTGAAATCGGTCAGGTGGCCATAGGTGCCGGGATACTGGAAGATCGCGCCGAACACCGCCTCGGGGTCCAGGTCATCGGGGTTGCCCACGGTCACCTCGATGCCCAGCGGCGCGGCGCGGGTCTTCATCACCTCGATGTTCTGCGGGTGGCAGTTTTCGTCGATGAAGAAGCCCTTGGCCTTCGATTTCGCGACCCGCTCGGCCATGGTCATCGCCTCGGCGGCGGCGGTCGCCTCGTCCAGAAGCGAGGCGTTGGCGATCTCCAGTCCCGTCAGGTCACTTACCATGGTCTGGTAGTTCAGAAGCGCCTCGAGGCGCCCCTGGCTGATCTCGGGCTGATAGGGCGTGTAGGCCGTGTACCAGGCCGGGTTTTCAAGGATGTTCCGCTGGATCGCGGGGGGCGTCACGGTGCCGTGGTAGCCCTGCCCGATCATGGTGGTGAAGACCTCGTTCTTCTTCGCCACCTGGCGCATGTGCCAGATCATCTCCCGCTCGGACTTGGGTTTTCCGAAGTCGAGCGGGGTCTTCTGGCGGATGCTCTGCGGCACGGTCTGGTCGATCAGCTCGTCCAGGTCTTTCACGCCCAGAACCTCGAACATCTCGGCCATTTCCTGCGGCGAGGGGCCGACATGGCGCCGGTTGGCAAAGTCGTAAGGCAGGTAATCGGTGGGCGTGAAAGCCATCTGCTCCGCTCCAAATCTACGGTTGAACATTGAAAACGTCGGCGGGGTCCGACGTTACTCGATGAAGTCCTTGTACTCGTCTTCGGTCATCAGATCGTCGAGGGCCGAAAGGTCGTCGACCTTCATCTTGAAGAACCATGCGTCCCCCATGGCGTCTTCGTTCACGAGGCCCGGGTTGTCGTTCAGCTTTTCATTCACTTCGACGATCTCGCCATCGAGCGGCGCCATGATGTCGGAGGCGGCCTTGACGCTTTCGATCACAACGATCTCGTCGCCCTTGGCGACCACGGTCTCGACCTCGGGCAGTTCGACAAAGACGATATCGCCCAGTTGCTCGCTCGCGTGATCGGTGATGCCGACGACGACCAGGTCGCCATCAACGCGGAGCCATTCGTGTTCTTCGGTGAATTTCATTCGGGGGTCCCTCTTTTTTTCAGCGTTTGTAGGTGGATGGTCGGAACGGCATCGGGGCAACGGTCGCGGCCATGCGTTTGCCGCGCACCTCGCCCCAGATCACTGTGCCATCGGCAGCATGGGCGATGTCAATATACCCCATCGACATGGGCGCCTCGATCGACGGGCCGAAGGCGCCCGAGGTCACCTCTCCGATCGGATCGGCGGCATCTTCCGAGGCGAACAGTTTCGTGCCGCCGCGCATCGGCGCGCGGCCTTCGGGGCGCAGCCCGACCCGGCGGCGCGTGGCGCCGTTTTCAAGTTCGTTCAGGATGCGCTCCGCCCCGGGGAAGCCCCCCTCGCGAGCGCCGCCCGCACGGCGGGCCTTCTGCATCGCCCATTCCAGCGCCGCCTCGACCGGGCTGGTGGTGGTGTCGATGTCCGAGCCATAAAGACAGAGCCCGGCCTCCAGACGCAGCGAGTCCCGCGCGCCAAGGCCGATCGGCGCCACCTCGGGCATTTCCAGAAGCGCCTCGACAAAGACCTCGGCCGCGGCCTCGGGAACCGAGATCTCGAACCCGTCCTCGCCGGTATAGCCCGAGCGCGACACCCAGGCCGAACCATCGGCCATCGGCAGGACCGCGACGTCCATGAATCGCATGTCTTTCGATTTCGGCAGCAGGCGGGCCAGCGCCGTCTCGGCCTCCGGTCCTTGCAGCGCAACCAGCGCCCGGTCGGTCACCGTCTCCACCTCGCACACGTCAGACAGATGCGCCGAAAGATGCGCGATATCCGCATCCTTGCAGGCCGCGTTGACCACGAGGAACAGGTGATCGCCGCGGTTGGCCACCATCAGGTCGTCAAGCACACCGCCTTCGTCGTTGGTGAACAGCGCATAGCGCTGCCGCCACGGCTTCAGCCCAAGAATATCCACCGGAACCAGCCGCTCCAGCGCGCGGGCGGCGTCTTCCACGTTCCCGCTTTTGGGGCGCAGGATCACCTGACCCATGTGCGAGACGTCGAACAGCCCCGCTTGTTCGCGGGTGTGAAGATGCTCCTTCATCACGCCCATCGGGTACTGCACCGGCATCTCATAGCCCGCGAAAGGCACCATCTTGGCGCCCAACCGAACGTGCAGATCACGGAGCACCGTGCGTTTCAGGTCTGACATTCCGCCCCTCCATCGTGACAGGCGCACTGCGCCCTTCGGCATCCACGGGCGGCTCTGCCACCCCCGATTGCCCCCTCTGTCCCTGCGCCTGAGATCGCTATCCCTTCGGCGGGCGCCCGAAGCGCCACTCTCCAGAGTTTATCACATCGCGCAGGTCCGTGGGCCTGAGAGTTTACCGGGGCGGTTGCTCCTTCGGCACTGGCTTGAACCAGATTCTCCCTACGCGATGGAGGCAAGCTAGGCGAAGTCCGTGTTTTCATCAAGGGCTTGCATGTTGCGACTTTGCACGGCAGGTCTTTGCCCCATGTCTGACCCGTTTTTCTTCGGATATGGCTCGCTCGTGAACCGGGCGACCCATGACTACACGAACGCCCACCCTGCCCGGCTGCGCGGCTGGCGGCGGGTCTGGCGGCATACGGATCTGCGTCCCGTCGCCTTTCTGACCGCCGTTCCCGATTCGGAGACCGAGATCGAAGGGCTGGTGGCGGGCGTGCCCGGCCACGACTGGGCGGCCCTCGACGCGCGTGAACATGCCTATGACCGGCATCACGTCAGCCACGCGACCAACCACCCCCTGCCGCACGAGGTCGAGGTTCAGGTCTATTCGATCCCGGATGGCAAACACGGCCGCCCTGACAGCGCACACCCGATCCTGCTGAGCTATGTCGACGTGGTGATCCAGGGCTACCTGCGCGAATTTGGCGAGGTCGGCGTGCGCCGCTTCGTGGAGACCACCGATGGCTGGGACGCGCCGGTCCTCGATGACCGGGCCGATCCGCGCTATCCGCGCCACAAACGCCTGACCACCGGGGAGCGTGAGTTGGTCGACGGCCACCTTTCCGATCTTGGCGTGACGATCCTGGCCAGCGCCTGAAGAAGAAAGGCGCCCTGCAGGGCGCCTTTCGTGATCTCTACTTGATCGCCTGCGGATTGATCGGCGAGCCAGCCGCCCCGGGGATGTGCAGCGGCGGGGCGGTGAAGAAGAACTCGTACACCCCGTCCTCGGCGCAATCCTCGGCCAGTTCCTTGACGTAGAAGATCTCGCCCATGGAAATTCCAATCGCCGGGATCACCACCCAGTGCCAGGGCTGGTTCGCCTCGTCGGTCTCGTTCGGGCGCACCTCGCAGCCCCATGTGTCGGCACAGATCGCGGCGATGTCCTTTTCGCGAATCCAGCGCGCAGTCTCGAACGCCAGCCCCGGCGCATCGCCACCCGCGTAGCCCGCCCAGTCCCCCGCGGCGAGGCAGCGTTCCTGGTGGCCGGTGCGAACAATGACGAAGTCGCCCTTGCGGATCTCGACCCCCTGGGCCGCCGCGCACCCGTCCAGATCGGCATTGGTGATCGGGTATCCGTCATCGAGGCTGTCCACGCCTTTCCAGCGGGCAATGTCCAGCAGCACCCCGCGCCCGACCATCTTGTCGCGTACATTCTCGATCCCGAGCTTCTTGGCGCCGTTCACCGTCACGTCCGTGGCCGGAAAACCGTTGTACATCTTGTCATCGAGGAAGATGTGGCAGAGTGCATCCCACTGGGTGGAGCCTTGGCAGGGCAGGTTGATCGCGTCATCGGCGTAGCGGAGATAGGCCTTGCCATCGCCATCCTGCTCGCCGGTCACGGCATCGGTGCCGGTGGCCAGCATCTGGTGGATCATGTTCCATCGCCCGCCGAAAAGCCCCGACTGGATCTTTTCCTTCAGGTTCAGCCCCAGCGCGAAAGTCTTGCCCTTGCGGATCAGCTTCGCCGCACCGACGATATCCTCAGGCGAAATATTGTTCAGCGTGCCGATCTGGTCATCCTCGCCCCAGCGGCCCCAGTTCGAAAGCTCCTTGGCGGTATCGTAGATATCCTGCCGCGTATACTTGGCCATTCTCTCCTCCCTGAAAGATGCGCACCTTATTTATCGATTGAAAAATAACATCGACCCACTGTCAATCGCAATCACCGGGCGAGCGATCGTGCTTGAGAAAAAAGTTATCAAGCGATAATTTGTTGCGACAGGATAGGGAGTCCCGCATGAGCGACGGCAAGATCAAGACTTTCGACGTCATCTTCCACGGCACCGGACGATCCTCGGGCAAGATGCGCAACGACATCAGCGTCGAATGGCCGATGATGAAGGAGAGCTTCGAACTTGCGACCGACGAGGGCCCCTTTCACGGAGGCGACGGCACCGCGCCGCCGCCGCTGGCGCTTTTCACCGCCGGGCTGACCGGCTGCCTCATGACCCAGATCCGCGCGTTTTCAAAGCGGCTGAAGATCCCGATCGAGGGCGTCACGGTCCACGCGAAGATGCACTGGCGGGGCGAACAGGAAGGGATGGAGCCTTATGTCACGGGGCCGGTCGGGTTCCACCTGGATGTTGAGCTTGACTCCGACGCCTCGCTGGAAGATCGGATGCGGCTTCTGGCAGCCGCGAAGAAAGGCTGCTTCATCGAACAGACTCTCGCCGAAGGGGTGATCGTCGGACACCGGCTGAAAGACGGTGACGATTGGGTCGACGCGTAATCAGCGAGCCGGGGGCAGAACGCATGGCAGAACCAGAGAAGAAGACGGCCCGACGCCGACGCCTGCCCTCGGCCGAGCGGCGGCAGGAATTCATCAACAAGGCGATCGACTTCTTCGCGGAAGAAGGTTTCGAAAGCTCGACCCGCGGCCTTGCCAAGCGACTGGGCGTCACCCAACCCCTGCTCTATCGCTATTTCCCGTCCAAGGAAGACCTGATCTCCGAGGTCTACGAAACGGTCTACGTGCACCGTCTGAAACCCGACTGGACCGAGATGATCACCGACCGGAGCCAACCGCTCGAACAGCGCCTGAACAGGTTCTACGAGGTCTATACCGATGCGATCTTCGACAAGACCTGGCTGCGGATCTTCCTGTTCTCGGGCCTCAAGGGCGTCGACATCAACCGCCGCTACGTGGAACTGCTACGGGAACGGATCATCGAGCCGATCGTCGATGAGGCCCGGCACGAATTCGGACTGGACCCGGAAACGGCCAAGGATGACGAGCTTGAGTTTGCGTGGGTGATGCACACCGGCATCTTCTACTACGGCGTCCGCAAGCTGATCTACGAAGCCACGGTCCTCGAGGACAAGACCCGGATGATCGAGGACGCGGTCGCGGCCTTCCTGCTGGGCCTGCGCCGGAAGATGGTCGGAGGGTCCGGGACCGGACCCTCCTGAATTTGCTCAGGGTGTCGCGGTTCCGCGCGCCGGGTAGTTGTTCTCCATCGCGAAGCCGACCTTCGAGAGAAGGAACTCCACGTCCGGGCGCGGCCACGGCATGTTCGAGATATCGACCAGGTAAAGGCGGCCATCGGGACGAACCCAGAACAGACCCGGCTCAGCGAATTCCTCGTTCTCGGCTTCCTTGATCGAGGTCGAGAAATAGAGCCCCCAGTTGCGCACATCGTCCCGGCTCAGGCCGTAGGCGATATCGAGGTTGTCGAGGCCCCATTCTTCCTTGGTCTTCTCGGCGCGCTCCTGCGGATCCATCGACGCGGCGACCACGGTGACACCGGCCTCGTTGGCCATGTCCACCAGCGTGTTCAGCTTGGTCAGGTAGGCCTTGCAGACCGGGCAATGATAGCCGCGGTAGACGACGATCATCGTGAAATGCTTCGGCTTCTGGTCGGCAAGCGTCCAGGTGCCGCCACCTACAAGCGGCAGGGACAGGGCCGGAACCTGTGCGTCGGGCGTGAGTTTGCTCATTGGTTCGTCCTTTGTGGTTGCTAGTGGCATTCGCCCGAATACGGGCGGGTGGTCCAGTTTTCGGTGATGGTGATGCCGCTGTTGCGGAACACCTTGGCGACGGGGCAGTACTTTTCCAGATCCACCTTGATCGCCTCGAGTTGCTCGGGCGTGGCGTCGGTCTCCACGTCGATATCCATGACGACATTGGAGAACGGATGCTCCACATCTTCCATGAGCATCGTGCCGCGACGGTCGAAGGTGGCGCTCAGCTCGACTTTCATCTCGCCCATCTTCACGCCCATGCCATGGGCGATGCGCTTGGAAATCACGTTGGTGCAGCCGATCAGCGAGGACATCAACGTCTCGGTCGGCGTCAGACCCAGGTTGGTGCCGCCCCGCTCCGCCGGCTCGTCGATGACCGAGAAGACATCGCGCACCCGGACCTGCGACCGCGCATGCGTCTGGCCCGTGGCCGAGACACGCATGGTGATCTCTGTTTTTGGTCTGATGGCCATTTCCACTTCTCCCTGACGATGTTCGCTTGATTGTTATTTATAGTGCGATAAATTAGAGGGGAAGGGCCGCAAGATCACAATTTCGAAATGGCCTGGGAGGAAAAGATGAAAGCACCAGATTTCCGGTACGAGCGGCCCGAATCCCTTTCGGCCGCCCTTGCCCTGCTGGCCGATGAGGCCAATGGGGCGCAACCGCTCGCGGGCGGTCAAAGCCTCATGCCGATGCTCAATTTCAGGGTCGCGGCGCCCGAAATGCTCGTGGATCTGTCCGGCGTGGCAGAGCTTCGCGGCATCTCCGATTCGGGCGATTCCATCCGGATCGGCGCCATGACACGCTACCGCGATCTTGCGGAGTGGTCCGACCTTGAGGCGAAACTACCACTGGTCGCGCTCGCCCTGCCCCACATCGCCCATCACGCGATCCGCAACCGCGGCACCATCGGCGGGAGCATTTCACTGGCCGACCCAGCCGCCGAGATGCCCGCACTGATGATGGCGCTGGATGCCGAGATCACGCTGACCAGCGCCGATGGCGAACGCACGGTTCCCGCCTCGGAATTCTTCCTGGGGTTTTATGAAACAGCACGGGAAGAAAACGAACTCGTCACCTCGGTTCGCGTTCCCGCAGCGACGTCTGGCCAGCGCTCCGCGTTCTACGAACTGGCCCCCCGTCACGGCGATTACGCCATGGCGGGCGTCGCGATGGTGGCGGATGCTGCCTCGCCCATCACCAACCTTCGCGCGGCCTTCTTCGGCATTGCCGGACAGCCGATCCGGCTTTCCGTGCTCGAGGCGGCCCTGAACGGCAAGGCCCCGGATGACGAGGCCGCGATCACGGTGGCCACCGCCGCCTTCGACGAGGTCGACTTCATCGACGATCTCAAGGCCTCCGCCGCCACCCGCCGACATCTTGCCGGTGTCGTCCTGAAACGCGCCCTTGCCGAGCTGTGACATGACCCAGACCCAATCCATCCAACTGACCGTGAACGGCGAGCCGGTGAACGCATCCGTGCCCGTCCGTATGAACCTTGTCGATTTCCTGCGTCAGGAACTCGGTCTCACCGGCAGCCACGTGGGCTGCGAACATGGCGTCTGCGGCGCCTGCACCATCGAGGTGGACGGCGCCCCGATCCGCGGCTGCCTGATGCTGGCGGTGCAGGCCAATGGCGCCACCGTGACCACGGTCGAAGGCCTTGCCGACACCGACCGTGCCGATGCGCTCAAGGCCGCGTTCCGCGACCGCAACGCCCTGCAATGCGGCTTCTGCACACCGGGGATGCTGACCAGTGCGCTCTCCTACGTGGAAAGCGGCGGCCCCGCCGATCGGACCGCGATCCGCGAGCATATCTCGGGCAACTACTGCCGCTGCACCGGCTATCAAGCGATCGTTGACGCGATCTGCGACGTGATCGGCAAGGAGGCCAAGTCATGACCGGACCCGCAACCATTTTCGACCGTCCGAATACCTATATCGGCCAGCCGACACCCCGGCAGGACACGGACCGCCTGCTTCAGGGACGCGGCAAGTACGTGGATGACGTGCAACTTCCGCGCATGGTTCACGCCGCTTTCCACCGCTCGCCCCATGCCCATGCGAAGATCGTCTCGATCGACGTGAGTGCCGCCAAGGCGATGCCCGGAGTGATCGCCATCTACACCGGCAAGGACCTGGCCGAGACGGTCACGCCCTATGTCGGCGTGCTGACCCATCTCGCCGGTCTGCGCTCGGCGCCGCAGCATCCGATCGCCGTGGACGTGGCGCGCTGGCAGGGTGAACCGGTGGTCATGGTGGTGGCGACAAGCCGCGCCCTGGCCGAAGACGCCGTTGAAGTGATCGAGGTCGAATACGATCCGCTTCCGGCTGCCTGCGATGCCGAAACCGCACTCGATGCCTCTGCGCCGGTGATCCACAAGGATTTCGGATCGAACCTCGCGTGGGAGCGGTTGGTCGACGTGGGCGATGTCGAAGCCGCGTTGAAGGCCGAGGGCGTCACCGTGGTGGAACGCGAGTTCCGCTTCGGCCGTCATACCGGCGTGACGCTCGAGCCGCGCAGCGCGGTCTGCGATTACGACCCGTCGGAAAACCAGCTCACCATGTATTACTCGGGCCAGGCACCGCACATGATGCAGGTGATCCTGTCCAAGCACCTCGGCGTGCCGGAAGAGAACGTGCGCGTCATCAGCAATGACGTGGGTGGTTCCTTCGGGATCAAGATCCACACCTATGGCGACGAGGTCGCGGCGGCCGCCGTGGCGAAGTTGCTCAAACGCCCGGTGAAATTCACCGCCGACCGGCACGAGAGCTTCCTGACGGATATCCACGCCCGCGATCACGTGGTGACGGGCAAGATGGGCGTCGATGCCAATGGCAAGATCGTCGCCATCGACTTCGACGACCTGACCGGGATCGGCCCGTTCTCGATGTACCCGCGCACCTCGGCCATCGAGTGCAACCAGGTCCTGAACCTGACCGGCGCACCCTATGACCTGGAGAACTACCGCGCCCGCGGGCGGGTGGTGTTCCAGAACAAGAACATGATGTGCCAGTACCGCGCCGTGGGCCACCCGATCGCCATGGCGATCTGCGACGGGCTGATCGAGGACGCGGCCCGGGCCATCAACATAGACCCGGTCGAGATGCGCCGCCGTAACCTGATGCGCGACGACAGCTATCCGCGCGCGTCCGCCTCGGGGATGAAACTCGATGACCTGTCGCATCAGAAGGCGCTGGACCGGCTGGTGGAGATCATGGACTACGAGGCCCTTCGCGCCGACCAGGAGGAAGCCCGCAAGAAGGGTATCCATCGCGGGATCGGCTTCGTCTCGATGGTAGAGGTCACCAATCCCAGCCCGATGTTCTATGGCATCGGCGGCGCGCCCATCGCCAGCCAGGACGGCGCGACCGCGCGGCTGGATGCGGGCGGTGCGCTGCACATCTCGTCGTCGGTGACGGAACAGGGTCAAGGCACCAATGCCATCCTCGCCCAGATTGCGGCGGGCGTCTTCGGCGTCCCGATCGAGCGTGTGAAGGTCACCACCGGCGACACCGCGACGGTGCCCTACGGCGGCGGCACCTGGGCCTCGCGCGGGGCCGGGATCGGCGGCGAGGCGATGCTGCAGGCGGCTCATGCGCTGAAAGAGCAGGTTCTCGACGTGGCGGCGGTGATGCTGCAGGCCGAGGCGGACACGCTCGACATCCGCAACGGCGCGGTGGTCGATGCGAAGAACGGAACCGAGCGGATGCCGCTCGCCGACCTGGCGCGTACGGTCTACTATCGCGGCAACGAGCTACCCTCGGACCTGAACCCGGAACTGATCGCCACGCGGCATTATCGGGTCACGGACTTCCCGTTCGTCTTTACCAATGGCGCGATGGCGGCCCATGTGGAGGTGGACACCGACACCGGCTTCACCAAGGTGCTGGGCTTCTGGGCGGTCGAAGACTGCGGTCGCGTGATCAACCCGATGCTGGTGGACGAACAGGTCCGCGGCGGCGTGGTGCAGGGGATCGGCGGCGCGCTCTACGAGGAATGCATCTATTCCGAGGATGGGCAGATGCTGAACACCACCATGGCCGATTACATGGTGCCGATGGCGGCCGAAATGCCCGACATCGTGGTGTCGCATATCGAGACGCCGTCCAAGACCTCGGTTCTTGGTGCCAAGGGCGCGGGCGAGGCCGGGACCGGCGGTGCCCCGGCGGCACTTCTGAACGCGGTCAACGATGCGCTTGCCCCGCTGGATACGTCGATCTGGCAGATGCCGATGACGCCCGAGCGCATCCTCAAGGTGCTTGGCAAGGTCTGACAAGAAACACCTCAGGCAACGAAAAAGGCGGCGGGAATTCCCGCCGCCTTTTCCTTGATCGAACGTCCCTCTATTCGATCGTGTATTCCAGCGGCCAATCGTAGCCGGCTTCGGCAGCAGCCTTGAGGTAACGGCTCATGACAGCCGAGCCCGGGAATCCGCGACCGTCGGCATCCTTCGCCTGCTGGTTCGGGAAGCTCGAAAGCGACTGCGCCCATCCTGCCCGGACTTCCGGAGAGATGTCGTTGATCGTCGCGCCAACTTCCTTCAGGCCGTTGATCCCACGTTCCTGCGCAGCGTTAAGCGAGGCACCGGCCTGATTTTCGTAGGCACGGCCGACTTCCATCAGGATCTTCTGCACTTCGGGCGGCATCTTGTTGAACGAACGCTGGTTCATGGTCAGGCCGTTCACCGCCATCGCGCCGAAACCGATACGGGTGTAATAGGGCGAGGGCTCATAGAACTTGAACCCCAGGTAGGCGGACGGGAACATCAGCCAACCGTTGTAGACGCCGGTCTGCAACGACATGTAGCCATCGGGCAGGGTCGACTGCACCGGGATGGCGCCTGCGAATTCAAGCCACGGCAGGTTCGGACCTGCGCCGCCGATCTTCACGCCCTTGAGGTCGCTGACCTCTTCCCACGGGTCGGTCGTGCCAAGGTGGTAGTTGTCCCAGCCATGCAGGCCGAGCAGAACCTGATCGTACTCGGATTCGAAAACCTCGGTCAGCCAGGGCTGGTCGTCATAGACCGCGCGCACCGCCGTCATCGCCTGGGCCGAATCCTGCGGGCCAAAGGGCGCGTAGTACGGGAAGTTGTGCAGGAAGAGCTTGGCCGGCTCGAAGCAGAAGCAATAGGCCCCGATGTCGAGGATGCCGTTCTGCACCGCTTCCAGCGTCTCGGCCACACCGGCGATCGCACCGCCGTAGCCTTCGATGAATTCAATCTCGTGATCGGTTTCCTCGGCCACCCGGCGCTTGACCTCCGGCACGAAGAAGTTCGCGGTATCAGTCACATAGATGGCAGGTCCATTCGGATGGCCCGCACCGATACGCAGAGTGAACGTCTCGGCCGAGGCCACGCTGGCCTGTACCATGGCTCCGGCCACGACAGCGGCGCCGATAGCCTTAAGAGTAAATTTCATTTCGGTCTTCCTCCCTTTCAAGAGAGGCGTTGCCGCCTCCCAAACCGTAACGCAGATCAGACATCCTGTTATTTATCGTCTGCTAAACAGCATTGTGTTTACATCACCCCTTCCGGTCAAGCGTCGAGAGTGCTGGACTGTTATTTATCAAGCGCTAATTTATGACTTGACCGCTGACCCCAAGCCATTAGCGTGGCAGTCGCGTTTCAGCGGAGGCTGTGAAACCGGGGAGGACAAAATGAAAGCGCAGATCTACGGCGCGCGGATGTTGCACATCTTTTCCGCATTCTGGACATTGGCACTGGCCATCCTTGTGTTCGGAGACGTGATGGGGCGGACGCTGTTCTCGCAGCCCATCCCCGGCACGAAAGAGATCATCCAGAACTCGGTCGTCACGATCACCTTCCTGCAGATCCCGCTGGCGATCTACTCCGGCTCGATGCTGCGCACGCCGATCCTGGCCGATGCCCTACCGCCGATATTTCGCAAGATCGTCCGCACCTTCGCCGCCCTGCTGGGGCTCGCGCTGTTTCTCGGGCTGCTCTGGGGCACCTGGCCGTCGTTCTGGGATGCCTATCGCATCGGTGAATACGAAGGCGAAGGCTCGCTGCGCGTGCCCACATGGCCGGTTCGCGGTGCGGTTGGCGCAATGTCGGCCTTCGGCATGATCGCCTATATCACAATGATCTACCTCGACTGGCGCGACCGCCTGATCGACGAACTCGAAGCGCCCGGCGCGATTCCGAACCTAGAACAATAAAAACGGAGGAGGCGAAAACATGGGCGGTGATATCGTAGTCTACATGCTGGTGCTGCTGATCGTGCTCATCCTTTTGGGTGTGCATATCGCGGTTGCGCTGGCTACCTGCTCCGCGCTTGGGGTGTACCTGATGCTCGGCAGTTTCGAGGCTGCCGTGTCGATCCTGTCAAACACGGCCTACGAGGCGGTCAGGAAGGACGTCTTCGCGGTCATTCCACTCTTTGTGCTCATGGGCGACATCATATGGCGATCCGGGGCGGCGGCCGATCTTTACCGCATCTGCGACCGAGGTATGCGCAGGCTGCCCGGACGGCTGGCGATTGCCACCATCGCTGGCAACACCGTCTTTGCCGCCGTGACCGGCGTGTCCATCGCCGCGGCGGCAGCCTTCTCGCGCATCGCCTATCCGCAAATGAAGGAAGTGGGCTATTCGCAGAGCTTCGCCCTTGGCGCGGTCGCCGGGTCGGCCTGCCTGGGGATGCTGATCCCGCCATCGGTGCTGCTGATCGTCTGGGCGATCCTGACCGAGATGAGCGTGGGCGCCCTGTTCCTGGCCGGTCTGCTGCCGGGCCTCCTTCTGGCCGTGCTGTTCGCGGGCTACGTGATCATCGCCGCGATCCTCAAACCGGAACTGGCCCCGGCCTATACCGAGCCGCTTGTGACCCCGACCGCCGAGGAGGCGCGCTCGGAAATCATCGGCGGGCTTGGCATCGTCGGTCTTGTTCTGGTCGTCATCGGCGGCATCTGGACCGGTATCTTCACCCCGACCGAGGCTGCTGGCTTCGGCGCCCTGGCCGCGCTCGTGATCGGTTGGATCAAGGGCATGCGCTGGCCGCAACTCGTGGAAACGCTGTTCCAGGCCGGGCGCACCACCGCGCCGATCATGTTCCTGCTGATCACCGCTCAGATGTATTCGCGCCTGCTCGCGCTTGGCGGAGGGGTGAATTACATTCAGGGCGTGTTCCTGGGCGCGGACCTGTCGCCGTTCATGATCATGTTCATGATGATGGTGATCTGGATCATCCTCGGGATGCTTGTAGACAGCGTGTCGATCATTCTGCTGACGGTGCCGATCTTCGCGCCGATCGCCATGTCTTTGGGGTACAACCCGCTGGCCTTCGCGATCTTCGGCATCCTAGTGATCGAGGCAGGCCTGCTGACCCCGCCATTCGGGCTTCTGGTCTACACGGTGAAGGGCTCGGTACCCGACCCGACAGCGACACTCTCGATGATTTTCCGCGGGTCGGTTCCCTACTTCATGCTGATCCTTGTCGCCGCAGTCATCGTGTTGATGATCCCTTCGCTGGCCACCTGGCTGCCAAGCGTGGCGCTCTAGCCGGACGTATCAACAAAGCCGATAGAACTGTCCGCGATTTATGATTTTTCGCGGATAGTTCACGGCCCTATGTTACGCTCAAAGGAACAAGGGAGTACCCGATGAAACTCGGCTTTTTTACCATGCCCATTCACCCACTCGGCAAGGACTGGCGGACCTCTTTGCAAGAGGATCGCGAAGCCTTCCTTCTGGCGGACGAGCTTGGTTTTGCCGAGGCCTACGTGGGCGAGCACACCACGGATGAAGCCGAGAACATCACCCATTGCATCAGCTTCATCGCCTGGATCGCGGCGGCGACCAAGCAGATCAGGCTTGGCACCGGCACGGTGAATCTGCCCAACACCCACCCCGCGGCGGTGGCCGGGCAGATCGCCATGCTCGATCACATGCTGGACGGACGCTTCATCTTCGGGATTTCCCCGGGCGGACTTGCCACCGACGCCGAGGTCTTCGGCAATATCGACGCCGACCGGCAGGCGATGTTCCTCGAAGGGATCAACACGGTCCTGAAAATCTGGGAATCCGAGCCACCCTACAACATCGAGGGCAAGTTCTGGACCATCTCGACCGAGAAGAACATGATGCCCGAGATAGGTCAGGGGATCATGCCCAAACCGCTTCAGCGCCCGCATCCGCCGATCGTGGTCACCGCCGTCGCGCCGTTCTCGAAGGGCGTCACCGCCGCCGCCGCACGCGGCTGGGACCCGATCTCGGCGAACTTCCTGCTGAAGAAATGGGTCGCCTCGCACTGGCCCAAATACGCCGAGGGCTGCGAACAGGGCGGCCGCCCGGCAGATCCGGCGAACTGGCGCGTGGCACGCTCGGTCTTCGTGGCCGAGGACATGGACACCGCCCGTGAATACGCCCTTGGCCCGCAAAGCCCCTATCGGTTCTACTACAGCCAGCTTCTGACCAAGATGAAGAAGCACGGCCGCGCGAACCTCTTCAAAGCCGACCAGAACATGAGCGATGACGAGGTCACGCTGGACGGCGTTCTGGACGAATGCGTGATCTGGGGCACGCCGGACAAGGTGGCTGATGAGTTGCTGGCCATGCGCGAGGAGATCGGCGACTTCGGCACCCTGCTCTACGCCGGCAAGGACTGGGCCGACCGCGAGCTTGGGCGCAACTCGATGATCCTGCTGGCCGAGAAATCTCTGCCGCTGGTCAACGACGCGATCAAGAGCGGCACGGTGGCCGCGCAATGAGCGCCCGCGTCCGGGTCCCGCGTCAGGGATATGAACTCGCGGCCCAGGTGGGGGGAGACGGGGAGAAGGCCATTCTGCTCTCCAACTCCCTCGGCGCGCATCTCGAGATGTGGGATGTCCAGACCAACCTGCTGGCGCCGCATTACAAGGTGATACGCTACGACACGCGAGGGCACGGCCAGTCCGATGCGCCTGACGGTCCCTACAGTTTCGATGAGCTCGTGGCCGACGCATTGGCGGTTCTTGACCATTTCGACGTTGCGCGGGCCGATTTCATGGGTATGTCCCTTGGCGGCATGACCGGGCTTGGCGTCGCGCTTGCCGCGCCGGACCGGATTGGCCGGATGATCTGCACCACCGCACGGGCCGACAACCCGGAGCCCTTCGTGAAAAGCTGGGACGATCGCATCGGCATCCTGCGCGAAGGCGGGATCGAGGCGCTGTGGCCCCCCACCGTGGACCGCTGGCTTACCCCCGCATTCCGCGAGGCCGACCCGGCGGCGGTGGAAAAGCTGCGCGTGGGCTTCGTCGCCACCTCGGCCACGGGCTACGAGGGCTGCGCCCGCGCCCTGCAGCAGTTGGACTACCTGCGCCATCTGGGCGAGATGCGCGTGCCGACGCTTTACATCGCCGGGGCCGAGGATATGGGCGCCCCGCCCGCCGCGATGGAGGCCATGGCCGCGGCCACGCCAACCGCGGCCTTTCACGCCATCCCCGCCTGCGCCCATATCGCGAACGTCAATGCCGAGACGGCCTTCAATGCGCTGATCTCGGACTTCCTGGACCTACCGAAATGAGACTGACTGACCGCATACCCTATCAGGCCATCGTCGACCGCCCGAAACTGCGCCTGCCTGACGACAAACGCCTTGCGGTCTGGGTGATCCTCAACGTCGAGGAATGGCAGATCGAACGCCCGATGCCGCGCACGGTGCTGCCGCCGCCGATGGGGCAACCGCTTCTGCCCGACGTGCCAAACTGGAGCTGGCATGAATACGGGATGCGCTCGGGCTTCTGGCGCCAGCACAAGGCCCTGACGGAACGCGGCATCCCCACGACGCTCGCGATCAACGGCAATGTCTGCCGCAGCTATCCGCGCGTGGCCCAGGCCGGGCTGGAGGCAGGGTGGGAGTTCATGGGCCACGGTTTCGTGCAAGGCCCGATGCACAAGCTCGAGGATCAGGACAAGGCCATCGCCGACGCGGTCGCCACGATCACCGAGTTCACCGGCACCGCGCCGCGATCCTGGGAAAGCCCCGGCCTGACCGAGACCGAGGAAACCCTCGACCTGCTGCGCAAGCACGGCATCGAATACGTGGCGGATTGGGTGATCGACGATCTGCCCGAGACAATCTCGACCCCGCACGGCGCGATCACCACGGTGCCCTACACGGTCGAGGTCAACGATATCTCGGTCCACGCGCTGCAGCATCACCGCTCCGAGGAATTCCTGGTCCGGGGCCGCGACCAGTTTGACCGGCTGTATCAGGAAGGGGCCGAGAACGCGCGGGTGATGTCGATCTCGATCCATCCCTACATCACCGGGGTGCCGCATCGGATCAAGTATCTCGAGGCGTTGCTGGATCACGTGCTGTCGCACGACGGGGTGGCACTCATGACCGCCTCCGAGATCGGGGACTGGTACACCTCCGAGATGATCCGCGTGAGCGGCGAGGCCCGGCTTTGATCTTCAGGTGACAGTCACCGCAGTGTGGCGCATCACCTCGTCGAGACGCGGGTTCACGCGTCCGTCCTTCGTCGCGCCGGATTTCATGTCGAAGATGTAGCTGCCCAGACGCCGCGCTTGCTCCATCGCCTTCTTGGCCGCCGGGACGCGCTCGGCCGAATAGGCGTCAAGCGCTGCGGGAATATCCGGCGTATCGTCCAGGTGACGGGCGAGCGCCAGCGCATCGCAGGCGGCCTTGGTCACGCCCATGCCCACATGGGGCCGCGCGACGCAGGCCGCATCGCCCGAAAGCGCCACCCTGCCCTTGCCGAAGATCGGCGACAGGTGATCGTAGATCGGCGTGAAGAACGGCCGCTCGCTGTAGTCGAGGATTTCCACGAAAGGCTTGGGCAACAGACGCTCGGCCTCCTTGTGCATCTGCCCCAGCACTTCGTCCCGGATCAGCGGTGGCGGGATCGAGATGTCATGCACGGCGCCGGTCGCATCGGTCAACATGTCCTTCAAGGAGGATTGCGGGACCTGGGTGTACCAGACGAAATTGTAGCGCCGCCGCCCCGGGAAAAGGTCATTCTTCGGTCCCGCGATCGGGTAGCCGATGATTTGCGTTCCGGCCGGAGCAAAGAACCCGAAGGCCGGGAATATGCGCTCTCGCAGATGCGGCGGCAGTTCAATCTCATGCGCCAGCGCGCGCCAGACGACGTAGCCGGAGTAGATCGGCTGAACATCGGGCAAGAATTGCGCCCGCACGGCCGAACGGAACCCGTCCGCACCCACCAACAGGTCGGCTTTCAGAAGCTCCCCATTCGAAAGACGCACTTCCACGTGGTCGGGCATCTCGTCATAGCCGACCACCTGTTTGCCGAGGTGATGTGTGTCATCGGGAGTGATGTCGCGCAGAAGCCTGTGGATCCGGTCCCAGGAGGTGACCACCTGCGGGAACTCGATCGCGGCGACCCGGTTGCCCTCGATATCGAAGGCAACGCGCTCTTCGACCTCAACGCCAAGATCGTCCGTGCTGGCCCCGACCTCGGTCAGCGCATCGACCAGAACGTCATGCGTGACGATCCCCGCGCCGCGCCCGGAAAGTTCCACTTCTGTCCGCTCTAGGACGTCCACCTGCCATCCGCGTTTGCGCAACGCGGCCGCTGCAAACAGCCCACCGATCGAACCCCCACTGACGATTGCGCGCCTGGTCACTCGATAGTCCCCTGTCCGCCCCCAGATCTAATTTATCGACATATAATTAGTTTTCAACGCGAAATCGGCAACTCAGGACTCTTGTCGAAAGAACTCTGTCACAGGCATGTCCAGAACCGGCAATTGCGGCCCATCCCCATCGGGAACATTGAACGCGTTGATGGTCATGGAAATGAGCGTGTAGTAGCCGCAGACCCCAACCAGATCGACCATGCCCTGTTCACCCAGCAGTATGCAACCGGTCTCGAAGCTCTGGTCGCTGATCTGCCGATCCCGGTGCAGTTCCACGGCGCAGTCGAAAACCGCCTGCCGTTTCGGATCGTCGAATCTGACTCGCAGCCCTTTCGAGATCGCCTCCACGGCCTCGGTCGGGATGCCCGCGCTCAAGGCAATCGGCGCGTGATGCGTCCACTCAAACCCCGAGGACCAGATCCGCGCGGTAATGATGATTGCCAGTTCTGAAAGGTCTTGCGGCAAGACACTGTCGAACCGCGCGTACTGGCCCAGCGCCTGCGCCTTCTCGGCCATCTCGGGGCTGGTCAGCCAGACGCGCAGCGGGCCGACGACCTTGCCACGCGGGCCGCTTACGATCGCATTATAGACGCGAGATTGCTCGGGTGTCAGTGTCGTGGGGTCGAGGTCGGCAAGGCGCGGTTCTTTGGACATGTGCTCTTCATTCAGGGAGGGCTGCTATCGCCCCCTTGTAGAACACCATCGGCTCTCCGCCCAACTCCTTAAAGTTCAAAACCTCGCCCAGGATGATATCGTGATCTCCACCATCGTATTTCGCCCAGAAACGGCACTCGAAATGGCAGAGGCTGCCGTCGATATAGGGTACGCCGAATGACCCGTCCCCACGGGGCACACCCTCGAACTTGTCGTCGCGTGGCCGCGCGAAGCCCCAGGCGATGTCTTCCTGGTGCGCGGCAAGGATGTTGACCGTGAAATGGCTGCCTTCCCGCAGCCAGCGGCAGCTCACCTGTTCCTTGCCCAGCGAAAACAGGCAGAGCGCGGGCGTGAGACTGACCGAAGAAAACGAGTTCACCGTGACGCCCGTGGGTCGGCCTTCATCGTCCAGCATGGTGACAACCGTCACGCCGGTTGCAAATCGCCCGAAGGCGTCCCGTAGCTGACGCGGGTCAAGAGCCGTCCCATCCAACATCACGCAGGTATCCCGTCCGCATTTCCAAGGTGTTCGTTCGCAATCCGATATTTAGGACACTGGACAAATCACGGGAAATGATAAAACCTCATATATAATATAATCTTTTCGGATTTATCTATGGCAATGCCCAAGATCAGCATTCGTGCGCTGAAAGCCCTCGTCGCGGTCTACGAGGAGCAGTCGTTTTCCAAGGCGGCCGAGCGCGAGAACGCGACCCAATCGGGCATGTCCACGCAGGTCAAGAACCTCGAAACCGTACTCGACACGCCGCTCCTGACGCGGAACCGCAAGCAGTTCGACCTGACCCCCGCGGGCAAGATCGTCTACCAGGAAGGGCAGCGCGTCCTGCACAGCCTGCTTGCCACGGAACAGGCGGTGGAAGAACTGAAGGGCGAAATCTCGGGCCAGGTGCGGTTCGGCATGATCCCGACGCTCACCCGTTCGGTCATGGTTCCGGCGATGGAAAGCTTCAAGCACCAGTTCTCGGGCGTGGAGTTGTCCCTGGTCGAGGAATACAGCTTCAGCCTGATGCGCCGCGTGCTGGAAGGCGAGCTTGATTTCGCCTTCGTCCCCGCGGGCGATCTGCCCAACGGGCTGACAGCGAAATTCGTTGGCCGCGACCGCGAGATGGTGGTCTCGCGTCCTGGACGGTTCGGCGCCCACGCCCATCTTTCGCCCATCCCCCTCGCCGCGCTGGGAGAGGCGCGTATCGTGGTGCCCTCCCGCCTCAACGTCCGCAGGCGCCGGATCGACACGGTGCTTCAGGCGCACGGGGTTCACGTGGCCGAGATGCTGGAAATGGACGGGATGCTCGGCACGCTGGAGATGGTCGGCGCGACGGACTGGATCGCCATCCTGCCCTCGGCGCTGTGCCATCCGGACAAGTCCGGGCAGGCCCGGCAGTTGAACGTACTGTCTGAACCTCCGATGACGATCGACTATGTGATGGTCCAGAAGGCCGAGGTCGCCCTGTCGCGCGCCGCGGCGATCCTGTCGGACGTGATCGCCGAGCACACCAACGCGGTGCTGGGCGACTGGGACGATCTGGGTGGGCAGGGCAGTATCACCGCAGGCGAACCTGCCTATTCGAACAAATGATTCCGGTTGGACCTTTTCCCCGTAGATCGCCCCGCATGAACCGCTAGGCTCCGGCCACAGGTTTCAGGCTGAAGGATGCCAACCGTTTGATCGACGCGGAACTCTCGACCCTCTTCTTCGCCGTCACGGCCTTCGCCGTGTTCTTCGTCGGCCTCGCCAAGGCCGGGTTCGGGGGCATGATGGGCTCCCTTGGCATGCCGCTGGTTGCGGCCGTCTCGGACATGCCGACGGCCATAGCGATCCTGTTGCCCACCTACATCGTCATCGATGTCATCGTGGTCTGGCTCTATCGCAGATCGGTCCGGTTCGACACGCTTTGGCCCCTGCTGCTTGGGGGGCTTATCGGCATCGTCTTTGGCGGAATGGCCTTTCGCACCCTGGACCCAACCTGGCTGCGCGTGGGGCTGGGCATGATCACGATTGGCCAGGCCCTGCGGTTCGGATGGCACATGCGCGCACGGGGGCAAGAGCCCGACGTCATCCCCCCGGACCAACGCAACTGGTCCAGAATTCTTGGCTGGGGCGGCGCTAGCGGATTTCTCAGCTTCTTCCTGATGGGGGGCGCACCCGCGCAGATCTACCTGCTGCCCTTCCGTCTGGCGCCTCATATCTACGTCGGGATCATGGTCTGGCATTTCGCGATCCTGAACGTGGCGAAGCTGCCCTTCCTGTTCCAGATGGACCTGATCAATGGGCAGACCCTCATGACATCGGCCCTGTTCCTGCCCTTCATGCCCGCAGGCATCCTGCTGGGGCGCTACATCAACAACCGTATTCCCAAGCAGCCGTTCTATGTCATCGTGCATGTGCTGCTTTTCGCTTTGGGCATCTACCTGATCCTGTCCGCATTCATGTGAAGAAGACCCGGGAGGAAGACATGGCTACAGGCGTAATCGGTCTCGGCAACATGGGCCGGGCGATAGCCGAAAGACTGATCGAACAGGGTCATGACCTGATCGTCTGGAATCGCAGCGCGGGCAAGGCGGAAGGACTCGCCCGGACCGAGACGGTCAAAACGCCACGCTCCGTGATTGAAGGCACCGACATTGTCATCAGCGTGCTGGCAAACGATGCCGCGGTGGACGCGGTCTATTTCGATTCCGAAGGGATCTGCAGCGGGCCGCTCGACGGAAAACTGATCATCGAGATGTGCACCATGTCGCCGCAACGCGCGACCTTCCTGGAGCGGGAAGTCGAGGCCAAGGGCGGTCAATTCCTCGAATGCCCTGTGGGTGGTACCGTCGCCCCTGCGCGGGCAGGCCAGTTGCTGGGCCTAGCGGGCGGCAGCGCGGCGGCCTTCGACCGGGCCCGCCCCCTGCTCGATACGCTCACGCGAAGGCTAGAACATCTTGGCCCCGCAGGCAGCGGCGCGGCGATGAAACTCGCGATCAACCTGCCGCTCATGGTCTATTGGAGCGCGCTGGGCGAGGCGCTCGGGCTGGTGCTGGACAAGGGTGTCGATCCGACATTGGCGCTCGATGTCCTCGCCGACAGTTCCGGCGCGATCGGGGCTGCCAAGAAACGGGTGCCGCCCATTCGCGACATGCTGATCGAGGGCGATCCGGGGTCCGTCAATTTCTCGCTGCTGAACGCGATAAAGGACATGCGGCTCATGGCGGACCTGGCCCGCGAAAACGCACAGGGCGCGCAGGTAATTTCAGCGGCGCTTGCCAAGGCCGAAGCCGCGGCACGCGACGGGTTCGCCGAATTGGACTGCTCGCTCGTCGGGCTGCACGGAAAGACAGGGAAATAGGAGGGACGCATGCTCAACGTCGTTTTGGTCGGCTTCGGATGGTGGGGTCAGCACATCGCGAAACGGCTCAGGGATCATCCTGAGTTCAAGGTCGCATGCGTGGTGGAACCGGCAGAGGCGAACCACGGAGCGGTGCAGGCGCTGGGCCTTGAGCCGGTGACGGATTACGCGGCAGCCATCGCCCGCCCCGGCGTGGAGGCGGTGATCCTCACCTCTCCCAACGATCAACATGACATCCAGATCCGCCAAGCCGTCGAGGCCGGGAAACATGTCTTCTGCGAAAAGCCCCTGTCCCTCACCGCCGCAGGTGCCCGTGAAAGCATGCGCCTGTGTCAGGAGGCCGGGCTGGTCCTTGGCATCGGCCATGAACGGCGCTTCGAGCCAGGGATTCAGGCATTGAAACAGATGCTGGATGAAAACGCGCTCGGCACGATCATGCATGCGGAACTGGCCTTCAGCCATGACAAGCTGATCGGCCTTCCCAAGGACAGCTGGCGCACCTCCAAGGCCCATGCGCCCGCGGCCGGCATGACCCAGATGGGCATTCATCTTACCGACATGCTGGTCTGGTTCTTCGGCCCGGTCGAGACCGTCTCGGCCATCACCACGAGCCGCAGCCTCGGCTGGGAAACAGGCGACGTGGTCACCGTTCAGCTGAAGTTCGAGGCGGGGATGACCGCGACCCTGCAGGCGATCCTGCACACGCCGCATTTCATCCGCACCCATGTCTTCGGCACCGACATGTGGGTCGAGATTCGCAACGCCACCCACCCCGACACGCCCGGCGGCAAGACCGACATGGAGCTATACCGCAGCCTCGATGATAACGAGAAGCGGGTCTTCGACTGGACAGACAGCGTGACCGCTAACCTTGAAGCCTTCGCCGCGGCGATCCGGGGCATGGCCCCCTACCCCTATTCGCCCTTCGAGATGGTCCATAATATCGAGGTACTCGAGGCCATCATCCGCTCTGCCGAAACCGGCACGATCGTGCGCCCGGACCGGCGGATGTGACGGCGGACGGGCGCTTGGCGCTCAGAGCCTGTGCTGATAACTGGCCGGCACCCAGCGATAGGAGGAGGTCTTTTCCACATAGCCGATTGAGGGGAACGGCATGTGATGCCCCGCGACCAGAAGACCATCGCTCGCCACCATGTCGAGCACCCGGTTGCGGGTGACGCGGGCAGCGTCCTTGTCATCGTCGAACCCCACCATGCTGTCGGGATATTGCAGCGAATAGACATAGTGGTTGGTCACGTCCCCCCAGACCAGAAGCTGTCGCCCCTCGCCTTCGAAGCGATACATCATGTGGCCCAGGGAATGGCCGAAGGCGGCCTCGGCCGTGATCCCTGGCGCAACCGCATCGCCATCTTCCAGAAAGGTCATCCGCTCGGCAAATGGCGCCACATGGGTCAGGAACATCTCGCGATTCTGCCGGCGCTGATCGGGAATGTTCGCGCCACTGTTCCACTCATCGAACTCGCGCCGACCGATCATCATCTGCGCCTTCGGAAAGGCGGGTTGGCCGTCCTGCAAAAGCCCCAGGATATGATCCGGGTGAACATGTGTCAGCGCGACGATATCGATATCCTCGGGCGCATAGCCTGCCGCTGCGAGACCCGAACGCAGATGCCCCGCCCCGTTGGCCGCACCGGCTTTCGGCCCGAACCCCGCATCGAACAGCACCAGCTTGCCGCCGGTGTTGATCACGGTCGGCACGAAGACATGCTCGAACCGGTCACCGGGGATGTTGTTGGCCTTGCCGATCTCGGCCAGTTCCTCCTCGGTCTTTTCCAGCGCAAAGGGCGGGTTCACCGCATCGCGGACGATCCGCCCTTCCAGCACCGTGGTCACCTGCGCCCCGCCCCAGTTGAAGCGGCAGACGGTGGGCTCGATCGTGTCCTTGAAGTCCGCGGTCATCTCGGGCCTCCCGGATCAGGGCATCGGAACGTCAGTGACGTATTTCGGAACCTGGTAGCCGCGCTGCACGGCGGGCCGTTCGGCGATCCGGACGTACCAGTCGCGGACGTTCGGGTACTGGTTCAGATCCACTTCCTGCCACTCGAACCGCGAGGCCCAGGGCCAGCAGGCCATGTCGGCGATGGTGTAGATGCCGCGCCCCTCGCCTGCGATGTAGTCGCGTCCCTCCAGCCGGGTATCCAGAACCTTGTAAAGCCGGTGCGCCTCTTTCGAATAGCGTTCCTCGGCATAGGGCACCTTGCCGGGATTGTATTTCACAAAGTGATGGGTCTGCCCCAGCATCGGGCCCAGCCCGCCCATCTGCCACATGAGCCACTCGATCATACGCCAGTACTCCGGACCCTCGCAGGTGAACTGCTTATACTTGTCCGCGAGGTAGAGCATGATCGCCCCGCTCTCCATCAGCACCATCCCGGTCTCGTGGTCGACCATGGCCGGAATCCGGTTGTTGGGCGATATCTTCAGGAATTCCGGCTCGTGCTGCATGCCTTGGGTAATGTCGATGGCATGGGCGGTATAGTCCACGCCCAGTTCTTCGAGCAGGATCGAGACCTTGCGGCCGTTGGGTGTGGTCCAGGAATAGAGGTCGATCATCGGGCAGCTCTCCTTCGCTGCGCGTCTGCCGGGGCTATACAGGCAGCGCGCGGCTGATTATATTTAGCAGTTGATAAATTAGAGGCACCCGCGCGGTGGTCAACGGAAATCCACGCCGCAGCGGCCCTTGCAGATGCCGGAGGATGGACCATGCCCGACACCTTGACCCCGATCCGCGATCACATCGAAACCGCGACCGACCCCGCCGCTTTTGCCGACTGGCCAGACGGGTTGTACGAGGAGATGGTCCGCAATGACCAGAATGGATGCGTGGGAACGGTGCTGGTTTCGGAAACCGACCGGGTCCGGGTCTGGCACCTGCGGTTGGCGCCGGGTGAACGCCTGCCGTTCCACAAGCACGTGAACCCCTATTTCTGGACCGTGATTTCCCCGGGATCGGCGCGTGCCTATTTCTCGGACGGGCGGATCGCTCAGGCCGAGTATTACGCGGGCCAGACCAGCCACTACCACTACGGCCCCGATGAATACATGCTGCACTCGCTCGAGAACATCGGCGAGACGCAGCTTTTCTTCACCACGGTGGAGTTTCTGGACGGCACCAATCCGCCCCTGCCCGTACCGGACTCGGTGAGGCTCTGAGCCCACCGAATTCAACCTTCCAGCTTTGACCATTTAACCCGCCGCGCAGGGCAGACTGCCGCGATTGCGGAGGCGTTTCGACTCACCCCGCACCGAGTCGCGCCGACATGCCCGCGCCGGTTTCTGGCCACAACCTGGCCCAGAAGCGCGCAAAATTACATCCATAGGTAGTTTTCTTGATACATCTGGCCGATGCGCCGCCTCTCCCGGGCGCTCTAGGCTGAAAGGGACACCGGGCCATTCCCGGCCATGGGGTCAGCTTTCGAAACCGCCGGCGTGGCCGGCCCAATTGATAGAAACGGGAGACTTCTCATGAAGGATTACCTTCTCAAGACATTCATCCGTCTGCGCCACGACGACCGCGGCGTCACGCTGGTGGAATACGGTATCGCCTTGGCGCTCGCAGTAACCTTTGGCGTGGCCGCACTAACGACCCTAGGCGGAGAAATCGGCGGCGCAATGACCGCCGCTGGCACGGCAATGCCGGACTGACCGGGCACGTTTTCGCTCTCAGCGGAAACCGCCGAACAATTGCCGTGGCCGTCCGACCGGCCACGGCACACTGCCCGGAAGACCGGGCACTTCACAAGTACAAACAGGACCGCACCATGCTGATCTATGGGAAGAAAACCAAGATATTCTTGATGCTTGCCAGACTCACTCGCGATGAGCGCGGCGTCACCTTGGTCGAATACGGCATTGGGATCACTATCGCCGTATTCATCGGCACCGGCGTCTTCTTTACGGTTCTCGGCGGAGACATCAGCGGAGCGATGGGCGCCGCCGGTGCCGCAATGCCGAACTGAGGCGTGGTGCATTAAACGACAACGAAAGGACGAAACAGATGAGATTGGGATCGGTTTTTCTCTCCCTGATGGGCATGGTGGTCGCCGGCGGATCCGCATTTCTCGCCCGCGACGTCCTTGAAGCGCAAAGCGCCAACGCGGCCGCAAACGGCCAGCCCGCCGTGGTCGAGGTGATCGTCGCCGGGCATGACATTGCCTTCGGCCAGGCCATCGAGGCGCAGATGCTCACCACGATTTCCTGGCCCCGCGAAGCGGTACCGAATGGCATCTTCAGCGACTACGCGACCCTGCTGCCTGTGACCGGTCAGCCCCCGCGACGTGCCCGACGCGCTATCTCGCAAGGCGAGTTGATCCTGGCCTCCAAGGTCTCGGACTTCGGCGAGAAGGTCACCATCGTCCAGACCCTCGGCCCCAACCACCGGGCCATGGCCGTCAAGGTCAACGCAGAGACCGCCGTGGGTGGTTTCGTGACACCCGGCGATTTCGTCGACGTGGTTCTGACCCAGGGCCGGAACGAGACCCTGAGGGCGGTCACGATCCTGCAGAACATTCGCGTGATCGGCGTCGACCAGGACTCGAACGAACAGACCGACGCGCCCGAAGTCGCCCGCACCGTGACCGTCGAGGTGACGCCGGAACAGGGCCAGACCCTGGCGCTGGCCCAACAGGCCGGAACGCTCAGCCTGACGCTGCGGACGCTCGAGGCAACCGAGGACAAACCCCTGGAAGCCATCCGGCTGAGCGACGTGATGCGGGACCTGTCCCCGGTCCCCGAGGACGAGACCGCGCGCCGTGTCGTCATTCGCCGCGGTGTCGAGATCCAAGACGTCAACCTGCGGTAATCACCCAAGACAGGGGCCGGAAAGATGAAACGCCCAAGAATTTGGAAAGAGCTCTGGACGTCCGAAGACGGCACGATCCTTGCCT
The DNA here is from genome assembly GCA_014762635.1 of Paracoccaceae bacterium. GTDB lineage: Bacteria > Pseudomonadota > Alphaproteobacteria > Rhodobacterales > Rhodobacteraceae > JABURR01. The sequence continues at coordinate 91,876 of JABURR010000058.1, forward strand.
TCTGGGGTGTCTCCTTCGCGGCGCTGTTTGGCATGGTGGCCATGTCCTTCGACATGGGACGCATCGCCATCACCCAGACCGAGCTTCAGTCCTTCGCCGATAACGTGGCGCTGGCCGCCGCCGGAGAACTGGATGGTGGCGCGGATGCCATCACCCGCGCCCAGGCCGCGGCGGCGACGATGATCTCGGACCGCAAGACCTTCGGCAGCGGGGATTCGTTGCTGTCCGGGCCGACGGATTATGCGCTGGTGTTTCTGTCCGATCTTCCTGCGTCGGACACCGCTCCGATGACAGCGGTGACCACCGATCCAGAAGACGCGGTCTTCGCGCGGGTGATCGCCAATGCCAGCACCGTCGATCTGACCTTCGCCGCAGCCTTTACGGCCCTGACCGGTGAGGGCGGGCCCGACAACGTGGTCTCTGCCTCGGCTGTGGCCGGGATGACCCAATATGCCTGCGACGTGACCCCGCTGATGTTCTGCCTGCCCCATGGCGGCTACTCGGCCGAGGCCAACAAGGGCGCGATGATCCGCCTGCGCTCGGGCGGCCAGGGCGCGGCCTGGGGGCCGGGGGATTTCGGGTTTCTCGATCCCTCGCGGGCGCTGATCGACATGGACGGCCCCTGCGCCGGGCTGACCGGCGTCAACCTCGATGCCTGCCTGCTGGGCGCCGTGGGATCTATCACCCAGTGTTTCGCCCAGCGCGGCGTGGACACCGAACCGGGCCAGAAGGTCGGGATCGAGGACGCAATCTTCAACGTCCGCTTCGACATCTACCGCTCGATCATGAACGGCAACCGGAACGATCCGGACTACGCGCCCGCACCCAATGTCATCAAGGGCATCCGCCCCAACGGCGGCGGTAGCTGCATCGGTGGCAACGAACAGGTCGCCAATACCGAGGAGCTGCCGCGTGACGATTGCCTGATCTCGGGCACCTGCCCGCTTGGATCGCGCTTCGGGGACGGAAACTGGAGCAATGGCCGGACAAACGCCTACGTGGCCGCGAACTATGGCGGGGTGGACCCGCATCCCGGCGCCGCGACCCGCTATGAATATTATCTGGCCGAGATCGCCGCAGCGGGCGGGGCCGGATCTTCGAATGCGATCCTCACGGGCTTGGGACTGGATGAAACCGGCCGCCCGATGTGTTCGAACAACCAGGTCGCCGACCCCGAGCGCCGCGTGGTCATCGCCGCAGGTATCGATTGCGGTGCGAACCCGATCAACGGGGCCGAAGAGGGCGTTCCGGTGCAGGAGTTCTTCAAGCTCTTCCTGACCGAGCCCGTTTCGAGCGACGGGTCTTCTCCGCCAAACCTCGACATCTGGGTCGAGATCGTCGGCACCGCAAACGGCGGCGGCGCCGGGGCGGGCAGCTCGGGCCTCTTCCGCGATATCGTGCAGCTTTACCGGTGATGGGAATGGGTAGGAACAGACATATCATTTCCAGGTTCCGGAAGGACGAGGATGGTGCCGCGATGGTGGAATTCGCGGTGTTGCTACCGATGCTCCTGTTGATCTTCGCAATGATCATTGAAGGCGGTCGGTTGATGTGGGCCTACCAAACCGTCAACGCCGGTGTTCGTGACGCGGCGCGCTACCTGGCGCGGGTGGCCCCCCCGGACCTGTGCAAGACTGGTGGGGTGGTCACGGGGTACACCACGGACCTTGAGAACATCGTACGGAACTCGGTCGATGGGGCAGCGCTGTTCCCGAGCGGGATCACGGTGACGGCGGTCGTCCCGAGCCATAGCTGCGTCGCGGGCAGCTTCCGTATCTCGCCCGCGCCGGTGGCACAGGTCACGGCCAACCTCACGATCACCTTCCCCTTCGCATCGGTCTTCGGGTTCGCGGGGCAGTCGCTCGCCACGATCAACACGTCGATCACCGATCAGAGCCGGGTGTACGGATCATGACGCTGCGCGCCCGCATATCCCGCGCAGTCGGGCGCTTCGGTCGGGACGAGGACGGCGCGACGCTCGTCGAATTTGCCATCGTCTTGTCCCTGTTCCTGCTGATCTTCTTCGGGCTGATCGATTTTGGTCGGATGGCCTTCCATTACGTGGTGGCCGAGCGCGGCATGTATGTCGCGGCGCGCGTCGCCGCGGTGCGGCCACCGGCCTGCCCCGGCGTGCCGGAAAGCAACCAGCGAGGGCCGACGCCGAACAACGAAACACCCCCGCGCTTTGGCACATCGTGCAACGCAGGCGCGACGGTTTGTACCAACCCCGGCACGATTTCCTGTGACGGCACGGCCGGGAATTCCACGGCAGACGAGGTTTGGACGATCGTGCAGGGCACGCTGCCCAACGACGCGACGATCGCGAACCTGCGGTTCAGCTACACCTATGACGGCAACCTCGGCTTTCTCGGCGGACCCTACGTCCCCGTGGTGACGGTCGAGTTGCAGAACCTGAACTTTCAATTCGTTTCACCGCTGGCCGCGTTGGTGGGCCTTGCCGGGGGCGCGGCCTCCCCGGGGCTGGGGGACGACATCGCATTTCCGTCAATGAGCGTTTCCTTGCCCGCAGAGGACCTCGCCATGGGAACCAACGGGTAGGAATCGGGAAGGGGAGAAACCATGCAGAACGCGCAGAAATCGATCGTCCTCATAGGCAACGATCCGGGAGCCATCTCCGGGGTCAGCCTGGCGCTGCGCGAGATGCCCGGCGTGACGCTGGACGAACGGCAGGCCACGCTCTCGGAACTCAACGGAACCGCGATCAAGCTGGCCAGTCGGAACGATCTCATCATCTTCCAGACCGATTTCGGATCGGAAGGCGAACTGGACGCCATCGCCGGTCTGCGCGCCGGGCTGAACGGGAATGCCACGCTGCTCGCGCTGACCAACGAGTCCGCCTCTCTTGCCGATGTGCGCCGCCTGACCCGTGCCGGGGTGGATGATGTGCTGCCGGATACGATCTCGCCCGAGGAACTCGCCGAACAGATCGCGCGCCTGTCACGCAGGAACGAGGCGCCGGTGACCGCGACCGCCGCGCCCCAAATAATCCGGGGCAAGGTCATCTCGGTGGCCAAGGCGCAGGGCGGCGTGGGCTCGACCACCGTCGCCGTGAACCTGGCAGACGAGTTGCTGGGGCGCACGGGCATGCTGAAGAAGGTCAGCCATAACCGGGTGGTGGTCGTGGACCTGGATCTGCAATTCGGCGCGGTGGCGAATTTCCTAGATGTGCCGCCCAGCGACGCGCTTTACGAACTGGCGATGGACGGGGCAGAGCCCGACGCGACCTTCCTCTCCCAATCCCTGACCGAGCTTCCCTCGGGGCTTTCCGTGCTGGCCGCGCCGTCGCGTTTTGCCCCGCTCGAAGCCTTGAAGCCAACCCAGATCGCGCGGTTGATCGAACTGCTGCAGGGGCAATTCGATTACGTCGTCGTGGACATGCCGCGTGCGTTGGTGGATTGGCTCTCTCCGATCCTCGAAAAATCCGACCGGATGCTCATGGTGACCGACAGTACGGTGCCATCGATCCGGCAGGCTCGCCGCCTGATCGACTTCTTCACCGAGGACAACCTCAGCCTTCAGATCGATATCGTCATCAACAACGAGAAGAAGCCCTTGGTTCAGGCCAGCCACCATGTGGAGGCTTCCAAGGTTCTGGAACGGCCGTTCAACCACTGGATCCCCGACGACCCGCGCGCCGCGCGCGAGGCGATGGACCGGGGCGCGCCGCTGACCGCCGTGGCCGGGCGCTCCTCCCTTTCCAAGGGCATTCATCGACTGGGACGCGACCTGATGGCTTCCCTGAAACAGCAACCCGGCCAAGCGTCGACCACAAAAGCATAAGAGGGCACGAAGATGTTCAAGCAATTCAGCAAGCGGGACGCCGTCCCCCAAACGAACGTGGTCGACCTGAAAACCGCCGAAGCGCCGGTCTTGAAGCCGATCGAACCCTCGGAAGAAGACAAGGAACTGATCGCGTTCCTCGAACTGAAAAGCCGCCTTCACGAGGCGCTGCTCGACCGGCTGAATTTCTCGGTGATCGACAAGATCGTCCCCGAGGAGTTGCGCCGCGAGGTCGCCGCGCTGGTCACCGAAGTCCTGTCGCGGGACAACACTCCTCTTCGGTCCTCCGAGTTCCAGCGCCTGGTCAACGAGCTCATGGACGAGGTGCTCGGCCTCGGCCCGCTTGAACCGCTGCTGGCCGACCCGTCGATCAACGACATCCTTGTGAACGGCCACAAGACCGTCTTCATCGAGCGCAGCGGAGTTCTGGAAAGAACCAACACCCGCTTCCGGGATGAAAAGCATCTGCTGCGGATCATCGACAAGATCGTGACGCGCATCGGCCGCCGGGTGGACGAATCCGTGCCTTGGGTGGACGCGCGTCTCGAGGACGGCAGCCGTGTGAACGCGATCATCCGCCCCTGCGCCATCGACGGGCCGTCGATCTCGATCCGGAAATTCGCAAAGATGCCGCTGACCATGGATCGCTTGGTTTCCGCCGGCGCCCTGTCGGACCAGGCCGCCGCATTGCTTCAGGGTCTCGTGAAGGCGCGGTTGAACGTGCTGATCTCGGGCGGTACCGGCTCGGGCAAGACGACCATGCTCAACGCCATGTCCGCCAGCATCAGCGAACGCGAACGCATCGTGACGATCGAGGATGCGGCCGAACTTCAGCTTCAGCAGGAACACGTGGTGCGGCTGGAAACCCGTCCGCCGAACCCCTCGGGCGGCGGATCGGTAAACCAGCGGGACCTTGTGCGCAATGCACTTCGGATGCGCCCCGACCGGATCATCGTGGGCGAGGTGCGCGGCGCCGAGACCTTCGACATGCTGCAGGCGATGAACACCGGCCATGACGGCTCGATGACCACGGTTCACGCGAACTCGGCGCGGGACGCGCTTGGCCGCATCGAACAAATGGTCACCATGATGGGGATCGACCTGCCGATGTCGGCCGTACGGGCGCAGATCGCCTCGGGCCTGCATTTCGTGGTGCAGCTCTCGCGCCTTGCGGACGGCAAGCGCCGCGTGATCAGCGTGTCCGAGATCACCGGGATCGAGGGCGATGTGATCACCATGCAGGACATCTTCATCTACCGGAAGATCGGCGTCACCGAGGATGGAGAGGTACAGGGCGAGTTCATCCCCACCGGCATCCGCCCGCGCTGCTGGGATGTGCTGAAAACCGCAGGCGTCGACCTCGGCCAGACCGATCTTTCAGGAAGGACGCACTAGGCCATGTCGACGCTGATCGAAAACCCGGACTTCGTCTACGTCCTCTATACCGGCCTCGCGCTGGGGGTGTTCCTTGCCTTCACCGGCATGGCCCAGATGTTGAAGCGCGGCGAGAACAGCACCGAGGCCAAGAGCCGCCGGATGCGAATGATCGCCAAGGGCAATTCCACCGCCGAACTACTGGCCGTGCTGAAGCCCGGCGACACGGGCGGCGCCTTGAACAACCTGCCCTTCATCGGCGATCTTCCGAAGGCGCTGCTGCAGGCCGGGTTCACCATCAAGCCAATGGCCTTTCTCTCGCTCTGTGGCGCGATCTTCCTGATGGTGCTTCTCATGGCGATGCAGTTTCTGGGCGCACCGGAATCCCTGCTTGCCGCCGTATCCATCGGGCTTATCCTTCCGGTTCTGGTGGTGAAGTCCCGCCAATCCCAAAACACGGCGTTGCTGATCCACCAACTGCCCGATGCGCTGGACCTGATGGCGCGCGGCCTGCGGGTCGGTCACCCGCTCAACGTGTCGATCGGATCGGTGGGCGAGGAAATGCCCGACCCCATCGGAACCGAGTTCGGTATCATCTTCGACCAGGTGAGTTTCGGCGACGATCTGGCCGACGCCTTCCAGGAATTCGCCGAGCGCGTGGATCTTGAGGACGTGCACTACCTGTCCGCCAGCATCGGGATTCAGCATGGCACCGGCAGCGACCTGGCGCGGGTGCTCGAGGTGCTGTCGCGGGTGATCCGCAACCGCATCGCGCTGCGCCGGAAGATCCAGGCGATTTCGTCCGAAGGGCGGATGACAGCCTGGTTCCTCTCGGCCCTGCCGATCATCATCTACACGATGACCTCGATCACCTCGCCCAACTACTATGCCGGGGTGTCGAAAGACCCGATGTTCATGCCGATGGCCATCGCGATCATCACCCTTACGATCCTGAACGCCCTGATCCTGCGCAAGCTGGTGAATTTCCGTATCTGAGGAGCCCGTGGCGCCATGACCAACCCATTCGACTTCATGCTTTCGACCGAAGGGCTTCTTGTCACCGGGATCGGGTTCGGTGTCCTGCTGATCTTCATTGGGGTCGCCTCTACACTGCGCGAACGCAATCCGGCCGCCGCACGCATGGCCGCATCGGTGAGCCGCGCACAGGCGCGTCGGGATCGCGGCCTCTTGCGCGCGCCTGACGTGGACGCGAAGGGGATCATGAAATCCTTCATCCCCAGCGATGAGGCCCGGCGCAGCGAGTTGAAGCGCAAGCTGTCGCAGGCCGGCTATCCGCACCCGACGGCGGTGCGCAATTTCATGGTGGCGCGCGTCTTGCTGGGCGTTGTGCTGCCGGGCATCTTCCTGCTTGCGGTGATCATCACGAAGATGCCCGGGCTGGTCATCCCGACCTCGCTTGGCATCGCCGTCTCCAGGCTTTCCAGCCTGCACATCTTCCAGGTTCTGAGCGTGCTGGTCGCGATTGGATACTACCTGCCCCTAGCCTGGCTGAGCGGTCGCATAACCGAGCGGCGCCTGCGGGTCGAGGAGGCGTTTCCCAACGCGCTCGACTTGATGCAGATTTCGGTCGAGGCGGGGCTGGGCTTCGATGCGGCGATGACCCGCGTGGGCAACGAACTGGCATCGGTCTCGCCCGATATCGCCTTCGAATTCCTGACAGTTCAGCGCCAGGTGCAGGCGGGCCGCTCCCGCGACGTGGTGATGCGCGACATGGCAGAGCGGACCGGCGTCGATGTAGTGCGCTCTTTCGCCAACGTGGTTCAGCAATCTATGCAGTTCGGCACCAGCATGTCCGACGCACTCACCACCTACTCAAAGGAAATGCGCGATTTCCGCGAGATGAAGGCGCAGGAGATGGCGAACAAGCTGCCGGTCAAGATGTCGGCGGTTCTGGCTTCGCTGATGCTGCCCGCGCTGATTCTGCTGACGGTGGGCCCGGTTCTGATCCGATATATCCGTTATTTCTCGGCCTAGCGTGGAAACAATGCCCAAGTTTTAACCATAAGCGTCGCGGAAACAGTGGATAAAATTCTTGCAGTGGTTGAAATTTCGAGTCTACCGCGCCCAATTCGCGCCCCATTGTTGACACAAATCAGATGGCGCCGGATATTTGATTCATAAGAACATTTAATCGTTCATGAATTACCGAGGCGACAGGGCAGTCCGCTGAATTGTCAGCTTTAGAACGCGCAATGAGGGGGCGTGTTGATGAATGGGGTTGCCAAGGACCGCACTTCGGTGCGCTCTGCCAGTATTGCCGAGGCCGACATTATCGGAGGGATCGCGCTCTGGTGTGACAGTGTGCAAGGTCGTGTACCGGTGATTGAGGCCATGGAAGCGATCGCGCGGGGGGTCGGGGCGGAAGCCGTTGATCTTGCGAGGGTCTCGAAGGACACACGTAGCGAAAGCAAATCGATCATCTTCGACGTGGACAGCCACCACCCGGGACGGGCGGCGCTGGATCGATCCTACGCCCGCTCGGTTCTGGGCGACTATTTCGACCGTTCGCGGACCGGCACGATCTGGTTCAAATCCATGGTCGAGATCGACCCAGACCCGGCACTTGCCGAATTCCACAGACGTCGGCGTTTCGCCGAACTCGCCATCATTCCGCTCGCGGTGAACGAAAAGACCGTCGACTTCATCGAATTGCATTTTCCCAGAAAACTGACGCCGGACTGTCATGCCTTGCTCAACATGATGGTCTCCACACTCACGCGAACTTGGGCAAACCGAAAGGCGGGGTTGCTGACCGACGCGATGCTGCGTCGCAAGCGTTCGGACAGCACCGCCTGGGGGCTGACGCCGATCTTGGGCAGCGACAACCCCGCCAAACTCAGCCGGGCCGAGTTCCGCGTCTGCCTGCTTCTGAGCCGCGGCCTGTCGAACAAGCGGGTCCAGTCGGAGCTGGAGATCTCCAACTCCACCCTGCGCACCCACCTGCGCAACATCTACACCAAGACCGGCACTTCGGGTCAGGCCGAGTTGCTCTACCACCTGCTGGCGCGGGTGCCCGCGGTCGAACACCTGAACGCTCGCATCGCTTGAGGTTCCCATGGGAATGATTCCGCTCTTGCTCGTTTCGCCAGTCCTCGTGGCGGTGGCCTATTACGACCTGCGCTACATGCGGATCCCCAATAGCCTGGTGCTGATGGCCCTCGCGATCTTCCTGCTGATCCTACCGCTTTTGCCCATGTCCGAGATCGCCTGGCGTCTGGCAGCCGCGGTCGTGGTCTTCGCGATCGGCTTCGTCGTCTTCGCGCTGAACCTGTTCGGGGGCGGCGACATCAAGATGCTATCGGCGCTGATGCTGTTCATCCCGTCCCAGACCTATCCGATCTATGGCTTCGCCTTCTCGGCTGCGATGCTTCTGGGGGTCTTCTTCGTGCTGACACTGCGCGCCGCACCATGGCTGCAAGGGTCCGACTGGATCACGATCAAGTCGCCGGGCACCTTCCCCATGGGCATTTCCATCGCCCTCTCGGGACTGGCGCACCCGGTTCTGGTCAGCTTCGTCATCTAGATCGCGCGGGCTTGCGCCAAGATCCGGGCCGCGCATGACGCGGCCCGAAACGCGTTGCAAATCACATGCCAAGCACGTCGCAGGCGGCCAAGGCCAGCGGGGCGAGCACGATCAAGGAATATTTCAAATAGGCTGTCATCTGTGATCTCCTTCTGTAGAGAGCTTCACCCTAGCAAAGCAAAACCCCTTGAAATATTGGGGTTTTCGTTACCAACCGCGGACATCCCCCCGGTTGAGGAGTGGGCTTGGGACCAAGCCTAAACTGCCATCCGGAAAGGCAAAAACCGTCAAGTCAGGATTGCCGTCCCCAGCCCCGGATGCCCCGCCCGCACGAAGGAGGCGATCGCCGTATCCTGCGCCCCGGTGCCCGTCAGATCGCAAATTGTGATGGCCTTGTCATCCGTGCGCCCGGGCAAGCTGCCCGCGATCACCTCGCCCAGTTCCGGCGGAATACCGCGATCCCAGAGCCCGGCTGCGGTTGCCGCGCGCAGCTCACCCAGTGCTTCGCACTGGCTGGCGCGGTCACAGACGTAGAGGTCGGCCTGCATCAGGGCTTCCGGTTCAATCTCGTTCTTCCCCGCCTGGTCCGACCCCATGGCGGTGATGTGCAGCCCCGGATGCAGCCAGTCGGCTTTCAGAACCGGCTCCCGCGCGGGGGTGGTCGTCACGACAAGCTGGCTTTCCGCCACGAGGTCGGCGGCCCGATCCATTACTTCGGCCCGAATACCAAGCGTCGCTGCCAAATCGTCGGCGCAGACCTGCGACCGCGCCCGGTCACGCCCATGCACCAGCACGCGCGAGAACGGCCGCACCAGATGCGCCGCCTGCATCTGCAACCGCGCCTGAACGCCGGTCCCGATGACACCTGCCGTTTCCACTTGCGATGGCGCCAGATGCCGCGCCGCCACCGCCCCGGCGGCGGCGGTTCGCAGGTCGGTCAGGTAGCCGTTGTCCAGAAACGCGGCCTCTACCAGCCCGGTCTTGGCCGAGAGCAAGATCATCAGCCCGTTCAGGCTCGGCAGGCCCAGTTTCGGGTTGTCGAAGAACCCCGGGCTGACCTTGATCGCGAAGCCGTCGAAGCCGGGGATATAGGCGGTCTTCACATCCACCTCGCCATGCACGTCCGGCAGATCCATCGACAGGATCGGCGGCATCACCACCTTGCCGGTTGCGAGCGCCCGGAACGCGTCTTCGATCACGTCGACAAGGGGCAGGTCCAGCCCGACCGCCGCGCGCAGGTCGGTTTCGGTCACGACACGGATCTCATGGATCATAGGGGCTGCCTTTCACGGTATAGTCGCCAAGGGCAACATCCTGCCCGGTGATGATGCGGGTGAACAGGCCCATGTCCAGGTTGCGCCCGGTGATGATGGTGGCCACCGGCCCGCGCGGCGTGGGCAATCGCCCGGCCAGCAAAGCGGCGATCCCCACCACGCAGGCGCCCTCGGCCACGACGCGGTCTTCGTAGTAAAGCACCTGCATGGCGCGGTAGATCTCTTCCTCGGTCACGAGGATCGTGTCGTCGAGCAGATCGCGGCAGAGCGGGAAGGACAGGCGGTTTTCCAGCCCGATCCCGCCGCCCAGGCTGTCGGCGAGGCTTGGCACCTCTTCCACCTCCACCGGATGGCCCGCGCGGATCGAGGCATGCATCGCCGCGCCCCGGTCCATGCTGATGCCGATCACGCGGATTTCCGGCTTGATCGCCTTGGCCGCCAGCGCCACCCCGGCGGCCAGCCCGCCCCCCGACAGCGGCACCAGGATCATGTCCAGATCAGGCCGCGCCTCGAGCATCTCCAACCCGATGGCCCCCTGCCCCGCGATGACCGCCGGGTCGTCGAAGGGCGAGATTTCCGCCAACCCCTCCTCGGCCACGAGGCGGTGGCTTTCGGCCATGGCCTCGTCCTGGCTGCGTCCGTGGATGCGCACCTCGGCGCCCAAAGCACGGATGCCGTCCACCTTGGCCTGCGGCACCAGCTCGGACATGCAGATCACCGCCCGCATCCCGCGCGCCCGCGCCGCATAGGCCACGCCCCGCCCGTGGTTGCCGGTGGAACAGCAGGTGACACCGGCCACATCCCCATCCAGCGACATCACCGCATTGAGCGCACCGCGCAGCTTGAAGGCACCGATGGGCTGCATGTTCTCAAGCTTGAGCAGGAACTCCTGTCCCGCCTGCCCGGTCAGGAAGGGCGATGGCACAAAGGGCGTGGCATCCGCCTGCCCGCGCAGCCGCTGCCGGGCCGCCATGATATCCGCAAGCGTCAGGCTCATGCGCCCAACCGGCCACTGATGCGAGCACAAGTCAACCCGTGCGCGCTTTGGCAGATTGCCAGCCCGGCGCTGCCTTGCTAATCCCGTTGCAACCAAGAAAGGGAACCCGCCATGCCCGTCATCACCAACATTGACGATCTGAAGAAGATCTATAAGCGCCGCGTCCCCAAGATGTTCTACGATTATGCCGAGACCGGCAGCTGGACCGAACAGACCTTCCGCGAGAACACTACCGATTTCGACCAGATCCGCCTGCGCCAGCGCGTGGCAGTCGACATGGCGGGCCGCACCACCGCCTCGCAGATGATCGGGCAGGACGTGGCGATGCCCGTGGGCCTGGCACCTGTGGGCCTGACCGGGATGCAGCACGCGGATGGTGAGATCCTGGCCGCCAAGGCTGCCGAGAAGTTCGGCGTGCCCTTCACCCTTTCCACAATGTCGATCTGCTCGATCGAGGATGTCGCCGCCCATACGACCAAGCCGTTCTGGTTCCAAGTCTATACCCTGAAAGACGACGACTTCATGCAGCGCCTGTTCGAGCGCGCCCGCGCGGCGAACTGCTCGGCCATCGTCATCACGCTCGACCTGCAAGTCCTGGGCCAGCGCCACAAAGACCTGAAGAATGGCCTTTCGGCCCCGCCGAAGCTGACCGCGAAATCCGTCGCGAACATGATGACCAAGGTGCCGTGGGGGCTCGAGATGCTGGGCACCAAGCGCCGGTTCTTCGGCAATATCGTTGGCCATGCCAAGGGCGTCTCGAACCCCTCGTCGCTCAGCACCTGGACGGCCGAGGCCTTCGATCCCTCGCTCGACTGGAAGCGCGTTGCCGAACTCATGAAGATGTGGGGCGGCAAGGTCATCCTGAAGGGCATCCTCGACGTGGAAGACGCCAAGCGCGCCGCCGACTTGGGCGCGGATGCCATCATCGTCTCGAACCACGGCGGCCGCCAGCAGGACGGCGCAATCAGCGCGATCCGTGCGCTTGGCCCGATCGTCGACGCGGTGGGCGACAAGATCGAGGTCCATTTCGACAGCGGCATCCGTTCGGGCCAGGACGTGCTGAAGGCCCTGAGCCTCGGCGCGAAGTCCACCTATATCGGGCGCGCCTTCGTCTATGGACTGGGCGCGATGGGCGAGAAGGGCGTGACCAAGACGCTCGAGTTGATCCAGAAGGAGCTCGAGACCTCGATGGCGCTCAGCGGCTCACGCGATGTGACCCAGGTTGGCCGCGACAACATCCTTGTGCCCAAGGGCTTCTCGGGCGAGTGGGAGACCCCGAAGAAACCACGCGCATCGGCCAAGAAGGCCTGAGCGAACACACCCGCGCCAAGGGCGTTTTTCCCCTTTCCAAGCTAGGGGAATCTGGCTATACGCGCGGCTTCACGCGGGCATACACCCTTGGAGGATGCCCCTAACACATGGAGAATAACTATGGCTGGTGAGATCCCTGATCTTCACGCCACGGTACGGACGGGGACAGGCAAGGGGGCCGCTCGTCAATCCCGCCGCGAAGGCAACGTACCGGGCATCGTTTACGGCGGCGGCGCAGACCCGCTCGCAATCGAAATCCCCTTCAACGTCCTGATCAAGCGCCTGAAGCAAGGCCGCTTCCTGTCGACGCTCTTCAACCTCAAGGTCGAAGGCCAGGAAGACGTGCGCGTAATCTGCCGCAACGTGCAGCGTGACGTGGTGAAGGACCTTCCGACCCACCTCGACCTGATGCGCCTGCGCCGCACCTCGAAGGTGAAGCTGTTCATCCCGGTCGAATTCGTCGGCGAAGAAAAGGCCCCCGGCCTGCGTCGTGGCGGTGTTCTGACCGTGGTTCGCAACGAAGTCGAACTGACGGTGACCGCTGGTGATATCCCCGAGAAGATCGAGGTCAGCATCGAAGGCCGCGACATCGGCGACGTGATCCACATCTCGGATGTCACCCTGCCGGCCGGCGCCAAGCCGACCACCGACCGTGACTTCGTGATCGCCAACATCTCGGCCCCGTCGGGCCTGCGCTCCTCGGGTGGCGATGCCGACGAAGGCGAAGGCGAAGAGGCCGCCGAGGCGGAAGCCGCGGAAGAATAATCTCTTGCAGCTTTGCAGAGATCGGAAACGGGGCCCCTGCGGCCCCGTTTTCTATTCGGGGCTGACCCTTTCGAAGACCACCGTCGCGCCGCGCGATCCCGCCGGGCAATAGGCCATGCCCGCGGCCGACAGCCCGTCGAAAATCCGCCGCACCCCGGAAGCGCCATAGCGCTTGGGGTGTAGCTCCAGAATGACCAACCGCACATGCGTGGGCAGCGGGCGGTCAAACAACTCCGCCTCGCCGCCCTCGATATCGACGCAGAGCACCGAAGGCCGGTGTCTCGCGAGCAGTTCCTCAAGCGGCAGCGCGGCAACCGTGAGACGCGCCTGCCCCGCCTCATCCGCCACAGGCAGGGAAGAGGCCCAGAACCCGCCACGCCGGACGAACTCCACCGATGAACCGCTGAAACCAGTCGGCACGACCGCCCCCGCCTCCACCGTGGCATCGGCCCCTGTCGCCCGATTGACCGTGCGACGCGCGACTTCGGCCATCTCGGGATCGCCCTCGACCCCGGCGATGGCCTCCACGCCCAACCGCAGGGCGGCCAGCGCCACAAGGTAGCCTGCCCCTGCCCCGAGATCGAGAAACCGGTCTCCGTCACGCAGATGACGCTCCAACGCGGCAGCCTCGCTCTGCTCGTAGCGGCCGGTTTCCAGCGCCTCGCGCAAGGGCGGCGTCAGGTGCCGTCCGGGGATGTTCAGCGCGATGCCGTTGACGATGAAACGCGGCACGGGGGACCGTCCTTCCCTCAAAGCGGTCCGGTTGCATCGGACCCGTCGCCAACCTAATCTCATTGCCTGACCCGGGGAAAGCCTCGCCCGGCATCCAGATCAGGAGAGCGTGACGTGAAACTCTTCGTGGGCCTCGGCAACCCCGGCGCCAAATATGCGAAAAACAGGCACAATATCGGCTTCATGGCCGTGGACCGTATCGAACTGGATCACGATTTCGGCCCGTGGCGGTCGAAGTTCAACGGCCAAGTCTCCGAGGGGCGGCTGGGCCGCGAGAAGGTGATCCTTCTGAAGCCCGAGACCTTCATGAACCGCTCCGGCCAGTCCGTGGGCGAGGCGATGCGCTTCTTCAAGCTGACGCCCACCGATGTGACCGTCTTCCATGACGAGCTCGACCTCGCGCCCGGAAAGCTGCGGGTGAAGACTGGCGGCGGGCACGCCGGACATAACGGCCTGCGGTCGATCCACGACCATATCGGCGCCGAGTATCACCGGGTGCGGATCGGCATCGGCCACCCCGGCCACAAGGACAAGGTCGCGCCCTATGTGCTGAACGATTTCGCCAAGGCCGACGAGGACTGGCTCGACGATTTGCTGCGCGGCATCAGCGATGGCGCCCCGTCCCTTGCCGATGGCGACAGTGCGAAATTCATGAACGCCGTGGCGCTACGGGTAAACCCGCCCCGATCCTCGGGCGGGGGTGAGGGGCCCAAGCCGACCGCCAAACAAGCCCCGCCAGAGCCGGAACCCGAAGACGACCGATCAACGCTGCAGCGCCTCGTGGATCGGTTCAGATGAGCCTGCCCGAGGCTCTCCGTGTCCAGGCCGGGGCCTGCGGTATGCTCGGCTCTCCGTTCACCGAGAGACTTCTTCTGATCCTCGCCGAAAGACTCCGTCCGGGAACGCCGCTGACGGACCGCCTGTTCGGCTGGCCCGGCGACATCGGCCCTTATGGGGCCTCAGTACCCCTGCGCCTTGCCGGGGCGCTGCACGCGCTCGTGCTGTCGGGGACCGCTCCGGCGCTGGCTGCCTGCTACCCGCCTCATGACGTGACGGATGAAACGCTGTGGACCGCGGTGGAGGCCGCGCTCAAGACCCACGCCGCACGGATCGACGCCTTCCTCGACTCGGCCCCGCAGACCAACGAGGTGCGGCGCAGCGCCGTGCTGATCGCGATAGGGCATTGGCTGGACGCGCGCTTCGGCCTGCCGCTGATCTTGTCGGAACTGGGTGCCAGCGCCGGGCTGAACCTGAACTGGGATCGCTTCGCGCTGAAGCTGCCCGGGCAGACACTCGGCCCCGAGGGTGCGGGCCTTGTCCTGACGCCCGAATGGCGCGGCACCGCGCCTGTTCCCGCCAATCCCCAAGTGGCCGAGCGGCGCGGCGTGGACCTTGCGCCCTTCGATCTGAACCGCCCAGAGGATGCCCTGCGCCTGCGCTCCTACATCTGGGCCGATCAAGCGGATCGCCACGCCCTGACTGATGCGGCGCTTGCCGAACCGCCCGCGCCGGTAGATCGTGCCGATGCAGCTGACTGGATCGCGGCGCGGCTGGAAAAGCCGCGCACGGGCCATGCCCACCTAATTTACAACACTGTTGCATGGCAATATTTCCCGGATGAAAAACAGGCACAGGGCCTTGCTGCCATCGAGAAGGCCGGAGCGGCGGCAACGACGAACGCGCCGATCGCATGGTTCGGGATGGAAACGGATGGCAATGCTCAGGGCGCGGCACTCACGCTGCGGCTCTGGCCGGGCGACCTGACGCTCGAGATGGGGCGCGCCGATTTCCACGGCCGCTGGGTCGACTGGCAGGCCCCGCCGCCCGATCACGGAGCAGACGCATGATCCCCGAGAAAGCCCCGCCCGTGAACGTGCTTGGCGAGCCGCTGGCGCCCTGCTCCACCGACCCGCTCACCGGATTCTTTCGGGACGGCGCCTGCAACACCTGTGCCGAGGACCTGGGCAGCCACACGGTCTGCGCGGTGATGACCGCCGAGTTCCTGGCCTTCTCGAAATACGTGGGCAACGACCTGTCGACCCCAAGGCCGGAGTTCGGCTTCCCCGGCCTCAACCCCGGCGATTGCTGGTGCCTCTGCGCGGGGCGTTTCCTTCAGGCCCATGACGAGGGCTGTGCACCAAAGGTCAACCTGGCCGCAACGCATGAACGTGCGCTGGAGATCGTGTCACTGGATGTCCTGCGGGACTACGGCGTGCCGGACTGAACCCCGAGCCTAACGGACAAGCGGGTCAGAAATCGTCACCGCCATCGTCCTCGTCATCCGCGTCATCGTCGAACCCGTCATCTTCCCAGTCATCGCCTTCCAGATCCTCCTCGTCCAGAAACTCGGAGTTTGGGCATTCGGTCGTGGCCGCATCACACTCCACGACCGGCGGTGGCGGGCGTTGAATGGTCTTACCGGGCAGCGGACCATTCTCATCACGGGGTGCCTCCAGGAATACGGTGGCAGCCTCGGCGCTGGCGCCAAGAGCAAATGTCACCAACAGGATCGAATATCCAAATCGCCGCATGATCGGTCCTCCCGCCGCAACTCAAGGCTGACGCCTTTATCATGACCAACCGGATAGCCCATTTCAACCGCGGTTCACTCGGCAGCTGCGGGCTCTACCAATTTCTCGGACATCAGATCCTCGATGAAGACCGACAGAAGCTGCGTGCGCCCACTTACCCCGGCCTTGCGATAGATCGCATTGGTCTGGGCCTTGACCGTGCCTTCGCTGGTGTCGCGCAATTCGGCGATTTGTCCGGTGCTCATGCCCTTGATCGAAAAAAGCGCCACATCGCGCTCAGCCGGGGTCAGGCCCCAGTCATCGAATTTCTCGTTGATGACATCCCAGAACGCGCCCGAGGCCACGCGCAGCTTGTCCTCGGCTTCCCGCTGACGCACCTGGCTCCGCTTCAGCGCCACGGCCCCGAGGATCGAGCCCAGAACCAGCCCAAGGGCGGCCCCGATTTCAAGGAGTTCCCGGCTTTGCCAACTGATCGGGGTGGTCCGGATGCCGATCACGGTCAAGAGGATGTCGGACACGAAGAACAGGGCGCAAAGCGCCTGCACGAACAGGACAAGCAAGACCGGAATATTTCGCCTCAAACCGTCGCCCCCACGGCCAACAAGAAATACCAAGTATGAGCCGGAAGATATCTTCCGGTTCACATCAAATCGCGTCAGACGTCGTCTTCGCTGTCATCATCGGCGCTGTCGTCTTCGCTTTCGTCATCCTCGCCGTCGTCGTCCCGAGGATCAAAAAGATCGAAATCATCGCCGTCATCAAGTTCCCAGATGTCGCGCAGGATTTCTCCGGTGCGGGGGTTCAGAACGATTTCGCGTTCCATTCCCGGACCTTCGGCCAGGATCCGCACCCGGCCCAGAAACGTCCGCTCGACCGTGATCGACGTATAGCCCTGTTCCCGCAACTGCGCGGTGATGCGCTCCTCAAGGGTCTGCGCATGGGCCAGGGCCGGGAAGACCATGACGAAAGCGATCAGAGTCAGGATATGACGTCGTTTCATCGTGCTAGGGCCATCTTGGATGCCATGTTCCCCGGTCGCGCACACGCGACCGGGGTTCCGAAAAGATAACATCTCGGGGCCACGCATGGCCACCGAAGATGCGATCAGTCGTCGTCGCTCGAGTCATCATCACTCGAGTCATCGTCACTGTCGTCATCGCTGTCGTCATCGCTGTCGTCGTCGCAATCCTCGGCATCGGGCGCGGTGCACTCTTCGTCGTCGGCACTTGCCAGGATGAACGTCGCTTGTTCAAGTTCGTCGTCGGCCTGCGGCGCGACATCGATGTCACCGATCGATGCAATGGCGGTGGTGCCCAGAAGCAGGGCGGCTGCGGAAAGCGTGAGGGTGGTCTTCATGGTCGTCTCCTGTTGGTCGATCAAATCAGGGCGCGGAGGCGCCTGCCGTAAGTGAACCATCGGCGGGAATGACCAAACAGGAAATCCACAAAGGGTTTACAGCGCCGATCCGCTGGGACCGGCGCCAGTATAAACCCAGGTTTACGATCAGGGACGCGATAGGCTGACGTAGCCTACATCTCGAAACCGAGCGCCTTGGCCACGGTGAAGATGTCCTTGTCGCCCCGGCCGCACATGTTCATGCAGATGATGTGATCCTTGGGCAGTTTCGGCGCAATCTTCATGACATGTGCCAGCGCGTGGGAAGGCTCCAGCGCGGGGATGATGCCTTCCAGCTCACAGCAGAGCTTGAACGCCTCCAGCGCCTCGGCATCGGTGATAGCCACGTATTCGGCGCGACCGATCTCGTGCAGCCAAGAATGCTCCGGGCCGATGCCGGGGTAGTCAAGGCCCGCCGAGATCGAGAAACCTTCCAGGATCTGCCCGTCCTCATCCTGCAGCAGGTAGGTGCGGTTACCGTGGAGTACGCCCGGGCGCCCACCGGTGAGCGAGGCGCAATGCTCCATCTTCTCGTTCACGCCCTTGCCGCCAGCCTCGACGCCGATGATCTGCACGTCCTTGTCGTCGAGGAACGGGAAGAACAGGCCCATCGCGTTCGACCCGCCGCCGATGGCGGCAATGATCGTGTCGGGCAGGCGGCCCTCGGCCTCCATCATCTGCTCTTTCGCTTCCTTGCCGATGATCGACTGGAAGTCGCGCACCATGGCCGGATAGGGATGTGGGCCCGCCACCGTACCGATGCAGTAGAAGGTGTCGCGCACATTGGTCACCCAGTCACGCAGCGCGTCGTTCATGGCGTCCTTCAGCGTGCCGCGACCCGAGGTCACCGGCACCACCTCGGCGCCCAGGAGCTTCATCCGGAAGACGTTGGGCGCCTGACGCTCCACGTCATGGGCGCCCATGTAGACCACGCATTTCAGACCGAACTTCGCGCAGACCGTTGCCGTGGCCACACCATGCTGCCCGGCGCCGGTCTCGGCGATGATCCGGGTCTTTCCCATGCGGCGGGCAAGGATGATCTGACCCAGCACGTTATTGATCTTGTGGGCGCCGGTGTGGTTCAGCTCGTCGCGCTTCATGTAGACCTTGGCGCCGCCCAGATGCTCGGTCAGGCGCTCGGCGTGATAGAGCGGCGAGGGACGGCCCACGTAGTGCTTCCACAGGAAGTCCATCTCGTCCCAGAAGCTCTGGTCGGTCTTGGCATTCTCGTACTCCGCCTCGAGTTCGAGGATCAACGGCATCAAGGTTTCAGAGACGAAACGTCCGCCGAAATCGCCGAACCGACCCTTTTCGTCAGGGCCGGTCATGAAGGAATTGAAGAGATCATTGGCCATCAGGTGCCGTCCTTTCCGGTGTCGTCATTGGTCTACTAGCAAGGTCGCGGACGGTAAAGGGTAAGCGGCGCGCGAAGAGGTCGGAAAGGGCGTGGTCCGCGACCCCGAAACGCTATCGGAATTTCATCTGAATTCTGTCGGACTTTCATCGGATTTTTTCGGGGATCGGCTGCTGGACGACACCTCTCCATATGTACGACGCTCAAGGCTTTTCCTCAAAAGCCTTGGCAAATTTCTTCCCCGAAGAAATTTGGGCGCGTCACTCGATCACGCGGATCGGGGCGCGGTTGCAGAAGATGACGTATTGACCGGCGTTCTCCACGGCTCGGAACCCGCGGCGGCGCAATTCGGTCTCGAAGGCATCGCGCCCGATGATCCGGTCCACGTCGCGGACCTGCCGTCGCACGATGCCGCCATCGCGCGCGGCCCGCGCACTGAAGACCTGGCGCAGCCAGTGTTCCGGAGTGAGAGGCACCGTCATAACCCAAGTCTGGAGCGGCAGGGTTAGCGAGGGGTAAAGACCTACCCTACCCCATCGCCGCCGCGATGAAGGCACGGATCAGGTCCGGGTCCTTCACCCCAGGCGCATTTTCCACGCCCGAGGACACATCGACCTGGCGCGCGCCGGTGAGCCGGATCGCCTCGGCCACGTTCTCGGGCGTCAGCCCGCCGGCCAGCATCCAGGGGCACGGCCAGCGGCGCCCGGCGATGAGCCGCCAGTCAAAGGCCAGAGCATTGCCGCCCGGCAGATCCGAGCCCTTCGGCGGCTTGGCATCCACGAGGATCTGGTCGGCCACTTTCGCGTAGCGGTCGATGGCGGCAAGGTCCTCCGCTCCGGCGATGCCGACCGCCTTCATCACGGGCAGGCCGGTGCGGGCCTTGACCTCGGCCACCCGCTCGGGGCTTTCGCCGCCGTGAAGTTGCAGCATGTCCAGTGGAACGGCCTTGAGAATCGCATCGAGCAATTCATCATCGGCATTCACCACGAGCCCCACCTTCGCCACGCCCGGCGGCGCCTCGGCGGCCAGCGCGCGGGCCTTTTCGATGCTCACATTGCGCGGCGATTTCGGGAAGAAGACGAATCCCACGTAGCGCGCGCCTGCCTCGGCGGCGGCACGGACATGGGCGGCCTCGCTCAGGCCGCAGATCTTGACGCGGATGTCCTGGGTCATTGGTGTCGGCTCAGCGGGCCGCCTCGGCCTCTTCCAGAAGCGCGAGCACGTCGTCCTTCGCATCCTTGGCGGGCTGTTTCAGCCGCTTCACCTCGCGGGCCAGGCGGTCCTTCTCGCGCCGCTGGGCGCTGGCCTCGGCACGGTGCTTGTGCTCGCGCAGCCATTCCCAGACGAAGCCGATCAGAAGCCCACCCGCGATCCCGGCGAATATCACCACGAAGAGCGGCAGGGTCACACTGACGGAAAGGCCCGCGAAGGCTGCCAGGTCCTCGGGCAAAATCCGCAGGGTTACCGGCGCGCGATTGGCGAGCGCAAGCGTAATCAGGCAAATGCCGAGCACGCCCAGAAAGGCGTAGCGCAGATATCTCATGCAGTTACTCTTCCCGGCCGTTCAACCGGTCGCGCAGGAGTTTCCCGGTCTTGAAGAACGGCACATGTTTTTCCTCGACCTCGACGGTTTCGCCTGTGCGCGGGTTACGCCCGGTTCGGGCGTCCCGTTTCTTGACCGAAAAGGCGCCGAAGCCACGGAGTTCGACCCGGTCGCCCCGCGCCATGGCGTCGATGATTTCTTCGAAGATCGTGTTCACGATCCTCTCCACATCGCGCTGATATAGATGCGGGTTTTCGTCGGCGATCTTTTGGATCAGCTCGGACCGGATCATGTCGTGTATCCCCCCTAGACTGTCTTGATGCACCGATATGCCCCCGGCGCTTGAAGATCGAATATAGGCACAAATGGCGCTCGGCGGAATACGCCTGAGCCGGTCCATTACAGAAAAAGTGCTCTAATGCGCTGATCTTGGCCAAAAAAGCCAAAAAAGCAGCGGATTGTCTCAGTGAGAGCGCCGCAAACGCACAACCCATGCGCGTATAGCCATCCGAATCGTCAAAGAAAAACGGCCCCGCCTTGCAGCGGGGCCGTCGAAAACATCCGGAGATGTCTTTCTATCAGTCGTTGTCGCCCTTGAGCGCAGCGCCGAGGATATCACCCAGCGAAGCACCGGAGTCGGAAGAACCGAACTGCTCGACCGCTTCCTTCTCTTCGGCGATCTCGCGCGCCTTGATGCTGAGGCCAAGGCGGCGGGACTTGCTGTCCACGTTGGTGACGCGCACGTCGACCTTGTCGCCGACCTGGAAGCGCTCGGGGCGCTGCTCGGCACGGTCACGGCTGAGGTCGGAGCGACGGATGAAGGACTTCATGCCCTCGTGCTCGACCTCGATGCCGCCATCCTCGATCGCGGTGACGTTCACGGTGATGATCGAACCGCGCTTCACGCCCTCGACCGCATCGGCGAACGGATCGCCGTCAACGGACTTGATGCTGAGCGAGATACGCTCTTTCTCCACGTCCACCTCGGTGACCACGGCCTTGACCATGTCGCCCTTGCGGTAGTTCTGGATCGCATCCTCGCCACGCTCGTCCCAGCTCAGGTCGCTGAGGTGAACCATGCCGTCGATGTCGTTCTCGAGACCCACGAACAGACCGAACTCGGTGATGTTCTTGACCTCGCCCTCGATCTGGGTGCCGGACGGATGGGTCTCGGCAAACAGCTCCCACGGGTTGCGCATGGTCTGCTTGAGACCCAGCGACACGCGGCGCTTGGCCGGATCGATCTCGAGCACCATGACCTCGACCTCTTGCGAGGTGGAGACGATCTTGCCCGGATGGACGTTCTTCTTGGTCCAGGACATTTCGGACACGTGCACCAGGCCTTCGACAC
>JABURR010000090.1 GCA_014762635.1 Paracoccaceae bacterium
TCGCTGCCGATCATCGTGGTGACCGTCATCTGGCAGTTCACCCAGATCTGGAACGACTTCCTGTTCGGGGTGTCCTTCAGCCAGGCGGGCACGCAACCCGTGACCGTGGCGCTGAACAACATCGTCAACTCCACCACCGGCGTCAAAGAGTACAACGTGGACATGGCCGCTGCGATCATCGCCGCCCTGCCGACACTGTTCGTCTACGTCGTCGCTGGCAAATACTTCATCCGCGGCCTGACCGCCGGATCCGTGAAAGGGTGAACCAATGGCACCGATCCTTGACATCAAGAACCTCTACAAGAACTACGGTCCCGTCGAGATCCTGAAGGATATCAACGTCTCGATCGAACCCGGCGACTTCCTCGTCCTCGTCGGCCCCTCCGGCTGCGGCAAGTCCACGCTGCTGAACTGCATCGCCGGGCTGGAGCCGATCTCGGGCGGGACGCTCAGCATCGGCGGGCAGGACATGACCCACGTCAGCCCCAAGGACCGCGACATCGCCATGGTGTTCCAGTCCTACGCGCTCTACCCGACCATGAGCGTGGCCAAGAACATCACCTTCGGCATGAAGGTGCGCGGCGTGGACCAAGAAACCCAGGACAAGAAACTGGCGCAAGTCGCCCAGCAGCTTCAGATCGAGGCGCTGCTGAACCGTCGCCCCGGGCAGCTATCGGGCGGTCAGCGGCAGCGGGTCGCCATGGGCCGGGCGCTGGTGCGCGATCCGAAACTGTTCCTGTTTGACGAGCCGCTGTCGAACCTCGATGCCAAGCTGCGCGTCGAGATGCGGACCGAGATCAAGGCCCTGCACCAGAACCTCGGCGCGTCGATGGTCTACGTGACGCATGACCAGATCGAGGCGATGACGCTCGCCACCAAGATCGTGGTGATGAAGGGCGGCGTGATCCAGCAGATCGGGTCTCCGGCCGAGATCTACAATCGGCCCGCCAACCTCTTCGTGGCGGACTTCATGGGTAGCCCAGCGATGAACCTGATCCCGGCGAAGGCCAAGGGGAAAGGCGATGGCACGGATATCGAGATCGCCCGCAAAGACGGCTCGCCGATCGTGCTGACCGACACAAGGACCAGCAGCCTGCCCGAGGATGTCATTCTGGGCGTGCGCCCCGAGGACATCGTCGATCCGGACATGCGCTCGCTGAGCGATGCGCAGGTGGCGGAATGCATGATCGACATTCTCGAACCCGCGGGCGCGGATACGTTCGCCGTTCTGCAACTGGGCGGCAAGCACGTCACCGCGCGGCTGCACGCCGAAACCAGCGCCCAGGCGGGCAAGGCGCAACGGCTGGCCTTCGATCTCAGCAAGGTCTCCTACTTCGCGCCGGATACGGGCCTGCGGCTGAACTGACCCGAGACTCCTGCGGAGTGCGGCGGTCCTCCCACCGCCGTGGCAGGGCCCGGCATTTGCCGGGCCCTGTGGTTGTGCGCATGGTGCTTGGCTGCTGGGAAATTTTCGTTATTCTGAAAAAACGAAAATATAGCGTCCGAGGGGAAAACCGGTGAGGATCACGAAAAGCGCCCAGGCGCGGCACACGGCGGTTCTGAAATATCTCCAGCAGCACGGGCGGGCGACCGTCGACGAGCTGGCGGAAAAGTTCGAAACCACGCCGCAGACGATCCGCAAGGACCTGACCTCGCTGGCCGAGGCGAACCAGATCGTGCGCTTTCACGGGGGTGCCGCGCTGGTCGGGGGGACCGAATATACCGGCCTCCGCGTCCGGCAAGAGATCGCGCGGGAAGAAAAGGATATCATCGGGCGCGCGGTGGCGGCGCAGATTCCCAACAATGCCTCGCTCATCATCAACGCGGGCACGACCACGGCATCGGCGGCGCGCCACCTGGAGCATCACGTGGGCCTGAAGGTCGTCACGGATTCCGTGCTTCTGGCCAATGATATAAGGGAGTTCGCCGGGCTGGAAGTCATGGTTCCCGGCGGGGTGGTGCGCAAGTCCGACGGTGTGATCCTGGGCGAGGCCACGGTGGATTTCATCCGCCAGTTCCGGGTCGATTTCGCGATCATCGGGGCGGCTGCCATCGCGCCGGACGGGGCGTTGCTTGACTACGATCTGCGCGAGGCCTCGGTGGCGCGCGCGATCATTGAAAATGCCCGCACGGTGATCCTTGCGGTGGACAGCACGAAATACGGTCGCGCGGCGCCGGTGCGCATCGGCGAGCTTGCCCAGGTCGACATGGTCGTCACCGACAAGGGCTGTCCGCAGGCGCTTCGTGATCTCTGTGCCGCGGTCCAGGTTAGACTCTTCATCGCGGGCTGAGTAATCGAATCGTTGACAGGCAGGTTCGAAAGGGAGAGCATCCGAAAAAAGCGAACCATAAAACGCGCGTAATCCGCACAAATGCGCATAAGACGCATGATGGAGCGCGTACCGGGGAGGTCACGCCGATGCTCATGGTCTTGCGTCCTGTCGCATGGCTCAACACGTTCGTTCTGCGGATCGGGCGGCAGATCGGCTGGATCGCCCTCGCGCTGATGGTCGTGGTGATCCTTGCACAGGTCTTTTTCCGCTACGTGCTGAATAGTGCGCTGTCATGGCCGGACGAGGCCGCGCGCTTCCTGATGCTGTGGATGACCGCCCTGATGGCGCCCTCGGCCTATCGCTGGGGCGGGTTCGTGGCGATCGACACGGTGCCCTCGGCCCTGCCGCGGGCGCCGAGGCTGGCCCTTTTCCTGATCCTGTTCTGCATGTCGCTGGTGGTCCTGATCGTTGGCGTCGGGCATGGCTACAACCACGCTTTCGGGTTCGGCGGAAACTTCAACAGTTCGTCCTTGCGCGTCCCGCTGGACTGGGTCGGCTTCGAAAGCGTCCGGGTCAAGCTGCGCTACATGTATGCATCCCTGTTCCTCTGCGTGATCCTGCTGATCTCGGTGACGGTGGAACTGATCCTGCGGACGCTGATCCAACTGGTGAACCCCTCGGCCGAATTGCCGGATGACGACGCGCCCGATGGCGTACTGGAGGCCGAGTGATGTTGGCACTGTTCCTGCCCCTGTTTCTCATCCTGCTTCTTGTCGGCCTTCCGGTCTTCTTCGCGCTGATCCTGTCACCGGGCCTTCTGCTCTGGATGAACGGGCAAGAGCGGGACATCGCGCTGCTCTATCGCAACGTATACAACGGGATGGACAGCTTCCCGCTGATGGCGCTGCCCTTCTTCGTGCTGGCCGGCGAATTGATGAACCGCGGCGGCATCACCATGCGGCTGGTGGATTTCAGCCAGGCGATCATGGGCCATCTGCGCGGTGGCCTGGCCCATGTGAACATCCTGAGCTCGATCCTTTTCGCGGGCCTGTCGGGGTCCGCAGTTGCGGACACTTCGGCGCTTGGCTCCACCCTGATCCCGGCGATGGAGAAGAACGGCTATTCCCGCAGCTTCGCCGCCGCGATTACCGCCGCAAGTTCCGTGATCGGGCCGATCATTCCGCCGTCGGGCATCATGATCATCTACGCCTATGTCATGGGCGAGAGCGTCGCGGCGCTGTTCCTTGCCGGGATCGTACCGGGCATTATGGTCGGCCTTGGTCTGATGATCATGGTTCGGGTCATGGCCGACCGGTATGACCTGCCCAAGGCCGAACGGATCGTCAGCAAGAACCAGACGGTCAGCCCGATCGAATACTGGGTCAGTCTCCTGCTTCTGCGGTTGAATGTGGCGGGGCTCTTGATGGCCATCTATGCGAGCCTTGCGGTCCGGGTCGGACTGGCCACACTGCACGACAATGGTGACAAGCTACACCAGATCAACCCGTGGCTGGTCTTTGCGGTGATGCTGCTGATCGCCCACGGGCTGATGCTGGCCTATCGCAAACGGGTCAGCCATGATTTCCGTATGATCTGCAAGAAGGCGGTGGCGCCGATGCAGACACCGATCCTGATCCTGGGGGGTATTCTCGTGGGGGTGTTCACCCCGACCGAGGCTTCGGCCATCGCTGTGTTCTACGCGCTGATCATCGGCTTTGGCGTCCTGCGCTCGCTGAAGGTTTCGGACCTGCCCGAGATCCTGACGCGCGCGGCGCTCTCCTCGGCCACGGTGCTTCTGCTTGTCGGGGCCGCGGTGGCCTTCAAGACCGTGGTCAGCCTCAGCCATGCGCCCGAGCACATGGCGAGCTTCATGCTGAGCCTCAGCGAGAACCCGTTGATCCTGCTCTTCCTGATCAACCTGCTGCTGTTCGCGGTGGGGATGTTCCTCGATGCCGGTCCGGCGATCATCATCCTGGGGCCGATCCTGGGGCCGATCTTCGTCGATCTGGGCGTCCATCCTGTCCATTTCGCGATCATCATGTCGGTCAACCTGACCGTCGGCCTGGCGACGCCGCCCATGGGGTTGGTGCTGTTCGTGGCGTCAGCCGTCTCGGGCGAGAAGGTCGCGACGATTTCGAAGGCAATCCTGCCCTTCCTTGCGGTCGAGGTCGTGGTGATCTTCCTGATCACCTACGTCCCGGCCATCTCAATGACGATCCCGAGGCTCACCGGGTTCGTTCAATAAAACGCTGAGCCATTTGTCCAACGAAGGAGAACACGATGTTGAAGACAACCCTCACGGCGCTTTCGGCCATGGCCATTCTGGCCGGGTCGACGCTGGCGGCCGGGGCGGCGGATTACTCGATCCGTGCCACGGCGAACTCCAACGAGAATGACGAGGATTACGACGGTCTCGTCGTCTTCAAGAACTATGTCGAGGCCGCCTCGAACGGCGCGATCGAGGTCGAGCTGTTCATCGGCACCCAGCTTTGCGGCAACGGGGCGGAGTGTCTTCAGGGCGTCGCGGACGGATCGATCGACGTCTACATCTCCACCTCGGGCGGGGCCGCAGGCATCTTCCCCTACGTGCAGGTGCTGGACCTTCCCTACCTGATGGCCAACGACCGTGTTGCCGAGCACGTCCTTAGCGGTGACTTCACCCGCACCGTGCGCGACATGGCGCTGGAAAGCTCGGGCGGCACCATCCGCCTGATGACCATCGGCAACACCGGCGGTTGGCGCAACTTCGCCAACACCCGAGGCCGGGTGCAGGGCCCCGATGACATGGCGGGTCTGAAGATCCGGACCGTCGTCGCCGATCTGCCGCAGGAACTGGTGAAGGCGCTCGGTGCGTCGCCCACGCCGATCCCGTGGCCCGAGCTGTTCACCTCGTTGCAGACCGGCGTGGTCGAGGGCTCCAAGAACGGCATCACCGACATCATGGGCATGAAGTTCCCGGATGCGGGCCTGCAGTACCTGACGCTTGACGGTCACGCCTACATGGGCGCGCTGTGGTGGATGAACAACGAGAAGTTCATGTCCATGCCGCCGGAGCTGCGCCGCGTGGTCGTGGACGGGTTCTATGGCCTGCAGCAGGCCACCTTCGCCAGCCCGAAGCGCAAGTCGATCCAGGCTTACGAGGATTTCGTGGCCGGTGGCGGTGACCTCTACGTCCCGACCCCGGAAGAAAAAGCCGCCTTCGCCGCTGCCGCTGCCCCGGTCTACGACTGGTTCAAGGCCAATATCGATGGCGGGCCCGAGGTCTTTGACGCGCTGGTCGCAGCCGTCGCCGAGGCCGAGGCCGAGATCGCCGCAGACCTGGAAAAGGACCTGCAGTAACGCTGTTTCCCCGGGGCTGCGCCAGTGGCCCCGGGACCCCTACCGGAATGGATAGAGCCAGACCCGGTAATCCCTTATCAGAACATGGGCCTTTTCGATTTGTTCGCGCGTCATCTTCTTGACCACTTCCTCCTGGGAAATGGCCGCGTCGGGATCCCCGCCGATCGCGGAAAGGACATACCACATGTACGCGCGCGTCAGGTCCGGCGCCGGCATTCCCCGCCCGACCTCGTAATACCAGCCCACGCCGGATTGCGCGCCCGCGTGCCCCTTCATGGCCGAGCGCAGGTACCATTCGAAGGCGCGCACATCGTCCCGCTCGACCCCCAGGCCCGAGGCGTACATCACCCCGATCAGTTCCTCGGCCTCCGCGTTCCCGGCCTGCGCGGCGGGCAGAAGCTCTTCCATCGCGGCCGCGTAATCGCCCGCATCCATCAGGTCGCGCGCGGTTTCGATCTCGGCCAGCGCCGGGCAGGCAAACCCCAGGCAAAGGGCAAGGGCAATCTGTTTCATGTGCTCTCCTGTCTGACGCTGCTTCTCTCCGCGCCCGCCCATGCAAGCGGGCTTCCGCGCCCGTTGCAAGCATCGGATTTCCCGCAGACCGATCCTGCGCAGGTCCGGCTTGGACAACTTCTGTTTTTCGACCCGATCCTGTCGGGCAACCGCAACATCTCTTGCGCCACCTGCCACCATCCCGACCACGGCAGCAGCGACGGGCTTTCGCTGGGTATCGGCGAGGGCGGTCAGGGCATCGGCCCCGACCGCACGGCGGGCACCGGCGCGGATCAGATCAAGAAGCGCATCCCGCGCAATTCGCCTGCCTTGTGGAACCTTGGCGCCCATGAGGTGAAGACGCTCTTTCATGACGGGCGGGTCAGCCGCTCGGATATCTACGAGAACGGTTTCAACACCCCCGCGCAGGAATGGCTGCCTGACGGGCTTTCCGGCCTGCTGGCGGTGCAGGCGCTCTTCCCGCTGACCTCGCAGTTCGAGATGGCGGGCGATCCGGCCGAAAATCAGGTCGCGGGGGCCGCCTATGACCGGATCGATGCGGTCTGGCCGATACTGGCCAAGCGGGTGCGGATCATCCCGGCCTATGCCGAGATGTTCGTCGGGGCCTTCGAGGACGTGGACGACCCGCTCGACATAAACATCACCCATATCGCCAATGCCATCGCGGCCTACGAGACGCACCAGTTCCAGAGCTACGACAGCCCGTTCGACCGTTTCCTTTCGGGCGATGCGGCGGCGCTGACGCCCGAGGCGCGCGCGGGGATGGAGCTTTTCTACGGAAAGGCTGGGTGCAGTTCCTGCCATTCCGGCCCGTTGCTGACGGATCAGGAGTTCCACGCGCTGATGCTGCCGCACTTCGGCCCGGGGCGGACGCGGCAATGGGATTCCATCGTGCGCGACGTCGGGCACATGGGTGTGTCGGATCGGCTCGAGGATGCCTACCGGTTCCGCACCCCGTCCCTGCGCAACGTGGCGCTGACAGCGCCCTATGGGCACAACGGGGCCTATCCGACGCTGGAAGGGATCGTGCGGCATCATCTTGATCCGGTCGCGGGTTTCGCCGCTTGGCGCCCCGAGATGGCGGCCTTGCCCGAGGTGCCCTGGCTTGGCTCGCGGGATTTCCTGCCGCTGCAGGACCGGATGGAACGCGCCCGGCTTTCGGCGCGCCACGACCTGACGCCGGTCAACCTGAACGACGCCGAGGTCGCGCGGATCGTGGCGTTCCTTCACGCCCTGACCGGGACGCAGTCGGTCAAGGGCCGGCTGGAACGCCCCGATGCGGTGCCCAGCGGGTTGGAGGTCGACTGATGGCGGATGTCCTCGTGATCGGCTCGGCGGTGGCGGATTTCGTCTTCTCAATGGAGACGATCCCCGACGAGCCCCGGAAATACCGCGCCGACAGCGCCGAGATCGTGGGTGGCGGCTGCGCGGCCAATGCCGCCGTGGCGATCGCCCGGCTTGGTGGCAAGGCGTTCCTTGCTGCGCGGCTGGGGGATGATCCGGTGGGCGACCTCATCGCCGCCGACCTGCAGGCCGAGGGAGTGGACCTGAGTCTTGTGAACCGAGCGGTGGGTGGGCAGTCCTCGTTCAGTTCGATCTGCATCGACGCGGCGGGCGAACGGCAGATCGTGAACTTCCGCGGCGCCGGGCTGACCGAGAGTGCTGACTGGCTGGGGGCAACCCCGCCCGTTCAGGCGGTTCTGGCTGACACGCGCTGGAACGAAGGCGCGAAGCGCGGGCTGGAGCTTGCCCGGGATCGGGGCATTCCCGGTGTGCTCGACGGCGAAGCGCCGGTTGACCCTGATGTTGCCGCCTGCGCGAGCCATGTGGCGTTTTCGCGCGACGGGCTGCGGGCCTTTTCGGGGCACGATGACCTGAGAAACGCTCTGGCGGATGCGTCTGCACGCCTCCCCGGTTGGGTCTGTGTCACCGACGGGGAGAACGGCGTCTACTACATCGACGGCGGCGGCATCGTTCATTTGCCCGCCTATCGGGTGGCCGTGAAAGATACGCTTGGTGCCGGCGACGCGTGGCATGGGGCTTTCGCACTGGCGCTGGGCGAGGGGCAGGACCCGGCCCGGGCGATCCGCTTCGCCAATGCCACGGCCGCGCTCAAATGCATGACATTCGGAGGCCGCAAGGGATGCCCGGACAGGGCCGCGGTCGACAGCTTTTTGAAGGAGAACACGTGATGGAACTCACCCCCGGCAAGCTCTGGGGCCTGCGACGCATGGCCGATGACAGGGGCATATTCAAGATGACGGCGGTCGACCAGCGCCCGCCGATCAAGGGGCCGATCGCGGCCCATCTGGGCGTGGACGAGGCCCCCTGGGACCAGGTGGCGGAGTTCAAGACAATGCTGGTCGAGACCTTGCAGGACCAGAGCACCGCGATGCTGCTGGACCCGCATTACGCCATCCCGCACGGGATCGACCGCATGTCCCCGACCAAGGGGCTGATCGTGACGCTTGAGGACAGCCTCTTCACCGAAACGCCCGAGGGGCGGCTTTCGGCCGAGATCGACGATTGGTCGGTCGCCAAGATCAAGCGCATGGGCGGGGACGCGGTGAAGGTGCTGGCGTGGTACCGGCCCGATGCGGGGGCCTCGGTCTGCCGGGCGCAGCAGGATTACGTGAAGAAGATTGGCGAGGACTGTGCGCGGTATGACATCCCGTTCCTGTTCGAACTGCTGGTCTATCCGCTGGCTGCCGACGCGCACCAGACCACGGATTATATCGAGATGCAGGCCAAGAAGTCCGATCACGTGCTGGCCTCGGTCGAGGAATTCGCGCGGCCCGATTACGGGGTGGACGTGTTCAAGCTGGAAAGCCCGGTGAATGCCTCCGACGTGGACGGCTCCGCCGAGGTGCAGGCGCTGTTCGACGAGATGGGGCGCCTTGCCGGGCGGCCTTGGGTGATGCTCTCGGCCGGGGCCGGGAAGCCCGAGTTTCGGCAGGTGCTGGATCATGCGTTCAAAGCGGGCGCCTCGGGCTTCCTGGCGGGGCGGGCGATCTGGCTCGATGCGTTCAAGTCCTATCCCGACTGGGCCGCGATCCGCGCGGGGCTCGAGGGAGACGCGGCAGATTACATGGGCGACATCTCGGCCCTTGCCGACGCCAAGGCCATGAACTGGGCCACGCATCCCTGCTATGGCGAAGGTGGCGCGCGGTTCCGTCCTGCCGATGCGCAGTTCCGCCATGTCTATGCCGATTTCGGAGGCGCATGAATGAAACTGGGACTCCTGCCCCTTGGGCGGCCCACCTTCGATGTGGATTACGCGAACGAGAAGCTCGCCGCGATGTTGTCCGATCTGGATGGCGCGGGGCATGAAATCATTGGCCCGCGCGTGTTGCTTTTCGACGAGGAAGCGACCCGCACGGCGATTGACGAGTTGCGCGCGGCCGATGTCGATCAGGTCCTGATCCTGCAAGTGACGTTCACCGATGCCTCGATGACTGCCATGATCGGGGAGGTCTTCGATCAGCCGCTGTCGATCTGGGCGGTGCCCGAGCCGCGTATCGGCGGGCGGCTGAGGCTGAATGCGTTCTGCGGGCTGAACCTTGCGGCCCACGCGCTGGGTTTGCGCGGACGGGTGTTTTCCTGGCTCTATGCCGATCCCGGCGCCGGGGCGGACCTTGAGGGGCTGCTTGCCGGGAAACGGCTTGCGGATGAAATCCTGCCCGGCCCGGTGCCCGCAGCGACGCCCGAGGGCGAGGCCATTGCCGGGTCGGTCCGAGGACGCCGTATCGCGCGGATCGGCGAGCATCCGGCGGGGTTCGATACCTGTGCCTATGACGCGGCGGCCCTGAAAACGCTTGCCGGGGTGGAGGTGGATGCGATCCCGCTCGACGATCTGTTCACAACAGCGAGGGCGGCCCCGGCCGAGACGGCGCAGGCGCTGCGCGCCGAGGTTGCCACACAGCTCGAGGGGCTGGAGGATGTGGACCAGCCGCAACTGGACCGGTCCCTGCGCCTGAAACTCGGCCTCGATGATCTGCGCAGCAGTGGAAGCTATGATGCCTTCGCGATCCGCTGCTGGCCCGAGACCTTCACCGAATATGGTGGCGCAGTCTGTGGCCCCGCCGCGATGATGGGCGAGGCCCGCGTCCCTTGCGCCTGCGAGGCCGATGTCTACGGCGCGCTGACCCAGCTTGTGCTGATGCAGGCGGCCCAAGCGCCGGTCTTCCTGACCGACCTGGTGGACATGGACGAGGCCGACAACACCGGCGTCGTCTGGCATTGCGGGCAGGCGCCCCTGTCGATGCGCGACCCGGAGACCGCGCCCGAGGCCACGGTCCACACCAACCGCAAGCAACCGTTGCTCTACCAGTTTCCATTGAAGCCAGGACCCGTGACTTTCCTCCGCATCTCGCAGGCGCGCAATCGTCCGCAGATGGTGCTGGGTCTTGGTGACATGCTGCGGCGCCCGATGGCCTATACCGGCACATCGGGCGTCGTACGCTTTTCGCGTGATGCTGGTGCGGTCCTGTCCGACCTTGTCGGGGCCGGTCTCGAACATCACATGGCGCTTGCCTATGGTGACCACCGCGAAGCCCTGCGGGGCACCGCCGGGGCGCTGGGCCTGCCCCTTCTGGAGCTTTGACATGGTGCTGCGCTACGGGATCATCGGATCCGGCATGATGGGGCAGGAGCATATCCGGAACATCACGCTTCTGGACGGCTGCGAAGTGACGGCGGTCTCGGACCCCGACGAGGGGATGCGGGAGCTTTCGGTCCGCACCGCGGGCGGCAAGGCGCGCGCCTTCGCGGATTACAAGGAGATGCTGTCCTCGGGGCTGTGCGATGCGCTGCTGATCGCCTCGCCCAACGACACGCATCGCGCGATCCTGGCGGACGTGTTGGACACGAACCTGCCGATCCTCTGCGAAAAGCCGCTTTGCACGACGTCGGCCGATTGCCGCGAGGTGATCGCCCGGGCCAAGGGGCGCGCCGCGCCGGTCTGGGTGGCGATGGAGTACCGCTACATGCCGCCCGTGCAGCGCCTGCTGGGCGAGGTCCGCTCTGGCACGGTGGGCACGCCGCGCATGATGGCGATCCGCGAGCACCGCTTCCCGTTCCTGGAAAAGGTCGCCGACTGGAACCGGTTCAACGCCCGCACTGGCGGCACGCTGGTCGAGAAATGCTGCCATTTCTGGGACCTGATGCGGCTGGTGCTGGAGAGCGATCCAGTACGTGTCTACGCCTCGGGGGCGATGGACGTGAACCACCGTGACGAAAGCTATGACGGGCAGGTGCCGGATATCATCGACAATGCCTTCGTGGTCGTGGATTTCGAAAACGGCGCGCGGGGGATGCTCGATCTTTGCATGTTCGCCGAGGGCTCCTATTGGCAGGAGGTCGTCTCGGTCACCGGCGAAAAGGCGCGGGTGGATGCCAAGGTGCCCGGTCCCGCGCGGTTCTCGACCGATGGCAAGGAACGTGCGTCCGAGATCGAGATCTCGAACCGGGCCAGCAAGACGGTGACGCGCGAGACGATCGAGGTGGATCACGCGGTGCTGGCGGCGGGTGACCATCACGGCTCGACCTTCTTCCAGCACGAGCGGTTTCGCGATCTGGTGCTTGGCGGCAAGAGCAGGCCCGAGGTAAGTCTCGAGGATGGGCTCTGGTCCGTCCTCGTGGGCGAGGCGGCCGAGGAAAGCGCGCGCAGCGGGCAGGTGATGGAGATCAAGCGATGATTGAGACATTCGGCACACTTCCCGATGGTCAGAGCGTTGAACGATTGACGCTCACCGGGGGAGGGCTCACGGCCCGCATCCTGACCTATGGCGCGGTGCTGCAGGACCTGCGCCTTGAAGGGCACGATGCGCCGCTGGTCCTGGGGTTCGACGAGTTCGCGCCCTACCTGACCCATTCGCCCTTCTTCGGGGCCACCGCCGGGCGTTGCGCCAACCGCATCCGCGACGGGCATCTTGAGTTGGACGGAACCACCTATCAGCTCGACCGGAACTTCATCGACAAGCACACGCTGCATGGTGGCCGCGAGTCCATGGGCAAGCGGCTCTGGCGGGTCGAGGCCAGCGGGCCGGATCGCGCGACCCTCGCAATCACGCTGCCCGATGGAGATATGGGTTTTCCCGGAACACTGGACGCACGGCTGACCTTCGCGCTTCTGGATGGTGGGGTGCTGGATATCGTCATGGAGGCCGAGACCGATGCGCCGACGCTCTGCAACCTGGCGCATCACTCCTATTTCACGCTGGATACGGGCGACACGATCTCGGATCATCGTCTCTGGATAGATTCCGAGGGTTACCTGCCGGTGGACGACGAGTTGATCCCCACCGGAGAGGTGCGCCCGGTCGCGGGCACACCCTTCGATTTCCGCGCGCCTGCGCCGGTGTCGCAGGTGCACCCGGTCGATCACAATTTCTGCCTGTCCGACCAACGCCGGTCGCTTTGCAAGGTGGCGACACTGTCCAGCCCGGCCTCGGGCGTGAGCATGGACTGCCTGACCACCGAACCAGGCCTGCAACTCTATGACAGCGCCCGGATGGCGATCGACCTGCCGGGGCTGGATGGGCAGCGGCTGGGTAATTTCGCCGGGCTCGCGATGGAGCCGCAGGTCTGGCCCGATGCCAATCACCACGCCCATTTCCCGCAGGCGATCCTGCGGCCCGGCGAGACCTACCGCCAGCACACGCAATTCGTCTTCTCGAAGGATGCCAGATGATCCTGATCACCGAGTTCATGGACGCCCCGGCGGTGGAGCGGTTGCAGGCCGCGCATGCCACGACCTATGCTCCGGAGCTTGCCGACCGACAGGGAGAAATTCCGGGTCGCATGGCGGGCATCCGCGCGCTGATCGTGCGCAACCGCACCAAGGTCACGCCCGCGGTCCTCGATGCGGCGCCGGATCTGAAGGTCGTCGGGCGGCTGGGCGTGGGGCTCGACAATATCGACTTGCCCGCCTGCGCCGAGCGTGGGGTCGAGGTGATCCCGGCGACGGGGGCGAACACGCTTTCGGTGGCGGAATACGTGGTGACGAACGCGCTTGTTCTGCTGCGCGATGCCTACCAGGCGAATGCAGCTATGATGGCGGGGGAGTGGCCGCGCACACAATGTTCGGGCCGCGAGGCGGCGGGCCGGGTGCTGGGTCTGGTTGGCTTCGGTGCCATCGCGCAGGAAACGGCGCGGCTGGCCAAGGCCTTGGGCATGAGCGTTGTGGCCAGTGACCCGTTCCTGCCCGAGGATCATCCCGCCTGGGCCGGGGTGGAGCGCGCCGATCTGGACGGGGTGTTGGCCGGGGCCGATGCGGTCAGCCTGCACGTGCCGCTCACCCCCGAGACGAAGCACATGATCGACGCGAAGCGGCTGAAGCAGATGCGCCCCGGCGCCGTTCTGATCAACGCGGCCCGCGGCGGCGTGGTGGACGAACCGGCGCTGGCCGCGGCGATGCGGTCGGGCCATGTCGCGGGCGCCGCGCTGGATGTCTTCGAGACCGAACCCCTGACCGCCGAGGCGGCACAGGTCTTCGAGGGACTCGCAAACCTGATCCTGACCCCGCACATCGCCGGGGTCACCCAGGAAAGCAACGCCCGCGTCGGCACGATGATCGCCGATCTGGTTCTGGACCGGCTGGCATGAGCCTGCCCGGTCTTCGCCCCACAATCCAGCAGGTGCAGGCTGAATTGCACAATAACTGGGCGAATGATCAAGAAATGCTCGCTGGCGGGCGGGGTGGCATTGCCGTTCCTCATCTGCAAAATATGTTTCAGCTATGAGCGACGATCGCATCTACGATGAAATGCTGGGCGAGGGCGGAGGGATCCGACCTGCCTATTCGACATTTCACGACTGGTTCGATGGCGAGACACCGGCGCGGCTAAGGGCCAAGCAGCGCGAGGCGGAAGAGGTCTTTCGCCTGACCGGCATCACCTTCAACGTTTACGGCCGCGCCGAAGCCGAAGAGCGTCTGATCCCCTTCGACATCATCCCCCGGATCATCTCGGGGCGGGAATGGCAGCGCCTGTCGCGCGGGATCGAGCAGCGGGTACGCGCGATCAACGCCTTCCTGCACGACATCTATCACCGGCAGGAGATCGTGCGCGCGGGGCGCATCCCGCTCGAGATGATCTCGCGCAACGAGGCGTTCGAGCCGAAGATGATCGGCCTGACGCCCCCGGGCGGGGTCTATACCCATATCGTGGGTGTCGATCTTGTCCGAACGGGCGAGGACCAGTTCTATGTGCTCGAGGACAACGCGCGCACGCCTTCTGGCGTCAGCTACATGCTCGAGAACCGCGAGACGATGCTGCAGATGTTCCCCGAGCTTTTCTCGAAGAACCGTGTGCAGTCGGTGCAGAACTACCCGCGCGATCTGCGCCGGTCGCTGGCGGCCTGCGCACCGCAGGTGGCGAATGGAACGCCCACGGTCGCGGTGCTGACGCCGGGGATCTACAATTCCGCCTATTTCGAACATGCCTTCCTTGCCGACCAGATGGGCGTGGAACTGGTGGAAGGGCACGATCTGCGCGTGGTCGATGGCCGCGTGGCGATGCGCACGACCCAAGGCTATCAGCCGATCGACGTGCTCTATCGCCGGGTGGATGACGATTTCCTCGACCCGCTGAACTTCAACCCCGAAAGCACGCTTGGCGTGCCGGGGATCATGGATGTCTACCGCGCGGGCGGGATCACCATTGCCAACGCTCCGGGCACAGGTATCGCCGATGACAAGGCGATCTACAGCTACATGCCCGAGATCGTGGAGTTCTACACCGGCGAGAAGGCGATCCTTGAAAACGTGCCCACATGGCGCTGTTCCGAACCCGAGGCGCTGGCCTATGTGCTCGACAACCTTGCGGACCTGGTGGTGAAGGAGGTGCATGGCTCGGGCGGCTACGGGATGCTGATCGGACCCACCGCCACCAAGAAGGACCTCGCCGCCTTCCGCAAGAAGCTGAAGGCGCGGCCAGGAAACTACATCGCGCAGCCGACGCTGTCGCTGTCGACCGTTCCGATCTTCACGAAAGCGGGACTCGCGCCGCGCCACGTTGACCTGCGGCCCTTTGTGCTGGTCAGCCCCGATCGGGTCGAGATCACGCCGGGCGGGCTGACGCGGGTTGCGCTGAAGAAAGGGTCGCTCGTGGTGAACTCCTCGCAAGGGGGCGGCACCAAGGACACCTGGGTTCTCGAGGATTGACCATGCTGGGGAAGACCGCGAACGGCCTCTACTGGATGTACCGCTACCTTGAGCGGGCCGAGAATACGTCGCGCTTTGTCGATACCGGGCAGCGCATCGCGCTGACACGACTGGGCTCGTCCGAAAAGGAATGGGGGTCGATCCTGCAGGCCGCGGGGGCCTATGACGGCTACATGGCCAACCATGACGAGATCACCAAGGACGCGGTGATCGACTGGCTGTTGCGGTCGAAGGACAACCCCTCGTCTGTGCTGTCCTGCATCGAGGCCGCCCGGCAGAACGCGCGGACGGTGCGCACGGCCCTGACCCACGAGGTCTGGGAAGCGGTCAACGGCTGCTACATGCGCACGAAATCGACCCTGTCGCACAAGGTCAACGAGCGGGATCTGCCCGCCGTTCTGGGCGTGATGCGTCAACGCACGGCGCTGGTGCGCGGCGCGACCCACGGCACCATGCTGCGCAACGACATGTTCGACTTTGCCCGGATCGGGACGTTTCTGGAGCGGGCCGACAACACCGCGCGGATCCTCGACGTGAAGTACTACGTCCTGCTGCCGACGGTCATGTCGGTTGGGTCGAACATCGACAACGTGCAGTGGGAGGTGATCCTGCGTGCGGTCTCGGCCCGGGGCGGGTTCCGCATGGCCTATGGCAACAACACCAACGCCCAGGACATCGCCCGGTTCCTGATCCTTGACCGAAGGATGCCGCGCAGCCTGAGCTACTGCGTCTCGAAGATACAGGACAACCTTGGCTACCTCGCCACGGATTACGGGACGTCGCTTCCCTCGCATGACCTGGTGGGCACCCTGCGCAGCCAGCTTTCGGATCACGAGATCGACGATATCCTCAATATCGGCCTGCACGAATACATTCAGGACGTGCTGAAGAAGCTGGGCGTGCTGGGGCGGCAGATCGAGATCGACTACAGGTTCTACGAATGATGCGCCTGAAGATCAGCCACACAACCCGCTACAGCTTTGACGCGCCGGTCCGGTTCGGCCTGCAGCAGTTGCGCATGACGCCCCTGAGCGGGCCCACGCAGACGGTCCTCGACTGGGATATCGCGCTGGACGGCGCGCGGGTGCAGCTGGACTACCTCGACCATCACGGCAACCGGGTGCAACTGGTCAGCATCGAGCCGGGCGCGACCGGGCTGTCCCTGACCTGCAGTGGCGAGGTTGAGGTCGAGGACACCCACGGCGTCGTCGGTCCGCATCGCGATGCAACGCCGCTCTGGCTGTTCTCATGCCCCACGCCGCGCACCACGGCCGGGGTGGGGAGCAAGGCCATCGCCGCCAAGGTCGCGGGCGCAACGCCGCTCGACAGGCTGCACGCCCTGTCGGGACTGATCCACGATGCGGTCTCCTACGAAGTCGGCGCCTCGCACCCGGACTGGAGCGCGGAAGACGCCGTCAAGGCCGGTGCCGGGGTCTGCCAGGACCATGCCCATGTCTTCATCGCCTGCGCCCGTTTGCTTGGCTTCCCGGCGCGTTACGTCTCGGGCTACCTGCTGATGGAGGACCGGACCGAGCAGGATGCGACCCACGCCTGGGCCGAGGCCTACGTAGACGATCTGGGCTGGGTCGGCTTCGACGTCTCGAACGGGATTTCCCCCGACGGACGTTACGTCCGCGTCGCAACAGGGCTGGACTATTCCGAGGCAGCGCCGGTAATTGGTACCAGGGTCGGCGGTGAGGGCGAAAGCCTCGACGTGGCGATCGAGGTTGCACAACAATAGAGACGGGCAATGACCTATTGCGTCGGAATGGTTCTGGACCGGGGTTTGGTCTTCATGTCGGACACCCGGACGAATGCGGGTCTGGATAACGTTTCTACATTCCGCAAGATGGTCTCTTGGGAAAACCCCGGTGAGCGGGTCGTGACCCTGATGACCGCGGGCAATCTTGCTACCACGCAGGCGGTGGTCAGCCTGCTTGACGAACGCACCAAGGCCCATGATGAACGCGCGCCCTCGCTGCTGGCGGCGCCGTCGATGTTCCAGGCCGCGCGGCTGGTGGCGGAAACGCTGAAAGAGGTGATTTCCGAACACGCCATGGGCGGCCAGCAGGCCGACAGCGCCTTCAACGCGACGATCATCCTGGGCGGCCAGATCGCCGGCGGCCCGCCCCGGCTTTTCCTGATCTACCCCGAGGGAAATTTCATCGAGGCAGGCGCCGATACCCCTTATTTTCAGATCGGTGAGACGAAATACGGCCGCCCGATCCTGGTCCGCGCCTATGACCCCGAGATGAGTTTCGAACACGCGGTGCGGCTGCTTCTGGTAAGCTTCGACAGCACCGTGAAGGCCAACCTCTCGGTGGGGGCGCCCTTCGATCTGCAACTCTACGAGACCGACGCCCTGAAGCTGGGATACCGCACCCGGATCGAGCAGGACGACCCCTATTTCCAGGAGGTCTCCAACGGCTGGAGCGACGCGCTGAAGAACGCGCTCGACAGCCTGCCGGACTTCAAACTCTGAGTCCGCGACGGCCCCTGCCGGGGCTCTCGGCGCGCCGAAATCCAAATCGGAAAACTATCGGAATTCTATCGGACTTTCATCGGACTTTGGTCGGCGGAGTTCTTCGGTTGTCGCGTTGATGCTTCAGCAGCACTTGGCACCCGCTTATCCTATCCACGCCTGCGGATCAGACGATCATCCAACCGATCGCCGCCAAGACGACCGCCAGAATGCTACTGTAAAGAACGGGCCGTCTTTCGAGGGCGTCCAGAAGAACATTTCCGTGTTTCGTGGTGGCCTCGTCAGCCGTGAGATTGTTTCTTCCGGTCGCTTGCCCATGAATGTCTACCAGCTGCTTGGCAAGATAGTCCTCCAGCAGGGACTCCATTTGAGCCACATCGACCCTTCCCTTCTTGTATTGCTGGTCGGCTGCCTCAAGTGCGTCGTAGTAGGGCTGCTTATTTTCGGAAATTTGTTCTGGTATCGTCTTGGTGCCCGGCAATATCTGGCGAAGGCGACCGCATAGCACCATGTAGGAAAACATCCGCGACGTCCGGCCGTTTCCATCAGCAAATGGATGTATCCAGTTCAGCCGCCACATCACGTACGCCGAAAGATGAATGGCGGTACGTTCTGACCAGTTTTCGCCGATGTACTCCAGCATGTCTTCGACGTACCTAGGGACGTCGTTATTAGAAATCGGTTGGTGCCCGCTGCCCTTGATTGCCACGCCTGCGGGTCGGAAATTTCCTGCGTAGGAGTCTATCCCCTCCATTGCCTTTCGATGTAGATCCAACAACATCGATATCCGGAGGCGAGGTTGATCTTCCGCTATCCATCGCTCGACCTCTTCGATACCCCAGTCGAACTGTGCGAGCGCGTTTTCGGCTTCCTTTTTTGCCAACTCGACCGGATCGTTGATGAGCGGCGGTATCTCGGCTTCGC
Source organism: Paracoccaceae bacterium (assembly GCA_014762635.1). Lineage (GTDB taxonomy): Bacteria > Pseudomonadota > Alphaproteobacteria > Rhodobacterales > Rhodobacteraceae > JABURR01. The sequence continues at coordinate 18,695 of JABURR010000090.1, forward strand.
TTTTCCTCTCGCTCATGCCGTACCGCTACTCTTGTCGTCTGGCAGCTTCGGCCACCATTTCTCTCGTCACATCGTCGTTTTCGATCTTTGCTGTTCCAAATGCGAAACTGATGCGCTGCTCTGTTTTTTGTGGCTCAGTCATGCGAACACGCCGCGCCTGCTCCACGAGTTTGTCCAAGGCCGATGACATCGAGATTTCTCCTGCTGCTGCTGTTGTTTTCTTTTTGAACCTAGAGTCTCTCAATTTCGAAAACGGGGCAAGAAAATATATCGGGACACTACGAAGAATTGACATCATCTGACCCCGCTCAGCCCTGCAGGCTGCGGACGCCCAACTCGCCCTCTTGCGCGGCCTGCATGGCGAGCGCGGCGGCGTGGCTGGCGGCCAGCGTGGTGAAATAGGGGATCTTGTCGTAGAGCGCGACCGAGCGCATGGAGCGGCTGTCCTCGACGGCCTGGGCGCCCTCGGTTGTGTTCATCACCAGGGCCACTTCGCCGTCCTTCATCACGTCGATGATGGTGCGGCCGCCCTCGTAGGCCTTGTTCACGATCTCGGCCTCGATGCCGTTCTCCTTGAGGAAGGCCGCCGTGCCACGGGTGGCGAGGATGGTCATGCCCTGCTCGGAGACGATGCGGGCCGCCTCGATCAGTTGCGGGGTCTTGTCCGCCTCCTTGATCGACAGGAACGCCTTGCCCGAGGTGGGCAGCGTGGTGCCCGCACCGAGCTGTGCCTTGAGGAAGGCGCGCGCGAAGCTGCGGTCCCAGCCCATCACCTCGCCGGTGGAGCGCATCTCGGGGCCGAGCAGGGTGTCGACGCCGGGGAAGCGGGCAAACGGCATCACGGCTTCCTTGACGCTGAACCAGGGCGTGCGGAAATCCGTCAGGCTCATCGGGTCGGCCATCGGCTGGTCCTTGCCCTCGCCCGATTTCTTGTGCGCCTTGGCTTTCGGGAAGGCCGAGAGCTTCTCGCCCGCCATGAGCCGCGCGGCGATGGAGGCGATGGCGCTGTCGGTGGCCTTGGCCACGAAAGGCACCGTGCGCGAGGCGCGCGGGTTCACTTCCAGCACGAAGATGTCGTCGCCCTGGATCGCGAACTGCACGTTCATCAGGCCAACCACGTTCAGCGCCTTGGCCATGGCCCGGGTCTGCACTTCAAGTTCGTCGATCACCGAGGCGGGCAGGGTGTGGGGCGGCAGCGAACAGGCGCTGTCGCCGGAATGCACACCCGCTTCCTCGATATGCTGCATGATGCCCGCCACGTGGACATCCTCGCCATCGCAGAGCGCGTCCACGTCGACCTCGATCGCGCCGGCAAGGTAGCTGTCGAGCAGCACCGGGTTCTTGCCCGAGACGTTCACCGCGTCGCGGATGTAGCGGCGCAGGTTGTCCTCGTCGCGGACGATCTCCATGGCGCGGCCGCCCAGCACGTAGGAGGGGCGGATGACCAGCGGGTAGCCCACTTCGGCGGCGATGGCGAAGGCCTCTTCGTCCGAGCGGGCAAGGCCATTATGGGGCTGCCTGAGGCCCAGGTCGTTCAGCAGCTTCTGGAACCGCTCGCGGTCCTCGGCCAGGTCGATCGCGTCGGGCGAGGTGCCCAGGATCGGGATGCCCGCGTCGTTGAGCGCGTTGGCCAGCTTCAGCGGCGTCTGGCCGCCGAACTGGACGATGACGCCGTGCAGCGTGCCCTTGTCCTGCTCAACGCGCAGGATCTCCATCACGTGTTCGAAAGTCAGCGGCTCGAAATAGAGACGGTCCGAGGTGTCGTAGTCGGTCGACACGGTCTCGGGGTTGCAGTTGATCATGATCGTCTCGTAGCCGGTCTCGGTCAGCGCGAAACAGGCGTGACAGCAGCAGTAGTCGAACTCGATCCCCTGGCCGATCCGGTTCGGGCCGCCCCCCAGGATGACCACCTTCTTGCGGTCGCTGGGGCGCGCCTCGCATTCCACCTCGCCCATGACCGGGGTTTCATAGGTGGAATACATGTAGGGCGTCTGCGCCTCGAATTCGGCGGCGCAGGTGTCGATGCGCTTGAAGGCCGCGGTGACGCCCAGGTTCTGGCGGGCGCGGCGGATGTTGTCCTCGTCCCGGCCGGTGAGGGTGGCGAGGCGGGCATCGGTGAAGCCCATCATCTTGAGCTTGCGCAGCCCTTCCTCGGTCACCGGCAGGCCGGCCTTGCGGATGTCTTCCTCGGCCTCGATGATCTCGCGGATGCGGGCCAGGAACCAGGGGTCGAAGGCGGTGACGGTCTGGATTTCCTCGTTGCTCATGCCGTGGCGCATGGCCTGGGCGATGGTGCGAAGACGATCCGGCGTCTGTTTCGACAGGGCGGCCACGATGGCGGCATTGTCCGGGGCGCCCGGAATATCGACCTCGTCGAAGCCGCTCAGGCCGGTCTCCATCGAGGCCAGCGCTTTTTGCACCGACTCGTGGAAGGTGCGGCCGATGGCCATGGCCTCGCCCACGGATTTCATCGCGGTGGTGAGTTCAGGCTTGGAACCCGGGAACTTCTCGAAGGCAAAGCGCGGGATCTTGGTGACCACATAGTCGATCGTGGGCTCGAAGCTGGCGGGCGTCACCTTGGTGATGTCGTTGTCGAGCTCGTCCAGCGTGTAGCCCACGGCAAGTTTAGCGGCGATCTTGGCGATCGGGAAGCCGGTGGCCTTGGAGGCCAGCGCCGAGGAGCGGCTGACGCGCGGGTTCATCTCGATCACGACCATGCGGCCGTCTTCGGGGTTCACTGCCCATTGCACGTTCGAACCGCCGGTTTCGACCCCGATCTCGCGCAGCACGGCGATCGAGCCGTTGCGCATGATCTGGTATTCCTTGTCCGTCAGCGTCAGGGCAGGGGCCACGGTGATCGAATCGCCAGTGTGGACGCCCATCGGGTCCACGTTCTCGATCGAGCAGACGATGATCGCGTTGTCCGCCTTGTCGCGGACGACCTCCATCTCGAATTCCTTCCAGCCCAGCAGGCTTTCATCCACGAGGATCTGGCCCACCGGCGAGGCATCCATGCCCGAGCGGCAGAAATGTTCGTATTCTTCGCGGTTGTAGGCCACGCCGCCGCCGGTGCCGCCAAGGGTGAAGGCGGGACGGATGATCGCGGGCAGGCCCACGTGTTCCAGCGCGTTCATCGCCTCGACCATGCCGGCGTTGAGGTCGTACTTGCCGTTCGGCTTTTTCGGGGCTGTGACGATGGTGGCCTTGGGGTTTTCCAGCCCGATCCGGTCCATCGCCTCGCGGAACAGTTTGCGGTCTTCGGCCATCTCGATGGCCTCGCGCTTGGCGCCGATCATCTCGACGCCGAACTTGTCCAGCACGCCCATTTCCTCGAGCGAAAGCGAGGTGTTGAGCCCGGTCTGCCCGCCCATGGTGGGCAGCAGCGCGTCGGGGCGTTCCTTCTCGATGATCTTTGCGACCACCTCGGGGGTGATCGGCTCGATATAGGTGGCATCGGCCAGGCCCGGGTCTGTCATGATCGTCGCCGGGTTCGAATTGACCAGGATCACCCGGTAACCTTCCTCGCGCAGGGCCTTGCAGGCCTGGGCGCCGGAATAGTCGAACTCGCAGG
>JABURR010000035.1 GCA_014762635.1 Paracoccaceae bacterium
GACCTGCGCAACCCGATCAAGATGCAGGACGTGTCCGAGCATTTCCGCGGCTCGGGCTTCGCGATCTTCGCCAAGCTGCTTGAGCAGGACGGCACCCAGATCCGCGCGATCCCGGCCCAGGGCGGCGGCTCGCGCAAGTTCTGTGACCGGATGAACGCCTTCGCCCAGAAAGAGGGCCTGCCGGGCATGGGCTATATCTTCTGGCGTGACGGCGACAACGGGCTGGAAGCCGCTGGCCCGCTGGCCAAGAACATCGGGCCTGAGCGCACCGAGGCGATCCGCCAGCAGCTGGGCCTTGGCAAGGGCGACGCGGCCTTCTTCCTGGGCGGCAAACCCGAGGCGTTCGAGCGTGTCGCCGGCAAGGCCCGCGACGTGATCGGCGAGGAACTGAACCTCACCGACAAGGACCGCTTCGCCTTCGCCTGGATCGTCGACTTCCCGATGTACGAGAAGGACGAGGAAACCGGCGCGGTCGATTTCTCGCACAACCCGTTCTCGATGCCCCAGGGCGGCATGGAGGCGCTGGAAGGCGATCCGCTCAAGGTTCTGGGCTTCCAGTACGACCTGGCCTGCAACGGCTACGAGCTGATCTCGGGCGCGATCCGGAACCACAAGCTCGATATCATGTACAAGGCCTTCGAACTGGCGGGCTATGGTCAGGACGAGGTCCAGAAGCGTTTCGGCGGCATGGTCAACGCCTTCCGCTTCGGCGCCCCGCCGCATGGCGGCTGCGCGGCGGGCATCGACCGGATCGTGATGCTGCTGGCCGACGAGCAGAACATCCGCGAGGTCATCCTCTTCCCGATGAACCAGCGCGCCGAAGACCTGATGATGGCCGCCCCCTCGGAGCCCACCAACGAGCAGCTGCGCGAACTGCGCCTGCGGGTGATTCCCGAAGAGTAATAACGACAAAGCCCGCCTCGATGGGGCGGGCTTTTCGCAGCGGACTGATCATTTCGAAGCTACGTGTTGGCGCGGAGCGATTCCGTTGTGGGGGCGTTAAGAAAGGCCCCGCGCCAAGCGCTCCTTCAGGTGAAGAAGGAGGCAACGACGGCTACGGTCAGTGAGACCGTGCCGACAATCAGGATCGTGCGGTCAAGAAACACGCTGGCACTGTCACCTCTGACGAGGTCCATCAACTTTGCAATCATGTCGACATCCCGCACTACAAACTTTCTTATAGAGGGAACCGTTAACTGATAATTGGGCAAAACTAGGGAACGGACCGGAAAAGGTTGGGGCAAGAGACAATCCCTGCGGCCAAGCGTCTCTTGTCGGCGTGGGATTCCGACCCCATAACGCAGGCAAGATGCAACGAAGGGGATCCACATGATCGGACGTCTCAACCATGTCGCCATCGCCGTGCCCGACCTCGAGGCCGCGAGCGAGCAGTACCGCAGCACCCTCGGCGCGAACGTGGGCGCGCCCCAGGATGAGCCCGATCACGGGGTGACAGTGGTCTTCATCGAACTGCCGAACACCAAGATAGAACTGCTCTATCCGCTGGGTGAGAACAGCCCGATCAACGGGTTCCTGGAAAAGAACCCCTCGGGCGGGATCCATCACATGTGCTACGAGGTCGAGGACATCATCGCCGCCCGCGACCGGCTGAAAGAGCAGGGCGCGCGCGTGCTTGGCACCGGGGAGCCCAAGATCGGCGCCCATGGCAAGCCGGTGCTCTTCCTGCACCCCAAGGATTTCAACGGCTGCCTGATCGAACTGGAGGAAATCTGATGTCCATCACCTCTGCCATCGTTCTGTTCGCCGTGATCTGGTTCATGGTGATGTTCATTGCCCTGCCCATCGGACTGCGCACCCAAGGCGACGAGGGCGAGATCGTCCCCGGCACCCATGCGGGATCGCCGGCGAACCTGAACATGAAGCGCAAGATGCGCAATGTGACCTTCGTGTCCTTCGGCCTTTGGATCGTGATCGCCGGGACCATCTTCTCGGGCGTCTTCACGATCCGCGATATCGACATCTTCAACCGGATGAACCCTGAGGTGCAATCCGGTGATAGAGGTGAGTGAAGGTCGCCACGCCTAGAATAGGCACCACGAGGTTCAGGAGCGGCACGGTCAGCGGCACCGCCATCAGGCTTCCCGCGAACCAGATGCGGATCAGGTTGCGCCGCCAGGCTGCCTTGGCGGCGGGCCGCCCGATCCGGCGCATGGCCACCATCTGGAAATATTCCCGCCCCAGCAGGAAGCCGTTCAGCCCCCAGAAGATGAAGGGCGCAAGCGGCGCCAGAATGACGTAAAGCACCAGCGCCACGATATTGGCGGCGATCAGGATCCCGAGGAAATTCAGGCTGTCGCGAATGGCTGATCCGATCGGGATCGGCGTGACCTCGGGCAGATGCGGGTAGTGCCGGTCCTCGACCGCGTCCACCACGGTTTCGAGGAATATCCCGATGAAGGCCGAAGCCACCGGCACCATCAGGAAGACCGACAGCACCATCATCAGCAGCACCGAGGCCCAGGACACGAGCGTGTCCGCCCAGGAGATTTCGCCGATCAATGGCAGCGTGATCGTCTCGGGGAAGAAGAGCTGCACGCCCCCGAAGACCAGCGTGTAGGCGCCGAACAGCAGCGCCAGCGTCAGCCCGATACCAAGGAAGAGGACCCGGCGGAATCGCGGGTCGCCGATCTGGCCGAGTGCCTTCAGGAAATCCGTCAGTATCATGCGCTCATCCAACTCACGATGGCATCAAGGTCCGGACGCGGGCGATCCGGCGGCGCCGCCGTTTCAGTGCCGATATGGATGAAGCCCGCGATGGATTCATGCGGCTCCAGCTTCAGGCCGCGCGTCATGAACTCCCGATCATGCGAGGCCCAGCCGGTCAGCCAGTTGGCGCCCCAGCCCGACGCCAGCGCCGCGTTCAGAAGCGCGAGGCTCACCGCACCCGCCGAATAGGTCTGTTCGATGGCCGGGATCTTATCCGAAGGTTTCGGCGAAGCGATCACCGCCACGGCCAGATCCGCGTCTGAATACTGGCGCACGCCTTTCTCGATCTTCTCCGGTTCCACGCCAAGGGCCGGGCCGCGTTCGCGCGCGATCTCGGCCAGCCGCTCCAACGCGGCCTTTTCCAGCACGACAAAGCGCCATGGCTCCAGCTTCCCGTGATCGGGGGTGCGCGCGGCGGCGGTCAGGATCGGCATCAATTCGTCCCGGCTTGGGACCGGGGTCGTCAGCGTCTTCGCCGGGCGCGAGCGGCGGGTTAGAAGAAATTCCAGCGCGGCGGTGTTCTTGTCAGGCATGGGGGTCTCCGTCTGCGTCGCCCTTCATGTCGGACGTCGCGGCGCCGGGGTCAACCCGGTCAGCCCAGCATCTCCTCGATCTCGTCGATGAGGGTCGAACAATACCGGTTGAACCGCTCGCTGGGCTGGCGCGCGGCGAGGTAGCGCGCCATCGGGTCGCGCGCGGTGATCTGACTGCCGCTGAGTTCCTCCAGCACCGCGTGGCCGCAGAAGGGGACGTAAAGCTCGGAATAGCCGCCCTCGTGCACCAGCACGAGCCGCCCGGCGCACAGGTCCTCGGCCGCCTCGCGGATCATCGCGGTCAACTGTCGGAACGTGTCCGAGGTGGCGAGCATCCGGCCCAGCGGGTCCACGGCGGCCGCGTCGAAGCCGCAGGCGACGATGATGACGTCTGGTTTGAAGCGGGCAAGCTCGGGGATCACCAGCCGCTCCATCGCCTCGACATAGGTCACATGGCCCGCGCCGGGCGGAAGCGGAATATTGAGGTTGAAGCCCTCTCCGGCACCCGCGCCGCGATCCTCGACGCTGCCGGTGTCGACCGGGTAGTTGCGTTCCTGGTGCATCGAAATCGTCAGCACATCGGCCCGGTCATAGAAGATCGCCTCGGTTCCATTGCCGTGATGCACGTCCCAGTCCACCACCGCGATCCGTTCGGCGCGGCCCTCGGCCAGAGCGGCCTCGGCGGCAATGGCGATATTGGCCAGCAGGCAGAACCCGTTGGGATCTTCGGGCAGGCAATGGTGGCCCGGCGGACGCGAGAGCGCGTAAGCGTTTTCCAGCGACCCATCGAGAACCGAGAACAAGGCACCCTTGGCCAGCCCGGCGGAAAGCTTGGCGATCTCGTACCCGCCCTTGCCGAACGGGGCGCAATGACCAAGGTCGCCGCCGCTGTCATCCGAGAGCGCCTTGAACTCGTTGAGGTATGAGGATGGGTGCACCCGGGCGAGGTCCTCTTCCGTTGCGGGTTCCGCGCCGCGCATGGACAGGTCGCGGGTGATCCCGGTCACCTCCATCAATGTCCTGAGGCGCCGCTTGGTCTCGGGGCTTTCGGGCAACCCGCCCGAGGCCGGGGGCTGCACCAGCCCGCCCACGGGCACGGTGAAAATGTAATTGCCGCCGCTGTGCCAGAAACACTGCTCGTCCCAGAAAAACCCCGTGGCCATTGCTCGCCCCTCCCGCTTGGCGGTTTCCGTTGTTAGGCTCAGCATATGAGATCGCGCCGCCCCGTCCAGAGCCTGAAGCCATGAAGACGCCACCGCTTGCCGACCTGGCCCGCGAGGGCGCCGAGATTGCCGTGCGCGTGACGCCCCGCGCGTCGCGGAACGAGGTGGTGCGGGATGAGGATGGGGTGCGGGTCTACGTGACGGTCGCGCCCGAAGGCGGCAAGGCCAACGCGGCGGTTCAGAAACTGCTGGCCAAGGCGCTGGGCGTCGCGAAATCCCGGCTGATCCTCACGCGCGGCGCCACCGCGCGCGAGAAGGTGTTCCGGCTGGAGTGAAGCCTAGCCGGACGCCTTATCCGTCCGCCGCAGCCTGTAAACCCCTTCAGGCAGGTTCAGAGCTGCCGCCATGTCCCGAAGCTGCGCGGGCGAGAGGGTGATCTTCTGCACCTGGTCGGTGCGCGGGTCCCATTGTTCGACGGTGACGCATTCCTCGAAGGCGGTGACGGTGATGTCTTCCTGAAGATGCGGGCTGCCCTCGTCGACGAGGGTGACGACCGTGGCGTCGAAATCGTGCTCGATGGTGAACATGGGGCGAGCCTATCTTCTGCAGGTCACATTGCAAGGAGAATGACACGCCGGGGCTGGCGGTGGGGCCGGTGCGCGCCTAAGATCATATCCGGACAACGAAACGGGGCGGGCGAATGCGGTTTCTCGGACTTCTCGCGGCGGGTTTTCTGGCAGGGTGTACGGTTTCACCCGTGGTGCCTCCGAATATCGAGCCATCCCCCCACAAGAACGGCTTTGACGCCGATCTTGCCGCGCGGAACTTCATCGCCGTGGTGGAGCGGGTCGAACCTGTTGCCGAGCGCATGTGCCGGGAAAAGACCCGCGATACCGATTGCGATTTCCAGATCATGGTCGACACCCGCCCAGGGCAGCCACCGAACGCCTTCCAGACACTGAACAAGAAAGGTCAGCCGGTCATTGCCTTCACGCTGGCGTTGATCGCCGATACCCGGAACCAGGACGAACTGGCCTTCGTAATGAGCCACGAGGCGGCGCATCACATCGCCGGGCACCTGGGTCGCACTCAGGCCTCGGCCACGGCGGGAGCCGTAATCGCGGGGACCATCGTTGCAATCACCGGTGCGGGGGACGCGGCCGTGCAGACCGCGCAGCAGATCGGGGCTACGGTGGGCGCGCGGAGCTATTCCAAGGAATTCGAGCTCGAGGCCGACCGTCTTGGCACGGTGATCGCCTTCCGTTCGGGCTATGACCCGGCGCGGGGCGCGGCCTATTTTGCCCGAATCCCCGACCCGGGTGACAAGTTCTTGGGCTCCCACCCGCCAAACGCACGCCGGGTCGAGGCGGTGCGGGAAACGTTGGCGACTTTGCGCTAGCCGTCCGGGCTCGCTTGTCCTTCTTTGCAGCTATTGCGCAAATTAATGGGCCGCGGAAGTGAAGCCGAGCCCTCGAGCAAGGATTTCAGCGGGCCACCCGGACAAACCGATCTAATTTGATCTATGTCAAAGTGGATAACGAATTCTTGTATACGATATCTCGGGCGGGGGTCTGCTGGAGGGAAACATGCTGGGAATCACGACCATCGACAGACATACAAGGCTGTTGGGTTCGGTGGCTGAGCGATTGGGCATCGATCTGGAAGAAGAAGTTCTGCGGGGGCATTTGTCCCCCGAGGGTTTGCACAATTCGGTGTTTTGTTGTGTGGGCTGTTCGGAATCGGACAGCTGCGACCACTGGCTGGCGGTGCAACCCGGGGCGGTGGAAACTGCGCCGGACTACTGCCGCAACAAGACTGATTTGACGCGGCTCGCACGGAGCTGACATGATTGAAGGGATCGCAGTGCGCGAACGCACTGCCGAGATCGCCCGGACGATTGTCCGGGCTCTCGGGTTAGGTATTATCGTTGAAGACAGTCTTCCCAGCTTGCGCCAGATGGTGCCTGAAGTGGTGAGGTCGCAGTGCCGAGGTTGCCCTTATGCGCGGGATTGTACCTATTGGGGTCCCGCCCAAAGCAACGGAACTTCACGACGACATATCGCTTGCCCGGGCTGTCCGACCTGTCCCGGTTGTGTTGGCAAATAGGTCATGGCAGCTCCAACAAAACCCAGCCTGCCCAGCCTGATGTGTCGGATGGCCGAGAAGATCGGCTCCGATCTTGAACTTGCATTGGCCGAGGGGCGGGTCACTGCCGAAGAACTCGACGCCATGGGGCAGAAGTGCAATCACTGCCCGTCGCATTACGATTGCATTCGCTGGCAACTGGATGTCGGGCCGGATGCGGAACCCGAAGAATTCTGCCCAAACATCGACAGGCTGAACAAGCTCTAGCGCGGGGCAGCAGTTTCCGCGTTGATCCAGGCCGACGTCTCGGGGTCGGCCTGGCAATGATCCCACGTGATCGCGGGTTGGTCGTAGGGGTGGCGCTCGGACAGGAGCCGCGCCAGGGCCGCGACGCATCCATCCCGGGTTTTCAGCACGAGCAGGACCTCGCTCTCTTCCTCGACCTTGCCCTGCCAGTGAAAGACGCTGGTGACGCCGTCGATGACATTGGCGCAGGCGGCCAGCCGGGCACCGACCGCCACGTGGCCAAGGCCGACGGCGGTTTTCTTGTCGGGGCAGGGGACGGTGAGCGTGACGAGATGCGACATGGTTTGAGCCTAACACCGGATCGGGTTTCGCAAAAGACGCGATGCCGCTTGATTGGTGCCCCGGCTCTTTCTAACCTTCGTGCGGGGGCCGGAGGCGAGAATGCTGAAATACACCTGGCAGAGGCTGAAACTGCGCTGCATCTGGTCCTGGGCAGGCTGGCGCGATGCCTGGGCCAACGAGCATTCCTTCCGCACCTGGGTCTGGGCAAATCTTCTTTCGGGGGCGGCCGCCTTGTGGCTGCCGCTTGAAGCCGGGGAGCGCGCATTGATCCTGGCCCTTGGGGTTCTCGTTCTTGCTGCCGAGCTCATCAACACCGCGATCGAGCGCGCGGTGGATCATATCTCGACCGACGAACACCCGCTGGCCAAGCAAGCCAAGGACGCCGGAAGTGCCGGGGTTGCCGTGGCCGGCATCGCCGTGGGTGTGGCCTGGGTGGTCCTGTTGTGGGATCTGGCCCGGTGAGCGTCGCGTCCTATCTGTTTCATCCAACATTCATGAAGGAACCACCTCCATGCCGATAGATTTCGACCCTTCTAAAACGGCCCTCGGGCTGCTGCATTTCCAGAAGGACATCTGCCTTGAGGGCGGCGCGATGGCGCCTGCCGAGGCCGAACCACTGGCCCGGATCGGGGCGGCGATCGCCCAGGCGGCCAAGGTGCGCGCGGCGGCGAGGGCTGTCGGAATGCCGGTGCTTCACTCGGCCTTCGGGCGGCGCGAGGACGGGCATTTCGCCAATCGCTTCGCGCGGCTGTCGAACTGGGCGCACCAGATTGGCGGCTGCGTGGAGGGGCATCAGGGGCACGAGTTCGTGACGGAGCTGGTGCCCGACCCGGATGAGATGGTTACCTACAGTGGGGGCATCAGCGCCTTCACCAGCTCGAGTTTCGGGGCGGATATCGCCTCGCTCGGCGTGCAGACCCTGATCCTTGGCGGCATCACCACCCATTGGGTGGTCGAGGGCACGGTCCGCGAGGCGGCGGATCGGGGTTTCGATTGCATTGTCCTGAAGGATGCCTCGGCTGCGGCGAACCCGGAGTCACATGAAGGAGCGTTGGAGCGACTTCAGTTCATCGCGCGGGTGTCCGACGTGGCCGAGGTCTGCGCGCGGCTGTCGCAGTAGCAGGCTGGCCGTTCGGGGAACGGCCAGCAGTAGGCCTTACTTCGCGTTCTTCCACAGATTGACGAGGAAGAGGATCACGCCGATCAGAACCGCAAGCTCGGCCAGCGGGGCCATGGGTGCCATTCCGGCCTCGGTGATCTTTCCGGTCAACAGCATCAGCAGCATGACGATCAGGATCGCCGTGCCCACCACGTGAAGCCAGAAATGATAGGTGGCCAGCTTGCTCGCCCCCATGTCAGCATAGGAGCGATAAACGAGCGCAAACAGCACCGACAGCACGAAGCCCAGAAGGTTGATATGGGCGTGAGCCGGGGCAAGCGTGTGTTCCCCGCTGCCGCCCATATACATGCCGATGAGAATGCCAAGGATCAGAAACAGCGATCCAACCAACAGGAAATTCCGAGATACATTCATGGGGTTTCCTCCCTGTCCACAGCGCCGGTAGTCCGGTCGCGGGGCGAATATACCCTGAATTGTGGCTTGAACCTACAAAATCTTGTGTTTGCTCCTATTCGACTGCGGATCGGTCAAGCGGGATCGGCTGGTAGAGGAGCGTCGGCAAGGGCGCCGATTTCTCTGACGCACATAGGTCCTGCGTTTCGACCTTGGCCGCGATCATGTCCATCACCTGCGTCTGCATTTCGTTGAAGGTGCAGAAACCCTCGCCGGGAGCTCTGGCGCAATTGGCTTCCCAGATCCGTTGGATGCGCACGTAGGGGCAAAGCAGTTCCGTATCGCTTGCGCGGCCGAATGCGCTGGCCAGGGCCTTTTGGCGCAGATCCTCGGGCAGGCGGCCGCCGGGAGCCGAAAGACGCATGTGCTGCATCGCAAGCATCAGGCGATGCGACAGGTACACGGCCACGTCCTGCGGGTGATAGTTGGAATAGACGATGGCGTTGATGAAATAGGGGTCCGCCGCGAAAGGGTTGTCCATGTCGAAGCCGCGCATCTGCAGGGCCGCCAGTTCGGCCCAATGTTCATAGTGGTAGGGCTGGAACATCAGGCTGCGCTTTTTCAACTCGATTTGCTCGGGAATGGAGGGCGCGTCGGGCAGCTTTTCGATGCCGACGAAGTCACGTCCCAGAACCTCGAGGTAATCAGGATTGTAGGGATCATGTTCGATCCCTTCGCGGGCCTTTTCGCGCAGTCGTGCAAAGACGAGTGCTGGCATCGAGGGCAGGCCCTCGGGTTTGGAGGTGAAGCGGTCGAAGCTTTCGGCAAGCGCGAGGTCGGTGAAATCGTCGCGCATCATTTCCTTTGCGGCCCGATCGCGCGCGCCGGGGGCATCCGGGCGAAGGTATACCGCGTCATAGGCGCGCCAACGGTCCAGCGCCGCCGCATCCGAGCTATCGAAAAGACGCGCCAGCCCCAGCGCATGTTTCCTGTCGTGATGATTGCTGAGCGCGGCGTCGAGTTGGCAGACCTTGATGCCGTAGCCCGGCGAATCCGGCACCATCAGCGCGTATCGGGAACAGAGATCGACGACCTGATCCCAGTCGCCACCCCAGTTCGGTCCGGTGATCGTCAGCCCCCGCGAGAGCGACCCGTAGTTCGGCCGCCTTTCCATGATGTCCGCAAGATACGCGTGGACCGAGCGCGGCAGTCTGCCGGACTTCGCCATCAGGATCATGAGGTCTGAGGCCGGGATCAGGTCCGGTGCGTTCTTCAGGGCGGTCTCGGCATGGCGGATGGCCGACGCCTGGGACCGGCGGAAATACTCCATCGCGTCCGGGTAGGTCCACTGGGCGAATTCCGGCCCGCGCACGTACCATCCGAGGGTGAGTTCGATCTGGGCCTGCGCCGTATTGGCATGAGCGGAGCCGGGCATCCCCTCCAGCCATGCGCGGACAAAGCGATGCATCCTCGGATCGGTGGTCGCGAAGGTGGCGTAGATGTCGCGCTGCGCGTCCGCGCTGATCTGGCCCTGCGCGACCTTGGTCTGCAGGTCCTGCAGGCGGATGTCGAGCCCGGCGAAATCACCGGCATAGGCCATGGCGCGAACCTCGTCCGCGGTCAGCCCCTGAGCATTGGCCGTAACGGGGGTGATGAGGACGCCAAGAACGACAAGGAGAATTCTGAGGTCTGAGAGTGCGGGACGCCGCATGAAAACACCTCCAACGGGAATGTCTTCAGCGAGCCAGATCAATAGGGTATAATTATGGCGTCTTGGCGCAACCCTTACGCGATCTTGCCCCAGAGGTCATAGTCGCCCGCCTCGTCCACCTCGACGGTGAGGATCTGACCCGGCTCCAGCTCTTCGAAGCCTTCGTCGATGAAGAGGTTGCCGTCGATCTCGGGCGCGTCGGCCTTGGTGCGGCAGGTGGCGGCCTCGTCGTCGACCTCGTCCACGATCACCTCCAGCCGCTGGCCGACCTTCTGCGCCAGCTTGGCCTCGGAGATCGCCTGCGCTTTTTCCATGAAGCGTTCCCAGCGCTCCTGCTTCACCTCGTCCGGGACGTGATCGGGCAGGGCGTTGGAGCGTGCGCCTGCGACATTCTCGTACTGGAAGCAGCCGACCCGGTCGAGCTGCGCCTCGTCCATCCAGTCCAGCAGGGTCTGGAATTCCTCTTCGGTCTCGCCAGGGTAGCCGACGATGAAGGTGGAGCGCAGGGTGATCTCGGGGCAGGTCTCGCGCCACGCGGCGATCTCGTCCAGCGTCCGCGCCGCCGCCGCAGGGCGGGCCATGCGCTTGAGCGTCTCGGGGTGGGCATGTTGGAACGGGATGTCGAGATAGGGCAGGATCAGCCCCTCGGCCATCAGCGGGATCAGCTCGCGCACATGGGGGTAGGGGTAGACGTAATGCAGCCGTACCCAGGCGCCAAGCTGGCCGAGGTCGCGGGCAAGATCGATGATCGGCGCCTTGCTGGGGCGGTCCTTCCAATCCGTGCCATAGGCCGAGGTGTCCTGGCTGATGACCAGCAGTTCCTTCACGCCGTTTTCCACCAGTTTCTCGGCCTCGCGCAGCACCGCCTTGGCCGGACGCGAAGCGAGGCGTCCGCGCATGTCGGGGATGATGCAGAACTTGCACTTGTGGTTACAGCCTTCCGAGATCTTCAGATAGCTGTAGTGGCGCGGCGTCAGCGACACACCGGAGGCAGGCAGCAGGTCCACGAACGGGTCCGGATCGGGCGGCACCGCGCCGTGCACGGCATCGAGAACCTGTTCGTATTGATGCGGCCCGGTGACGGCCAGAACCTTGGGATGGGCGCCGGTGATATAGTCAGGCTCCGCGCCCAGGCAGCCGGTGACGATCACTCGGCCGTTTTCGCGCAGCGCCTCGCCGATGGCCTCGAGGCTCTCGGCCTTGGCGCTGTCGAGGAACCCGCAGGTGTTCACGATCACCGCGTCCGCGCCTTGGTAGTCGGGGCTGATCGCGTAGCCCTCGGCGCGCAGGCGCGTGAGGATCCGCTCGCTGTCCACCAGCGCCTTGGGGCAGCCAAGGCTGACCATCCCGATGGTGGGCTGGCCGGGACGCGCGGTCTCGGAGATACGCGCGCGCGGCGCGAGGTCGGGGCGGAGGTCAGGTGGGTTCTGGGACATGGGGCGCGATATAGGCGTAAATGCGGGGCGCGGGAAGGGATTATCCTTTCGGAAGCCCGAGGGAGAGCAGCGCCGAATAAGTATGCTCGTTCTGCTCGATCAGAGATGGCGGAACACCGGCGATCAGTTTTTTCAGGGTCAGCCCGGGATATTCATTCATTAATGCGCGCATTGCGTCCTCGGCCTCGGTCTCGCGGCCCAGTTGGGAATACCACGAGGCCAGAAGCCGGTTCGCCCAGATCATGCCCGGGGCAAGGGCCATGCCCTTGCGCAGCAGGTCCAATCCGGCCTCATGCTCTCCGGACAGCCAGTTTGCCACCCCGCGCCCGATGGCCATGTTGAAGCGGAACGGATCCAGCGGGCTGAGTTCCTCGGCCTTGGCAAAATGGGGCAATGCCTCTACGGGGCGTTCTTGGTAGATCGTGCACCAGCCAAGGCGCAGCCAGCCCCAGGCGTTGTTGGCGTCGATTTCCAAGGCACGCTCCACGAAACTGCGCGCCAGGTCTACTCGATCCCCGATCAGGTTATGGGTGGCACCGATCGCCACCAGGGAGGGCGCGTGATCGGTCGTTGCCGCCGCCGCCTGATCGGCCAGGGACTGGGCCAGAGCCCGGTCTGCTTCCGGCGCGTCTGACCAGAGATAGCTTGGCTGCTGTGCCACCGCCCAGCCCTTGTAGGCCAGCGCGGGCCCATAGCCGGGGTCCTGCCGCAGGGCCTCATCAAGGATCGTGATGGCACGCGCATTGTCGTCGCGCCGATGCGCCCAGAAATGGGGCAGGGCCTGCAATGTCAGGCTATAGGCGGATTGGCTTTCGGGCGGCAGGCGCGTCGCGCGGGCGATCTCGGCGGCGCGCAGGGTCGGGGCCAGTTGCCCGGCCACGTGGGCGGCGATCCGGTCCTGAAGGTCGAAAAGATCGTCCAGCCGGTCGTCGAAGCGCTGCGACCAGACCGTGTGCCCGTCGCGCCCCCGCACCAGTTGCACCGCGATCCGGACCCGTTCGCCCGCGCGGCGCACGGAGCCCTCGACAAGGTAATCCGCGCCGAGCCGGTCCGCGGCTGCGGGCACGCCAAGTGCCTCGCCGCGCAGGGCGAAGGCCGATTGCCGGGCGATGACGTGGAACTCGCGCACCCGGCTGAGGGCGCTGGTGATCTCGTCCACGACGCCGTCGGCGAACATGTCTGCCTCACCGGGCGTCAGGTCATCGAAGGCCATCACGGCGACCGAGGGGCGGTCTGCCGCGCGCTTGGGCGCAGGCGTCGTGGCGGTCGCGGTGCGGCGCAGTTCGGCACAGAGATCGCGCAGCCCGGCCCCAGGTTCCACGCCAAGCGCGGACATCAGACGCTCGCGTGCCTGTTCGAAGGCAAGGATCGCCCCGGCCCGGTTACCACGCGCGGCCTCGGCCTGCATCAGCAGCGAGAGCGCCGCCTCGGACAGCGGATCGGCGCGCAGGGCCGCGCGGGCCTGTTCGGCGGCCTCGTCCGGCGTCTTGTTTGCCAGCGCCTGCTCGGCGGCCTGTAGAGCTTGGTCCAACCCCTCGGACCGATGCGTTTCACGGGTTTGTCGCAGCCAATCCTCGAATGGCTCTGATGTCAGTTCGAACCCGGCAAGAAATTCGGCGCCCGGGTCTTCGACCAGATCCACCCGGGTAAGGTCCAGCCGCGCCTCTTGCCGGTCGGCCTCGAGCAGCGCATCGGGCAGGGCGCGCCGCAGCACCGACAGGGCCTGACGCAGCGAGGCTCGGGCCTGTTCCTCGCCCCGGTCACCCCAGACCAGCGTTGCCAGCACCCCGCGCGGGGCAGTGCCGCGCCCGGACCTCGCCAGAACGGCAAGGATCGCCTGGCACCGCAGCGGTAGGTCCAGCGGAGGCCCGTTGTCCACCCGGGCCTCGAAATTTCCCGTAAGGCGGAGGGTCAACCGGTCAGTCACCGGAAAAATCCATCGTAAAAAATACCAACATGCGCTTTTTGCGAAGATTTCACGATCTGCCATCGAAACCAACGGAAAATTTTGCGGGGGTTTTGCGGGGCAGGGGCAATCTGGGTTCATCAACACGAAACGAGACAAACCCAACCCGGAGGACCCAGACAATGACCACCAAGACCGAAAGCACCGCCCGCCCGATCTTCTCCATCACCCTTGGCGGCCTGTTTCGCCACGTGCTCGAGGCCGACCGCCGCTACCGCGAGGAAAAGCACATTCGTGACCTGTCGGACGACACGCTGAAGGACATCGGGATCTCCCGTGATCAGATCGACCGCGTGATCTTCGACCGGGACTGAAATTTCCCACAAGAATTCAGAGGCCGGGAGCTTCGGTTCCCGGCCTCTTCGCTTGTGGTGGCGGCGCGGCGATCCTATGTATTTCTCAGGAAATGGGAGGCTCTCATGCGCTGGATTCGCCGTATCGTTCTGTTCTTCGTCGCGCTGGTCGTGGTCGCTGTCGCGGCACTGTTCCTGATGCCCGCCGAAAAGATTGCCGGGATCGCGGCGGATCGGTTCGAGGCGGCCACGGGGCGTGAAATGGTGATCGCGGGCGATGTCAGCCCGAGCATCTGGCCGAACCTTGGCGTGACCACCGGCGCGGTGTCGATTGCCAATGCCGACTGGTCCGAGGAAGGGCCGATGCTCTCGGCCGAGGGCCTTTCGATCGGGGTCGACCTGATGGCCCTGATCGGCGGGGATATCCGCATACGGTGGGTCGAGGCGATCTCTCCCGCGATCATTCTTGAGAAGTCGGCCGACGGGAAGGCGAACTGGATCTTCGATGCCAGTGCTGAGCCCGCAGAGAGCGAAGACCCGCAAGGCGGCGCCACGACCCGCCGCTTCGCGCTGGACCAGGCGGAGATTTCAGGTGGGTCACTCACTTATATCGACGCCGAAACCGGAACGCGGCAGCAGATCAGCGATCTGGATGCCGATATCTCCCTGCCCGATTTCGCGGGCAAGGCCGAGTTGAGAGCGGCGGCGAATGTCAATGATAGCCCGGTGACGATCGAGGCTTCGATCGATGGACCAGCGAAACTTCTGACCGGCGGCGTGGCGGCGTTCCTGACCGAAAGCACGGTGGCGGTTGAGCTGGATGCCAGTGCAGGTGGGTCCGAGATCGCATTTGACGGAACGATGAGGCTTGTCCCGCTGACCGTCGGGGGACGCCTTGATGCGGAACTGGACGATCTGCCCGCAGTTTTCGGCGCCATCGGGCAGACGGCGCCTGCGTTGCCGGAGGGGCTTGGCGCGAAGCTGATAGGTGCGAAAGGCGATCTGGAGTTCGCCGACAACGTGGTGACGTTGGCCAATGCGCGTATTCGGCTTGATCAGAATACCCTGAACGGCCAGGCATCGCTGGACCTGACCGCCAAGCCGCGCGTGACCGGTGAGTTCGCGGCCGGGGCGGTCGACCTGTCGGCCCTGTCTGAAGAAGCCGAAGGCGGGCCGGATGGCGAGTCGCAAGGCGAAAGCGGATGGTCCACGGAGCCCATCGACGCCTCGGGCCTGCAGGCGATTGACGCTGAGCTTGGGTTGACGGCGGACAGCGTCGATCTCGGCAAGTCTCAGCTTGGGCTCACGCGGCTGTTCCTGCGGCTTCAGGATGGACGGCTTGTGACCGAGATCCGCGAACTCAACGCCTACGACGGGACCGTCACGGGCGAGTTCGTGGTCAACAGTCGCGGCGGGCTTTCGGTGCGCAGCAAACTATCGGGATCGGCCATCGCGCTGAGGCCGCTGCTGCAACAGCTTGCAGGATACGAGCGCCTTCTGGCCATGGCCGACATGGACATGAATGTTGTGGGGTCTGGCAACAGCCTCGATGCGATCATGAAGAGCCTCGATGGCGAGGGGCGCATCGGCATGGGCAAGGGCGAGTTCCAGGGCTTTGACCTTGTGGGCGCGTTGAAATCGATGGAAGCGGGTCAAGTGGGGCAGGGTGGCCGCACGGTCTTCGACAGCATCAACGGCAGCTTCGTGATCCGGAACGGGGTCCTGATCAACGAGGACCTGATCATGCTGGCGCCTCTGATGGAAGCAGGCGGCAAGGGGCGCGTGGGGATCGGTGAGCAGACGCTGAACTACACGATCACGCCCAAGTCGCTGGATGGCGAGGATGGGGCAGGCATCCGCATCCCGGTGAAGATCTCCGGCACCTGGGCGAATCCGAAGATATCGCTCGACCTTGAGGCCCTGGCGGGCGAGCGTTTGCGCGAAGAGACCGAAGCCGCCAAGGAACGTGCCCGTCAGGCCGCGGAAGAAAAGGCCATTCAGGAGTTGGGCGTGACCACGGAAGAGGGCCAGAGCAGCGAGGACGCGATCCGCCAGGAACTGGAACGCCGCGCGACCGGCGGGTTGAAGAACCTGCTCGGGGGCGGGAACTGACGCCGTCACCTCGGCAAAGAACAAGGGCGCCCCGGGGCGCCCTTTTCGTTTCGCGTTCTTGGAAGGCTCAGCGACGGCGGTCGCGACGCGAGCTCATGGGCTGGAAGGCGACGCCCACATGGGCCTCGCAATAGGGTTTTCCGGGCTGCGCGGCGAGGCCGCAGAACCAGAAGTCCTCGGTCGCGGGGTCACCGATCGGCCATTTGCACGTGCGCTCGGTCAGTTCCATCAGGCTGATCTTCTTGGCGGTCTTTTCCACCTCGCGCACGGTGGCCAACGCCTCGGGGCTGATCTCGTTCGCCGATGGCTGCGGCGGCAACGGCTGGCCTGCCGGGATGATCTGCTTGCGCGCGGGCACGGCGGCCTGAACCGGCTTTTCGACCGGCTTTTCTTCAACCTTCGGTGCCGCGGGCTTTTCGGCCTTCTTCTCGGGCTTCGGCGCGGGTTTTGCCGGGGCAGCCTCTGCCGCCGGTTTTGCCGGTTCCGAACCCGAGCGGTTCGACAGGCCAAGGCGATGTACCTTGCCGATCACGGCATTGCGGGTGACGCCGCCAAGCTCCTTGGCGATCTGGCTGGCCGACTGGCCTTCGCCCCACATCTTTTTCAACAGCTCGACGCGCTCATCGGTCCAGGACATGTCATTTCCTTGAGTGTGGCGCGGGTGGATGGGTCCACGGCACCGCAGCCTTGGTCAAATTCAACTTGGCCCTATTGTAGTCACTGGCAGAGCGGATACAACCCGCCCCGCAAAGGAAGGGATGACCAATGAGCGAAATCGGTGGAATGGGCACGCGGCGGTTCGGCCGCGTAAACTGGTTGGGCCTCTATACCCTGGCCGAGCGCGAGGTGCGCAGGTTCGTTTCGGTCTGGACGCAAACGCTGCTGGCGCCGTTGATCACGGCCGGGCTTTTCCTGACCATTTTCGCGCTGGCGATCGGCCCGACAAGGGGCGATGTCATGGGCGTGCCGTTCATCGAGTTCCTGGCGCCGGGCATCCTGATGATGACGGTGATCCAGAACTCCTTCGCGAACACGTCATCGTCGATCATGATTGCCAAGGTGCAGGGCAATATCGTGGATACGCTGATGCCGCCTCTGTCGCCGCTGGAACTGGTGCTGGGCTACATGGCGGGGGCGGTGGGGCGCGGCCTGTTCGTCGCGGTTGCGATCTGGGTCGGGATGGCGATCTTCGTCGGCCTGGGCATGGAAAATCCGCTCTGGACGCTGGTCTTCGTGATCCTGGGGTCCGCGTTCCTGGGCGGGCTCGGGATCGTGGCGGCGATCTTTTCGACGAAATTCGATCAGATGGCGGCGATCACGAACTTCATCATCACGCCGCTGTCGTTCCTGTCGGGGACGTTCTACTCGATCGAAACGTTGCCCCGGGCGATGTATTACGTGACCCATGCGAACCCGGTCTTCTACCTGATCGACGGGGTGCGCTACGGGATCATCGGCAAGTCCGACAGTTCGCCCTGGCTTGGCCTGTTAGTCGTCTCGGTGGCGACTGGCGCGGTGCTGTGGCTTTGCTGGTTCTGGTTCAAGCGTGGCTATCGGCTGAAAGCCTGACCCCTGAAAAGGGCGAGGCCGACGCGCTGTCCCTCTGCGCGTCGGCCTCTTTCTGCGTGAGTGGCAGAAGTTCTACTCGGGATCCAGCAGCTTTGCCGGGTTGGTCGGCCCGGGGGCCCGGAAACGGACGAGGCCACGCGGCTTCGGGGGGCGCTTCGGCGTAACCGTGCGTTCCAGCGCGAAGCGGATGTCGCGCAGCAGGCGCTCATGGAGCCTCTCAAGCTCGTCCAACTCTCCGCGCATGATGAAGCTGGGTTCTTCTTCGTTCTTCAGGCGGATCCAAAGCGCAGCCTTTGTGCCTTTTTCCGTCGGACGCTTCACGAAGAAGCTACCAATATCGGCCATCTCGATGGTCTTTGTAATGCGGCTCTGGCCCTGGCCGTTCAGCCGGGCGAGATGCACGACACGCTGGGCAGGGGCGATCTGGATTTCATGGCGAAACCCGCGCATCGAGAACATGTAGAGGAAGACGCCGGTGGCGACGAAGGTGAACGAAAGGATGATGCGGGTGATCAGCGGGTCGGCCTTGAAGTAGCTGACCGGCAATAGCCAGAGCGCGTAGGCGCCAAGGGTCAGAAGGATGCCGACAAGGCGCAGGATGTTCTCGGTCAGTGTCTCGCGTTGAAAACCTCTCGCGGCTTCACTGACGTCGTAGCCCCGGACAGATTCCGTGAAGAGAAGACTTGTCCAGCGTCCGTTTGTGTCGTCACTCACCCAAGCACCTGCATTCATGATAGTTCACCTTTTAATAACCTTTCGAATAGGTTTCGTCTGAAAAAAGGGCTAGATTGGGGCTGGAAAAAAATCATTTTGTGCGAGGCTTTGGGCGGATTTCAGCCATGTTTGGCGGATTGATTTCTCGATGGCGAACGGTCCGCTTTATCGAGCGGGATTGTCGCCATTTCAGGTTGAGCCCGAAGAAAGTCGATCAAGCACGATGGATCACCGGCGAGATCAGTCGAGGGCCTCCAGGCCATTCTCCGTCCGCTTCAGTTTCGGGGCGAATGCGTCCGAGCCGGGCTCCTTGAGATAGATGAATTCGGATTGTGGGTGCTCTTCCTGAAGCCCACTCAACGTTGCCTTGGCAAGCTTCTCGATCGCCGCGGCATCCGCGGCATCCGCGGCCAAAAGCGTGTGTCGGGTTGGCACGCCGACCAGCAGCCCCTCGATCCCGCGCTCGGCCATGAACTCATCGAACAACGATCCGCGCAGCAACAGGGACGGGGCCAGCCAAGGGGCGTCGGGAAAATAGAATTGGAAGAAGCCCTCGCGCGGCTCGTCCACCGCAAGGTCGAGCAGCATCTTTTCGAAATTCACGTCGGCCTCCTGCCAGAGTCGTTGCGGGGTGAGATCAACCTCCGTCAGGCTGTCGGGGTTGAGGCTGCGGAACCCGTTCTCGGTTTCAAGCATCAGGACCACGGCCAGATCGGCAAACAAAGGCCGGGCCAAGGCATCCGCGCCGGTATTCCCGTTCTTGAAGTCCGCCGACATATGCATGGCGTAGTCCACGTGGCGCACCATCGGGCGAAGCTGGTCCAGGCTGATGGCAGGGGGCGCCTGCATCTCGAGGATCGAGGTGATGAAATGTTCGATGGCTTCCCTGCGAACGGCGCGCCGAGGCCGTGTCCGTGACAGGTGCATGGCCAGGTTGTGGAGGTTGAGGGCGAAAGAACTCGCGCCCTGACCCGCAAGGCAGACCGACAGCTTCCACGGGTCTTCGGCATCGACCGAGATCGAGGCAAGCTCCGGACGCGAGTCCAGCACCTCGAGGATCTCACTGTGGATGTCCTTGGGCGACAGGGGCCGGAGCCATCTCAGAAAGTCCAACACGGGGGCGCACCGATCCTTTTCGCAACGCCGCCCACCCGAACGGCACGATAGGGACAGCGAGTACGCAGAGTCAAAGTGATTGGAGGGGCTTGGCTTTTCAGTGGACAAGTTCTGCCGTTGAGATTAGACGCCGCTTCATGTGCAAGGAAATCGCATACGCTACCCCGATCCGACGCCGACGCTGACGCGTCCGGCTTCGCTTTCCTGCACGTCCTCCACACATCGTTGACTCGCCCGCGTGCCTGAGGCACGTCTTGGGCTTCCAAAATGAAGGATTGATCCATGATCCCGTCTGTTCTTCCGACCTACAACCGGGCGCCCCTGACTTTCGTCAAGGGCGAAGGCTCCTGGCTTTTCGAGGCGGATGGCCGACGTTTCCTGGATCTTGGGGCCGGGATCGCAGTGAACGCGCTGGGCCATGCCAATCCGGCACTTGTCGAGGCGCTGACCGAACAGGCCGGGCGGCTGTGGCATCTGTCGAACCTCTACCAGATCCCGCAGCAGCAGGAGCTTGCCGACCGGCTGGTGGAGGCGACTTTCGCCGACACGGTCTTTTTCACCAATTCCGGGACCGAGTCCTGCGAACTGGCGGTGAAAATGGCGCGCAAATACTGGTATGACAAAGGCCAGCCCGAGCGGGTCGAGATCCTGACCTTCGAAGGGGCGTTCCACGGGCGGTCCTCGGCGGCCATCGCGGCGGCGGGGTCCGAGAAGATGACCAAGGGCTTCGGCCCGCTTTTGCCGGGCTTCAAGACGCTGCCCTTCGCCGATACCGAGGCGCTGAAGGCTGCGGTCAGCGACAAGACCGCCGCCATCCTGATCGAGCCGGTGCAGGGCGAGGGCGGCATCCGCCCGGTTCCCGACCAGTGCCTGAAGGGGCTGCGCGAGCTGTGCGATGAAACCGGCGCGCTGCTCATCTTCGACGAGGTGCAATGCGG
>JABURR010000055.1 GCA_014762635.1 Paracoccaceae bacterium
TGGTCGAGGACAAGGGCCTGCTGGCCGAGGTCGCGGGGCTGGTGGAATGGCCCGTGGTCCTGATGGGCGAGATCGGCGCCGACTTCCTCGACCTGCCGCCCGAGGTGCTGCAGACCTCGATGAAGGAGCACCAGAAATTCTTCTCGGTCCGCAACCCCAAGACGGGCCGGATCGAGAAATTCATCACTGTGGCCAACCGCGAAACCGTCGACCAGGGCGCGACGATCCTTGCGGGGAACCAGAAGGTTCTGGCCGCGCGGTTGAGCGACGCGAAATTCTTCTGGGAAAATGACCTGCGCACGGTGAAACAGGCCGGCATGAAGGCCTGGACCGAGCAACTGGCCAACGTCACCTTCCACGCCAAGCTGGGATCGCAGGCCGAGCGGATCGAACGGATCGCGGCGCTGGCGCGTGAAATCGCGCCGCTGGTAGATGCCAAGCCCGACCTGGCGGAAGAAGCCGCGCGGATCGCCAAGGCCGACCTGGCCAGCGAGATGGTCTATGAATTCCCCGAGTTGCAGGGGGTCATGGGTACCTATTACGCGCGTGAGGCGGGGCATGACGCGGGCGTGCCCGAGGCCTGTGCCGAGCATTACTCACCCCTCGGCCCCTCGGACGCGGTGCCCACGGCCCCCGTCTCGGTGGCCGTGGCGCTGGCCGACAAGATCGACACGCTGACCGGCTTCTGGGCGATCGACGAGAAACCGACGGGTTCGAAAGACCCCTATGCCCTGCGCCGGGCGGCATTGGGGGTTATTCGGTTGGTTTTGGGAAATGACCTGAGAATAGAAATGCTTCATCTTTTTGACCGTCATTTCACTTTGGCTCCGATCATGGCAGAGGTCGCGGGCGATGTTTCCAATATTCCCGAAGGTTCTTCCAAAGAGCTTGATCGTGACCTCCTCTCCTTCTTCCACGACCGTCTCAAGGTTCACCTCCGCGACGAGGGCATTCGTCATGACGTGATCGACGCGGTGCTCTCGATGCCGGGCAGTGATGATCTGGTGCTGGTGGTCAAGCGGGCACAGGCGCTGAGTGATTTCCTCAAGACCGACGATGGCGAGAACCTGTTGCAGGGGTTCAAGCGCGCCAACAACATCCTCACCCAGGCCGAGGAAAAGGACGGGGTGGAATATTCCTTTGGCGCGGATGTGAAATTCGCCGAGGCCGAGGAGGAAAGGACCCTGTTCGCCGCGCTCGACGCCGCCGACGCGCGGATCGCGCCCGCGATGGAGGCCGAGGAGTTCGCTGCCGCCATGTCCGCCATGGCCGAGCTGCGCGCGCCCATCGACGCCTTCTTCGAGGCGGTGCAGGTCAATGCCGAGTCGCAGTTGGTGCGCCGCAACCGCCTGAACCTGCTGCACCGGATCCGCGAAATCTGCCTTTCGGTGGCCGATCTGACCAGAATCGAAGGATAAAAGGGCGTCAGCCGAAGGCGACAGTTGCAAGTGTCAGGATCAGGAGTATCCTGCACCTGCAACAAGGAGCGCCGCAGTGCAGCAAAACGCGGATTTCAAGGGATACACGCGCATTCGGCGCGTCGCACCCATTGCCGTGGAGACTCACGGCGGCCGCGCGAAATGCCTGCAGCGCCTGATCCGGCTGGACCTGCCGGTGCCCGAGACGGTGGCCCTGTCCTTCGACGCGGTGCACCGCATCGCCTCGGGGCAGGTGCCCGATACCAAGGGCATCCTCAAGATCTTCGGTGACGCGCCGCTGGTCTCGGTCCGGCCAAGCTCGGGCGATCCGGATTGGGGCGGGCCCGGCGCGATCCTGAACATCGGCATGAACGATGATCGCCACGCGGAACTGTGCCAGAGCCACGGCGCCCGTGCGGCCAATGCGCTGTACCTGCGCTTCATCCACGCCTACGCGACCCACGTGGCGCGGCTGGACGCCGACATGTTCGAGCCGCGGGAGGAACCGAGCGAGGCCGACGTGCGCCGCGCGCTCGAGATCTACCAGGATGAGACGGAAGAGGATTTCCCCCAGGACGCGGGCGTTCAACTGCGCGAGGTTCTGCGATCCATGGCGCGGGCATGGGAGGGCACCACGGCCCGCCTGCTGCGCGAAGCGCGCGGTGCGCCGCCGGATGCGGGGCTGGGTCTGATCGTGCAGAAGATGGCGCTGGGCGTCGGTCCGGATGAAAGCGGCGCCGGGGTGATCCAGTTCGTCAATTCCGCCACCGGCCTGTCGCAGGTGACGGGGCGGTATCTGTCGCAATCGCAGGGGCGCGATGCGCTGGTGCCGGGGCAGGGGGCGATCTACCTGACCAAGGACCCGCGTGGCGCCTCGCTTGAAGAGAAATGCCCCGAGACCATCGAGACGCTCAAGGGTATGAGCACGATCTGCCGGACCCGCCTGCGCGAGGAAATGCAGATCGAGTTCACGATCGAGGCCGGAGAGCTTCGCGTCCTCGACGCGGTGCGTGTCCAGCGCAGCACCCGCGCGGCTGTCCGGATCGCGGTGGACCTTGCCAATGACGGGGTGATCCCGCGCGAAGAGGCGGTGCTGCGCATCCCGCCCCGGAGCCTGACCGAACTGCTCCACCCCCAGGTGGATCCGAAGGCCAAACGCGACCGGTTTACCCGCGGCATCGGCGCCAGCCCGGGCGGCGCGGTGGGGCGGATCGTGTTCTCCTCGACGGCCGCCCACGCCAGTGCCGCGCAAGGCGAGGCCTGTATCTTGGTGCGGCGCGAAACCTCTCCGGAAGACATTCGCGGGATGCACTCGGCTTCGGGTGTGCTGACGGAACGCGGCGGCATGACCAGCCACGCTGCGGTGATCGCGCGGGGGATGGGCCTGCCCTGCGTCGTCGGTGCCAGCGACATGCGGATCAACCAGCGCGACAGGACCCTGAAGGCCGCCGATGGCCGCGTGCTTCAGGAGGGCGACCTGATCACCCTGGACGGATCGCACGGCGAAGCCTTGCTGGGGGCGGTGGAGATGCTGGAACCCGCCACCGACGATGCATTCCAGTCCCTGATGGCCTGGGCCGACGAGTTCCGCGACATCGACGTGCGTGCCAATGCCGACACGCCGGACGACGCGCGCGTCGCGCGCCAGTTCGAGGCGCAGGGCATAGGCCTGTGCCGGACCGAGCATATGTTCTTCGAGGAAGACCGCCTCACGGTGATGCGCGAGATGATCTTCACCGACAGTGCGGATGACCGGCGCGCCGCGCTGGCCCGACTTCTGCCGATGCAGAAGATGGACTTCCGCGAGCTTTTCAAGATCATGCGCGACAAGCCGGTCTGTATCCGGCTGTTCGACCCGCCGTTGCACGAATTTCTTCCCTCCTCGCGCGAGGGGATGCGCGAACTGGCCGAGGCGCTGGGTCTTCCGCTTTCCAAGGTGACTGGGCGGATCGAGGAATTACGCGAATTCAACCCGATGCTGGGGATGCGTGGGGTTCGTCTCGGGATCACCGTGCCCGAGATATACGAGATGCAGGCGCGTGCGATCTTCCTGGCGACGGTGGAATGCCGCGACAGCGGCAACCCGGTGGTGGCCGAGATCATGATCCCGCTGGTGTCGGCCAAGCGCGAAGTGGAACTGGTCAAGAACATGATCGATGGGGTGGCCGCTGCGGTGCGCAACGAGACTGGCATCGATTTCGACTACAAGATCGGGGTGATGGTCGAGACGCCGCGCGCCGCGCTGCGGGCGGACGAGATCGCCCAGTATTCGTCGTTCCTGTCCTTCGGCACCAACGACCTGACTCAGATGACCTATGGCCTCAGCCGCGACGATGCCGGGCGGTTCATGGGGGAATACGTGGCACAGGGCGTCTTCGGGGAGGACCCGTTCCATATGCTCGATATCGAGGGCGTCGGAGAGTTGCTCCAGATCGGATCCGAGCGCGGCCGCAAGGGGCGCCCCGAGATTGTCCTGTCGGTTTGCGGTGAGCACGGCGGCAACCCCGAATCTATCGCCTTCTGTCGGCGGGCAGGATTCGACTACGTGTCCTGTTCGCCCTACCGGGTGCCGGTGGCGCGGCTTGCTGCAGCGCAGCAATCCCTGACCGAGCCCGTCGAAGGGCGATCGCCCGTAGAGTCCTGAATTATAATCCTAAAATATGAAATCTGCGCTTTATTCAAGCCGTGCGCTGTGCGTCTATTTTGCACGTGCAGCATAATTTGACCTCATACAACTGGACTGTCCCGCCCGATCGTGTATATGAGCCCGCGTCTTACTAAGGGTTCTGCGTGCCAATCTTGCTGCGCGGACAAGATGATGGGCCGCCTGCTTGCTTTCATGGCCCAGTCTGGGGGTACCGATGAGACACCTGCGTCTGGTTGCCGCTTGGGTGGCACTTTCAATCGGAATGGCTTCGAGCGTATCGGCTGACGTCACGGTCAGCCAATCCAACGATCCCAACGCCGTTTTGAACGAACAACTCGTTGCTCTGTTGGGCGAGGAACATGATGCGCTGGAGGACATGAACCAGCGCCGTATCAATCGCCTGCGGACCGAGCGTCAGAGGCTTGGCGGAACCCGTGGCAACGGAATCGAGTACAATCGCGACTGGCTTGCCCGCCAACCCGTCGCCAGCGGTGGCCCCGAGTGGGAATGTCTTGCCGAGGCTCTCTATTTCGAAGCGCGCGGCGAAAGCGTCGCCGGGCAGTTCGCCGTGGCCGAGGTGATCCTGAACCGGGTGGACAGTTCCTATTATCCCGACACGGTCTGCCGGGTGGTGAACCAGGGAACCGGGCGCAAGTATGCCTGCCAGTTCAGCTATACCTGCGATGGCCTGGCCGAAGTGGTTTCCGAACCCGCCGCGTGGCGCCGGGTGGGCAAGGTGGCCCGCATCATGCTGGATGGTGCCCCGCGCGATCTGACAGGCGGTGCGACCCACTATCACACCAAGGCGGTGAACCCGCGCTGGGCCCGCAGCTTTCCGCGCACGGCCACGATCGGGGTGCATCACTTCTACCGGATGTGAGCCCGGCACAGCGAAAACCGGTTTGGGGGCTTGTATAGCCCCCGTTCCTTCATGATATCTGCCTGCACATGCGGCTGACCTGTGTCGGCCGCAAAGTTGTTTTTGGCGAGGGAATTCCATGTCGCGCAAACTGTTCGGAACCGACGGTGTTCGTGGAACGGCGAATGTCTATCCGATGACTGCAGAAATGGCGCTGCGCCTGGGCGCGGCGGTCGGCCGGTATTTCCGAAACGACGGCAGCAATGTGCACCGCGTGGTGATCGGCAAGGACACGCGCCTGTCTGGCTACATGTTCGAGAATGCGTTGACGGCCGGCCTGACCTCGACGGGGATGAACGTTCTGCTTCTGGGCCCGGTTCCGACGCCCGCCGTGGGGCTATTGACCACCTCGATGCGCGCCGATCTCGGTGTGATGATCTCGGCCAGCCACAACCCGCACGAGGATAACGGGATCAAGTTCTTCGGCCCGGATGGCTTCAAGCTGAGCGATGAGGCCGAGGCCGAGATCGAGGCGCTGATGGAAACTGGCGTCGAACCCGCGCAGGCGGCCAATATCGGCCGTGCGAAGCGGATCGACGACGGGCGGTTTCGCTATGTCGAACGCATGAAATCGACCTTGCCGCAGGGGCGGCGGCTTGATGGGCTGAAAGTGGTGATCGACTGCGCAAACGGCGCGGCCTATCGCGCGGCGCCCGAGATCCTTTGGGAACTGGGGGCCGAGGTGATCCCCGTCGGGGTCAGCCCAAACGGCACGAACATCAATCAGGGTTGTGGGTCGACCGACACGCGCCTGGCGGTGGAGACCGTGATCGCCCATGGGGCCGATGTGGGGATCTGCCTCGACGGCGACGCGGACCGGGTGATGATCCTGGACGAAACCGGCGCCGTGGCCGATGGCGATCAGATCATGGCGCTTCTGGCGCGGCGCTGGGCCGAGGAGGACCGGCTGAACGGCGGCGCGTTGGTGGCGACGGTCATGTCGAACCTCGGGCTTGAGCGGTTCCTCGAGGGCCGGGGCCTGCGGCTGGAACGCACCGCCGTGGGTGACCGCTACGTGGTCGAACGGATGCGCGCCGGGGGCTTCAACCTGGGTGGTGAGCAGTCCGGCCATATCGTGATGACGGATTATGCCACCACCGGGGATGGTCTGCTGGCGGGGCTGCAATTCCTGACCGCGATGGTGGAGGAGGACAAGCCCGCCTCGGAGCTTGTGCGGAATTTCGAACCCGTTCCGCAGCTTCTGAAGAACGTGCGCTATGGGGCAGGGGCCGACCCTCTGGCACTGGCGCCAGTCAAAAGCCGTATCGCCGAGGCCGAAGGGCGCCTGAAAGGGCATGGCCGCCTTCTGATCCGCAAGTCGGGGACCGAGCCGCTGATCCGCGTGATGGCGGAATGCGAGGATGAGGGCCTTCTGACCGAGGTCGTCGACAGCATCGTGGACGAGGTCAAGGCCGCGGTCTGAGCGGCCTATTCCGGTGGCGGACGTTTCCGGCGCCAGTGGCTGATGCCTAGCCCCGTCAGGATCAGTGCCAGCGCGATGAAGAACCGCCCCGGCAGCGCCTCGTTCAGGACCAGCGCGCCGAAGAGCATCGACCAGACCGGGACCTGGTAGTTGACCAGCGTCATGAACCCCGGGCCCGCGCTGCGAATGACCGAGGTGCGCAAGAAGACCGCAAGCCCGGTCGGCACCAGCCCCAGGAAGATCAGCGCCGCCCCGGTTTGCCCGCCGGACCAGACCGGCATCCCGTCGACGATGAACATCGCCGGAAGCAGCACAACGCTGCCCACAACCAGCGTCAGCGCCGCAAGGGCCACCGGATCCACCGGTGGGCAGCGACGCGTCAGGATCGAGGCTATGGCATAGGAGAGCGCCGCGGCGATGCAGGAGAGCCGTCCCAGCGCTTCGAGGTTGCCCTTTCCGGCCTCCAGAATGCCCGGCCCGATCAGCACGGCGGCGCCAAGAAACCCGAGCCCGAACCCCAGCGTGCGGCGACGGCTGAGTTGCTCGCCCGGCACGAAGACATGCGCCAGCGGCAGCACGAACAGCGGAATCGCCGCCATCGAGAGCCCGGCAAAGGCCGAGGGGACATGCTGCTGCCCCCAGCTGAGCAGGAAGAAGGGAAGGGCGGTGGACAGAACGCCAGCCGCGATGATGAAGCCCCAGAGCTTCGCGTCCCAGGCCGGAAAGCCGCGCCCCAGCAGGATCATGGGAACCAGCAGCGCCAGCGCGCCCAGGGTCGTGCGGGCCGTCGCCACCGTCACCGCGCCATAATCCTGCAGCGCGATGCTCATGATCATGAAGGTCCCGCCCCAGATCACGCCCAGGGAGAGGATCGAGAGCCAGTTTGCAAGCGTCGGTGTCTGCGGCATGGGCCGGATTGATCACGGGGCGCGGGAAATGTCCAGACGGGCCCTAAACGGAAATCGCCCGGCACGGGGGTGCCGGGCGATCCATAGTCACATGAGGTCGATCAGTTCTTTTCCTTGTCGACCATCTTGCCCGCGGTGATCCAGGGCATCATGCCGCGCAGCGTCTCGCCCACGGATTCGATCTGGTGGGCGTCGTTGTTGCGACGGGTGGCCTTGAAGCTGGGCTGACCGACCGAGCATTCCTGCATCCAGTCGCGCACGAAGCGGCCCTGCTGGATGTCTTCGAGAACGGCCTTCATGCGGGCCTTGGTCTCGTCGTAGGGCAGGATGCGCGGACCCGACACGTACTCGCCATACTCGGCGGTGTTCGAGATCGAGTAGTTCATGTTCGCGATGCCGCCTTCGTAGATCAGGTCGACGATCAGCTTCACCTCGTGGAGGCACTCGAAATAGGCCATCTCGGGGGCGTAGCCCGCCTCGACCAGGGTCTCGAAGCCCATGCGGATCAGTTCCACAAGGCCACCGCAGAGCACAGCCTGTTCGCCGAAGAGGTCGGTTTCGCACTCTTCCTTGAAGTTGGTCTCGATGACGCCCGAACGGCCGCCGCCGATGGCCGAGCAGTAGGACAGGCCGATTTCCAGCGCCTTGCCGGAGGCGTCGTTGTGGACCGCCACCAGGCAGGGCACGCCGCCGCCCTTGGTGTACTCGCCGCGCACAGTGTGGCCGGGGCCCTTGGGTGCCATCATGATCACGTCAACGCCGGGCTTCGGCTCGATCAGGCCGAAATGCACGTTCAGACCGTGGGCGAAGGCGATGGCGGAGCCTTCTTTCAGGTTGTCGTGCACGTATTTGCGGTAGGTTTCGGCCTGCAGTTCATCGGGCATGGTGAACATGATCAGGTCGCACCAGGCAGCGGCTTCGGCGATGCCCATGACCTTGAGGCCTTCGCCTTCGGCCTTCTTGGCGCTGGGCGAGCCTTCGCGCAGGGCGACGACGACGTTTTTCGCGCCCGAGTCGCGCAGGTTCAGGGCGTGGGCATGGCCCTGCGAGCCGTAGCCGAGGATCGCGACTTTCTTGTCCTTGATCAGGTTGATGTCGCAATCGCGGTCATAGTAAACGCGCATGTTTCGCGCTCCTTCCTTGGGTTTGTATTGCAGTGGAACATAGCGACGCGGCCCCAAGGGTTCGTGCAAAATCTTGATGTTTTTTATGAATGTTGGCATGAGTAATTCGTAGAATTACAGATATGTGAAGAAATCATGCAATTGGATGATGCAGACAGGCGATTGTTGCGGCGGTTGCAGGCCGCGCCGGGCCTGCCGGTCGGCGAACTGGCCGAACAGGCGGGGATGACCCCGGCCACCTGTTCGCGGCGGCTGGACCGGTTGACCCGCGCCGGGGTGATCCGCGGGCAGCGGGCGCGGATCGACTGGGCGGCGCTGGGCTACACGGTGCTGGTGTCACTGCGCTTCACGCTGGACAAGACCGAACCGCGCGCCTTCGACGAATTCCTGGCTGCCGCGCGCGAGGTGCCCGAGGTGCTGGAGATCCAGACCTTCCTGGGCCGGGTGGACGTGCGCCTCTCGGTCATTGCCCGCGACATGGTCCATTACCAGGAGGTCTATCGCACCCGCATCCTGACCCTGCCGCATATCGCCGATATCGAGGCGCTGATGCACGTCGCCACCATCAAGACCGCCGAGACGCTGCCCATATGACCGATCTGGACGACACCGACCGCGCGATCCTGCGGGCCTTGGCGGACGATGCGACGCTTTCGGCCGGGGCGCTGGGGCGTCAGCTTGGCCTGAGCCAACCCGCCGCCTGGCGCCGGGTGCGGCGGTTGGAGGAGGCCGGTATCCTAGCCGGGCGCCGGGTAGAGTTCGACTTGGCCAAGCTGGGGTTCGGGGTGACGGTGTTCCTGGGCGTGAAGCTTGCCACCAAGGGGCGCGTCAGCCTGGAGGACTTCGAAAGGGTCGTCTCGGCCATTCCCGAGGTGCAGACGGTCGAACATGTGCTGGGGCTCTACGATTACCGCCTGCGGGTCGTGGCCCGCGATCTGCCCGATTTCGAGCGTGTCCTGCGCCGCCGGATCATGACACTGCCGGGCGTGGGAGGGGTGGAGGCCAACGTGCTGCTGTCGGAAGAGCGTTTGGCGGGGCCGTTGGGTGGCTGAGGTTTCCAACTGGAAACGCAGGCATCCGGGTTTCAAGTGGTGTATACCGAGATAGGCTTTGCGTTTGTCGCATCCGCGTTTTAGCTCTGACGCAACTGTTTGAAGGAGACTGCAGATGACCGCCTTGTTGCCCGACGTCGATCCCGATGGCCTTCTGGAATTTTCGGTGGTCTTCACGGATCGCTCGCTGAATCACATGAGCGGTGAATTCCAGCAGGTGATGCGCGACATCTCGGGTCTTCTGCGCGAAGTGTACAATGGGGACGCGGTGGCGCTGGTGCCGGGTGGCGGGACCTATGCGATGGAGGCGGTCGCGCGGCAGTTCGCGACGGACAAGAAGGCGCTGGTCGTGCGCAACGGCTGGTTCTCGTATCGCTGGACGCAGATCTTCGAGGCAGGCGACATCCCCTCCGAAGAGATCGTCATGAAGGCCCGCCGCACCGGCAACGCGGTGGACGCGCCTTTTGCCCCGGCGCCGATCGAGGAGGTCGTCGCCAAGATTCACGCGGAGAAGCCCGAGGTCGTTTTCGCGCCCCATGTGGAAACCTCTGCCGGCGTGATCCTGCCCGACGATTACATCAAGGCCATGGCCGACGCGGTGCACGAGGTGGGCGGGCTGTTCGTTCTGGATTGCATCGCCTCGGGCTGCGTCTGGGTCGACATGAAGGCCACCGGCGTGGACGTGCTGATTTCGGCCCCGCAAAAGGGGTGGTCGGCCTCCCCGTCGGCGGGTCTGGTGATCATGTCCGAGGCGGCGCGCGCCAAGGCCAAGGAAACCCAGTCCAGCAGTTTCGCGATCGACCTTGGCAAGTGGCTTGCCATCATGGAAGCCTATGAGAACGGCGGCCACGCCTATCACGCGACGATGCCCACCGATGCGCTGCGGGCGTTCCGGGACACGATTCTCGAGACGAAGGAATACGGCTTTGCGAAACTTGCAGATGCGCAGTGGGAGCAGGGCAACCGCGTGCGTGCGGCGCTGGCACAGCGCGGCGTGAAGTCGGTCGCGGCGGAGGGCTTTGGCGCTCCGGGTGTGGTAGTGGCCTATACCGGCGATCCCGAGGTGCAGACCGGCAAGAAGTTCCTGGCCGAAGGCCTGCAGGTTGCAGCCGGTGTGCCGCTGCAATGCGACGAGGGGCCGGACTTCAAGACCTTTCGCATCGGCCTTTTCGGCCTCGACAAGCTCTATGACGTGGACGCGAGTGTCGCGCGGCTCGAGGCAGCTCTGGACAAGGTGTTCTAGGGGGTTGTGCGACGCCCGGAAAGTCGGATCCAGCGGAAGACCATCATCAGGATCAGCATGGTCACCGCGGTTCCGATCACGTCGCCCAATGCGTAGAAGAACGTGACCTGCGCCGCCTTTTCAGGAAGGACGAATCCCTGAAAGACGATGCTCTGCCCCATCGAATTGAAGATCGATGCGATGACCCCGGCCAGGAGCGTACCGCGCCACGTCAGGCGTGAGCCGGAGCCGAAGTAGAGGTTGTTGCCGGACAGCCTCAGGACCTCGAAGGCCAGATATGCGCAGGTTGCCCCCACGATCCAGGAGGGGGCCATTATCGCTCCGATCTGGTCCCAAACCTCGCTTGGGGTAAAGGCCAGCTCGGCTGCAATTCCCGAGAGCAGGAGAAGTGGAATGGAACGCGCGCCCAGGTACCACGTCGCCAGAATGCGAACACCATGTGGCAGGTAAACCAGGCTGGCGAAGGTTGTGATCTCGGGGAAAAAGCGACTTTGAACCGGGGTGATCAGGAAGGCCGTCGCACCATGGGCCAGAAGGTAGGAGGCCAGCACCGCGATGCTGATGGCCAAAACGCTTGCCGTCTCGGGCGAACGCCCCATCGCACCAGTCCCCAAACACCCATCAACGATTAGGATTATGGGGCCAAAACCTGGGTTCGCGCAACTTTTTCGGGCCTAAAGTCCGAAAAAACCATGAACAAAGGTCGCCGACGCCGAAGTTGCCTATTCTTCGATCTTTTCGGAGCAGAGGACGTAGCTTTTGGCCTTACTGCCCTCGGCCCGTCGCAAGAGGCCCTTGTCCACCAGGGCGCGCAGGCTGCGGTGATAGGTGGCTTGGGCGATCGATTGAATGAGCTTGTGGCTTCGGATCTCGTCCGAGCGGATCACGTCGCCGGGATTTTTCGTGAGGCCGCGCGCGGCCAGGAAGATGTCACGCTCGGCGGCCGACAAGTCGTGCAGCCCCAAGTCTTGCTCCATTTCCTGCAGCATGGAGCGAAGTTCCAAAATTGCTTGTAGCTTGTCCAAGTCCGGCTCCGGTAAACGACTTTTGAGCGGTGTTACCACCGCTCCAATGAATGAAACATAGATCAAATTATCATATTGACAAAGTTTGGCCAATAGGCGAAACTTTGCCTATTCAAGACTTGCAGGGGCGACAGTCGTGAGTGGTGGCGTCTCTCAAATTTAGATCAGGTTCCCCCGGTGGCCTTTCGGTCGCCGGGGTTTTTCGTTGAGGGGTACTGGCACCCAAATCTCCACATTGCCCTTTGACCCGGCGCCTATCCGTCGCCTAGGCTTTTGGTGATAGGCATGGGCCGCGCGATTTGACCATTCGCATTGAAATATTGGGACCTTTCCGCGTCAGTTCGAACGGGCAGGACATGACCGTTTCGTCCAAGCGGTCGCGCGCCCTTCTGGCCGCACTTGCCTTGGCCCCCGAGAATCGCGTTGCCCGGCAAACCCTCGCGGCAATGTTGTGGCCTGACCGGTCGGAAAGCCAGGCCAAAGCCTCGCTCCGGCAGGAGTTGTCGGCCCTTCGCCGGGTGCTGGGAGAAGTCCTGGAATCGGACGCGTCTTGTGTCTGTCTTTGCCCCGACTCGGGTCTGCAAACGGATATCTGGGATATCAGGGAGGACAGGCCGTCGGGACAGGTCATGGACCTTTTCCGGGGGGACCCGCTGGAAGACCTCGACCTTGCCTCCGAGCCTTTCGAGGAGTGGTTGGCCGAGCAGCGGCGCGCGCTTCGTGCTCACCTGACGGACATTGCCGAAAGCGGGCTCGACGTGGCGGCGCGCAAGGGTGACTGGAGCGAGATCGAGCGCCTCGTGGAACCGCTGCTCAGGATGGACCCGCTGAACGAAAAGGCCATTGGCGGGCTCATGCGCGTGGCCGATGCCAAGGGGCGCAAGCATGATGCGCTGGAACTTTTCGAGACCCACGCCCGGAAATTGCAGGCCGACTATCAGGCAGAACCGTCGATCGAACTGACCGCGCTTAGGGATGAGATCGCCGCGAACCGGCTGGCACCCGTGATGGATCGGGGGCATCGCCCCGAAGCCGCGATCTTCGAGCGGCCGCCCGTGCTTTTGTTGGGCTTCGAAAATCTTGGTGGCGGGGAAGAGGACAACGCCTTGGCGCTGGGCCTCGCGCAGGAGGTGCGGACCTCGCTCTGCTACTGGCGCTGGTTCCCGGTGATTGGCCCCGAGGCGGTGGGCTGGAAGACCGCGCACGAGATCGACCTGCGGCGCGACGCGGCGGCTTTGGGCGCGGCCTACGCCGTGTCGGGGTCGTTGCGCCGGGCTGGGCAGAGGGTGCGGATCTCGGTGAACCTCTCGTCGGTCACGGATGGCTCGGTGCTCTGGTCGCAGCATTTCGATGGCACGATCGAGGATGTCTTCGACTTCGAGGAACAGGTCTCGCGCAGCATCGTCGCCCAGATCGAACCGGAAGTCGCACGGGCCGAGGCCAGCCGGATCGCGCAACGTCGGCCTGCGGACCTGTCGTCCTGGCAGCTCATGCTGCGTGCTGGCGACTCCGAGCGTCGTGGCGGTGAGGGATATGGAACCCGGGAAACCAATGAAGAGCAGAAGCGTCTCGTGGCACAGGTTCTTGAAAAGGATCCCGATCATTCCCGGGCCTGGTCGTGGCTGGCAAAATGCCACTGGCGTGAAACCCTCATGGGGTGGGTCGCAGATCGCGATGCCGCGATGAATGCGTCCATTGACGCCTCGCAACGGGCGCTCGACATCAATCCGACCGATTGGGAAGCCCGTGCCTACCGCGCGTTGACCTTGCTCTTTGGTCGCTGGGATCACGATCCCGCCGAGTTTCACGCAGCCGAGGCCGTGCGCCTGAACCCCTCGTCGGCCATGGCGCGCCATGGATACGGGTGCGTGCTTGAGAACGCGGGAAATCCGGAGGCCGCGCTGGAACAACTCAATGCGGTTTTTCGTCTTGACCCGAACCACCCCAATACCGCTGGGGTTTTAGGAGATATCAGCACCTGCAACGTGATGTTGGCCCGACACGACGAGGCAGTGCAGGCGGCCCGCCGGATGTTGGCACTGGCCCCGGGATATTCGCGCGGGCTGCAGCGGGCGGCCTCGGCCTTTGCACTTGCCGGGGAAGACGGGCTTGCGCGGGAGGCCGTGGAAAAGCTTTTCGCGGCGCAGCCGGATTTTTCGGAAGACTACGTGCGCAGCACATACCCATTCCGCGAGGCGGAGCACCTGGAAATGCTGGTCGATGGACTCAGGCGCGCGGGTGCCTTCCGCTAGGCCTTAGCGGGGACCCATCCCTGCCGCCATCACGCCGCGACGAAGCGGAGCGATATCGTGTACCGCTTTCAGACCGGTCAGGCGCATGGCCTGCACCATCGCGTCTGGCGACCGCGTGACCCGGTTGAACAGGTCAATGATGCCCGCCCGGGCGCGGATGTCCCGTTCGCGGGCCTTGGCGAAACGTGCCAGCACCTCTGGCGCGCCGGGGTCGCCGTCACCCGCCGCGATCGCTTCGGCCAGGGCTGCCACGTCATGCAGAGAAGTGTTCAACCCCTGCGCACCGATGGGCGGCAGCACATGCGCCGCCTCGGCGATCAGCGCCACCCGCTCGGCCACCAGTCCCTCGGCCCGCTGAGTGATGATCGGCCAGACCTGGATCTCGCTCGCCACGCTCATCGGGCCGAACATGCCGCAGGAGCGGCGGTTCATCTCGGCCTCAAGCTCGGGCCGGGGCAGGGCGGCAAGGTCAAGGCTGCGGCGGCCTTCGTTCATCCAGACGATGGCCGAGGCAGGCAGGCCGTGAAGATCCGGCAGCGGCACCACGGTGAAGGGACCGCCGCGATGGTAGATCTCGGTCGAGATATTCCCGTGCGGCTCGGCATGGGTGGCGGTGAAGGCGAGCGATTTCTGGCCATAGCGCGTGGTCTTGACCGTCAGGCCTGCCGCCTCGCGCAGTGGGGAGTTGCGCCCGTCCGCCGCGATGGCGAGGCGGGCCGACACGTGGCGCCCGTCGTCCAGCGTGACAATCGCCTCGGTCGTCCGGGTCAGAAGGGACCGAAAGCCGGTGCCGAAGGCCATCTCCACCTTCGGCTGACGTTCGAGATGTGCCAGAAGCTTCCCGCGCGTGAGCCAGTTCAGAAGGTTCCAGCCAAATGGCTCGTCCCCCATGTCCGAGGCGCGAAACTCTCGCAGGTCGCGGATTTCGGGCGGATCGCCCGCGCTGTCGACGATGCGGAGCGCGTCGAGCGGAACCGCCTCGGTAGCCAGATCATCCCAGAGACCGATCTGTTCGAATAGCGCGCGGGCGGGCTGCAGGAAGGCGGTGGAGCGGCGGTCGGCGCCGCTTTGACCGCCATCGGTGATCGGCGGGGCCGGGTCTGCCAGCAGGACCGAAAGCCCGGCATCGGCAAATGTCGCCGCCGCGGCCAGCCCCGCAAGGCCGCCGCCCGAGATGAAGATGTCGACGCTCTGGCGTGTCATGATCCAGACCTAGGTCAGCCCGCGGGCGCAGGGAAGCCATCAGGGACAAGCTGCGACAGAAAGCCCGTCAGATCGTCCGTGTGGTGGTGGATATGGGGCGCGGGCGTGGGCTGGGGCGCCACGTGGACGGTGCGCATCCCCATCTGGTGCGGCGCGGCTAGGTTGCGCGGGTCATCCTCGAACATCGCGGCCTTGGCCGGGTCGATCCCGTCTTGGGCAAAGATCGTCTCGAAGGCCTGCGCTTCGGGCTTGGGCCGGAAGCCCGCGTGCTCCACCCCGTAGACGGCATCGAAGGCCCCGATCAGGCCCCGTGCCTCGAGCACGCGCTCGGCATAGGGGCGCGATCCGTTGGTGTAGACGATCTTGCGCCCGGGCAGCGCGGTGATGTGGGCGCAGAGGGCGCGATCCTCGTCCAGATGCGCCAGCGAAATCTCGTGCACATCAGTCAGATAGGGCGCCGGATCGACGTCGTGTTCTGCCATCAGCCCGGCCAGCGTGGTCCCGTACCGCGCCCAATAGTCGCGGCGCAACTGGTCCGCGGTTCCGCGATCCACCGAGAGGATGCGCATCACCCAATCGGTCATGCGCACCTCGATCTGGTCGAAAAGCC
This sequence comes from Paracoccaceae bacterium, assembly GCA_014762635.1. Taxonomy (GTDB): domain Bacteria; phylum Pseudomonadota; class Alphaproteobacteria; order Rhodobacterales; family Rhodobacteraceae; genus JABURR01. Next base: position 15,825 of record JABURR010000055.1, read on the forward strand.
GTGCCTCCGGGGGATATAGCGTGTTGTCCAGGTCGAAGACCCAGGCCCGGACATGAGAGAAGTGATCGGCTACCATGGGGCGCAAGCTAGGCCCCCGCGCGGGACAGTTCAACGCAGGAATGCTTGATCCGCGCGACGTCTCGCCGGTAATGTGCGCCATCGAGTAATCAGGGCGGCAGGACAGCGGTTATGAAGACACCCCAGAAAGACGCGTATCAGCTGATCCTGGAAGCCATCGATACCGGGACCTACCGTCCCGGCGACCGACTGGTGGAAAGCGAATTGGCCGAGCGGTTCGGCGTGTCGCGCACACCCATCCGCGAGGCACTGCAGCGGCTTGAGACGCAGTCGATGCTGACCCGGGACGGGCGCAGCCTGATCGTCTCGTCACTGGATCACAACCAGATGGCTGAGCTTTACGTGGTCCGGACCGAGCTTGAGGGGTTGGCGGCGCGGCTTGCAGCGCGCCATGCGACCGAGGAAGAGGTGCGCGTCCTGAAGGACATGGTGGAAGAGGATTGGGCGCTGGTGAATGATCCGTCCGCCTTGGCGCGCGCGAACCGGCGGTTCCACAAGCAGGTGCACCTGGCCTCGCACAACCGCTACCTGGTGCAGCAGCTTGACTTGGTGCACCGGTCGATGGCGCTTCTGGCCACGACCTCTCTGGCCGCCGAGGGGCGGGGTGAGACGGCGCTCGCCGAGCATCAGCGCATCGTGGATGCCATCGCCGCGCGGGATGGGGACGCGGCTTATGAAGCGCTGAAGGTCCATATCTCGAAGGCTTTCGAGACGCGGCTGAAGCTCGACGCGGCAAACATGGACGCGGCGGAATAACGCCTCAGCCCTCGTCCGCGATTCCGTGTTCGGTCTTGTCCCAGTAGAATGGGCACATGACGATTTCCCATAGCGCCTTGTAAGATGCCAGCGAGGCCAAGGGGTAGTAGAGGTGCAGACTTGGAACCCAGGGCAGCAGGAACCGATGCCCGGCCTTCCATGACCCCAACAGCCCGACGGCGACGGTGATCGCCTCTGACGCCAGGAATATCCCGGCGAGGGTGATCAGGGCGGCGGCGTCGAGATAGGCCTGCGCCGGATGCCATATCCCGAACGGGATCGCCCAGAAACTCCACAAGAGCGGCGCGAGCAAAGCCTGGCTCACGCTTCCGGCGAACAGGATCTGGAACCCCAGGAAGCGTTTCGGGCCAAGCTCTCGCCACAGGCGGCATGGCTCGGACATATGTACCAGCCACGTCATCGCGAACCCTTTGATCCAGCGTGATCGCTGGCGAATCCAGGGCAGGGGACGGCAGTTCGCTTCTTCCCCGGTGACGGTGTCGATGAGTTCCGTGCGGTAGCCATGCCGTGCCAGCCGGATGCCCAGGTCGGCATCCTCGGTCACGTTATGGGCGTCCCAGCCGCCCACCTTCTCCAGTGCCTCGCGCCGCAGGAACAGCGTCGTCCCGCCAAGTGGCACCGCAAGTCCAAGCCGCGCGATGCCCGGCAGGATCACTCGGAACCAGCTTGCGTATTCCACGGTGAAGCAGCGCGACAACCAGTTTTTCTGCGCGTTGTAGTAGTCGAGCGCGCCTTGCAGGCAGGCGACCTCGGGCGGGCAGTTGCGGAAATGATCGGCCACGCGGCGAAGCTGCGCCGGGTCTGGTGCATCCTCGGCGTCGTAGATCCCGATGATCTCGCCCCGGCAGAACCCGGTGGCGTAGTTCAGTGCGCGCGGCTTGGTCTGAACCGTGCCGCGCGGGACCGAGATGGTCCGGAACCACCCCGGCAACTCGGCACGGGCCAAGGCGGCTTGCGTGACGAGGTCATCCTGTTCGACGATCAGGCAAACCTCGAGCCGGTCGCGCGGATAGTCGAGGCGTGACAGCCGCCGGACCAGCCTGCCCGCGATCTCGCTTTCGCCGAACAGCGGAACCAGGATCGAGATGCTTGGATGATGCGCTGACATGGGAAGCCCTATGGTGGGTCTTCGGGGTCGCAGCAGCGCCAGCGCCGCCGCAACCTTGAGCCCCGTCCAAAGGACTAAAGTCAAAAGGGCCCAGCCCACGAGAGCCATGAACAGGAGGGCGGGGGCGAATATCCCAAGTGCTCCGACGCCCAGAATGGCAGTCCCCGCGACAAACGCGATGCGCCCCGGGTCCAGTTGCCGGCAGCTTTGGGGCAGGGGCAGAGAGGTTTCCGCGCGTGCCCGCAGGTGATCGGACCGCAGGGCAACGAGCCTGTCCCGTATCGTGCGCTCAGACGCGGCGATCATCCGCACGGGGCCGACCCGGGGTTCCAGCGCGCGGCGTCTACCGGAAAACTCATCCGGGCGCCCCGTGGCCAGAACAAGCACCCGGCCAAGCCGTTGCAGCGGCAGGATGCCATGCGCCAGGCATGTGTCGAGCCCGATCTCGTCAATCAGGCGAGCGTCTCCGGCAAGGGTCGATGTCTTGGCGCATTCAGACCCGGCGAGGGCGGCAATGGCCGTTTCCAGGGTCTTTTCGGGCACCAGCCCGCTGGTCTTCAGGGCTTGGCCCAAGGTGGCGCCCGAGCATCTGCACTGCGCCTCGGCCTGTCTCAGCAGGTCGGGGCTGAGTGCCCCGCTCGCCACGAGGACCCGACCGAGGGACGGCGCCCGGTCTGCTGCTGTGTTGAATTGAATGGGCAAGGCAACACCTCCCGCTGAATGCAGGAGGAGACTGGGCCAACAGGGTTAAGCTCTTGTGAAGCTGCGCCTCAGGCGCGGGCGTCCATCGCCTTGGAGAACCGTTCGAACAGGTAGTAGCTGTCCTGCGGGCCGGGGCTGGCTTCGGGGTGGTACTGCACCGAGAACACCGGCTTGTCGGCCATGCGGATCCCGCAGTTCGACCCGTCGAAGAGCGAGACATGGGTCTCGACCACCCCTTCGGGCAGGGTCTGGCTGTCCACGGTGAAGCCGTGGTTCATCGAGGTGATCTCGACCTTGCCGGTTTCCTTGTCCTTCACCGGGTGGTTTGCCCCGTGATGGCCGTGGTTCATCTTGATGGTCTTGGCGCCAAGTGCCAGCGCCAGCATCTGGTGACCGAGGCAGATACCGAAGACCGGGATGTCCTTCTTCAAAACTTCACGGATCATCGGCACGGCATACTCACCGGTGGCGGCCGGATCGCCCGGACCGTTCGACAGGAACACCCCGTCGGGGTTCAGCGCAAAGACCTCTTCGGCGGTGGCGGTGGCGGGCAGAACCGTCACGTCGCACCCGGCCGAGGCCAGGCAGCGCAGGATGTTGCGCTTGGCGCCGTAGTCGATCGCCACGACCTTGTGGCCCGGCGTCGTCCGGTTCTGGTAGCCTTCCGGCCAGGCCCAGCGCATCTCGTTCCAGCGGTAGCTTTGCGCGCAGGTCACGTCCTTGGCGAGGTCCAGCCCTTCGAGGCCCGGGAACTTGCGTGCCTTGGCGACCAGCGCCTCGATGTCGAAATTCCCGTCAGGATCATGGGCCAGTGCCACGTGCGGCGCGCCCTGCTGGCGGATCGCACGGGTCAGGCGGCGGGTGTCGACGCCACCGATGCAGATCCGGCCACGCCGAGCCAGCCAATCGGTCAGCCGTTCCGCCGAGCGCCAGTTCGAAGGCTCGGTCGGGTCCCACTTGACCACCATGCCCGCGGCCACCGGATCGGCGGTCTCGTCATCCTCGGGGTTCACGCCCACGTTGCCCACATGGGGGAAGGTGAAGGTCACGACCTGCCCGGCGTAGGACGGATCGGTCATGATCTCCTGGTAGCCTGTCATGGCGGTGTTGAAGCAAAGCTCAGCCACGGTATCCCCCGTGGCGCCGAACCCTTTCCCGTAAAACACGGTCCCATCGGCAAGGGCGAGGCAGGCTGTCGGTTTCGAGATGGTCGCGGCTGACGCCATGGCAGATTCCCCCAGGGCAGAATTTCGGGGAAACTATGGAAACCCACGGGCGGGGTCAAGGTCAGGTGGAATTTTGGAAATTAATAAAAAACAATAACTTAGTAGAATTTCACCCTGTTGTCACGAAATGCGCCTCAAGCTATCTTGTGCATTCGTGACACTCACCGGGATGGGAACACCCATGGAATTGCGCAGCCGAGTCAATGATGCGTTGAAAACGGCAATGAAATCAAAGGATGCGGCGCGGCTTTCGACCCTGCGCCTGATCAATGCCGCCATCAAGGATCGCGACATCGCCAAGCGCGGCGACGGGGAAGAGGGCGGCGTGTCGGATGCAGACGTGCTGTCCATCCTGGGCAAGATGGTCAAGCAGCGCCAGGAAAGCGCCCGCGCCTATGAAGAGGGCGGGCGGCTGGAACTGGCCGAGAAAGAGCGCGCGGAAATCCTGGTGATCGAGGATTTCCTGCCCAAGCAGCTTTCCGATGCCGAGGTGGAGGCTGCGATCGCCGCCGCGGTCAAGGAAACCGGCGCCAGCTCGATCCGCGACATGGGCCGCGTGATGGGCGTTCTGAAGTCGAAATACACCGGCCAGATGGATTTCGGCGCCGTCGGTCCGAAGGTCAAAGACAAGCTGGCCTGATCGGGCGCGGTTTCTCGGGGGTATTCGTGTGACCTACGCCCTGTTCCTGGCCGCGGCACTTTCGGAAATCGCCGGATGCTTTGCCGTCTGGGCCTGGTGGCGCCTGCAGGCCCCGGTATGGGTTTTGCTGCCCGGCTTGGCCGCGCTGTCGCTCTTTGCCTGGTTTCTGGCGCAGACGCCGGTTGATGCCGCGGGGCGGGCCTATGCGGCCTATGGCGGGGTCTATATCGCGACGTCGCTCGGCTGGCTCTGGGTGGTTGAGGGGCGCGTGCCGGACCGCTGGGATCTGCTGGGCGCGCTGATCTGCCTGTGCGGGGCGGGGATCATCCTGTTCGCGCCGCGCACGTCCTGACGCATTCTAGCAAGAATTGTTTCAAGCCCTTCCGCCTCGCTCTGCCGGGTAATCCATTCCCAACTTGAGAGACGAGGCCGCGCCACTCACCTTCACGCATTGAGCGCGGGTGCCGTCACGGACGGCGCGCTGGCGAGTTGAAATTCTTGTGGAGGGGAGGAGCCGATATGCTCATGGAAACCCTGTCTGTCGTCGCGCAGGCCTTTCTTATCTATCTTGCCGTGGACCTGATGGCGGGAATTTTTCACTGGGCCGAGGACACGCTCGGGAAGCCAACCTCGCCGATCTGGGGACCGGCCTTCGTAGCGCCGAACGTGATCCATCATGACAAACCGAACGAGATGAACAAGATCCACTGGTTCCGCAACAACCTGCCGGTCTATGTCGCGGCGCTGGTGATCCTGGGCGTGGCCTGGGCCATGGACGCGCTGGTGTGGCAGGTCTGGTGGTTCTGTTTCGTCGGCCTCTTTTCGCAGCAGTCCCATCGTTGGTCGCACACGCCGCGCAAGGCGCTGCCTGCGCCCGTGCTTTATTTGCAGCGGATGAGGATCCTGCAGGACGGCAAGCATCACTGGAAACATCACCGTGGCGACCATAGCACCCATTACTGCGTGGTGACGCCCTGGGTGAACCCGGTGCTGGATCGGATCGGGTTCTGGCGGTTCATGGAGCGGATCTTCGTACCGATCTTCGGCGCACCGCGCCGCCCGGATCTGAGCGACCGTGGTTGGTACCGCGACCGCGCGGCCTGGGCGGCCTAGCCCCGGTTGACCCGGCGCAGGCAGAGGTCCAACTCGTCCCGCAGGGCCAGGCGTTCCTCGGGGCTGAGGAAGGCGCCAAGCTCGACCTCCCGATCTCCGCCCTTCAGCGTCAGGTAGTGCTCCACCGGGCCGCCTTTGTCGTGGATGTGCAGGCTGACCCAATAGGGATTGGCCTGCCAAAACTTCTGCTCCTTGCCGGGTTCGCTGCGGATCAGCTCCATGCGATCATGCCAGATCGACAGGTCCTCTCGTAGCTCTGCGGATTTGTAGCTGCGTTCCAGGAAGAACCACAGAAGCGCCAGCGTGCCCATCATGAAGGGCAGCAACGCCCAGAGCACCAGCGTGCCGAGCACGGCGAAAAGCGGGATCAGCAGAAGCAGGAAGGTTACGCCGATGAAACCCGCGAAGCCTGTGCGCGGCAGCGATCGGTGCGGCCAGAGCGTGAGCGAGGCCAGCGGCTCTGCCCCCGCAACGGAAGAGGCCCCGGAAATTTCCGGGGCCCCGTCCAGTGTCTTATGCCATTTGACCGGCATGTCCGATCCACCTTAGTGGGCGTGGCCCTTGTCCCAATCCGACTGCTTCGGAAGGGTTTCGAAGGTGTGCTCGGGCGGCGGCGACGGCAGCGTCCACTCGAGCGTATCGGCATACTCGTTCCAGTAGTTGTTCTCGGTCACGCGCTTACCGCGGAAGAGCGTGTAGAACACGATGCCGATGAACAGCAGGAACGAGACGAAGGAGATGTACGCGCCGATGCTCGAAATCTTGTTCCAGTAGGCGAAAGCCTCCGGATAATCGATATAGCGGCGCGGCATGCCCTGGCGGCCAAGGAAGTGCTGCGGGAAGAACGTGATGTTCGAGCCGATGAAGAACAGCCAGAAGTGGATCTTGCCCGCAATCTCCGGATACTGACGTCCCGACATCTTGCCGATGTAGAAGTAGACACCGGCGAAGATCGCATAGACCGCACCCAGCGACATCACGTAGTGGAAGTGCGCCACGACGTAGTAGGTGTCATGGTAGGCACGGTCGAGACCGGCCTGGCTCAGCACGATGCCCGTAACACCACCCAGGGTGAACAGGAACAGGAAGCCGAACACCCAGAGCATCGGCGTCTTGAACTCGATCGAGCCGCCCCACATCGTCGCGATCCACGAGAAGATCTTGACCCCCGTGGGCACCGCGATGACCATGGTCGCCAGCATGAAGTAGGACTGCTGGGTCAGGCTCATGCCGACGGTGTACATGTGGTGCGCCCAGACGACGAAGCCCAGCACGCCAATGGCGATCAGCGCCCAGACCATCGGCAGGTAACCGAAGACCGGCTTGCGCGAGAAGGTCGCGATGACGTGGCTGATGATGCCGAAGCCGGGCAGGATCACGATGTACACTTCCGGATGGCCGAAGAACCACAGGATGTGCTGGTAAAGCACCGGGTCACCGCCACCGGCCGGATCGAAGAAGGTCGTGCCGAAGTTACGGTCGGTCAGCAGCATGGTGATCGCGCCCGCCAGAACCGGCAGCGACAGCAGGATCAGCCACGAGGTGACGAAGATCGACCACGAGAACAGCGGAACCTTGAAGAGGGTCATGCCCGGGGCACGCATGTTCAGGAAGGTGGTGATCATGTTGATCGCACCCAGGATCGACGAGGCGCCCGACAGGTGCACGGCGAAGATCGCCAGGTCCATCGAGAAACCGCCCTCACGGGTCGACAGCGGCGGGTAGAGAACCCAGCCCACGCCCGAACCGGCCTGACCGTTGCCGCCCGGTGCCAGCACCGAGGCCACCGCCAGCGACGTACCGGCGACGAACATCCAGTAGCTGAGGTTGTTCATCCGCGGGAACGCCATGTCCGGCGCGCCGATCTGCAGCGGCATGAAGTAGTTGCCGAAACCGCCGAACAGCGCCGGAATGACCACGAAGAACATCATCAGGATGCCGTGGGCCGTTACCAGCACGTTCCAGATATGACCGTTCGGGCTACATTCGCCCGGAGCAGCGGCAGTGAAGCGCGCGCCTTCGAGGCACATGTACTGAACGCCGGGTTCCGCAAGCTCCATCCGCATGTAGACGGTGAAGGCAACAGAGATGAAGCCCACCACCGCTGCGGTGAAGAGATAAAGGATCCCGATGTCCTTGTGGTTTGTGGACATGAACCAGCGGGTAAAGAACCCCCGGTTGTCCTCGTGTTCGTGGCCGTGGATGGCTGCGTCCGCCATTCGGTCCCTCCTGGTTCCCGTTGACACTATGCAGGCCGAGTCTTTGCCCAGCCCACAGAATTGCACCCGTTTTAGAGCCATGACCGGGCAGGGGCAATCTCAGATACCTCTTTGGACTGGGAAAAAATGGCGCACCCCCGGGCAGACGCTTCCACCGGGGGAACGCCAATCTCGCATTTCCATCCGCAGGCCTTGACGATAAAGAGGCGCATGGCCTTTCAACTTGCAAATCTGGCACGGCTTGGCGACGCGCCGTTCGACACGATCATCGACGTGCGCGCCCCATCCGAATTCGCCGAAGACCACGTCCCTGGCGCCATCAACCTGCCGGTACTGGATGACGAGGAACGCGCCCGCGTCGGCACGATCTACAAGCAGGTCAGCCCGTTCGACGCCCGCAAGATCGGCGCCGCACTTGTGGCGCGCAACGCCGCGCGGCACATCGAAGAGGCCTTGTTCGACAAGCCCGGAGGTTGGCGGCCCTTGGTGTATTGCTGGCGCGGCGGGCAACGGTCCAATTCTTTCGCCACGATCCTCGGACAGATCGGCTGGCGGGTCGAAGTGCTTGAAGGCGGTTACCGCAGCTATCGCCGACTGGTGGCAGGTGTGCTGCACGATACGCCCCTGCCGCACCGGCTGATCCTGCTTGACGGCAACACCGGCACGGCCAAGACGGAACTTCTGCACCTGCTGGCCGCGCGCGGGGTGCAGATCCTCGACTTGGAAGGTCTGGCCGCCCATCGCGGGTCCGTCTTCGGACCGGTGGCGCACCCGCAACCCGCGCAAAAGGCATTTGAGAGCGCCCTCGCGCAGGAAATCATGCGGCTCGATCCGTCCCGGCCCGTCGTGGTCGAGGCCGAATCGAGCAAGGTCGGCGATCTTCTGGTGCCGCCTTCGCTTTGGGCCGCGATGTGTGCCGCTCCACGCATCGAAGTTGCGGCCCCGTTGCAGGCGCGGGCGGAATACCTGACGCGGGCCTATGCGGACCTGACCGCCGATCCCGAGGCATTGCAGCAGACCATCGCCCTTCTTGTGCCGTTCCAGGGGCGCGAAAAGGTTGCACGCTGGCAAGAGATGGCCTCGCGCGCGGCCCATGTCGAACTGGCCGGGGAATTGATGTCCGATCACTACGATCCGCGCTATGCAAAATGGCGCGAGAGGCAGGAGGCGAGCTGGCTTGGCCGGGTCGAGGCCGAAACCCTTGGCGAGGGCGCGCTTGGCAGCATAGCCGACCGGATCGCCGATCTCATCGCGCGGAAATGGACGCCCGCCGCGGCGGAATAGTCCGGGTCAGATCACCTCGATCACGGATGGGCCTTCGACGATTTCGCCGATTTTCGCGACTCGGCTCAGGCCCGTTTCGCGCAGTTTCTTGACCAATTCGTCTGCGTCCCCCGCCGGAACCGCTGCAAGCAACCCGCCCGCGGTCTGCGGATCGAACAGCAGATCCGCCGCCGGGGTCTCGGGCAGGACCATCTGCGCCGCGACCTTGTGGTTCTCACCCCAGATGGTGGAACGAATGCCCCGTGCCGACAGTACCTCGGCCCCGTCGTAGAGCGGGATGTCCGAAAGCTGCAGCCGCGCGCCCGCGCCGCTGGCCTCAAGCATGGTCATCAGGTGCCCGGCAAGGCCGAAGCCCGTGACATCGGTCATCGCATGTGCCCCCGCCAACACACGGGCCGCGTCGCCCTGCGGGACAGACATCGCGGCCAGCGCATCGGCCACCCACTGACCACGCGCCGCCTGCGCCATCTCGGCGGCAAGGATCGTGCCGGTGCCGATCGGCTTCGTCAGGATCAGCGCGTCACCCGGTCGCGCGCCATCCACTCGGATCGGCTGTCTCTCGCAAAGACCGGTGAGGGTGAAGCCGATGGTCAGTTCCGCCCCCATGGTGGTGTGCCCGCCGACGATTTCGGCGCCTTCCGCGGCGAAGACGGCGTTGGCGGCTTCCATGATCTCGGCCAGCCAGGCCTCCTGCATCGCCGGGCGCATCCGGGGCAGGACGATGCTGGCCAGCGCCGCCTGCGGTGTCGCGCCCATCGCCCAGATGTCCCCAAGAGCATGGATCGCGGTGATCCGGGCCAGAAGCCAGGGGTCCTCGGTAAAGGCGCGCAGGTGATCGGTGGTCAGCACCTGCCGTGCCTCGCCCAGCTTCAGCACCGCCGCATCATCCCCTGCGCGGGTCAGCACATCGGCGCGCCCGCCCGAGGGCAGGGTTTCCAGCACACCGGAAAGCGCGCCGCTGCCGACCTTGGACCCACACCCACCGCACAGCGGTTGGTCCGCCTGCGCCACGGCCTCGGGATCAAGGGCGCGTTCGGCAGGCAGGGGAGCACGGGCCATCTGCGGCAGGTCCCGGAACTTCTCCATGAATTTCCGGTCGATATGATCCTTCCAGCGCCACAAAGCAGGCCGCTTGACCGAAAGCCCGAATTTGTGGGCCAGCGCCGATTTCCCGCCCAAGGAGACGAGTTTCAGGTAATCGCGCTGGGGCCGGAACCTGCGCATGGCCCGGCCTGTCAGGGCGGCGCGCAGGTTGTCATGCAGCACCGGCGCTTCGCGGACCGCGAAGACTCCGGCCTTTGGGCGTGGCGCGTGGCTCAGATGCGCACAGTCGCCCGCCGCGAAAATGGCGGGGTCAGTCAAGGATTGCAGCGTCTCGCCCACGGCGATGTAGCCCTCGTGCAGCTCCAGCCCGGTGTCAGCCAGCCAGTCCTGAGGCCGCGCCCGTGCCGCGCCCACGGTGAAGGCCGCGGGCATCCGTTCGCCGTTGGAAAGCATGACGAAATCGGGTCCGACCTCGGTGACCTCCACCCCGGTGCGGGCCGAAATCCCAAGTTTCCGAGCCTCGTCAAGGATCGCCCGGCGGGCGCGGGGCGTGAGTTCCGAGAGCGTCTCGGCCCCGCTCTCGATCACCGTCACGGCGTCCGAGCCCAGTTGATGCGCCATCGCCATGGCCAGTTCCGCCCCGGCCACGCCGCCGCCGATCACCACCACCTCGCGCGTCGCGCCCTGCGCCACCCGGTCCAGATGCGCGCGCCAGGCATGGGCGAACCGGTCCAGTGGCTTGGCGGGATGCGCGTGCTCGGCAAAGCCCGGGATGTTCGGCAGGTCCGAGGTGATGCCGACGTCGACCGAGGTCACGTCATAGGCAATCGGCGCATGTCCCTCGATATGAATACGTTTCGCCGCGTGATCGATCCCTGTCGCACGGCCAAGGATCAGACGCGCGCCCGCGAACCGCGCCAGGCGCACCAGATCGATATCCAGCTCTTCGCGCGTGTAATGCCCCGCCACATGCCCCGGAAGCATCCCGGTATAGGGCGCCGTCGGGCCGGGGTTTACCACGGTCAGCCGCGCCCCCGGCAGCGGGTTCATCCCCCATTTGCGCAGCACCAGCGCATGGGCGTGACCGCCGCCGATCAGCACGAGTTCCCGGGCAAGGGGCAGGGGGCTCTGCATCCGTTTCTCCATCCGCGTCCCGGCCCGAGTGTTCAGGCGGGTTCGCGCTTCTTAGGCAGGCGCAGGTTACGGGGCAAGCCACAGCCCCGTGAAGCCATCGTGACGCAGGAACCTTGCGCGGCGATGTCTTTCACCAAGATGCAGGGTCTCGATCTCGTCCATCCGGAAGTCGAGCACTGCGAAATTCTTTGGCTCCGGTTGAAGGGCATAGTCGTCCGCGTGGTTGATCTCGTGGCCCGGCCGCGGTGCGACACCGTAGTTTTCGCGCGCTTTTGGCGGAAGGGCAGCCCAATCTTTGGACGCGTCCGCCCCTGAACGCACTTCGGCCACGGCCCGGACCCTGATCTGCAACGCGCGGGTGTGATCCCAGAACAGAAGCGTCGCGCGGGGCTCTGCCACCAGTTCCGACGCCTTCGCAGAGCGCAAGTCGGTGTGGACGGTCAGCATCGCGTCGACGCGGTCGGTTGCGCGCAGCACCACCTTGCGCGCTTCGGGCGCACCATTCCGCCCCACCGTGGCAAGCGTCGGCGTGCGTGCCGGGCTGCCCGGATCGTCCACCGCCTCTTCAAGACAAATCCACGCCGCGTCCAGTGTCGCGACCAAGGAAGCGAATACGTCACTCATAGCCGGTCATCTCCAGGTAACCGCGCCCGGAATGGGTGCCGGTGATCATGATCGGGCCTTCCCAATAAGGGAAGACGGTATCCATCCAGGCGCCGTCGTTCAGGGCGGAGACCTCCACATCGAGGCCACGTTCGGGCAGTTCCAGCCGCCACCTGACAGGAACCTCGCGCCCGGCGACGCTTGCTGTTGCAAGGGGCGTCGCGCTCAGGTGCCCGTCGCCATAGGGCGTCGGGCTGCCGTCGGGTTCTATCCACGTGGCCGAGGTGTAATGCGTCCCGTCCGTCTGCCGCAGCCGGAAGCCCATGAGTTTCTGCCCGCCCTCCAGATGCAGCGAGAACCAGTCCCACCCGGTCTGATCGTCCGAGAGCGGTTGCGAGGACCATTCCCGGTCGAGCCAGGCCTGTCCGGTGACCTGAACGTCGCCATCCGGCAGGGTGAGAGTGCCGCCGACCAGGTAGAACGGCTGCGAGTAGTAGTAGCTGGCCGTCCCGTCCGCGGATTTGACCGAGTAGCCATCCTGCCCCTGCGGGACGAGGGGGCCATCGGCGGAAAGCTGGAGGCGATAGGCAAAATCCTCGCTGCTTGCCGCGACCTCCAAGGAGTCGATCCCTGGACCGTTCGCGGTCATGTGCCAATCGTCGATATGGGCGCCGAAGGGGGCGACGGTGACCGCCGCCTGCCCGATCCCGCCCCGGGCGAAGCGCTGGGCCGAGAAATGGCGGCCCGGCGAGGTCAGCCCGGCATTGCCCATCCAAATCTGTGGCGAGGACCAGTCCTTGATGCCGGGGTCGCCGGGTCGCAGGGCCGAGCGAAACAGGGTCCACTGGATGCCATAGTCGCGCCCGTCTGCGCCGGTCAGGTTCGCGGTCAAGTACCACCACTCGATCCGGTAGTCGGGATGCGCCCCGTGATCCGCGGGGAAGTCGAAGCCCTTGTCCGGCTTGGGCAGGGCAAATCCCTCCGCGTCGCTACCAAGGCCCGCGAACCCCTGCGCGAGCGCGGCGCAAGGGAACCAGATCAGGGCGACAAGAAGCCTAGCGTTCATTGGCGAAGATCCTCAGCAGATCGGCAGGCGGGGTCCGCGCCAGCCGCCGCGCGGGCCAGAGCGCCGCCAGCCCCGCCGCGAGCAACGACAGGAGGCCAAGCCAAAGCCAGTCGCGCGGGAAAAGCCACATGGGCAGCCGCCAACCGAAGGCGTCCACGTTGATGAAGTTGAGCAAGACCCAGGCCAGCAGGATGCCCACGGGTAGCGCCAGCACGAAGGTTAGCGCCGCCAGCATCAGCGCCCGGCCAAGCTCGATCCGGGCCAGTTGCGCGCGTGTAAGGCCAAGCGCCCAGACCGGCGCAAGCTGCGGCTGGCGCATGGTGGCGAGCGTCAGCAGGCTGGTGAGGATCGCGAAACCCGCGATGGCCAGCGTCAGCACGTTCAGCGCGCCGGTCACCGCGAAGGTCCTCTCGAAGACACTCAGCGAAAACGCCTTGAGCGAGGCCTGGTCGACCATGTTCTCGGCCGGCAGCCCGAAGTCATCGCGCAGGGAGCGGGCCAGCCCTGCCGGATCATCGGTCAGCAGGCCATAGTCCAGCCGCTCCGCTTCGGGGTAACGGCTGGTCAACTGGTCCAGCGCGATCACGATCTGGGCGTCGGAATTGCCGTAGTCCGAATAGATCCCCGCCACCGGAACGCTCCAGGGCCCCGGTAGTGTGATGCGGTCGCCGGGCGCAAGCCCCTCCCGCCGCATGAGCTGTTCGTTGATCAGGGCGCCGGTGCCCGCGTGGACCTGCTCCCAGACATCCGGTGCGGCCTCCAGCAGCGGCCAGTTGCGCGGGTAGATCGGGTTGTCGGCGACGCCATAGATCTCGGCGGGCCAGCCGGCGACCCGTGCTTTGATGCTCCAGATCGGCAAGATGGCGTCGGTCTTGTCGGCAAGGTAGGCCTCCAGCCTCTGCCCCTCGGCCTCGTCCCGCGCCGTGATGTAGAGGTCCGAGACCAGCCGTTGATCCAGCCAGCCCGTGAAGGTCAGCCGGAAGCTGCCCACCATCGTGCCCACGCCGATATTGGCGGAAAGTGCCAGCAACAGCGCCATAAGCGCCAGCGACAGGCCCGGAAGCTGCTGGCGCGTGTCGGCCCAGAACCATTCCGTCACCGGCGCCCGGGCCAGCCGTGCCGCGAGCCCAAGCAACAGGTGCAGGAGGATCGGCAGCGACAGCGCGGCCGCGATCAGGAGGGCACCCAGCAGCGTGAAACTCGCCACCAACCCGCCGATGGCCGCCGCACCCGCCGCAACGGCAAGGCAGGCCACGACCGCGCCCCCCTGCGCCCAAAGCGCGCGTTCCGATTGCAGCGCCCAGGCCCGCGCCCTGGCAGGTGCAAGCAACGGCATGCGCGCGACTTTCCACAGGCTCTGCGCCGCCGCTGCGCCGGTGCCGATGACCGAGATGCCCAGCCCCGCGATCCACCACGAGGGCCTGAGAGACAGCGTGCCTTCGACGCTTGCCCCGTAAAGTCCGCGCAATGTGGCGGCCACGTCCGGCAGAAGCGCCGCCGCGATGACGTAGCCCAGCGAGACGCCGATTGCCCCGGCGATCAGCGCGAAAATCAGCAACTCCGCCACCAGCAACACCAGCAACCGCCGAAGCGGAAGCCCCAACGCCCGCAGGGTCCGGAACACGGGGCGCCGCTGCTCGAAGGCCAGCCCGACCGCGCCATGAACGATGAAAAGCCCGACCGCGAAGGACAGCAGTCCGAAGGCCGTCAGGTTCAGGTGAAAACTGTCCGTGAGCCGCGCGATATCGCTCGATTGCGCGGGGGGGCGGATCTCAAGGCCCGGGGCGATGTCCTGCAAATCTGGGCGGCCCATCGGTTGCCCCGGCAACAGGATCAGGTGCGAGATCTGCCCGGGCCGCTGCAACAGGCGCTGGGCGATGCCGATATCGGTGAAGCCGATGCCTGGGGCGAGGCCCTCGACGGTCACGATCTCGGGGCCGCCTTCGGGCGAAAGGTCCTCGGCGGTTCCGCTGGCGACGATGACCTGCCCCGGCGGGGTGATGAAACCCGCCAGGCCGCCCGCACCGCCCGGTCCGGACCCGGGCAGGAAACTTGGCGGGGCCGTCAGCGGATCGAAGCCAACCAATCGCAAGGACGCACCGCCAATCTCGGCGCGATCTTCGAGGATTGGGCTCACGAGCCAGCCCGCCCGGCGCAGCGCCACATAGGTCTCCTGCGCGATCATCCCGCCATCGGCGCGCGCGATCCGGGCAAAGCGCGTCTCGCCCAAAGCGGCGGCGGCGCGGTCATAGCTTGCCCGCGCCTCGGCATTGATCGCCTGCACCCCGGACCAGAGCGCCGTGGCCAGCGCCAGCCCGACCAGCAGCGTTACAAGCTGGAAGGGCTTGCGCCGCCAATGGGACAGCAACGCGCCAAGCGCCGCCCGCGTCATGGGGAAACCTTGCCCGCAGCAAGGTGCAACCGGCGTTGCAGTCTGCCGGCCAGCCTTTCGGAATGGGTGACCATCAGAAGAGCGGCGTCGGTTTCGGCCACCAGCCCCAGCATCATGTCGAGAACGGCGTCGCCGGTCGCTTCGTCCAGGTTCCCGGTCGGCTCATCCGCCAACACGAGGCGCGGCCGCACTGCCAGGGCGCGGGCCACGGCGACGCGTTGCTGCTGCCCACCGGAAAGCTCCTCGGGGTATTTTCGCAACTGTTCCAGCAGACCCAATCGCCGCGCAAGCGTGTCGCACCAATCCGGATCGTGCCGACCTGCCAGCCGCGCCTGGAAGGCGATGTTCGCCTCGACCGTCAGCGAGGGGATCAGGTTGAACTGCTGGAAGACGACCCCGATCCGTTCGCGCCTCAGCGCGGCGCGGCCTGCATCGTCAAAGGCCCCGATATCGGCGCCGTCCAGCCGGACCTGCCCGCTGTCGGGTGCATCGAGCCCGCCGACGATATGCAGAAGCGTGCTCTTGCCGCTGCCCGATTCCCCGGTCAGCGCCAGCGTCTCCCCGGCCTCGAGCCGCATGGAAAGCCCGTCGAGAATGCGGATCGGCCCGCCCTCGCCGGGGTAGGTCTTCACAAGATCGGTGACGGAAAGAAGCGGTGTGTCTGTCATGGCCACTTCTACTTAGAGGGTCTGCCGGAAAAGAACAGCCGCGACGGAAATTCGCCCTCGACCGGCAGGCGGGCACGGCGTAGCACTGACCTCATGACAGAGACATTGACCGAGACGGCCCGGCGGATCTTCGCGGCGGGGGTGGCGGCGGCGGACCCGGTTCAGGCGGTGCGCCGCGCGCTGGAAGAGCGTCCCTTGGCGCCGGTGACGGGGCGGCGCGTGGTGATCGCCGTGGGCAAGGCCGCGATCGGCATGGCCGAGGCGGCGCAAGTCGTATTGCCGGATATCGACCGGGTGCTCATCGTCACCAATTACGAGAATACGCGCGAGGTGCCCGGCGCCGAGGTTTTCGCGGCGGGTCATCCAGTGCCTGACGAAGGGGGCGAGGCGGCGGCCAAGGCGGTGATCGCGGCCCTGTCGGAACTGGGGTCAGAGGACGCGGTTCTGGCGCTGATCTCGGGCGGTGGATCGGCGCTTCTGCCCGCCCCGGCCGAGGGGCTGACGCTGGCCGACAAGGCGAGGGTGAACAGCCTGCTGCTGGCCTCGGGCGCGGATATCACCGAGATGAACCTTGTCCGGCAGCAGCTTTCGCGACTGAAGGGCGGGGGGGTCTTGCGGGTCGCGTCCCCGGCACAGGTGACCTCGCTGATCCTGTCAGACGTGGTGGGCGACGATCTTCGCGTGATCGCCAGCGGCCCGACTGTTTCACCCATCGGGACGCGGGCCGAGGCGGTGGCGCTTTGCGAGGCACGCGGGATCTGGGACGACCTGCCCGAGGCGGTGCGGCGTAATCTGGAGCACGAAGATGACATTCAAGCGGACCTGCCAACGGCCGACAACCGTCTGATCGGAAGCAACGGGATCAGCGTCGCGGCCATGGCACGGGAGGCGGACGGGGCGCTGGTGGCGCCAGAACCGCTGGAGGGGGACGTGGAGGACGCGGCGCGGCTCGTGGCCGATGTGGCAACAGGCGGTGGCTGCTGGCTTTTCGGTGGCGAGACCACGGTTCGGATCAAGGGCGACGGTCTTGGCGGGCGCAACCAGGAACTCGCGATGCGCGTGGCGCTGGAGGCCGAAGCACGCGGTTGGTCCGGCGACTGGGCGTTCCTGTCCGGCGGCACCGATGGGCGCGACGGCCCCACGGATGCGGCGGGTGGTCTGGTGGGGCCCGACACACTGGCCCGGATGCGCGCGGAAGGGGTGGACCCACAGGCGGCTCTGGCCCGGAACGACAGCTACCACGCGCTTAACGCGGCAGGCGCGCTGCTGATGACCGGGGCGACCGGGACCAATGTCGCGGACCTGCAAGTGCTGATCCGTACGGGCTGATGGTGGGGGTCAGAACCCGCTGGTAAACCTTCCGAAATCCCCGGCGGAGAAGAGCAGCGGATCCCCATCTCGCAGGCTGACACGCGCGACCCGGCCGACGGCGATGACGTGATCGCCGCCTTCGTGGATGGCGTAGGTCTCGCATTCGAACCGCGCCAGGAACTGGTCGAGAAGCGGCACGCCATTGGCGTTCTCGGTATGATTGCCGAAGGCGCGTCCATCACGGACGAAGCCAAGCGCCTGATCCTTGTGACCTGCGCCCATGACATGGATCGCGAAATGGCGGGCCTGGGCGAAATGCTCGAACCGGCGTGAGGCGCGGGCCGGGCACCACATGACCAGCGGCGGGTCCAGCGAAACGCTGGCGAAACTATTCGCTGTTATTCCAATGGGTTCGTCGGTGAGCGACCGCGCGGTGACGACAGTGACGCCGGTGGCGAAGGTTCCAAGCGCGGAGCGGAATCGGGCGGAGTTCTCGGGATCCGGGACGAAGCTCTGGATATCGGTCAGGCTGCTGTCCGGGCCGGGTTTCATTTTGTATCTCCTATTTTGGCGGCCATGTGCTCACTGGCCCGCCGTCGGGCTTCGTTCCGCGACATAAGTTGATCCATCAACAGGGCAAGCGAGCGAAATCGCTCTTGATCGTGGCACCTAGCCCAGAGCCTCTAGCCTCCCGCGACAGCCTTATCCGTCTTTGGCGTCCCCGAAGCTTCACCCCAGAGGTCATTTGTACGGTAAACAAGCATCAGCAAGGACAGGAATATCCAGAAATAGGACGAACCAAGGGTCAACATCGAAATCGTGTGGTCGGGTGAGGTCCATACGAAAACTTCGAGCGGGATGACCATTCCGAGCCCAGCGATCAATCCGTAGATCTCACGTCGCTGCCATGCATGAACCATGATCGGCGCGAGGAAGAGCGCATACTGTCCCCAGGCGATCGGTGACGCGAGCAGCGACATGATCAGGGCGTAGGCTGAAATCTTGAGCTTGGATGGGCGTTTCACGAACGCGATGTATGCGGTCAGAACCAAGAGAAATGCGCTAAGCGGGGTACCGGCCTCAGGGATGCCGAGACGGACGAGAAACCCGCCGAGGGAACCATTTGTGGGAAACGCGGCTCGAGACTCTTCACTTGCGAGCAACTCGAACCATTGAACATAGGTTTCGACGCCGTAAACAGAGATTGAAACCAGAACCAACAGAAACGTGGTTGCCAGACTTGACAGAGCAATCCGATAGTGTCCGGCGCAAAACAATAGCACCGGCCATACAAGGAAATTGGGTTTGATGGCCGCGATAAACCCGATCAAAATCCCGGCAACAACCAAGTTCTGATTTCGACGGATCAAAACCCAAGCCGTCGCAGATGCCAAGGCCAATGGCATGTAGATCTGCCCGAGGTGAAGTGTGTCCCAAAGGGCGGCAAGTGCGACGAGCCACAGAACCATCGTGCTCTCGATACGATCCGAATATTGCCGACAAAGCAGGATGATCAGTGCGATTGCAAAAGACAAAGAGATCCACCACCAAATCATGAATGCTGTGGCAATGGGGAAAGTTGAAAGCAACTCGAAAAGCGGGAGTGCCGTTGGCGGATTTAGGTTGTTGTTGACGCCTGTAAACCATTCGGTTCGCACGCGAAACGTCAGGTCATATACGCCGTAGGGGTTCAGCCCTTCGGCGGCCGCGGCTCCCGAGGCGTAAAAGCTGCCGAAATCCAGCGCGCCCCAGATAGGCAACCCCCACACGACACTGAAGGGCAGGCAGAAACAGTAGAAGACGAGTTCAATGAAGATTCGAAGATGCCTGACCGACATGGGAGGTCCCTAGTTTTTGGACGCGAAAATTTTCGGACAATACTTCCGACAAGATGCGCGAGGGTCTTTTTCATGTTCTCCGCTATCTTAGGAAGATCGAGCGGGGCAAGTCGTTTCGGTCACCAATTACCCATAGTTGCCTTGATCTGACACTTGGCCGGATCAAGGCGTGTCTGGATCAAGCAATCGATCGCGTTCGCTTCGGCAGGTCGCGCCACGGTCGTCCGGGTGGATCGCAATGCTCACTCCGCGATGGCGAAGCCCTCGATCAACTGCCTGAGCCCGAAGGCCGCGCCTGCGAAGACGGCCGCCATTGTGACAGGGGCGCTGATCGCCAGGAGCGAGAAGGCGGAAAGCCCCTGACCGACGGTGCAGCCCATGGCGACAACGGCACCCACGCCCATCAGCGCGGCGCCGATGATCTGGCGGCGCAGTTCGCGCGGGTCCTCGCAGGCTTCCCAGCGGAAATGGCCCTTGATGAGCGAGCCGACGAAAGCCCCCAGCAGAACGCCCGCAACCGAGCCGACGCCGAAGGACAGGCCGCCGCCCGACGAGGTCATCAGGTAAAGGATCGTCTCGCCCAGCGGCGAGGAGAAGGTATGCGAGGAAACCGGGATTTCTCCGAAGCTTTCATACTCGAGCCAGGTGGTTCCCAACCAGCCCGACACGATGGCAAGGCCCACCACGACCGACCAGAAGACTGTCTTGGGCGACTTGAGGAACTCGCGCGAGGCGAGGGCGCCGAGCAGGATCGCGATGCCAAGCACAACCCCGATCAGCGTGACCGAAAGGCCCGTGCCATGGGAAATAAGGTGCGCGATACCAGTATTGCGGACCTCGCCCGGATCGGCGGGCCAGATCGCCACGCGCCAAGCCGCAAGCGGGCCGGAGACCGTGATATAGG
Source organism: Paracoccaceae bacterium (assembly GCA_014762635.1). Taxonomy (GTDB): domain Bacteria; phylum Pseudomonadota; class Alphaproteobacteria; order Rhodobacterales; family Rhodobacteraceae; genus JABURR01. The sequence continues at coordinate 35,932 of JABURR010000055.1, forward strand.
CGGTGATGCCCATCACCAGTACGATCACGAAGGACCGCAGATCGCCGCCACCAAGCCGTGCCAGCGCGCCGAAACCGCAGTTGCCAGCCAGCGCCATGCCATAGCCGAAGACGAGGCCGCCAAGGATGCTGGCCAGCGGATGCCAGGCTAGGGCCAGGTACATGCTGGCTCCGGCATTGATCAAATCGCGACTGGAAAGAAGGAAGGAGCCGATCACGGCGACCCCGATGGCGACGCCCCACATGCGCAGGCGCACGGTGCTGCCCTGATAAAGCGCGTCTTCGATCGCGCCGAGCGTACAGAACCGGCCGAAACGCGCAGCCAGGCCCAGAAGGCTTCCGCCAAACAATCCTACCAGCGCCGCAAGCGCTGGTTCACTCAAGACACTCAACATTCCCGAAGGCTCCACGCTTGGAGAGTGGGGGTACTACCCGTTGTTCTTAGCGTCTTGGACCGGTTTACAGAAGAGTTCGTAGACGACTCCCAGAACTTTTTCGGGGCGTTCGTCTGCAAGGGAGTAGTAGATCGTCTTGCCGTCGCGGCGCGGGGTGACAAGACCTTCGAGCCTGAGGCGCGCCAATTGCTGCGACACGGCCGCCTGCCGAGCCGAAAGAAGCTCTTCCAGTTCGGTGACCGACTTTTCGCCCGAGACAAGGTGGCAGAGGATCATCAGCCGACCCTCGTGACTGAGGGCCTTGAGAAACGCCGAGGCGTCACAGGCGTTCTGCATCATCATTTCCATGTCTTCTTCGGGCAAGTCCTTGGAAAACTTCGGAAAATTTGAGAATTGCGTTTGATCGTCCACGAGAGCCTGCAATCTTTTGTTACTATTGATCTGGTGAAACCATCCCCCGGGGCCATCACTTCGGCCCGCGCGCAACTCATACATACACTTATCAGGATACGCGAAAACGAGAAAATAACAAGAATTGCCGTCCAGAGCTGCGACTCTGGTCGGGGTAAGGTATTCCTTACCTGAGCATGGAAGGGGGCAGCGCGAAAACCGGCGAAATTGTCACAGGTTTGCGTGGCCCGGTTCAATTGACGAGATCTTGATTTGTGGCGTCGGGCGGCAGCTCCGCCTCGATCAGGCGGGTCAGAAGACCCCAGAAGAAATCCTCACCCGGGTAGCCTTCGATTCGGCCCAGTTCCTGCCCCTCGTGGACAAGGACGAATGTCGGCGTGAAGACCACTGGCCGCGCGAAGGTGTCAGCGCTGCGCGCCTCGGAAATGTCCATGCGCGTCAGCGGCGCGGCCCGGCCTTCCTCTGTTCTCGGATAGATCGGGGCGATCTCGCGGTTCCACTTGGCGCACCAGGCGCAGCCGTGTTCCTCGACCATGACGAGTTCCGCCGCAGTGGCGCCATGCGCCCCTAGCGAAGCGAATGCCAGGCCCACCGTCAGAGCCATCTTGCGCAGCGAAGAAATCATCTGGACCTGAACTCCCTTTGATGCATAGAGTAATTAGAATGTAACTATTTATCAAGTCGGGGGGCGCGACGTGTTCGATGTGTCGCTCTTGGGCGCGTTTCTTGGCGGGCTGGTGGTGTTCTTTTCCCCCTGCATCCTGCCGATCGTGCCCTTCTACCTGTCCTACATGGCCGGGGTCGGGATGCGCGAGATCTCGGGGGAGGGCGACCTGCCGCCCGGGGTGCGCGCACGCGCATTGGTCTCGTCGGTCATGTTCTCGCTGGGAATCATCACCGTGTTCGTCCTGCTGGGGGCGGCGGCGTTCTCGGCCAGCCAGGTGTTTCGTTCCTACCAGGACGAGTTCCGCTTCGTGGCGGCTGGGATCGTCTTCGTCATGGGGCTGCATTTCCTCGGGGTGATCCGGATCCCGATCCTGGACCGGCAATTCCATATTGAGGCCGGGGACACGCGCAATATGGCGCCGCTGAGTTCCTACCTGGTGGGGCTGGCCTTTGCCGCGGGCTGGACGCCCTGCGTTGGCGGCGTGTTGACGGCAGTCGTCTTCACGGCAAGCGTCGAGGAAACCGCGTTTCGCGGGCTCTTGCTGCTGTTGGTCTTCGGGGTGGGAATGACCTCACCCTTCGTCATCGCCGCGCTATTTATCCGCCCGTTCCTGAAGTTCGCCGCACGATTCAGGCGGCACCTTGGGAAGGTCGAGAAAGTCATGGGAGCGCTGCTCATCCTGTTCGCCTGGCTTATCTTCAGCGGGTCGGTCAACGCGATCGCGAACTGGATGATCGAGATGTTCCCGGTGTTCACCACGATCGGATCATAGGAGGAGGTTCCGATGCCAAGATTGATTCTTGCCGCTTTGGCGGCTCTGGTTCTGGCGCTTCCGGCCCAGGCCGTTCAGATGGGTGATGACGGTCTGCACAAGACCGACTGGATGCGCACCACCTTCATGGATTTGCGCGAGGACCTTGCCGATGCCAATGCCGAGGGCAAGCGTCTGCTGCTGCTGGTCGAGCAGCGCGGCTGCATCTACTGCCGCAAGATGCACGAGGAAGTTTTCCCGACCCCCGAGATCGACGCCTACATCCGCGAGAACTACTTCGTCGTTCAGGTCAACATGTTCGGCGATGTAGAGATGACCGACTTCGATGGAGAGGCACTGAGCGAGCGGGACATGATCATGAAGTGGGGAATCATCTTCACCCCGACCATGATGTTCTTCCCCGAATCCGTGCCCGATGGCGTTTCCGCAGGGGATGCCGCGGTGGCCACTATGCCCGGTGCCTTCGGCAAGGGCACCACGCTGAACCTGCTGACCTGGGTCGTCGAGCATGGCTACGAGACCGACGAGAATTTTCAGAAATATCATGCTCGTAAGGTCGAGGAGCGGCAGTCGGGGATCGCTAGTGGCGACGAATGAGGTTTTTACCAGCCGATTAAATATTCTGCTATATGAATTTAATCTTGCGTAAAATGCAGACGGTGCGCTACGGTATACGCCACAGCGAGAATGGGAGGACACATGAAAGTTCTGGCGCTGACATTTGTAGGAGGTTTCGTTGCGGCCGGGCTCGCCGGCGCGGGGACTGTTGCCCCGGGTGACGTCGTGTTTGATGATTACGGCGCTATCGCAGAGCCTCTGACGACGACGCCGGGTGATCCCGAAAAGGGGCGCGCGGTGATGAACAAGGGGTCGGGCAACTGCATTGCCTGTCACCAGGTGACCGATCTGAGCGAACTTGCCTTCCACGGCGAGATCGGACCGTCGCTTGACGGGGTTGCGGATCGTTGGACCGAAGCGGATCTGCGCGGCATCGTGGCCAATGCCAAGATGATGTTCCCGGGCACGATGATGCCGGCCTTCTACAAGGTCGAAGGTTTCACGCGCCCCGGTGACGGCTACACCGGCAAGGCCGCGAAAGGCCCTCTCGAGCCGCTGCTCACTGCGCAGCAGATCGAGGACGTGGTCGCTTATCTGCTGACGCTCCAAGAGTGATCGGCAGGGATCGAATTATCAGGAGAACGATATGAACCTTTCCAGAAGAGAAGCCCTTGCACTGGGTCTCGGCGCGGGCGTCATGGCCTTCCTGCCGTTCCGTGCGACTGCGGCCGTCGAAGATGACATCGCCGCGTTCACCGGCGGTGCCGCGACCACCGAAGGCGGCCTGACCCTGACCGCCCCGGAGATTGCTGAGAACGGCAACACTGTTCCGATCTCGGTCGACGCGCCGGGCGCGGTGTCCGTACTGGTGCTGGCCGCTGGCAACCCGAACCCGGGCGTTGCGACCTTCAACTTCGGACCGCTTGCCGCGTCGCAGTCGGCTTCGACCCGTATTCGTCTCGCTGGTACCCAAGACGTGGTTGCCATCGCGAAAATGGCGGATGGCAGCTTCGTGAAAGCCAGCCAAACCGTGAAAGTTACTATCGGCGGCTGCGGCGGCTGAGTAGAGGAGATAGAGTTATGGCATCTGGTGTAAGACCCCGCGTCAAAGTCCCGAAGACCGCCTCTGCAGGCGAAGCGGTGACCCTGAAGACCCTCATCAGCCACAAGATGGAATCGGGTCAGCGCAAAGACAGCGATGGCAACGTGATCCCGCGTTCGATCATCAATCGCTTCACCTGCGATTTCAACGGTCAGAACGTCATCGACGTGACGCTCGAGCCCGCGATTTCCACGAACCCGTATTTCGAGTTCGAGGCGACCGTGCCGGAAAGCGGCGAGTTCAAGTTCACCTGGTACGATGATGACGGCTCCGTCTACGAGGACTCGGCCGAAATCACCGTCGCTTAATCGCACGTCGTCAGGGAGGAAAAATATGAGTGTTGTTGTTAAGCGTGTGACGGCGATGCTGGCACTGGGGGGGGCGGTTCTGGCTTCTGCTCCTGCCTTTGCCGATGCGGACGAGGACAACCTGGTCATCAATGGCGATATCGCCATCGTCACCGAGGCGAAAGCTCCGGCCCACATGGAGTATGTCGACACGATCTATTCCGGCTGGCGTTTCCGTTCGGACGAGACCCAAGTCATGCAGGCGGACGATTTCGACAACCCCGGCATGATCGGTGTTGAGAACGCCATGGAGAAGTGGGCCGCGGTGGACGGCAGCGAGGGCAAGAGCTGTGCCTCGTGCCACGGTGATGCCGAGGAGTCGATGGTTGGCGTGCGTCCGGTCTATCCGAAGTGGAACGAGGAAGCGCAGGAAGTGCGCACCCTTGAGATGCAGGTCAACGACTGCCGCGAAAATCGCATGGGCGCCGAGAAGTGGGGCTATACCAGCGGTTCCATGGTGGACATGGTTGCACTGATCACCTCGGTCTCGCGTGGCATGCCTGTCAGCGTTGCCATCGATGGTCCCGTCGCCGAGACCTGGGAGCAGGGCAAAGAGCTCTACTACTCCCGGACCGGTCAGCTGGAACTGTCCTGCGCGAACTGCCACGAGGACAACTACGGCAACATGATCCGGGCCGACCACCTGTCCCAGGGGCAGATCAACGGCTTCCCGGTGTATCGCCTGAAGAACACCAAGCTGAACGGTGTGCATGCTCGCTTCAAGGGATGTGTGCGCGACACCATGGCTGAGACCTACAGCCCGGGCAGCGCCGAATTCGTGGCGCTTGAGCTCTACGTCGCCTCGCGCGGCAACGGTCTGTCGGTCGAAGGCCCGTCGGTTCGTAACTAAATCTTCTGCCCCGCGCGGGAATTTCCTGCGCGGGGTTTCTCGCATCTAACGTATGCAAAAAATCGAATGTTAATCTGGAACACGGACGTATCGCAATGATTTCTCGCCGCGACTTTCTTCAGGCTTCCATGGCCGCTTCCGCCATCGTCGGCGCGTCCGGCTTCGGCAACTGGGCGCGGCTGGCCGCGCAGCAGACGCTGAGCCAGGACCAGCTTCTGGAATTCGACGGCATCGGCAACGTGACGCTGATGCACATCACCGACATCCACGCCCAACTCAAGCCGATCTGGTTCCGTGAGCCCGAGATCAACCTGGGCGTCGGTGCGGCCAAGGGCAACCCGCCGCACGTGACCGGTGCCGATTTCCGCCGCATGTATGGCATCGAGGACGGTAGCGCTTCGCATTACGCGCTGAGCTACGGCGATTTCACCTCGCTGGCGCGGGGCTATGGCAAGATGGGCGGCCTTGACCGCGTGGCCACCGTGCTGAGCGCGATCCGCTCCGACCGGCCCGACGCGCTGCTGCTGGATGGCGGCGACACCTGGCAGGGCAGCTATACCGCGCTCAAGACCGATGGCCAGGACATGGTCAACGTGATGAACGCGCTGAAGGTCGACGCGATGACCTCGCACTGGGAATTCACCCTGGGCATCGACCGCGTCACCGAGATCGTCGAGAACGAGCTGAACTTCCCGTTCCTGGGCGCGAACATCTTCGACGCCGTCTGGGACGAGCCGGCCTACGAGCCCTACAAGATGTTCGAGCGCGGCGGCGTGCAGATCGCCGTCATAGGCCAGGCCTTCCCCTATATGCCGATCGCCAACCCCGGCTGGATGTTCCCGGACCTCTCGTTCGGCATCCGTCAGGACCGCATGGCCGAGATGGTGGCCGAGGTTCGCGCCAAAGGTGCCGAATGCGTGGTCCTGCTGTCGCACAACGGCTTCGACGTGGACAAGAAGCTGGCTGCGGACGTGCCGGGCATCGACGTGATCCTGACCGGCCACACCCATGACGCGCTGCCCGAGCCGGTTCTGGTGGGCAAGACCCACCTGATCGCCACCGGCAGCCACGGCAAGTTCGTGAGCCGCATCGACCTGGATGTGCGCGACGGCGAGGTGAAAGAGATCAAGCACAAGCTGATCCCGATCTTCTCGGACGTCATCACGCCGGATGCCGAGATCGCCTCGCTGATCGACGCCGAGCGCGCACCGTTCGACGCCGCACTTTCGGAAGTGATCGGCAAGACCGACTCGCTGCTCTATCGCCGTGGCAACTTCAACGGCACCTGGGACGACCTGATCTGCGACGCGCTTCTGGAAGAGCGTGAAGCCGATATCGCTCTCAGCCCGGGCTTCCGTTGGGGCGCCTCGCTGCTGCCGGGCGATGACATCCGCCGCGAGGATATCTTCAACGCGACCGCCATGAGCTACCCGGCGGCTTACCGGTCCGAGATGACCGGCGAGATGCTGCACCTGATCATGGAGGATGTCGCCGACAACCTCTTCAACCCGGACCCCTATTACCAGCAGGGCGGGGACATGGTTCGCGTCGGCGGCATGGGCTACCGGATCGATATCAACAAGCCGCAAGGCAGCCGCATCACCGAGATGACGCTGCTCAAGACCGGCGAACTGATCGACCCGGCCAAGTCCTACGTCGTGTCGGGCTGGGCCAGCGTGAACGAGGGCACCGAGGGCCCGGCGATCTGGGACGTGGTTGAATCCTACATCAGCCGCAAGGGCACCGTCAGCGTGACGCCGAATACCAGCGTCAAGGTGGACGGGGTCTGATCCGAAGGGAAACGGGCAATCTGATTGCCGAAGATTTGATTATTTGAGGGAGACAGTAAATGTCTGACAATGGGAAGACCGGCGGGGCCACGCGCCGCGGGTTTCTGACAGGGGCGATGGCCGCCGGGGCAGGAATTGCTGCCGCCGGTGCCGCGCGCGCCGAAGGAGATCCCGCGATCACCGAACTTCAGCCCTGGAACCAGTACCTGGGCGATGGTGTGGATGCGCGGCCCTACGGCTATCCGAGCGAATTCGAAAAGCACGTGAAGCGCCGCAACGTGGAATGGCTTACCGCCGACACGGTGTCTTCGGTCAACTTCACGCCGCTGCACGAGCTGGACGGGATCATTACTCCGAACGGCCTGTGCTTCGAGCGTCACCACGCCGGTATTGCCGAGGTCGATCCGGCCAAGCACCGGATCATGATCAATGGCCTCGTGGACACGCCGCTGGTGTTCACCATGGAAGACCTGATGCGTTTCCCGCGCGAGAACCGGGTCTACTTCCTGGAATGCGCGGCGAACTCGGGCATGGAATGGCGCGGTGCGCAGCTCAACGGCTGCCAGTTCACCCACGGCATGATCCACAACGTCATGTATACCGGTGTTCCGCTGCGTTACCTGCTGGAAGAAGCGGGCGTGAAGACCAACGGCAAGTGGGTGATGCCCGAAGGCGCTGACGCCTCGGCCATGACCCGGTCGATCCCGCTCGAAAAGGCGATGGACGACTGCCTCGTGGCCTTCAAGATGAACGGTGAGGCGCTGCGCCCCGAGCAGGGCTACCCGGTTCGCCTGGTCGTGCCCGGCTGGGAAGGCAACATGTGGGTCAAGTGGCTGCGCCGCATCGAGGTAGGTGACCAGCCCTGGCACCACCGCGAGGAGACCTCGAAATACACCGACCTGATGGAAGACGGCAAAGCTCGTCGCTTCACCTGGGAGATGGACGCGAAGTCGGTCATCACCAACCCCAGCCCGCAGGCTCCGATCCTGCACAGCCGGGGCCGCACCGTTCTGACCGGCGTCGCCTGGTCCGGTCGGGGCACGATCCCGCGCGTGGACGTGACCATCGACGGTGGCAAGAACTGGCATCAGGCCCGCATGGACGGCCCGTCCTTCGACAAGTCGATGCACCGGTTCTACTACGAATTCGATTGGGACGGCTCGCCGCTCCTGCTGCAGAGCCGGGCGCATGACTCGACCGGTTACGTGCAGCCCACCAAGGATGAGCTTCGCGCCATCCGCGGTGAGAACTCGATCTATCACAACAACGGCATCCAGACCTGGTATGTCAACGAGCAGGGGATCGCTGAAAATGTCGAAATCTCTTAATGTTGGCGTGGCGGTCGCCGTCGCTGGCGTTCTGACCGTCGCCTACAACTTCGCCGACCGTAACGTGGTCGATATTCCGGACAACCTGCCCCGGATGGCCGAGCTGGAAACTCCGCCTCAGCCCGCCCCGATGGGCGCGGCGATGGCTGCCGATGCGGCAATGCCCGCGAAATTCGGTCTTGGCCGCGCGGCCACGCCCGAGGAAGTGGCCGCCTGGGACATCGACGTGCGTCCCGATGGCCAGGGCCTGCCGGTTGGCAGCGGTTCGGTCATGGAGGGCGAGGAAGTCTTCGTCGAGAAGTGCTCGGTCTGCCATGGCGTGTTCGGCGAAGGCTCCGGCCGCTGGCCGGTTCTGACCGGGGGCACCGGTACGCTCGCAAGCGAGGATCCGGTCAAAACGATCGAGTCCTACTGGCCGTATCTGTCGACCGTCTACGACTATATCTACCGTGCCATGCCGTTTGGCGAGGCGCAGTCGCTGACCCATGACGAGGTCTATGCGATCACCGCCTACCTGCTGAACATGAGCTTCGTGGTGGATGACGATTTCGTCCTCTCGAACGAGAACTTCAGCGAAGTCTCGCTGGCGAACGAGGAGAACTTCTTCCCGGATGACCGGATGGAGACGGAGTTCTCGGTCTTCGTGCGCGAAGCCTGCATGACCGACTGCAAGGATGCCGTCGAGATCACTGCCCGCGCGGCCGTGGTTGACGTGACGCCGGACGATGCAGCGGCCCGTGCTGCCCGCGAAGTTGCGGCTTCGAAGGGCGACGATGGTGCCGTTCAGGTTGCCGCGGCAGAGGAAACCCCTGCGGCTGCCGAGGCTCCGGCGGCGGACAATGCCGAGCTGATCAAGGCCGGTGAGCGCGTGTTCAAGAAGTGCTCGGCCTGTCACCAGGTGGGCGAGGGCGCAGCGAACCGCAGCGGGCCGCAACTCAATGGCCTGATGGGCCGCACGGCCGGGGGCGTCGACGGGTTCCGCTATTCCAACGCCATGGTCGATGCCGGAAACGGTGGCCTGGTCTGGAGCGCGGATACGCTGGCTGAATTCCTGGCAGACCCGCGGGCCTATGTGAAAGGCACCAAAATGGCATTCCGCGGCATTGATGATGCCGGGGACCTCGCAGCTCTGGCTGCATACCTAGGGACTTTTAACGAGTGAAGTGTTCTCCCTGAGCAACTCAAGGGGCGGGGTCGCAAGACTTCGCCCCCTTTTTGTTTCCGGGTCCGTTTTTCTAGTCAGGTGGTGAAAGTTCATGCCACCATTTTTCAAGGTGAGGAGGATCAATCATGAAACATCTTTTTGCAGCGGCAGTCATCGCTCTCGCGGCCCCGGCCATGGCGCAGGATATGGCCGTGACCTATGATTTCGATGGCAGTTTCGACGATGCGACCTTTGCCGTCGAAAACACGATCATCGGGCGGGGCCTCGTGATCGACTACGTCAGCCACGTGGGCGAAATGCTGGCCCGTACCGGCCAGGATGTCGGCAGCGATGTGGAGCTGTTCGAAGCGGCGGATGTCTTCCTGTTCTGCTCGGCCGTGGTGTCGCGCAAGGTGATGGAGGCCGATCCGATGAACATCGCCCATTGCCCGTATTCCGTTTTCGTCTTCGAGCGTGAGGGCGCCGTGAAGGTCGGCTACCGCACCTATCCCGAGGGCGCGATGCAGGAGGTCCAGTCCTTGCTGGATGAGATTGCACAAGAGGCCGTCGGGAACTAAATGTCATCCTAGTGGTGACGAGGGGCAGGCGTATGGACTGGATCGACCGGTTTCCCGGCTTGAACGCTTTGGAAGGGCGCGTGCGTGACGCGTTGAAGTCGCGCGCACGCATCGTGTCTATTGCCAAAGGCAAGGTGATCTTCGGCCCGGCCCATCCCCCAGAAAGCCTGCTTCTGCTGCTCGATGGCACGGTTCGCGTCCGTCACATCTCGGACAGCGGGCGCGAAATCGTCCTCTACAGGGTGCATGCCGGGGACAGTTGCATCCTGACCAATGCCTGCCTCCTGGCCTACGAGGATCATTCGGCTGAAGGTATCGCCGAGACCGACGTTCAGGCCGTAGCCATCCCGCGCGGGGTGTTCGACGAGTTGATCTCGACGTCGCGCCAGTTCCGGGAATTCGTGTTCTCGGCCTATTCCAAGCGGATGACGGATCTTTTCTACATCATCGACGAGATCGCCTTTCGGAAGATGGACGTCCGGGTGGCGCAGAAGCTGCTGGAGCTTCAGGACAAGGCGGGTGAGATACGCGCGACCCATGCGCAGCTTGCCAGCGAACTTGGCACCGCGCGCGAGGTCGTTTCCCGCCAGTTGAGCGAATTCCAGCGCCGCGGCCTCGTGGACCTTGGCCGGGGCGTGGTGCAATTGATCGATGTCCCGGCGATCGAGACCCTTGCGGCTGCCGCATAGCAGTTATTCTTCGGCTGTGTGACTTTCGTCACTGAAGCTGCCCCATACATTCTCCTATATGCATATCAAGAAAGCGGGGAGCCCAGCGAACAGGGCCTCGGTCGAGGTTCGGGCTCCTCTTTCTGTAGAGTAATTCGTGTCGGAGGTATGCGAAAATGATCACTGAATTTACACCCTGGGCTTCGCTTTTCGGCGGCGTGCTGATCGGCTTGGCCTCGGTGAGCCTGATGGTCCTTCGGGGCCGAATCCTTGGCGCCACCGGCATCCTTGCCGGTTTCATGACGCCGACGAGCTCCAGCGACTGGGCATGGCGTGCGGCGATCCTCGCCGGTATGGTCAGCGGCCCGCTGGCTTTCTATGCCCTGACGGGCGGCTTTCCGGCGATCGACGTGCCGGTCTCGAACACCATGCTGATCATCGGCGGCGTGATCGTGGGTCTTGGCGTTACCTTCGCCTCGGGCTGCACATCCGGCCACGGTGTCTGCGGCATGGCCCGCCTTTCGCCGCGTTCGTTTGCGGCCACGCTCACCTTCATGGCCTCCACAGGCCTGACCGTTTTCATCATCCGTCACGTGATCGGAGGGTAACCAGATGCGCCTTTTTGCAACCTATCTTGTCGGTCTCGTCTTCGGCGTGGGCATTTCTCTCTCGGGCATGTCCAACCCCGCGAAGGTGGTGAACTTCTTTGACGTCGCCGGAACCTGGGACCCGAGCCTTGCCTTCGTGATGGGCGGTGCCCTGATCGTGACCGGTATCGGCTATCGCCTCGTGTTCCGTCGCTCGGCGCCGGTCTTCGAGACCAGCTTCCAGGTGCCCTCGAGCCGCACCATCGACCCCCGCCTGATCGGTGGATCCGCCGTCTTCGGCGTGGGCTGGGGGATCGCCGGCTTCTGCCCCGGTGGTGCGCTGCCCGCACTGGGAACCGGCCAGGTCGAAGTTCTCATTTTCTTTGTGGCCATGATTGCTGGTATCTTCCTCGCCAAGGCCATGATGAAATTCAACGTGAACAGGCTGGAAAACCGGGCTGAGCCCAAAACCGCCTGAGATGTATCAAGGAGTAAGTATAATGACCGATTATCCTGTTGAAATGAATGTCACCCCCGAGGTCACCCCGTTCTTCGACCCGGCGACCAACACCATCAGCTACGTGGTCAAGGACCCGAATTCGAACAGCTGCGCCGTCATCGACTCGGTGATGGACATCGACTACGCCGCTGGCCGGATCACCTATGACCACGCGGACGAGATCATCGACTTCATCCAGAAGAACGGTCTCAAGCTGGAGTGGCTGATCGAAACCCACGTGCACGCCGACCACCTTTCGGCCGCGCCCTACATCCAGCAGAAGCTGGGCGGCAAGATCGGCATCGGCCGGAACATCACCATCGTCCAGGACACCTTCGGCAAGGTGTTCAACGAAGGCACCGAATTCCAGCGCGACGGCTCGCAGTTCGATGCGCTCTTCGATGAGGGCGACACCTACAAGATCGGTGAGCTGACCGCCTTCGCCATGCATACGCCGGGCCACACGCCCGCCTGTATGACCCACGTGGTCGGCGATGCGTCCTTCGTTGGTGATACGCTGTTCATGCCCGATGGTGGTTCGGCCCGCGCCGACTTCCCGGGTGGCGATGCGGCCACGCTCTACGACAGCATCCAGAAGGTCCTGGCTCTGCCCGACGACATGCGCCTCTTCATGTGCCACGACTACGGCCCGAACGGCCGCGACATCGAGTGGGAGACCACCGTGGCCGAGGAGAAGGAGCACAACATCCACGTCGGCAAGGGCAAGACCCGCGAGGACTTCATCAAGTTCCGCACCGAGCGCGATGCCCAGCTGGACATGCCCAAGCTGATCATCCCCTCGCTGCAGGTGAACATGCGCGCAGGTGAGCTGCCGCCGGCCGACAAGGACGGCAAGCACTTCCTGAAAGTGCCGGTCAATGGGCTCTGATATGACCATGTTGGACATCAGACCCATCAATGACACGGTCGGGGTAACCGGCCAGATCCAGCCTGAGGATCTGGCCGCCCTCGCGGCCCGGGGTTTCAAGAGCGTCGTCTGCAACCGTCCCGACGGGGAAGATGCCGCCCAGCCCGCCTTCGCCGAGATCGAGACAGCGGCCAAGGCCGCCGGGCTCGAGATCCGCTACATCCCCGTCACCCATGCGGGGATCACCGAAGAGCAGGTGTCGGCCTTCCGGGCCGCCCTGGACGACATGCCCAAGCCGCTCTTGGCCTTCTGCCGCAGTGGCGCCCGTTCCGCCTCGCTCCACGCAGCGACCCGCGGGGCCTGACATGAACCGGCGGCACCATCCCGGTCGCCGCCGGTCAACCGAAAGTTTCGAGCCATGACCAAGACTTCAGCTACGCGCCTGAAGCGCCTTTCGCGCGCTCTCCCGATCCTCGACTGGGGTAGCCGCTACACCAAAGAGACGGCTTCGAACGACCTTCTGGCCGCCGTCATCGTCACCATCATGCTGATCCCGCAGTCGCTTGCCTACGCGCTGCTTGCGGGCCTCCCGGCCGAGATGGGTCTCTACGCCTCGATCCTGCCGCTGGTGGCCTACGCCATCTTCGGCACCAGCCGCACCCTTGCGGTGGGTCCGGTGGCGGTGGTCTCTCTGATGACCGCGGCCGCGGTGGGCAACCTCGCCCTGCAGGGCACGGCCGAATATGCCGCTGCGGCGATCACGCTGGCCTTCCTTTCCGGTCTGATCCTTCTTGCCATGGGCGTCTTCCGGCTTGGCTTCCTGGCCAACTTCCTGAGCCACCCGGTGATCGCGGGCTTCATCACGGCCTCGGGCCTGTTGATTGCCACCAGCCAGCTCAAGCATATCCTGGGTGTTCCCGCGTCGGGCCATAACCTGGTCGAGATCGTGCATGCGCTCTTCGCACATCTGTCCGAGGTCAACACGCCCACGCTGATCATCGGTGTTACCGCCACGGCTTTCCTGTTCTGGGTGCGCAAGGGGCTGAAGCCGCTGCTTCTGAAGATGGGCCTGCGCCCCCGCCTTGCCGATATCCTGACCAAGGCCGGTCCGGTTGCTGCTGTTGCCGTTTCGACCATCGCGACCTTCGGGCTGAATCTGGGCGACAAGGGCGTGGCCATCGTGGGCCAGGTCCCGCAGGGCATTCCGCCGCTGACTCTGCCCAGCTTCGACATGGATATCTGGACCAGCCTGATGGGCTCGGCCCTGCTGATTTCGATCATCGGCTTCGTGGAATCCGTCTCGGTTGCGCAAACCCTGGCCGCCAAGCGCCGCCAGCGCATCGTGCCGGACCAGGAACTGATCGGCCTTGGTGCCTCCAACGTGGCTGCGGCGGTTTCCGGTGGCTACCCGGTGACCGGTGGCTTTGCCCGCTCGGTCGTGAACTTCGACGCCGGGGCGGAAACCCCCGCCGCCGGGGCATTCACCGCCGTGGGTATCCTGCTGGCCGCCTTCTTCCTGACGCCGCTGCTGTTCTTCCTGCCCAAGGCGACCCTTGCGGCGACGATCATCGTAGCGGTGCTGAGCCTGGTGGATTTCTCGATCCTCAAGCGGACCTGGTCCTATTCGAAGGCCGACTTTGCCGCGGTCGCATCGACGATCCTGCTGACGCTTGGGATCGGGGTCGAGGCCGGGGTTTCGGCGGGCGTGCTGCTGTCGATCCTGCTGCATCTCTACAAGACCTCGCGTCCCCATATCGCCGAGGTGGGCCTTGTTCCCGGGACCCAGCATTTCCGCAACATTCTGCGCCATGACGTGGTGACCAGCCCGGAACTGCTGACCATCCGCATCGACGAGAGCCTCTATTTCGCCAATGCGCGCTACCTTGAGGACTATGTCTCGGACCGCGTGGTGGGGGACTGCCCGATCCGCGACGTGGTGCTGATGTGCTCGGCCGTGAACGAGATCGACACGAGTGCCCTGGAAAGCCTCGAGGCGATCAACCACCGGCTCAAGGACATGGACATCCGCTTGCACCTGTCCGAGGTGAAGGGCCCGGTGATGGACCGTCTGAAACGGGCGCATTTCCTCGACGAATTGACCGGGGAAGTCTTCCTGGCCCAGTTCGACGCGATGAAGGCACTGGACCCGGAACAGGCGGAATCGAACTCGGTTCGCGCGCGGGCCTCTTGAACGGCGAAGAGGGCTTGACCTTCCAGTAGGGGGAACCCGTATCCAGCCTCAAAACACGGAGGCAGGAATGCGCAAATACCTTATCGGACTGGGAATTCTGGCCGTCGCGGTCATCGGATGGATGACCCTTCGCCCCATACCACAGCAACCGGTCGCGGAAAACACCGCGGCCGGTGCGCCCGAGAAGGGCGCGCCGATCGTTCAGGTGAAACTCACCGAGCTTTCTGGCGAAGCCGTCATCGGCGAACGGGTCTTCAACGCGAAATGCGCGGCCTGCCACGGCGAGAATGCCGCCGGACAGGAAGGCGTTGCCCCGCCGCTGATCCACAAGATCTATGAACCGTCGCACCACGGAGACCAGGCGTTCTACATGGCCGCCCAGAATGGCGTGCGCGCGCATCACTGGCCGTTCGGGTCGATGCCGCCGGTTGAAGGGGTGACCCGGGCGGACGTGAAGGCCGTCGTGACCTACATCCGCACCCTGCAGCGGGAAAATGGTATTTATTGACCCTTGACCTTCCGGTGACTGGAACCCCTATGTCTCATGTCGAACCAGACAAGGAGACTGGACCATGTCACCGGATACCGCACGTCACGCGCTGAGTTTCAAGATCGACGGGATGGGCTGCGCCTCTTGCGTGGGCAAGGTCGAGACCGCGCTGAAGGGCACCGACGGGGTCGAGGACGCCTCGGTCAACTTCGCCACGGAATCGGCCACGGTGCAGTACCAGACCCCGGCCACGCCCGAGACGATCCGCGAGGCGGTGAAGACCGCAGGTTACTCCGTCCGCACCGAGGATCTGGATTTCGAGATCGAAGGCGCAAGCTGCGCCTCCTGCGTGAGCAAGATTGAAAAGGCCATCTGCGAGGTGCCCGGCGTGGCCTCGGCCAGCATGAACCTTGCGACCAGCCGGGCAAAGGTCACGACCTACGCGGGCGGCGCCGAACCGGCGGATCTGATGCGCGCCGTGTCAGATGCGGGCTACAAGGCCCGCCCGGCGCAGGATCATGCCGGACACGGAGGCCATGATCACGCCCATGATCACAAGGCGGAAGAGGCCGGGGCGCTGAAGAAAGCGACGATCCTTGCCGCGGTTCTGACCTTGCCTGTCGTGATCCTCGAGATGGGGTCTCACCTTGTTCCGTCATTTCACATGTGGATCGTCGAAACGATCGGCTTGACCGCGTCGCGGGTCATCCAGTTTGTGCTGACCTCGATCGTGCTTGCTGTGCCGGGCCGTGTCTTCTTTCGCGTCGGTATTCCCGCGCTTCTGCGCGGCGGGCCCGAGATGAACTCTCTGGTGGCGCTCGGGACGCTGGCGGCGTGGTGCTATTCGACCGTTGCGACCTTCGTGCCCGGCGTCCTGCCGGAAGGCACGCGCAACGTCTATTTCGAGGCCGCTGCCGTGATCGTCACCCTGATCCTGCTGGGCCGCTGGCTGGAAGCAGGGGCCAAGGGCCGCACCGGGGCCGCGATCCGCAAGCTGATGGGCCTGCGCCCGCGCACCGCGCGCGTGGAGCGTGACGGCGAGGTCGTGGAAATCTCCATCGACGAGGTGGTCGTGGAGGACGTCCTGCACGTGCGCCCGGGCGAGCGGATCGCCGTGGATGGCGAGGTGACCTCGGGCCGGTCCTACGTGGACGAAAGCATGATCACTGGCGAACCGGTTCCGGTGGAGAAAGCCGAAGGCGCCGCCGTGACCGGCGGCACGGTGAACGGGCAGGGGGCGCTGACCTATCGCGCCACGGCAGTGGGCCGGGACACGATGCTCTCGCGGATCATCAAGATGGTCGAGGACGCCCAGGGTGCCAAGCTCCCGATCCAGGCGATGGTCGACCAGATCACCGGCTGGTTCGTGCCCGCGGTGATCGCGGCATCGATCGTGACCTTCCTCGTCTGGCTGCTGGTCGGGCCGGATCCGGCGCTGACCTTCGCGCTGGTCTCGGGGGTGACGGTACTGATCATCGCTTGTCCCTGTGCCATGGGTCTGGCGACGCCGACCTCGATCATGGTCGGCACCGGGCGCGCGGCTGAAATGGGCGTTCTGTTCCGCCGGGGCGATGCGCTGCAGGCCTTGCAGGAGGCCGAGGTCGTCGCGCTGGACAAGACCGGCACGCTGACTGCCGGGGCGCCGAAGATGACAGATTTCACTGTCGCAGAGGGCTTCGAAGACGATGACGTGCTGGGCAAGGTCGCGGCGGTCGAGGTGAAGTCCGAACACCCCATCGCCCGCGCCATCGTGGCGGCGGCCGAGGAAAAGGGCCTCGCGCTGCCCGAACCCGAGGCGTTCGATTCCGTGACTGGCTCGGGCATCCGCGCGACGCTGGACGGGAAAGAGATCCTCGTGGGTGCGCGTCGGTTGATGGAGGCCGAGGGGGTTGATCTGGGCGGCTTGGCCACGGCCGGTGACGAGCTGGCGAAGTCCGGCAAGACACCGCTTTTCGCCGCGATCGGCGGCAAGGTCGCTGCCGTGATCGCCGTGGCCGATCCGATCAAGCCCGATACGCCACGTTCGATCCGCGCGCTGCAGGAGATGGGCAAGACGGTCGTCATGATCACCGGCGACGCCCGTGGCACGGCCGTGGCCATCGCCGCCGAATTGGGCATCGACAAGGTCGAGGCCGAGGTCCTGCCCGACGGCAAGGTCGACGCGATCAACCGGCTTCGCGCCGATGGTCGCAAACTGGCCTTCGTGGGCGATGGGATCAACGACGCCCCGGCGCTGGCCGCTGCCGACGTCGGCATTGCCATCGGCACCGGAACAGATATCGCCATCGAGGCGGCCGAGGTGGTGTTGATGTCGGGCGAGTTGCCCGGTGTGGTCAACGCGTTCGAGATCAGCCGCAGGACCATGACCAACATCAAGCAGAACCTGTTCTGGGCCTTCGCCTATAACACGCTCCTGATTCCGGTCGCGGCGGGCGTGCTCTATCCCATCAACGGGATGCTGCTGTCGCCCGCGCTGGCGGCCGGAGCGATGGCGATGTCCTCGGTCTTCGTGGTTTCGAACGCGCTCAGGCTGCGTCGTGTGGCACCGTTGATCCGGGAGGGCGCGGCATGAATATCGGGGAAGTCGCCGAACGCTCGGGCCTGCCGCCCAAGACGATCCGATATTACGAAGAGATCGGATTAGTGACACCGACGCGCAGCGTAAACGGCTACAGGGCGTTCCGGGAATCGGATTTGCACAAGTTGGCCTTCCTTGGCCGGGCGCGGTCCCTGGGCTTTTCCATCGAGGATTGCCGGGCCCTGATGGCGCTTTACGAGGATCAGGGACGGGCCAGCGCCGATGTCAAATCCATCGCACAGCATCATCTGGACCGTATCGACGCGAAGATCGCGGAACTTCAGTCCATGCGGGATACGCTCAGCGACCTCGTCAAATCCTGCGCCGGGGACCATCGCCCCGACTGCCCGATCCTGCGGGATCTGGCGGCAAAGTAGCCTTCCGCTTCTTCCACACCTTGCCTATGTTGGCGCCGAAATTCGGGAGGCAAGACGATGCAGATAGGAAATGATACGCGCGCGGTCGTGACCGGGGGCGCCTCGGGCCTTGGTGGCGCGGTGGCCGACATGCTGGCCGGGGCGGGCGCCCATGTGACGATCTTCGACATGAACGAAGAAGCCGGTACCGCCAAGGCAACCGCGCTGAACGGCGCATTCCGCAAGGTCGACGTGAGCGATGCTACCCAGGTGGCCGAGGCTTTCGCCGCCGTTGGCGGGCCGCTTCATGTGCTGGTCAATTGCGCGGGGATCGCCCCCGCCGCCAAGACCGTTTCGCGCGGTGAGCCGCATGATCCGGCGATGTTCGCCAAGGTGATCGGGGTGAACCTGGTCGGCAGTTTCTATTGCGCCTCGCAGGCGGCGGCGGTGATGGCGGCGAACGATCCCGTCACCCCGGACGGTGAACGCGGGGTGATCGTCAACACCGCCTCGGTTGCGGCATTCGACGGGCAGGTGGGGCAGGCCGCCTATGCCGCCTCGAAGGCGGGCGTGGCGGGGCTGACCCTGCCGATGGCGCGGGACCTCTCGCAGAGCGGCATCCGCGTGGTCAGCATCGCGCCGGGCATCTTCAAGACGCCGATGCTCGAGGGCCTTCCGCAAGAGGTGCAGGATTCGCTTGGCGCGCAGGTTCCGTTCCCGTCGCGGCTGGGCGAGCCCTCGGAATTCGCCGGGTTGGCCCGGCATATCATCGAGAATGGGATGCTGAACGGCGAGGTGATCCGCCTTGACGGCGCGATCCGCATGGCTCCGCGCTAGGCACAAACGAAAAAGGCCCCCGAAAAGGGGGCCTTGAACCTTCATGATCGTGGGGCGCCTATTTTGAGGGCCCGATCATCATCACCATCTGGCGGCCTTCCATCTTCGGCATGTTCTCGACCTTGCCGACCTCTTGCACGTCCTCGGCCACACGCTCAAGCAGGTCACGGCCCAGATCCTGGTGCGCCATCTCGCGGCCACGGAAGCGCAGGGTCACCTTCACCTTGTCGCCATTCTCGAGGAACTTGAACACGTTGCGCATCTTCACTTCGTAGTCATGCGTGTCAGTGTTCGGGCGGAACTTGACCTCTTTGACCTCGATGATCTTCTGCTTCTTCCGCGCCTCGCTCTCGCGCTTCTGCTGTTCGTACTTGAACTTGCCGTAGTCCATGATCTTGCAGACCGGCGGCGTGGCATTCGGAGAGATTTCCACGAGATCGAGTCCGGCCTGTTCCGCGAGTTCCATGGCCTTGGCGGGGGTCACCACGCCGACATTTTCGCCTTCCGCGCCAATCAGTCGAATTTCAGGGGCGCGGATCTTGTCATTGACTCGGGGTCCGGTGTCGCGCGTCGGAGGCGCGTTGTGGGGTCTGCGGGCTATGGCTTTGGTCCTTTGGTTGTTTCCTTGGTTCGGTGGCCGAAAATAGGTCGGTGGGCCGAACCTTTCAACCGGTTAGTTGCAGGGTTCCGGCGCTCACACCTGTTTCTGCCCCTAAATCCCGTCACCGACGAAGGCTTTTTCCACCACGTAGTGCCTTGGTTCGGAATTTGCGCCCTCCTCGAGGCCCCAGCCTTCGAGAATCTCTTTCAGGTCGCGGTTGAGCCCCATGGACCCGCAGATCATGGCGCGGTCGGCCTCGGCCGACATAGGCGCGAGGTCGAGATCCTCGAATACCTTGCCGGAACGAAGGTTCTCGGTAATCCGGCCCATGTACTTGCTCTTTTCCCGGGTGGTGGTGGGATAGTACTTGAGCTTGTCGCCGACGAACTCGCCGATCAGCGGGTCATCGGGCAGGCTTTCGACGATCGCGCGGCCGTATTCCAGTTCCGCCACCTCGCGGCAGGTGTGCATCAGGATGACCTCGTCGTATTTCTCATAGGTCTCCGGGTCGCGGATGAGGCTGGCGAAGGGCGCGACGCCGGTGCCGGTGGCCAGCATCCAGAGCCGCCTGCCGGGCAGAAGCGCGTCCAGAACCAGTGTGCCCACGGGCTTGGGGCGCAGGATGATCTGCTCACCCGCCTGGATGTGCTGAAGCCTCGAGGTCAGCGGCCCGTCCGGCACCTTGATCGAATAGAACTCAAGTTCCTCGTCCCAGCTTGGCGAGGCGATGGAATAGGCCCGCAGGAGCGGTTTTCCGTTGTCGCCCAGAAGGCCGATCATCACGAATTCGCCCGAGCGGAAGCGCAGGCTTTGGGGACGCGTCACGCGGAACCGGAACAGCCGGTCGGTATAGTGCTGAACCTCGGTGACGGTCTGGGCGTCGGGCAGGGTCTTGACGGGTTTGGCTTCGGTCACGGGTGTCTGATCGTTCATGTCTGTTGGCGGGCCTGATTGCCCGCCCCTCTCTAACGGTGAATGTTGTGATCGGAAAGCCCCGGGCTCAGGCCCTGAGCCGCGACTGATAGTCATGGGCGCGCCAGTCGGCGCGGGCCTTCCACTGGTCCTCGGGCTGGCGGGCTGCAAGGTCGTCCGAGATTTCCACCTCGTCGAACCCGGCGCGGCGCGCCATGGCGTATTGGTCGGCGATCACGTGGCCCTTGGCGCGCAGGCGGCCCTGGTATCCCATCAGCCGCAGGCGGCGCCCGATGGTAAAGCCACGCCCATCCGCGAAAGAGGGGAAATCGACCCGGATCAGGTCGATCCCGTCGAGTCGCCCGGTCAGCGCCGTGGGATCGGCGTCCGAGGCCAGGTCAACCGCCAGCGCGGGCCGCGCCTCGGGGCCAAGTTCGTCCAGCGCCGCGAACCCGTGGGTCCAGTCATCGGCGGCAAAGCCGGTATCGGTGACGATCACGCTCATGCGTTTTCTCCTTGTGGGAGCGGCCCGCGAACGAGTTTGCCGTTCACGAAATGGATGCCGCATTCTTCCTTGTCCTGTCCGCGCCAGCGCCCGGCGCGTTCGTCCTCGCCCGGTTTGACCTTGCTGGTGCAGGGCAGGCAGCCGATCGAGGGGTAACCGCGCGAGACCAGCGGATGCCGGGGCAGGCGGTTGTTCAGCATGTACTCCTGCACATCCTCTTTCGCCCAATGGGCCAGCGGGTTCACCTTGATCCGGATGTCATCCTCGTTCTCGAAGAAATCGAGCGCCGCACGGGTCTGGCCCTGGAACCGCTTGCGGCCGGTGATCCAGGCGTCGAACTCGCCCAGCGCCGCGTTCAGCGGTTCGGTCTTGCGCAGCGCGCAGCAGGCGTCGGTATCGCGCTGGTGCAGCAGCTCTTCGGGATCACGGCGTGCGAGGGCGTCGCGGTCGGGATGGATCACCCGCACATCGGTCAGGCCAAGTTTCTCGGCGATGTCGGCCTGATACTCCAGCGTTTCGGGGAACAGCATCTCGGTGTCCAGAAACAGCACCGGCGTGGTGCGATCCATGACCGAGATCATGTGAAGCAGCACCACCGATTCCGCCCCGAAGGACGACACCAGCGCAATCCGCCCCACCTGCGGATCGGCCAGCGCACGCTCCAGCACCGCCGTCGCCCCGTGGTGGCGGTAGCGACGGTTAAGCTGCGCGACCCGTTCCGAGACCGGGGCAAGGGGGGCTTCAAGCGGCATTCGATCGCTCCTCCGCCGGGTAGAGCGCCGCCTTGAACGGCTCGGCGCCCAGGCGGCGATAGGTCTGCAGGAAGGTCTCGGAGGCCTCCTCGCGCAAATCCAGGTAGGCATGGATCAGCCGCTCGATCGCAGGAACGATCTCGTCATAGGCAAAGCCGGGTCCGGCACGCTCGCCGATCACCGCATCCTCGGTGCCGTCGCCGCCCAGGGTGATCTGGTAGTTCTCCACCCCTGCACGGTCGAGGCCGAGGATGCCGATATGACCCACGTGATGATGCCCGCAGGCGTTGATGCAACCCGAAATCTTGATCTTCAGCGGGCCGATGTCATGCTCGAGCTTCAGCTCGTCAAACCGCGTGGCGATCTGCTGGGCCACGGGGATCGAGCGGGCCGTGGCCAGTGCGCAATAATCCATGCCCGGGCAGGCGATAATGTCCGAGATCAGCCCGACATTGGCCGTGGCCAGCCCCGCCGCCTTCAACGTCGCGTGAATCGCGGGCAGATCGGCCTTGTGGACATGGGGCAGGATCACGTTCTGCTCGTGACTGATGCGAAGTTCGTCATGGCCGTAGGTCTCGGCCAGGTCAGCCAGAACGCGCATCTGGTCCGCGGTCGCGTCGCCGGGCGTCTGGCCATGCGTCTTGATCGAGATCGTCACGATGGAATAGTCCGCGTTCCGATGGGCGGTCAGGTTGGTGTCGGCCCAGGCGCGGAACACCGGATCGGTCTCGCGCGCGGTGTCGTAGGCCTCGGCAGGCTTCGACACGAAGTCCGGGGCGGCGAAGGCCGCTTCGATCTCGCCCAGAAGTTCCTGGTCGGCACCGCTGAATTCGCGGCGCAGGTCCGTGAAACGGGCCTCGACCAGCTCACGGATCTTGTCGAGCCCGTTTTCATGGACGGTGATCTTGATGCGGGCCTTGTACTTGTTGTCGCGGCGGCCCAGCAGGTTGTAGACGCTGACGATTGCCTCGACATAGGGCAGAAGGTCCGCCTTGGGCAGGAACTCGCGGATCACCTTGCCGACCATCGGGGTGCGGCCAAGCCCGCCGCCCACGATCACTTCGAACCCCGGCTCGCCGGCGTCGTTGCGCACCATGCGCAACCCGATGTCATGGGCCTTGGTCACGGCGCGGTCATTGGGGCTGCCGGTGATGGCGATCTTGAACTTGCGCGGCAGGAACTGGAACTCAGGGTGGTCGGTGGACCACTGCCGCAGCAGTTCGGCCACGGGGCGCGGATCCTCGATCTCGTCCGCCGCAGCACCGGCGAAATGGTCCGAGGTCACGTTGCGGATCGTGTTGCCGCTGGTCTGAATCGCGTGCATCCCCACATCGGCCAAGGCCGAGAGCATCTGCGGCACGTCGCGCAACTTGGGCCAGTTGTACTGGATGTTCTGGCGCGTGGTGAAATGGCCGTAGCCCTTGTCCCAACGCTCGGCGATCATGGCAAGCTGGCGCATCTGGCGGCCGTTCAGCGTGCCATAGGGGATCGCCACCCGCAGCATGTAGGCGTGAAGCTGAAGGTAGAGCCCGTTCATCAGGCGCAGCGGCTTGAACTCGTCCTCGGTGAGCGATCCGTCGATACGGCGCTCCACCTGGGCGCTGAACTGGGCCACGCGTTCACGGACGAAGGCTTCGTCGAAGTCATTGTAGGTGTACATGCTCTGCGCTCCTGTTTTCGATGCGCTGTCCGGCCCTTGGCCGGATGTCCAGATGTCGGGGCCGCGGCCTCAGCCGCGCAGGTCTTCCTGCTTGCCGTGGCGATAGTTCGACGGCCCGCGTGCGCGGAACGCCTCGCGGAAATGCGCGGGCTCCGGGCCCGAGGGGCCGCGATGCGCGTCAGCAAGGTAGGGGCCGACCACGAGGTCCTGCTGGCCTTCGGCGAAGTGAAGGCGTTTTTGCGCGTGAGGTTCGTCTTCGATCAGTTCGGCCTCGGACAGGCGCAGTGACCAGCGGTCATCCCGGGTCAGGTAGACTACGTCCCCTTCCAGCAGGTCGTTTGCGGTGACGATCTTGGGGGTGAAACGGCGGCTCATAGGGCGAGCTCCTTCTGTTCGATCTCGTCTGCGGCAGCCAGTGCCGCGCGGGGCGCCAGCCCCAGGAAGGTGAGGGCGGGGCCGGTCAGCCCGGCGTCGGACAGTGCCTCGGACATCTCGGACAGGCGGGTCGAGACGATCCGCTGCGTGGGCCGCGAGGCATTCTCGATCGCCGTGATCGGCGTCGCGGGGTCGGCCCCGTGCATCAGCAGGCGGCCCTGAATGAAGCGGGCCGACTTCTTGCCCATGTAGATGGCGGCGACGGCACCGGGGCGGGCAAGCGCGCGCCACTCCTGCTCGGCGAAACCTTTCATGTCGTGGCCGGTCAGGAAGCGCACCTCGGAGTTGCGGTTGCGCTTCGTCAGGCTCTGGCCGATGGCGGCCACGGCGGCCGAGGCGGCGGTGATGCCCGGCACGATCCCCCAGTCGAGGCCTGCGGCGTCCACGGCCTCGATCTCTTCGTCGAGACGGCCAAAGACCGTAGGGTCGCCAGCCTTCAGCCGCACCACATGGGCGCCGCGCAGGGCGTGGTCCACGATCATCGCGTCGATCTCGGCCTGCGGGGTGGAGGGGCCGAAGCCTTCCTTGCCCGCGTCGATGATCAGCGCCTCGCGACGGGCGAGTTCCAGGAGTTCCGGGGTCACGAGGCGGTCGTGGATCACCACGTCGGCCTCGTCCAGGGCGCGGCGGGCCTTGAGGGTCAGCAGTTCCGGGTCGCCCGGCCCAGCGCCCACGAAATCGACCCGCCCGGCTTTCGCCTCAGCCACGAGGTAGCGGTCGAGCAGGGCGCGAAGTGCCGCCGGGACGGCATTCTCGCCGCCCTCGGCCAGCGCGGCGGGACCGGCGCGGCCATAATATTCGGCCCAGAACTCGCGGCGCTTTCGGCCATGGGGCAGGGCTTCCACCTCGGGGCGGAAGGCCTTTCCGATGCGTGCCAGCGTTCCCAGCAGCGGCGACAGGTTGTCCTCCAGCCCGCGCTTGATCGACCGGGCGAGGACTGGGGCCGCGCCCTCGGTTCCGATGGCTACGGTCACAGGGTCACGGTCCACGATGGCGGGCGTGATGAACTGGCTGTCCTCAAGGTTGTCGACGATATTGACCAGCGCGCCTTCGGCCCGCGCGATGGCCGCGACGCGGGCGTCCTCGGCGTCATCTTCGTTGGCCGCGTAGAACAGCGCCGTGCAAAGGGCATCGCCGGGTTCGACCGGGCGGACGACCAGCGTCAGGCGGCCTTCCTCATGCCAGCGCGCGATCTCGGGTGTCGGGTCATTGGCAAACACGGTGATCCGAGCCTCGGTCTTCAGCAACAGGCGCAGCTTGGCCAGCGCCGCGTCGCCGCCACCGGACAGAACGATGCGGCGGCCCTCGACATTCAGGAAGACAGGGTAATGTTTCATTTCTTGATCCCGGTTGCGCTCCCTTCGAATATAGAACATTGTTCTGGTTATTCGCTATGTGTCGCATCAAATAAGGAACTTTGTTCCGTTTTGCGACCGCAGGTGAACGAGTGTTCGGTTGTGAGAGGAAATGTGGAATGTCGGTCCAGCTAGACGCGATAGACAGGAAAATACTTGGTGAACTGCAGCACGATGCAAGCCAGTCCCTGGACGAAATTGCCAAGAAAGTCGGCTCATCCAAGACGCCGGTTTGGAATCGAATCCGCAAATTGCGGGACGCCGGGGTCATCGGTCAGCAGACCGTGATCCTTGACCCCGAGGCACTGGGGCTGGAGGCCTGCTTCTTCGTGCTGATCCGGACCTCGGAGCATGAGGCGGACTGGCAACACAAGTTCCTGGCTGCCCTGAAGGCCCGCCCGGAAGTTTTGGAGGCGCACCGCCTTGCCGGCGAGATCGACTACATCCTGAAGGTGCGCGTGAAGAACGCCAAGGCCTATGACGAGTTCTACCAAGCGCTGATCTCGGAGGTGCGGATCTACAACGTCACCGCGTTGCTCTCGATGGAAGAGATCAAGTCGACAACGGTACTGCCGGTCTGAGGGGGATTGGTTGCGGCGTGACGGAGTCGCACCTATACGAATGGGAGTGTGGACAACTTTATGCCGGTGCGATGAAAACCGAACTGATCATGTCGACCTACAACGCGGTTCGGGCCCTGCGCCTGACCTTGCTTTCGGTCACCCGTCAGGACGTACTGCCGGACAGCGTCTGCATTGCGGATGACGGCTCCGGCCCCGAGACTGCCGAGCTGATCGAGGAAATGAGGGCCGCGCACCCCGAGCTGAAGCTGCGGCACATCTGGCATGAAGACCGCGGGTTCGAGAAATGGAAGATCCTCAACAATGCGGTGGAAAGCTCCGAGGCGGAGTTCCTGATTTTCATCGATGGGGATTGCCTGATCCATCCAGGCTTTCTCGCAAGGCACATCGAGTTGGCGCGACGGGACCGCTATTCCTGCGGTAGCCTGATCCGTTTGACCGCCGATGCGACGGCCGCTGTCACCGAGGCCGACGTTCTCGAAGGGCGTGTGTTTGACCGGCAGTGGCTCGGGGACCACGGCTGCATCGATCGGTTCACAACCTGGCTAAAGACCTCGCCATGGCCACGCCCGGTGTTGGATGTGATGGAACGCATCTGGCCGGTCCGCCGCACCTGGTGCGGGGCCAACGCCTCGGCCTATCGTGACGCGATGCTTGCGGTGAACGGGTTCGACGAAGAGATGAAATACGGGGGCGGCGACAAGGAGTTCGGTATCCGGATGCGAAACTCCGGCGTGCCGGGGCGACATCTGCGGTTCACGGCGCCGTTGGTTCACCTGGATCATCCGAGAGGTTACAAGAACGCCGAGCATATTGCGTTCAACCGACAGAAGATTTCCTTCGCACGGTCGCAACACAAGACCTGGACGACAACCGGCCTGGAAAAGGGCTCTTCGAGAGATAGAGATCAATGATAGGAAAAAAGAACAGGCGACCGGCGCTCACCTTTCCGGCTGAGGTCTCGGCCTATGTGGAGCAAGAATACCGTAAGGCCAAAAGGATTCTGGAGTATGGCTCTGGTGGGTCGACGGTTCTCGCGGCTGAAATGCCGGGCAAGACGGTCTTGACGATAGAAAGCGATAGGGCTTGGGCGGAAAAAATGGAGGCATATTTCAACTCTGCTTCCGTGGAATCTCGACCGGAAATTGTCCATGTCGATATCGGGCCGACAGGCGCCTGGGGGAAGCCAAGGGAATCCAAGTTCTGGCCCAGTTTCAAGGACTATGCACTGGCGCCTTGGCATCGGGCAGACGCGTGTGTACCGGATGTGGTCCTGATCGACGGTCGGTTCAGGGTGGCCTGTTTTCTCGCGACTTTCTTTCTGACGACGAAGCCGGTGGTGGTGCTGTTCGATGACTATCTTGAACGTGACAAGTACCATTCATCGAAGAACTGGCCAAGCCGAGTGAATTTGTCGGACGAATGGCGCGCTTTGACCTCCCGCCGCGCCCCATGGAGCCCAGGTATTTTAACGCGATCGTTCGCGGATTCACCTCAGCAAACTTCCACAGGTTTTTCTGAATTCCGCTCGCTTCCTTTCAGTTGGACGCCTCACTGCCCTCTTGGGTGGCGGACTCGCAAAGCCATCAATCCATGAAAATGATAGAGATCCGCGTATCGCGGTCGTTCGTCCAGCCTCAATGACGGAAGGCCGGCCCACAGCGCGGGCAGGGCTGTTCTGAGCTCCAGCCGGGCGAGCGGGGCGCCGACGCAGAAATGCAGGCCGACGCCGAAGGCGAGGTTCGCGCTGATGGGGCGCGAGGGATCGAACCTGTCGGGCGCGGGCCAATCCTGCGGGTCACGGTTGGCGGCGCCCAGCAGGCAGGCGACCTTATCCCCGCGCTGGAAGCGATGGCCGAATAGCTCGACCTCTTCATAGGCGTGGCGGGTGAACATGTGCAGGGGCGGGTCGTATCGCAGGATTTCCTCGACCGTCCCGTCGATCTTGTCCGGCGTGAGAACCTCGGGTCCGCACCCGTGTTCCAACAACGCCTTGATCCCGTTGCCCATGGTGTGCACCGTCGCCTCATGCCCTGCGTTCAGTAGCAGGATGCAGGTGGTGATCAGCTCGTCGGTGGAGAGCTTTTCGCCATCTTCCTCGGCGGCGATCAGGTGGGTGATCAGGTCGTCCGCGGGTTTTGCCCGGCGTTCGTCGACGTAGCCGCGCATGAAGGTGACGAAATCCTGGGTGGCGCTGACCGCGGCGTCCTCGATCTCGCGGGTGCGGCGGGCCTGGTACATGGCGACCATGGCGTTCGACCAGGCCAGAAGCTGATCGGCCATGGTCTCGGGGACGCCCAGCAGGCGGGCGATGATGATGACCGGGATTTTCTGGGCGTAGGAGGGTAGCAGGTCGAAAGGTTCGTCGGGGAATTCGTCAATCAGTTGGTGGCACAGGGCCTCGATCTCGGGCGCCAGGGCGGCGATCCGGCGTGAGGTGAAGGCGCGCAGGACAAGGCCGCGCAGACGGGTGTGCCGGGGCGGTTCGAGCTCCAGCATGGAATGCGCCTCGACCGCGTAGAAGGGCGCGAGGTGGGGCGCAATCTCTGGCGCCAGTTCCGGCGGAACTTCGCGCCCGAACCTGCGGTCGCGCAGGATCGTGTTGGTGGCCTCGAAGGTGGTGGTGACGGGCAGGTCGTAGTCCTCCCAGAACACCAATGGTCCTTCGGCCCGGGCGCGGGCATAGAACGGATAGGGGTCCTTCACGAAACCCGGATCGGTCGGCGATTGCGAGAGCGTCTTCATGGGGCGAGCCTTGCGCCAACATCTGGTCTTTGCAAGCGGTCTTGCTAGAGTGAGCGCGATGAAACGCATGTTCCTGAGACATTGGGCGGCGCTGACCGTGTTCCTAGCCGTCGTCTGCGTGGCAGCGGGCGGAACGTGGTGGTTCGCCTTCACCTCGGCGCTCGACCAGATGGAGGAGCGGGGGCGGGCCGACCTTGCCCTTGCCGCAGACCGGCTGACCGGGCAGTTGCAGCGGTTCCGCGAGCTTGCCGTGCTCTCGGCGGATCATCCCCTTCTGGCGGCGCTCGTGCTGGGCGAGGGCGCCTCGCCGGTCGAGGTCGCCGCCATGTTGCGCGGGCTGGCCGACAAGACGGGCACGCTGGAGATCGAGGTGGTGGATGCCGACAATCGGATCCTTGCCAGCGCGGGCGGATCGCAAGGCGCCCCGGCCGCATCTCCGGCCTATCGCCGGGCGATGACCGGCGCATTGGGCGCGGCGCATTTCCTCGACGATCAAGAGCGCCGGGTCTTCGCCTTTGCCTCGCCGATCTTCGATCCAGCGGGTCCGGTGGCCGGGGCGGTGATCGTCAGCATCGACCTTGCGAACCTGGAGCAGAACTGGCCGGTCGATCCGTCGCCGGTGTTCTTCTCGGATTCCTCGGGCGCGGTCTTCATCTCCAGCCGGTCCGAGCTTGTTCTGACAGCCCGCAGCGGCCTTGGCGCGAACACCGACTTTTTGCCCGCGGGTATCCGACCGTTCCCCAAGTTCGGAGCCATCGACATTGGCCCTCACGAGCTTTGGTCGCTCGACAGTGGTGCGTCGCTCCCTTCGCGCGCTTTGCACCTGACGCTGCCGTTGCCGATCATCGGTATGGCGGGGGAAATTCTGCTCGACATCAAGCCCGCGCTGGACCTGGCGGCGCTTCAGGCTGCCGTGGTGGGGGCGCTTTGCCTGGCCTTCGGGGCGTTCATCTTCTTCGTGCGCGAACGCCTGGCCATCGAGGCGCAGGCCAATGCCGCGCTTGAGGCAAGGGTTGCGGCCCGTACCGAGGAACTGTCGGCGGCCAACGAAAGTCTGCTTCGAGAGATCGGCGAGCGGAAGGAGGCCGAGGCGGCGTTGAAGCGCGCGCAGGCGGAGCTGGTGCAGGCGGGCAAGCTGAGCGCCCTGGGACAGATGTCCGCGGGGATCAGCCACGAACTCAACCAACCGCTCATGGCGATCCGGTCTTTTGCCGAGAATGCCGAGACCTTCATGGAGCGCGGCAAGCCCGAGGTTGCACGCCAGAACCTCGCGCGGATCTCGGAACTGGCGCGGCGCATGGGGCGGATCATCAAGAACCTGCGGGCCTTTGCCCGGCAGGAAAGCGAAGCCGTTTCAGATGTCGATCTGGTGGCAGTTGTCGAAGCGGTGATGGAGCTGGCCGATGGCAAGATCCAGCAGGCCGGGGTCGGCGCCATTTGGCAGCCGCCTGCGACGCCGGTCATGGTGCGCGGCGGCGAGGTCCGGTTGCAGCAGGTGGTGATGAACCTTGTCTCGAACGCGGTGGACGCGATGGAGGACAGCGGCGAGCGGCACCTTCAGATCGAGATCGTGCGCGATGGCGACAGGGTGCGTCTGGCGGTGCGGGATACCGGGCCGGGGATCGCGGAACCCGAGAAGATCTTCGATCCGTTCTATTCCACCAAGGAGGTCGGAAAATCCGAGGGCATGGGGCTGGGGCTGTCGATCTCATACGGCCTCGTGCAGAGTTTCGGCGGTGAAATCCGTGGCCGCAACCGTGATGGGGGCGGCGCCGAGTTCACGGTGGAACTGAAAGCCGCCAAGATCGAGCAAGCCGCATGACGCGCCGGGTTCTTCTGGTCGATGACGACAAGCCGGTGCGCGAGGCGCTGGGCCAGACGCTGGAACTGGCCGATCTGCAGCCGATCCTTGCCGGGTCCTATATCGAGGCCAAGGACCATATCGGGCCCGATTTCGACGGGGTGGTGGTCAGCGACATCCGAATGCCGGGCAAGGATGGGTTCGCCGTTCTGGAACTGGCGCAGGCCCGGGATCCGGAACTGCCGGTGATCCTGCTGACGGGCGAGGGCGACATCCCCATGGCGGTGAAGGGCATGGGGGGCGGGGCTTTCGATTTCCTCGAAAAGCCATGCGCGCCGAAGGATTTCCTGTCGGTGGTGGAGCGAGCACTGAGGACCCGCGACCTCGTGCTCGAGAACAGGCGCCTGAAGCAACAGATCGAACAGGGGGACGCGGCGGCGCGGCTTTTGTTCGGGCAATCCCGTCAGGCCGAGGATCTGCGCGAACGGGTCAGGGCCGTGGCGCGCACCTCGGCCGAGGTTCTGGTGACAGGTGAGCCAGGGACCGGCACCTCGAAGGTGGCGGAGGTGATCCACCTGCTGTCCCCTGCGGCGACGCGGCCATTTCTGAAGGCAGCGGCAGCCTCGCTGGATCCGCCGGGCCTGTCTGACCTCTATCGCAAGGGCGGGGGCGGGACGCTGTTCCTCGACGAGATCGCCGCGCTGAGTGCCGCGGGTCAGTTTGCGCTTCTGGAACTGCTGGAGGATCAGGACGGGCCGCGCGTGGTGGCCGGAACCTATCGCGACCTCGAAGCGGAAATGGGGGCGGGGCGGTTCAACCCGGATCTTTTCTACAAGCTTGACGTGATGCGGGTGCGCATACCGTCCCTGCGGGAGCGGACGGATGATATCCCGATCCTGTTCCGCCATTACGTCCGCATCGCTTGTGAACAGGCTGCGCTGCCTGAGCCCGAGATCACGCCGGAGGTGATCAGCCGCCTTATGGCGCAGGACTGGCCGGGCAACGCGCGGTCGCTGATGAACGCTGCGATGCGGTTCGCGATGGGTCTGGGCGAGCGCGAGGAAGAGGAAGACCTGAGCCTTGCCGAGCGGATGGCGCAGGTGGAACGGTCCCTGCTGATCGACGCGCTGCGCCGCAAGGAGGGGAACGCCAGCGAGGCGGCGCGGTCCCTGAAACTGCCGCGCAAGACCTTCTATGACAAGCTCACGCGCCACGGGATTCGACCCGAGGATTATCGCTAGACCTGTGCGGATTTTCACACAGTCGGGTTCAGGGGGTGTGCGGTAGATCGCGCAGCCAACCAAAGCGGCAAGATCGGGTGCTTGGGGATATCTGGCTAATATTCTGTAAATGCGTGAAAAATACCACCTCATCACGAAGTTGTGCTTTTTTCTTGAGCGAAGTTGGGCTTCGCGCTTCTCTCGTGATGGGCGCCCCGGTGGGGCGGAAACCCGAAACCAATTTTCATGGATGGGAGGAAATCAGACATGAAATTCGTAACCGCAGCCGCAACCGCCGTGGCGGTGACCCTGAGCGCCGGTTCGGCCATCGCGGCCTGTGACGATGGTGAAATCGTCATCAAGTTCGCCCACGTGACCAACACCGACCGCCACCCGAAAGGGATTGCCGCGTCGCTGCTGGCCGAGCGCGTGAACACCGAGATGAACGGCAAGGCCTGCATGGAGGTCTATCCGAACTCGACCCTCTACAACGATGACCAGGTGCTTGAAGCAATGCTTCAGGGCGACGTGCAGCTTGCCGCACCGTCGCTGTCGAAGTTCGAGACCTTCACCAAGGTGTTCCGCATCTTCGACCTGCCGTTCATGTTCAAGAACGTGGACGCCGTGGATGCGTTCCAGGTGTCGGACACCGGTCAGGCGATGAAGGAATCGATGACGCGCCGTGGTCTGCTGGGCCTCGAGTTCTGGCACAATGGCATGAAGCAGTTCTCGGCCAACAAGCCGCTGATGCTGCCCTCCGATGCCAACGGCCTGAAGTTCCGCGTGCAGCCCTCTGACGTGCTTGTCGCGCAGATGGAAGCGCTGGGCGCCAGCCCGCAGCCGATGGCCTTCTCGGAGGTTTACGGCGCACTGCAGACCGGCGTTGTCGACGGTCAGGAGAACACCTGGTCCAACATCTACGGCCAGAAGTTCTTTGAAGTTCAGGACGGTATCACCGAGACGAACCACGGCATCATCGACTACCTCGTCGTGACCTCGGTCGACTGGTACGAGGGCCTTCCCGCCGACGTGCGTGACCAGTTCACCACGATCCTGCGCGAAGTGACCGAGACCCGGAACGGTGAGTCCTTCGCCGTGAACGAAGAGGCCAAGCAGTCGATCCTCGATGCCGGTGGCGAAGTGCGCCAGCTGACGGCTGAGCAGCGTCAGGCCTGGGTCGATGCCATGAAGCCCGTCTGGGAGCAGTTCGAAGGCGACGTGGGCGCCGACAACATCGCTGCCGCCCAGGAAATCAACGCTTCGATGTAAGCGCACCGGAGACCCGGCGGAAACGCCGGGTCTCCCCTTCCGGCGCGGGAGGCGCCGATCCCAACACAAGGAGGAGATGCGATGAGTGGGCAGTCGGGACACCGCCCTGGGTCGTCGTTCGGCCAATGGGTCAATGCGGTCGAGGAAGGGGCGATCGCGGTTCTCTTGGGTCTGATGACCCTGATCACCTTCGTCAACGTCGTCTTGCGCTACGGGTTCAACAACTCGCTGATCTGGGGGCTTGAGGTCACGCTGATCCTGTTCGCCTGGCTGGTGCTGCTGGGTATCAGCTACGGGTTCAAGATAACCTCGCACCTGGGCGTCGATGCGCTGATCAACGCGCTTCCCCATCGCGGTCGTCGGATCTCTGCTTTCCTCGCCGCGGCATGCTGCATCGCCTATGCCTTGCTGCTGCTGAAAGGCTCATGGGACTACTGGGCGCCCTTCGCAGCGCTTCAGCCGACCGAGGGCCGCTGGTTCCCGCTTGGCTTTACCGAGGGCGTGCGTGACCGGGCTTTCTATACCACCGACCAGGTTCCGATGCTGGGCATCTTCCGCTGGCTGGAAGACCTCATCAACTATGGCGACGAATACGAGAAGCTGCCCCGGGTCATCCCCTATGCCATGCTGCCCTTCGCCTCTGCCCTGATCCTCTATCGGGTCATCCAGGCAACGATCGCCATCGTGACCGGCAAGCAGGACAGCCTGATCGTCAGCCACGAAGCCGAAGACGCCGTCGCCGAAGCCGCGGCCAGCCACGGGAAGAACTAAGTCATGGAAGTCGCAATTCTCTTTGCCATGGTCGTCGGGTTCCTGCTGATCGGCGTGCCGATCGCGGTCTCGCTTGGCCTCAGCTCGATCATCTTCCTGCTGGCCTGGTCCGACACCTCGCTCGCGTCCATCGCGCAGTCGCTCTACCAGGCGATGGCGGGCCACTACACGCTGCTGGCGATCCCGTTCTTCATCCTGGCCTCCAGCTTCATGTCGACAGGCGGCGTGGCCAAGCGGATCATCCGTTTCTCCATCGCCTGCGTCGGCCACCTGCGCGGCGGCCTTGCCATCGCCGGTGTCTTCGCCTGCATGATCTTCGCCGCGCTCTCGGGCTCGTCCCCGGCGACCGTGGTTGCCATCGGCACGATCGTGATCGCGGCCATGAAACAGGCGGGCTATACCAAGGAATTCGCCGCGGGCGTGATCTGTAACGCGGGCACGCTCGGCATCCTGATCCCGCCCTCGATCGTGATGGTGGTTTATGCCAGCGCGACCGACGTGTCGGTGGGCCGGATGTTCCTTGCCGGTGTCATCCCGGGCCTGCTGGCCGGGTTCATGCTGATGGTCACGATCTACATCATGGCCCGCATCCACAACATGCCCAAGGGCGAGTGGCAGGGCTTTGGCGAGATCTGGGCCAGCTTCCGCGACGCTTTCTGGGGGCTGATGCTGATCGCCATCATCATGGTCGGCATCTACGGGATCCCCGGCGTCACCAACGCACTCTTCACCCCCACCGAAGCGGCGGCGGTGGCCTCGGTCTACGCCTTCCTGATCGCCGTCTTCGTCTATCGCGACATGGGCCCGCTGGCCGCCCGCGACGGGGAGGACAAGCCCGCGAGCCTGCTGCAACGGCCACAGGCGCTGATCACGGCTTTCTTCCACCCCGACACCAAGCACACGCTGTTCGAGGCGGGGAAGCTGACGATCATGCTGATGTTCATCATCGCCAATGCGCTGATCCTCAAGCATGTGCTCACCGACGAGCAGATCCCGCAGCAAATCGCCTCGGCCATGCTCTCGGCCGGTTTCGGCCCGATCATGTTCCTGATTATCGTCAACGTGATCCTGCTGATCGGCGGGCAGTTCATGGAGCCCTCGGGCCTGATCGTGATCGTGGCGCCGCTGGTGTTCCCGATCGCCATCGAACTGGGGATCGACCCGATCCACCTGGGCATCATCATGGTGGTGAACATGGAAATCGGGATGATCACGCCGCCCGTCGGCCTGAACCTCTTCGTGACCTCGGGCGTGGCCGGAATGCCGATGATGGCCGTGGTGCGCGCCGCGCTTCCGTTCCTGGCGGTGCTCTTCGTCTTCCTGATCCTGGTGACCTACGTGCCTTGGATTTCGACCTATCTGCCGACCAAGCTGATGGGACCGGAGATCATCACGAGATGAGGCACCCCTCATCGTGACACGAAGAGAAAGGCCGCACCCGAGAGGGAGCGGCCTTTTTCATTTCCCGAAACGGCTCAGTCGTTTTGCTTGCTCAGCGTGGACATGCCCAGCACCGAATAGAGCGGGCAGCGCGACGCCGCCGCCGTACCCAGCGCCACCAGCCCGAGAACCAGCAGGAGCCAGCGAATACCCGAGTCGGCGAGCACGAAGAACCCGACGATCAGCAGGATGCCCAGAACCGCGCGGATAATGCGGTCGACCGTGCCGACATTGAGATTGAACATCAGAAGACTCCCCATCTTTACACAATGCGGTCACGATACCCGACGGAATGCACTCCGGCAGTGATCGAGATCAAGAGTTCCCGATGCCTTCAGACATCTTCCGTCGAAATGTGGAACAGCACGTATAGCGCGCACCACGCCAAGACAGCCGTCGCGACGGTGAGTGCCCCGATCAACAGGACCGCCCAACGCAACCCCGAGTCCGGAAGCAAAAAGAAAACCGCGAAAAGAGGCAGTCCAAGAACGAACCGGATCGCGCGATCCGTGGGCCCTATGTTTCTTTTTACCATGTGGTGTTCCTACTCTGCACGCATATGGGAAAACTATCCCGGATCATAGAAATATGCCGTGACCGAGATCAAATGATCTCACGTTCTGCCGCGTTTTTCAAACCTTGGAAGCATGGCCGAGAAATCCTTGCCCAACCCATCCTCGTCCTCGACAAACCGGGCGTAGAGTTCCGCCGCGGCCTGCCCCATGGGGGTGTCCGCATCGGCGGCCTCGGCGGCCATCTGGCTCAGGCGCAGGTCCTTCAGCATCAGTTCCGCGGCAAACCCCGGCTTGTAGTCATTGTCGGCGGGGCTCTGCGGTCCCACGCCCGGGGCGGGACAATAGGCGTTCATGCTCCAGGAATAACCCGAGGAGGTCGAAACCACGTCGAACATCGCCTGGCGCGAGAGGCCCAGTTTGTCGGCCAGCGCAAAGGCTTCGCAGGTGCCGATCATGGTAATGCCCAGGATCATGTTGTTGCAGATCTTCGCCGCCTGCCCGTTGCCCGACGGGCCGCAATGCACCGCCTTCTGCCCCATGATCTCGAACAGCGGCTTTGCCTTGGCAAAGCCCGCGTCCGAGCCACCGGCCATGAAGGTCAGCGTACCCGCCGCCGCCCCGCCGACGCCGCCCGAGACCGGCGCGTCTACCGCCAGAAGCCCTGCGGCCTCGGCGTCAGCCGCCACCGCCCGCGCGCTTTCCACGTCGACGGTGGAGCAGTCCACGAAGGCCGCCCCCGTCGCCATAGCCGGGATGATCTCGGCGGCGACCTTGCGCAGGATGTCGCCATTGGGCAGCATGGTGATCACCACGTCGGCACCGTTTGCCGCCTCCGCCGCGCTTGTAGCCTTGGCCACGCCTTCGGGGCAGGGGGCCGCCAGATCGAAGCCCGTCACCTCGTGACCCGCCTTGACCAGGTTGCTGGCCATCGGTGCGCCCATGTTGCCCAGTCCGATAAATCCGATCTTCATCTTTCGTCTCCCGGTCTTCTTCTGTTTGCAAATATCCTCGGGGGGCTGGCCGTCAGGCCAGGCGGGGGGCAGACAGCCCCCCGTCCCAGGTTCGTCTCAAAGCGCCAGTTCATCTTTTCCCAGCGGGGCCAGCATCGCCGCAATCTCCTCCGCCGTCACATCCTCGGCCCTGGCATGCTGCCAGTTCGGTGACCGATCCTTGTCGATGATCGCGGCCCGGATGCCCTCGATGAAATCCGCTTGTTGCGCCGAACGCCAGGTGAAGCGATATTCCTGTTCCAAAGCGCGCGCCACGTCTCCGGCGGTGCGGGCCCGTGCGACCAGTTCCAGCGTGCAGGCCACGGAAATCGGGCTTGCACGACGCAGGGTCTTTTCGGCCCCTGCCGCAAAATCGGTCCCCGCCGAGGCGAGTGCAGCCAGGACCTCGTTGATCCCGCCCGCACCGAAAGTGGTGTCGATCTCTGCCTGGTGAGCCGCCAACGGGGCCTCGGGCGCCGGTTCGGCGCGGGCCGTGATGACTTCCACCGCGCCGGTCTCTTCCAGAGCGGCGATGACCTCGGGCCAGAGCGCCTCGGGGATGTAGTGATCGGCAAAGCCCGCAAGGATCGCGTCGCCCGGACCCATCCGCGCACCGGTGGTGCCCAGGTATTCGCCCAACCTGCCCGGGGCCTGCGCCAGCAGATGCGTTCCGCCCACGTCCGGAACGAGGCCAATCCCGCATTCGGGCATGGAGATCTTGGAGCTATCCCCCACCACCCGGTGCGATCCGTGACAGGCCACGCCCACGCCGCCGCCCATGGTGAAGCCCTGGCAGAAGGCGACATAGGGTTTGCCGTAGCGCGCGATCTTGGCGTTCAGCCGGTATTCATCGGCCCAGAATCTGCGCCCGTAGGCGAAATCTCCGGCCTTTCCGGTGGCATACATCTCCGCAATGTCGCCCCCTGCGCAGAAGGCTTTCTCGCCCACGGCATCGATCACCACAAGCTGAACCTCGGGATCGTCGGCCCAAGCATCCAGCGCCGCCTCGATCTCAAGACACATCTCGTAGCTGAGCGCGTTCAGCGCCTTGGGCCGCGTCAGGGTGATGCGGCCCGAGCGTCCACGTCTGCGGATATGGATATCGCCCATGGGCCGACCCTCAGCGCGACGCCAGCATGTGGCGGGCCACGATCATCCGCATGATCTCGTTGGTGCCCTCCAGGATCTGGTGCACCCGCAGATCGCGGACGATCTTCTCGATCCCGTAGTCGGCCAGGTAGCCATAGCCGCCATGCAGTTGCAGGCACTGGTCGGCCACCTTGCTGCCGGTCTCGGTCACGAATTTCTTCGCCATGGCGCAGAAGACGGTGGCATCCGGCGCCTTGTTGTCGAGCTTCCATGCCGCCTGCCGCAGGAAGGTGCGCGCGGCCTGCATCTCGATCTCCATCTCGGCCAGGCGGAACTGCAGCGCCTGGAACTGGTCGATGCTTTTGCCGAAAGCCTTGCGCTCGCCCATGTAGGCCAGCGTCGCGTCCAGCGCCGCCTGCGCGGCACCCAGCGAACAGGCCGAGATATTGAGCCGCCCGCCGTCGAGCCCCTTCATCGCGTAGACGAAACCCTTGCCTTCCTCGCCCAGCAGGTTTTCTGCCGGAACCTTGCAAGCGTCCATCTGGACCTGACGTGTGGGCTGCGACTTCCAGCCCATCTTGTCTTCCAGCCCGCCGTAGCTGAGCCCCTCTACGCCATCCTCAAGCACCAGAGCCGAGATCCCCTTCGGCCCGTCCTCGCCGGTGCGGGCCATCACCACATAGGTATCCGAATAGCCCCCGCCCGAGATGAAGGCCTTGGTGCCGGTCAGGGCGTAGCCGTCATTGGTGCGCTCTGCCCTGGTCTTCAGTGCCGCTGCGTCCGATCCCGATCCCGGTTCGGTCAGGCAGTAGGAGAGCACCGTCTCCATCGTCATCGCCTTGGGCAGGATGCGAGCCTTCATCTCGTCCGAGGCGAAGCTGTCGATCATCCAGGAACACATGTTGTGAATCGAGAGAAACGCCGCCACCGAAGCGCAGGACTGGCTGAGCGCCTCGAACACCAGCGTCGCATCCAGCCGCGTAAGCCCGGATCCGCCCTGTTCCTCGGACACGTAGAGCCCGCCGAACCCCAGTTCCGCCAGTTGCGGCCAGAGGTCTTTCGGGATCGTTCCTTCGGCCTCCCAGGTCCGCGCATGGGGCGCGATGCGCTCTTCCCCGAACGCGCGGGCCATGTCGAAGATTGCGACCTGCTCCTCGGACAATGCGAAATCCATGGCTCCTCCCAAAGCTCAATCGACTTTGCCCAGTGCTTACGCGTCTTGAGCAAGGCGGGCAAGGCGGTGTCGCCTGCGACCAGTTGCCCGATTGGGGAATGTCAGTCTAAGCTCAGCTCAACCAATGGGCGTATGGGGGCGGATATGGCAAAGTCTCTGGCAGTCGCGGTGGTCCATGGAATGGGTCGCCAGAAGAAGGACAACCCGGGCAACAGTGCGGCTTTGAGCTTTTCCGCCAAGCTCCACCGCCGGATGCGCGAGGAAATGGGGAAGGATCAGTTCGACGAGAAGATCGCCTGGCGCGAGATTTTTTGGGCGGATGTGCTTCAGCCACGCCAGGAGGATTATGAACGCCGGATGCGACGGCAATCGCCTTTCGGTCCGCTTCGGCGCTTCGTGATGCACAAGCTGTCGGATGCGGCGAGCTATTATCCCCACCTTACCCCGGACGGGTCGACCTACCAGCAGGTGCATGAGCGGATCGACAATGTCTTGCATGAACTCGAGGGGGACGTGGAGCCCGGGGCGCCGCTTTTGATCATGGCCCATTCGCTGGGCGGGCACATGATGTCGAACTACATCTATGACATGGGAAAGGGGCGGCGGCCGGTGCCGAAAGGGTTCCGCAGTCTGGAAACCTTTGCGGGCCTCTTCACCTTCGGCTGCAACATCCCGGTCTTTGTCTTCGCCTGCAAGAAAGCCGTTCCGATCGGTTTCCCGGGGGCGAAGCCCGAACGGCGGCTGAAACCCTGGTGGCGTAACCACTACGACGCGCAAGACCCGCTGGGCTATCCGCTGGGGCCGATCGGTGACGGCTACGAGGACATGGTCAAGGATCGGGAAATCGAGGATGTGAAGGTCAATGTCGGGTTTCCGATCATCCAGTCCTGGACGTTCCTGTCGCACAACGCCTATTGGAACGATCGACGTTTTGCGAAACGGGCGGTCCGTTTCGCGGAAGACATCATGGCGACTGCCTGAGCGTCACAGGCCTGCGGTATATTCCCCGATCAGGTGCCGGACCACCGCGCGGTAGGCTTCGGCCGTATCGCCGCTGTCGGCCAGGGCCTTGGCGTGGACCTGGCGCTGGCGATCGGTCGAGGTTCCGGCCACCAGGATGTCGCGGGCCGCGTCGACCTCGGCCATGCAGTCCAGCGCGTCGGCATCCTCGGCGATGAGGCCGATCCATTCCTCGAGCAGTTCGGGGTAGGGCACGACACGGCCTTGTCCGAAGTCGATCAGCCCTTCCGACGGGCCATAGCGCAGGGCGCGCCAGCGGTTCTCGCCCACAAGGAAGGTGTCGTAGATGCGCCAGCGCTGGTTGGCCTTCCGCAACCGCCACAGCATCCGCATGGTGCATTGGGTCAGCGCGGCGATGGAAATCGCGTGGTCCAGCCGTGGACTGACGTCGCAGATCCGGCTTTCCAGCGTGGGAAAACGGTCCGAGGGGCGCATGTCCCACCAGATCTTGGTGCCGTCCTCGATCGCGCCGGTGTCGATGATCGTCTGAACCGAGCGCCGGTATTCCGACCAGCCCGAGAAGCGCGGCGGCAGCCCGGTGCGGGGCAGGTTGTCGAACACGGTCAGCCGGTAGCTTGCCAGCCCGGTGTCCTGCCCCATCCAGTAGGGCGAGGAACAACTCAGCGCCAAGAGGTGCGGCAGGAAGTAGGAAAACTGGTTCATCAGGTCGATGCGGACCTCGTCATCCTCCAGTCCCACGTGGACATGCATCCCGCAGATCAGCATCCGCCGCGCCACCCCGGCAAGGTCCCGGTCCAGCCGGTCATAGCGTTCCTTGTGGGTGTGGTGCTGCGTCTTCCAGTCCGCCGTCGGATGGCATGAGACGGCAAGCGGCGCCAGCCCGTGCCGTCCGGCGATCTCGGCCACGGTGCTGCGCAGGTTTGCCAGATCGGCGCGGGCGTCGCGCACGGTCTTGGCCACCCGGGTGCCCACCTCGACCTGGCATTGCAGGAACTCGGGGCTGACCTGGGACTCCAGCGCCTCGACGCATTCGGTCATCAGCGCCTCGGGCGCCTCGGCAAGGTCCAGCGTCTCCTTGTCGACGAGGAGGTATTCCTCCTCGATCCCCAGCGTGAAACTCGGCGTCTTGGGCATCGCCACCTCCCCCATGCACTTTTCATCATGAAAGCAGAGGCATCCCTTTGCGACAAGCGCCGTGTGCAGGGTTAGAAGCCGACCTGGTCTCCGCCCTTCAGGTCAAGGATCTCGCGCGCCTCGTCGGGGCTGGCGACCTCAAGGCCCAGCCCTTCGATGATGGCGCGGACCTGGCGCACCTGCTCGGCGTTCGACGTGGCCAGCCGACCGGGCCCGGCCCAAAGCGAATCCTCAAGCCCCACGCGGACGTTCCCGCCTAGCGCGGCCGATTGCGCGGCGATCCGCATCTGGTTGGCCCCGGCGCCCAGAACCGACCAGCGGTAATCCTCGCCGAACAGCCGGTCGGCGGTGCGCTTCATGTGCAGCACGTCCTCGGGGTGGGGGCCGATCCCGCCCAGCAGGCCAAAGACCGACTGGATGAACAGCGGCGGTTTCACCAGCCCCCGGT
The DNA here is from genome assembly GCA_014762635.1 of Paracoccaceae bacterium. Classification (GTDB taxonomy): domain Bacteria; phylum Pseudomonadota; class Alphaproteobacteria; order Rhodobacterales; family Rhodobacteraceae; genus JABURR01. The sequence goes on from JABURR010000055.1 coordinate 77,324, forward strand.
CGAAGAAATGCTTGAGATTGTAGAGATGCGAGATGTCATAGCACTCGAACTCGAACCGGGTGTTGTTCTCGGCGCAGGTCTTCAGGACGTACTCGATGTCCTTGAACGAGTTGCGGAACACCAGGTCGCGGGAGTTCTCAAGGTGCTCCCGCTCCCAGTCGTGCTTGAACTCGGTATAGCGGTTCAGCATCGGGAAGAGGCCGAAGTTCATCGAGCCCATGTTGAGACTGGCGACCTCGGGGCGGAAGGTCGCGGCGGGGCGGACCCGTTCCTCGACCGTCATGAAGGGGCTGCCGCCCGTGGTGATGTTGAGCGCGGCATTGGTCTGCTGCTTGATCCGCCCCAGGAACGGCTCGAACGCCTCGGGTGATTGGTCGGGGCGCCCGGTTTCCGGGTCACGCGCATGCAGGTGCAGGATCGCCGCCCCAGCCTCTGCGGCGGCCAGCGAATCCGCCACGATCTCGTCCGGGGTGACCGGAAGATGCGGCGACATGCTGGGCGTATGGATCGCGCCCGTCACGGCGCAGGTGATGATGACTTTGCGTGGCTTTGCCATTCTAGGCCTCCCTGTCCTCGCTTTTGGGGAAACCTAAGCAAAGCCCGGGCGCTGCACAAAAGAAAAAGCCCGCCGAAGCGGGCTTTTTCAGGAGCCGTGAGTGGGCTTTAGTCCATCTGCTTGAAGTGGAACTCGCCGCCTTCCTTGATGCCGGAGAACCAGCGGGCGGTAACCGTCTTGGTCTTGGTGTAGAAGCGGAAGGCGTCGGGACCGTACTGGTTCAGGTCGCCGAAGGCCGACTTCTTCCAGCCGCCGAAGGTGTGGTAGCTGAGCGGAACCGGGATCGGGAAGTTGATGCCGACCATGCCAACGTTGACGCGGTGTGCGAAGTCGCGGGCGGTGTCGCCGTCGGCGGTGAAGATCGCTGTGCCGTTGCCATAGGGGTTGTCCATGGTCAGCTTCAGCGCTTCTTCGTAGGAGCCTGCGCGGACCTGGCTCAGCACCGGGCCGAAGATCTCTTCCTTGTAGATGTCCATGTCCGGCGTGACGTTGTCAAAGAGGGTCGGGCCCACGAAGAAGCCGTTCTCGTAGCCCTGCAGTTTGAAGTCACGCCCGTCGGTGACGAGGGTCGCACCCTGTTCCACGCCCGAGTCGATGAGGCCCTTTACGCGCTCCATCGCCTGCTTGGTGATCAGCGGGCCGTAGTCCACGTCGTCACCAGCGGTGTAAGGGCCGACCTTCAGCTTCTCAATGCGCGGCACGAGGCGCTCAATCAGGGCGTCGGCGGTCTTGTCGCCCACCGGCACCGCGACCGAGATCGCCATGCAGCGTTCACCGGCGGCACCGTAGCCCGCGCCAACCAGCGCGTCGGCGGCCTTGTCCATGTCCGCGTCGGGCATGATGATCATGTGGTTCTTGGCGCCGCCGAAGCACTGGGCGCGCTTGCCGTTCGAGGCAGCGCGGCCATAGATGTACTGCGCGATCGGGGTGGAGCCCACGAAGCCCACGGCCTGAACGGTCTCGTTGTCGAGGATCGCGTCCACGACTTCCTTGTCACCGTTGACCACCTGCAGCACGCCATCGGGAAGGCCCGCTTCCTTGAGCAGTTCGGCAAGGAACAGCGAGGTCGAGGGGCAGCGCTCGGACGGTTTGAGGATCATCGCGTTGCCAGCGGTCAGGGCCGGGGCCATCTTCCACAGCGGGATCATGGCGGGGAAGTTGAACGGGGTGATGCCCGCAACAACGCCCAGCGGCTGGCGCATGGAGTGCAGGTCGATGCCCGGGCCGCCGTTGTCCGTGAACTCGCCCTTCAGCATGTGCGGCGCGCCCATGCAGACCTCGACGACCTCGAGGCCGCGCTGCACGTCGCCCTTGGCGTCGGGGATGGTCTTGCCGTGTTCACGGCTGACCAGTTCGGCCAGCTTGTCCATGTTCTCGTTGATCAGGGCGCCGAATTTCATCATCACCCGCGCGCGACGCTGCGGGTTGGTGGCGCCCCAGGCGACCTGCGCCTCGGCGGCCTTGGCCACGACGGCATCAAGCTCGTCCTTGGTGGCTAGCGGCACCTTGGCCTGCACTTCGCCGGTGGCGGGGTTGTAGATATCGGAAAAACGGCCGGACGTGCCTTTGACGTGCTCGCCGTTGATGTAGTGAGTCAGCTCTTGCATGAGGTCCTCCTTGAATTCTCCGGCACAATAGTCTTGCAAAATTCAATGTAAAAGGGACAGTTTCCCAAAAGGGTTTTGCAAAAATGCAGGTATCGGGATGGACCCCAACTGGGATGACCTGAGAATTTTCCTTGCCGTGGCCCGGGCCGAGAGCCTTTCGGCGGCGGGGCAGGGGCTGCGGCTCGATCCGGCGACGGTGGGCCGCCGGGTGCAGCGGCTGGAAGAGGGGCTTGGCGCGGCGCTCTTCGTGCGCTCGCCTCAGGGCTATACGCTTACCGACGCGGGCCAGCGCCTGATGTCCCATGCCGAGCGGGCGGAGCAGGCGGTTTCCCAAGGCGCCGAAGAACTGGCTGGGCAGGCGGGGCGGCTGACCGGGCAGATCCGGATCGGCGCACCGGATGGCTGCGCGAACTACCTGCTGCCGCAGGTCTGCGCCGCCATCGTGGCCGAGAACCCGGGACTCGAAGTGCAGATCATCGCGCTGCCACGGGTTTTCAACCTGTCGAAACGCGAGGCCGATTTGGCGGTGGCGGTGAGCCAGCCCACGACGGGGCGGCTGACGGTGCAGAAGATCACCGATTATCGCCTGCACCTTGCGGCAGACAGCGGCTATCTGGACAGCTCTCCACCGGTCCGGTCGCTGGAGGATCTGAAATCCCACCGCATCGTGGGCTACATCCCGGACATGATCTTCGACAAGGAACTGGATTACCTCGCCTCCCTTGGGGCGGAGCGGGTGGACCTCGCGTCGAACTCGGTCTCGGTGCAGTTCAATTTCCTGCGCCACGGGGCGGGGCTGGGCGTGGTGCATGATTTTGCCATGCCCACGGCGCCGAACCTGAGGAAGGTTCTGCCCGACCAGATCGCGCTTTTGCGCTCGTTCTACCTGATCCGGCACGTGGACGATCGCAAGGTGGAACGGCTCAATCGGTTCGCGGCATTACTGGTGGATGGTCTGCGCGCCGAGGTCGACCGATTGGAAGCGCTGACTTGACAGGTCGGGGCAGATGCCGCCACGCTGTAATTCAGGTCGGTCAACAACTTGCGGGGGTATAGATGCGGGTCCATCAAATCCTGAATTCGAAGTCGGACGATAGCGTCATGACGATCAAGCCGGGCATGACGGTCGCGGCGGCGGCGGAACTGCTGTCGTCCAAACGGATCGGCGCGGTGATCGTGTCCCCCGATGGCAAGAAACCCGCCGGCATCCTGTCCGAGCGTGACATCGTGCGGGAACTGGGCCGCAAGGGCCCTGCCTGCATGTCGGAGCTGGTGGATGACATCATGACCGCCGATCCGGTCGGGTGCCGCAAGGACCAGACGGCGGACGAGGTGCTGGAGCAGATGACCAACGGTCGGTTCCGCCACATGCCGGTGATGGAGGGGGATGATATGGTCGGCCTCATCTCCATCGGTGACGTGGTCAAGGCGCGCCTGTCCGAACTCTCCATGGAAAAAGAAGCGCTCGAGGGCATGATCATGGGCCATTAGGCCCATTCGGCTTGCATATCTGCGCGTAATATTGTTGCGTCCTGCGCAAAACGAAGGGACAGCACATGCGCATCGGTCTTTATCCCGGCACGTTCGACCCGGTCACGCTGGGGCATCTGGATATCATCACCCGTGCCTGCGCGATGGTGGACCGACTTGTCATCGGCGTGGCGATCAACCGGGACAAGGGGCCGCTGTTTCCGCTGGAAGAGCGGGTGGCGATGATCGAGGCCGAATGTGCCGCGATCGCGGCCAAGACCGGCACCGAGATCGTAGCGCACCCGTTCGAGAACCTGCTGATCGATTGCGCCCGCGACGTGGGCGCCAAGCTGATCATCCGCGGCCTGCGCGCCGTGGCCGATTTCGAGTACGAATTCCAGATGGTCGGAATGAACCGCGCGATGGACTCAAGTATCGAGACGGTCTTCCTTATGGCCGAGGCCCGGCACCAGGCGATTGCCTCCAAGCTGGTGAAGGAGATTGCACGCTTGGGTGGCGACGTTTCGAAATTCGTAACGCCCGCGGTCAAGGACGCTCTGACCCGAAAATTGGCCGATTGAGTTGGCTCTGGAAGCTGGCCGGGATTTATCTGCTTTATGCGGGCGCGATGATTCTGGCCCATCCGCGGTTCATCTATCCGTTTGGCCCCGATCCGTTTGACGCCCGCGGTTTCCGGCAAGAGGTGGTCAGCGATCGCAACGTCACCTTGGCGATTTCAGAGCAGACAGGTGACACGGCCGTTCTGTATTTCATGGGTAACGGCGGGGCGCTGAGCTATTTCGCCTATTCGCTCATCGTGCATGCGCGCGCCGGCAGGACCGTGGCCGCGATGGAATATCCCGGTGGTGGTGGCATTCCCGGCACACCGTCCGAAGATCGCCTGAAGGCCGACGCGCTGGCCGCCTACGATTGGCTGGTTCAGCACCATGACGGGCCGATCGTGGTGCATGGCTACTCGATGGGCACGGGGCTGGCGCAACATGTCGCCGCAGAGCGCCCGGTGGCGGCGATCATCCTGGATGCGCCATTCGTGAAGATGTGCGAGCTGATGGCCCGCGCGTCCTGGCTTCCGGCCTGCATCTTGCCCGGCATTCAGCGCTGGAACTCTGCCGCGCTTGTGCCCGAGTTGTCTGCCCCGGTGCTGATCCAGCATGGCGGTGCCGATGAGCTGATCCCGATCGGGCATGGCCAGCGGCTGGCGGGATTGATGCACGATGCCGGGCTGGACGTGTCGTTCCACGCGGTGCCGGATGCAACCCATGTCGATCTGGTCGGGCATCCGGGCTATCAGACCCGGATCGATGAATTCCTGGCCCGCGTGCTGGCACAATAAAGCCGTGGCCTGCGCGCCGTGGCGGATTTCGAGTACGAGTTCCAGATGGTCGGCATGGACCGCGCGGTTGGGCGGTGACGTATCGAAATTCGTCACGGTTGCGGTGAAGGCAAAGCTCGACGCAAAACTGGGTTGAGGCTGCGCCCTTCAGGACACGGCTAAGCGAAAATCGAGTCTCTCAACTTCTTAAGCCTTTGAAACGAAACAGGCCGTTTCGTAAGAGGAACGAACTGGCGGTGTAGCTGACCGCCAGCCAAAAACCAAAGGGAGAGACAGCCATGAGACTGAGTGCACCTAAAAAGATTGTATTTCTTATTTCATTGCTGCTTGCAGCCCTTGCCCTTGTGGCCGCGCTCGGGGTTTCGATCCCGGTCGTCTCGGCCAATGCGCTTTGGGTGGCCCTGGTCGCCTATGCGCTGCTGGCCGCAGGGAACGTCCTGAAGGGGTTCTGATCCACAGCAGGACAAGTCATCCAAATGAAAAGCGCCGGGGATTTCCCGGCGCTTTTTGTTTCTTCCATATCCGGCAGGGACTGCTCAGATCAGCTTGCCCATCGCCACGGCCGTGTCGGCCATGCGGTTCGAGAAGCCCCATTCGTTGTCGTACCAGGACATGACGCGGCAAAGCGTGCCGTCCATGACCTTGGTCTGATCCATGTGGAAGATCGACGAATGCGGGTCGTGGTTGAAGTCGATCGAGACCAGCGACTCGTCGGTGAAGCCCAGAACGCCCTTCAGCGGGCCATTGGCGGCGGCGCGGATGGCGTCATTGATCTCTTCGACCGAGGTCGCCTTGGCGGCGACGAACTTGAAGTCCACGACCGAGACGTTCGGCGTCGGCACGCGGATCGCGACGCCGTCGAGCTTGCCGTTGAGTTCCGGCAGCACCAGGCCCACGGCCTTGGCAGCACCGGTCGAGGTCGGGATCATCGACATCGCCGCGGCGCGGGCGCGGTAGAGATCGCTGTGCATCGTGTCCAGCGTCGGCTGGTCGCCGGTGTAGCTGTGGATCGTGGTCATGAAGCCCTTGTCGATGCCGATGGCGTCGTTCAGCACCTTGGCGACGGGCGACAGGCAGTTGGTGGTGCAGGACGCGTTCGAGACCACGAGGTCATCGCCGGTCAGCACGTCGTGGTTCACACCGTAGACGATGGTCTTGTCGGCGCCCTTCGACGGGGCCGAGACCAGAACGCGCTTGGAGCCGTTCTCGAGGTGGATCTTCGCCTTTTCCTTGTCGGTGAAGATGCCGGTGCATTCCAGCGCGATGTCGACGCCATCCCAAGGCAGTTCCTGAGGATTGCGGATCGCGGTGACCTTGATCGGGCCACGGCCCACGTCGATCGTGTCGCCGGTGGTCTTCACCTCGCCGGGGAAACGGCCGTGCACGCTGTCATAGCGGATCAGGTGGGCATTGGTCTCGACCGGGCCGAGGTCGTTGATGGCGACGACCTCGATGTCGGTGCGGCCCGACTCGATGATCCCGCGCAGCACGTTGCGCCCGATACGTCCAAATCCGTTGATAGCAACTTTTACAGCCATTCCATGCTCCTCTTTGCGAATACGTCCACACGGGGCGGCGCCCGGTATGGGTCTGGCCGGGCCACGCGCCCAAGCTTGGCGCGACCATCAGGAAATTGGGGAAAAGGTCAAGTTTCCTTTGGGGACGTTAGCGCCAGAACTTCACCAAATTCACGAGATTCATGAACTTTTTCGCCAGAAAAATGGTCGCTTGCCCGTCGTTCGCGGCAAAATCGGCGATCAGCGCTGCGGCAATCAGCGCCGCCAGTCCGAGGGCGATCCGGTTGGTCATGGGGGCTCCTGCCGCGTTTGGTTTCAACCTAGCGAAGCGCACCCGTGTGCGAAAGCCATCGTGATCGAGGTCAAGGCGGCGCAGACGGTTTCATGTCTAAACTTCTAAACATTGGAAATGCCAGGGAGGGGGCCATGAGCGCCTTGGGACTCAAGATCATCGACGAGGCGGTTCAGGCCGCCAATGTCTGGATCAACGAACTCGACTATCGCACCGGCTGGGACAACAAGCAGCGCAGCTATCGCCTGCTCAGGTCCGCATTGCATGCCATTCGCGACAACCTGTCCGTGGACGAGGCCGCGGACCTCGGAGCGCAGCTGCCGATTCTGATCCGTGGGGTTTATTACGAGGGCTGGAATCCGTCGAAGACACCGAAGCGCTTGCGCACCGCCGAGGCCTTCGTCGAGGAGATCCAGAAGGATTTCCGCACCGATCCGATCGGGGATACCACCCACGCGGTTCAGGCGGTGATCGACCTGCTCGACAACCATATCTCGGAAGGTGAGATGAAGGACGTGCGCGGCGCCTTCACCAAGGAATTGCGCGAACTCTTCGACGCCTGATGCGCCTGGGGTCTTGTCCGCCGGGACGCAGCAGCTAGGGTAGCCCGAAACCTGATGACGGGAGACGGGCATGAGCGGATTGCTGTCCTTGCTGGACGACGTGGCGGCCATCGCCAAGGTGGCGGCGGCGTCGATCGACGATGTGGCCGGGCAGGCGGCCAAGGCCGGGGCCAAGGCCGCGGGCGCGGTGATCGACGATGCGGCGGTGACGCCGAAATACGTGCACGGGTTTGAGGCCAGCCGCGAATTGCCCATCGTCGGCAAGATCGCCTTGGGGTCGATCCGCAACAAGATGCTGATCCTGTTGCCCGCCGCCCTGGCCCTGTCGGCCTTCGCGCCCTGGATGATCGCGCCGCTCCTGATGCTGGGGGGCGCGTATCTTTGTTATGAGGGCGCCGAGAAGATCGTTCATGCGATCCGAAAGCCCGCACATGGCACCCATGGCACAGCGAAGCCAAGCGACCCGGCGCATCTTGAGAAGGAGCGCGTTGCCGGGGCGATCAAGACCGATTTCATCCTTTCGGCCGAGATCATGACAATCGCCCTGTCCGCGATCCCCGAAAGCGGCTTCTGGATGGAGGCCGCGACCTTGGCCGTTGTCGGCATCGGGATAACTGTGGCGGTCTACGGCTCGGTCGCGGTGATCGTGAAGGCCGATGACGTGGGGCTGCACATGGCCTCGACTGGTAGACTGGGCCTGACCCGCGCCATGGGGCGCGGGATCGTGCAGGGGATGCCGGGTTTCCTGACCCTGCTCACGCTGGTGGGCACGGCGGCCATGCTCTGGGTTGGCGGCGCGATCATCGTGCATGGGCTTGAGGAGATGGGTTTCGCGGCCCTGGGGCACCTGATCCACGACTGGGCCGTCGCGGTGGCTCACGCGGTTCCGGCGGCGCTGCAGGGGTTCACGGAATGGCTGGCGACAGCGGCGATGGACGGGGTTCTGGGGTTGGTCCTGGGCCTTGTCCTTGTGCCGATCACCGGGAAACTGATCCTGCCGCTTTTCGGCAAGCACGAAGCAGGGCATTGAAAAACCCCGCCGCGAGGGGCGCGGCGGGGTTTCTGTTTCCGGTTTCCGGTCAGATTAGCCGATCAGGGCCTTGACCTTCTTCACCACGTCTTCGGCGGTGATGCCGAATTCCTTGTAAAGCGTCTCGGCCGGGGCCGAAGCGCCGAAGCCTTCCATGCCCACGAAGGCCGCTTTCGCTTCCTTGCCGCGCTCGCCCAGAAGCCAGCGGTCCCAACCGCCATCGCGGACAGCTGCTTCGATGCCGACGCGGACCGGCCCGGCGGGCAGGACCTTGCGGCGGTAGCTTTCGTCCTGTGCCGCAAACAGCTCCATGCAAGGCATGGAGACGACGCGGGTGCCGATGCCTTCACCCTCGAGGATCTCGCGGGCCTTCATGGCGATCTCGACCTCGGAGCCAGTGGCGATCAGGATCGCCTGGCGCTTCAGCGTCGAGTCCGCCAGCACATATGCGCCCTGCGCGGTCAGGTTCTTCAGCTTGTGCTCGGTGCGCACGGTGGGCAGGCCCTGACGGCTCAGCGCCAGCACTGACGGCGTCTTCTGCGAGGTCAGCGCCAGTTCCCAGGCCTCGGCCGTTTCCACCGTGTCGGCGGGGCGGAAGGTCCAGGAGTTGGGCGTGGCGCGGCAGATCGCCAGATGCTCCACCGGCTGGTGGGTCGGGCCGTCTTCGCCAAGGCCGATGCTGTCATGGGTCATGACATAGACGGCCGGAGTGCCCATCAGCGCCGAGAGGCGCATCGCGCCGCGGGCATAGTCGGTGAAGCACATGAAGGTGCCGCCATAGGGGCGGATCCCGCCGTGCAGAGCCATGCCGTTCATCGCGGCGGCCATGCCGTGTTCACGGATGCCGAAATGGACGTAGCGGCCCTTGCGGTTTTCCGGGCCGAAGATGCCCAGGTCCGCGGTCTTGGTGTTGTTCGAGCCGGTCAGGTCCGCCGAACCGCCGATGGTTTCGGGCATGATCGGGTTCACAACTTCCAGCACCATCTCGCTGGATTTGCGGGTGGCAACCTTCGGCGCGGTTTCCGAGATCTGCTTTTTCAGCGCTTTGATGGCCGCCGAAAGCTTCTTCGGAGCCTCGCCGGCCATCACGCGGTTGAATTCCTTCTGACGGCTTTCCGAGAGGGTGGCGAAGCGCGCTTCCCACTCGGCGCGGTCGGCAGCGCCACGGCTGCCGATGGCTTCCCAGGCCTGCTTGATCTCGGCCGGGATTTCGAAATCGCCGTAGGGCCAGCCATAGACCTCGCGGGTCGCGGCGATCTCGTCCGGGCCAAGCGGCGAGCCATGGGCGCCCGAGGTGTCCTGCTTCTTGGGCGAGCCGAAGCCGATATGCGTCTTGCAGGCGATCATCGTCGGTTTCTTCGACTTCTTCGCCGCGGTGAGCGCCTGGTCGATCGCTTCGGGGTCGTGCCCGTCGCAGCTCAGCACCTGCCAGCCAGCCGCCTGGAAGCGCTTCTTCTGGTCGGTGACGTCCGACAGGCTGATCTTGCCGTCGATGGAGATGTCGTTGTCATCCCACAGCACGATCAGCTTCGACAGCTTCTGCATGCCCGCAAGGCCGATCGCCTCGTGGCTGATGCCTTCCATCAGGCAGCCGTCACCGGCGATGACATAGGTGTAGTGATCGACGACCTTCTTGCCGAACCGGGCGCGCAGTGCTTCTTCGGCCATGGCGAAGCCGACGGCGTTCGAGATGCCTTGGCCAAGCGGGCCGGTGGTGGTCTCGATGCCCATGGCATGGCCGTATTCCGGGTGGCCGGCGGTCTTAGATCCCCACTGACGGAAGTTCTTGATCTGGTCCAGCGACATGTCCGGCGAGCCGGTCAGATGCAGCAGCGCGTAAAGCAGCATCGAGCCATGACCGGCCGACAGGATGAACCGGTCACGGTCCGCCCAGTTCGGGTTCTTGGCGTCGAACTTGAGGTGCTTTTCGAACAGCACCGTGGCCACGTCCGCCATGCCCATCGGCATGCCCGGGTGACCGGAATTGGCGGCCTGAACCGCGTCGATTGCCAGCGCGCGGATGGCGCAAGCCTTGTTCCAGTGATCCAGATGGTCGGAACGAAGTGTCGAAATATCCATAAAAGGTCTCCTGCGGCGATCGTCACGGCGATCCGGGGTTTATCAGCCCATGGGTGAAGATCAAGCGCAGACGGGCCAATGGAACCATTCGCCGCGCCTTTTGGGGCTGTTTCCGCAGTTGGCCTTCCGGTATCGGCTGCGCTAAGGTCGGGGAAACCGATCCGAACACCGGCACTGGTGAATTGAGGGCAAAGAGGCATGAGCGAAATCGAGGACATCGGGAAGCGGATCTCCAATGCGCTCGACTCGATCCAGAAGGGCATGGAGACGCTGGCCGATCAGGCCGAGCAGGCGGCCAAGGCGTCTGACCAGTCGGGCGAGGTCGACCAGCTTCGGCGCAAGGTCGAGGGGTTGCGCGCCGAACTGGCTGCACGGGACGCCGAGATCGCGCGTAACAAGAAGATCATCACCCAGCTTCGAGGTCTGACCCATACCCTGCGGGAAGCAGGCAAGAAGGGGCTGGATGACCCGAGTCTGATCAATTCCTCCCTCGAGGCGGAACTGGAGGCGCTGCGGCACATGCGCGATGCCGATCGCAAGGAACTGGACGACGTGCTTGCGTCGCTTGAACCGATCATGTCGGAGGTGAAGAATGCCTGAAGTCAGCATCACGATCGGCGGCCGGGGGTTCGAGGTCGCCTGTCAGGACGGTGAAGAAGCTTTCCTGCGCGCGGCGGCCCGCATGCTGGACCGCGAAGCGCATACCCTGTCCCAGCAGTTCGGTCGCCTGCCCGAAGGGCGGATGCTGCTGATGGCGGGCCTCATGTTGGCCGACAAGATGCTGGAGATGGAAAAAACTCTGGCCGAGGCGGCGAAAGAGATCGAGCGCTGCCGCAAAGCGGATGGCGCCAATGCCGAGGTCGCAGCACTTCTGTCCCAGATCGCCGATCGCGGCGAGACGCTCGCGCGTGAGATCGAGGACAAGACAAAAGGCTAGATCGGGGCGGTTTCCCGCCCCGGAGCGCCGCCTCAGGCGTTAGCTTCGCGGATCTTCTCGGCGGCGTCCTTATCATAGGCCACGCCGTTTTCCTGCAGAAGCTGATCGAGTTCACCCGACAGGGTCATCTCGGTGATGATGTCGCAGCCGCCGACGAACTCGCCCTTCACATAAAGCTGCGGGATGGTCGGCCAGTCGGAATAATCCTTGATGCCCTGGCGGATCGCATCATCGGCCAGCACGTTCACATCGAGAAAATCGACACCCATGTAATTGAGCACCCCGGCCACGCGGGAAGAAAACCCGCATTGCGGCATCATCTTCGTGCCCTTCATGTAGAGCACCACGTCATTCGCCTTGACGGTTTCGTCGATCTGGGTTCGCGCGTCGGTCATGGTCTGGCCTTCTCTGGGTTTCGTCCCTTTGTTGCACATATCATGCAGACGGGGGCGAGATTCAAGCTGACCGCGCTGTCCTTTCCTCAAGGAAGAACGCGCGTTCTATGGAAAAAGGGATTTGGCGCGCTCAGTCCGGCGCCTTGGTGGTCAGCGCTAGGGCGTGCAATTCGCCCGCAGGCCCGTCCATCTTGCCCTTCAGCGCGGCATAGACGGCGCGCTGTTGCTGGACGCGGTTCTTGCCGCGGAAGCTTTCGTCGATGACCATGGCGGACATATGCACGCCGTCGTCGCCCTCGACGGTGATCTGGGCGTTGGGAAAGGTCTCGCGCAGCAGCGTTTCGATTTCATTGGCTTGCATCGGCATGTCACGGTCTCCAGCGTCTTCGCGTCAGATGTAGAGGGCAGGGCGCGCCGGTGCAAGTGGCCCCGAAGGCAGGTCTGGGCCTGCCTTCGGGATTTCTGTAATTGTCAGGAGTTGTCCGTAGCCGAAGGGCGGATCGACAGCGGTCCGACCATGCCGGATTCGTAGTGGCCGGGGACGTTGCAGGCGAACTCGATGTCCGCCGGACCGCCGAAGGTCCAGGTGATCTCGCCGCTTTCACCGGGCTGCAGCAGGATCGAGTTCGGGTCGTCGTGGCCCTTCTGACCCATCATGCGCATCCCGTCCATCATGCCCTTTTCCATCATTTCCATCATCTCGGTCTGATGGTTGGCATGCATCTTTTGGGTGCCGATGTTGAACTCGTGAAGGAACTCTCCCTCGTTCACCACGACGAAGCGGACGGTTTCGCCGGTCTTGACGGTCATCTCGGGGATCGAGAACTCGTTGTCGGTCATGATGATCTCGACCACGCGATCCGCCTCGGCCGATTTTCCGGGCTTGCCGATAGCCATGCCGTCACCATGGCCGTCGCCATGGGTGCCTCCGGCCAGAACTGGGGAGGCGATAAGCCCGACGAAGGTCGTGGCCAGAATGGTCTTGCTGCACAGTTTCATTGATGTGCTCCTTGTCTGTATCAGTTTGTTTCTGGGCGCTTGGCCCTGAGTTCGGATCAGACAGTAGGGCGCGGAGGCGGTGTCGGAGGGGCGTCCTTGGCCCCCAGCAACAGGTCAGCAACCGCGTGCCGCGTTTGCCGGTAGGTGGGATGCAAAGCGCCGACAGCCGGCGACGGACCAACCGCGGCGACATCGCCGGCATGACAGCCATGGGGAAGGCTGCACTCTCGCGCCGACGGATCGTCTTCGCCGTGGCCATGGTCTTCTGCGGATACATGCGGAACGCCAAGGTCGGCCGCGGCCTCGACTTGATGCGCCACCGAATTCAGCGCCAGGACAAGCGCGCAGAACACGGCCAGATGCAGGCCGCTTAACCGCCGGAATATGTTTCGGGATCGGATGATCTGCCCGTTCCTCTGCCTCGAACCTCGATGCGAAGCTATCCACCCGGGGCCGATATTCAAGGTCCCGGGGGCGACCTATCCGAAAAGTGAAGCGAAACGTCCGCGATAGATATCCGAGAGTTCGGACAGGGGCGCGCTGTTGCGCCCGACCGAGACATGATCGCCGGTGAATCGCCCGATGGATGTCACCGCTATGCCGACCTTCCCAGCCTCGACCATCAGTGCCTCGGCCTGGTCGAAGTTGCAGGCCACGAGATAGCGGCCCTGATCCTCACCAAAGAGGGTGGGGGTGTCGGCGACGTCCAGCTTGATCCCCACGCCAGCAGCCTCGGCCATCTCGAAGGCGGCCAGCGCCAACCCACCATCGGAAAGGTCCGCGCAGGCCTTGATGAGGGCGCGGTTGGCGCGGATGAACTCGCCGTTGCGGCGCTCGGTGTCCAGGTCCACGTGGGGCGCGTCGCCGTCCTCGCGGTTGAACACTTCCGCCAGAAGCGCGGACTGACCCAGGTGGCCCTTGGTTTCGCCGATCAGAAGGGCCGCGTGACCTTCGCGCGCGATACCGGCGATCATGTCATCCTGGTTGTCGATCAGACCAACGGCGCCGATGGTCGGCGTGGGCAGGATGCCCTTGCCGTCGGTCTCGTTGTATAGGCTGACGTTGCCCGACACGATCGGCATGTCCAGCGCCGCACAGGCTGCGCCGATGCCTTTGATCGCGCCGACGAACTGGCCCATGATCTCGGGCTTTTCCGGGTTGCCGAAGTTCAGGTTGTCGGTGCTGGCCAGCGGCTTGGCGCCCACGGCGGTCAGGTTTCGATAGGCTTCGGCCACCGCCTGCTTGCCGCCTTCCTCGGGGTTCGCCTTGACGTAGCGCGGGGTCACGTCCGAGGTGAAGGCCAGCAGTTTCTCGGTGCCATGGACGCGGACGATCCCGGCGCCAAGGCCGGGCGCGCGCACCGTGTCGGCCATGACCATGTGGTCGTACTGCTCCCACACCCATTGGCGCGAGCAGTAGTTGGGCGAGGAAATCAGCGCCTTCAGCGCGTCGATCGGATCGATTTCCGGCACGTCGGAAAGGTCTGCGGCCGCTGGCGTGGCGACCCAGGGGCGGTCGTATTCCGGCGCCTCGGACGAGAGTTTCGACAGCGGCAGGTCGGCTTTCACCTCGTTGCCGTGCAGGATCAGGAAGCGGTCCTCGGCGATGGTCTCGCCCACGATGGCGAAATCCAGGTCCCACTTGTCGAAGATCGCTTTCGCCTCGGCTTCCATTGAGGGGTTCAGCACCATGAGCATCCGCTCCTGGCTTTCGCTGAGCATCATCTCGTAGGCGGTCATCGCGTCTTCGCGGACCGGCACCCGGTCAAGCTCCAGCTTCACGCCCAGCTTGCCCTTGTCGCCCATCTCCACGGCCGAGCAGGTCAGGCCTGCCGCGCCCATGTCCTGGATCGAGATCACCGCGCCCGAGGCCATGAGCTCGAGGCAGGCTTCCAGCAGGCGTTTTTCCGTGAAGGGGTCGCCAACCTGCACGGTGGGGCGCTTTTCCTCGATCGTGTCGTCGAATTCGGCCGAGGCCATGGTCGCGCCGCCGACGCCGTCGCGCCCGGTCTTGGCGCCGAGGTAGACCACGGGCATACCCACGCCCGAGGCGGCCGAGTAGAAGATCTTGTCCGCATCCGCGAGGCCCGCCGCGAAGGCGTTCACAAGGCAGTTGCCGTTATAGGCCGGGTGGAAGCGCACCTCGCCGCCGACGGTGGGCACGCCGAAGCAGTTGCCATAACCGCCGATGCCTTCAACGACGCCGTTCACCAGCGATTTCGTCTTGGGGTGATCGGGCTCGCCGAACGAAAGTGCATTCATCGCCGCGATGGGCCGCGCGCCCATGGTGAAGACGTCGCGCAGGATGCCACCGACGCCGGTGGCCGCGCCCTGGTAGGGCTCGATATACGAGGGGTGGTTGTGGCTCTCCATCTTGAAGATCACGGCCTGGCCGTCACCGATATCCACCACGCCCGCGTTCTCGCCGGGGCCGCAGATCACCTGCGGGCCTTCGGTCGGCAGGGTGCGGAGCCATTTCTTCGAGGACTTGTAGGAGCAATGCTCGTTCCACATGGCCGAGAAGATGCCGAGTTCGGTGAACGTCGGCTCGCGGCCGATGATCTCGAGGATGCGCTCGTACTCGTCGGGCTTCAGCCCGTGGGCGGCAATCAGGTCCTCGGTGATCTGGGGCTCTTCCATCGTGACAGGTCCTCGGGGCGTTGGGTCGCTGCCCTATTAGGACATGTGGGCCTCAGGGGGAAGGGGGCGGAGGCGCGCAGGGGCCTCGAATCCGGGTATCGGAATTGCGTAGGAATTCTATCGGAATTCCATCGGGCTTTCCCGACGGCGGCGTCTTGGGCGGCTGCCGGTGATCGGGCAAAAAAAAGCCGGGCACTAGGCCCGGCGAAGTCCAACAGGGAGGTAAAGCCGATAAAGAGTTGCCTCATTCCTCAGCTTCGATGCTGCATTTAGGGGCGATAGTTATACTTGGCAAGTATTTCGCACGGCTTGCGGCGCATTGCCGCTATGCGCCCAGCGCATGACAGGCGTCAGGCGGTGCCTTCCTCGCGCAGTTTCCGGCGATGCTCGAAGATTTCCTCGGTCACGAAATCGCGGAAGGCGGCGATGCGCTTGGACTGGCGAAGCTCCTCGGGATAGGCAAGGAAAACGGGCACTTCCGCGCTTTCGAGATCCGGCAGGACGCGGACCAGGTTCGGGAAATCCTCGGTCAGGTAGTCGGGCAGGACGCCGATGCCGAGGTCCGAGACCACGGCCTGCAGCACGCCGAAATAGTTGTTGATGGTGAGGGTCGAGCGCACGTCATGGGCCAGCAGATCCTGCACGAGCCGCGCACCGGCGCTGACCTGGGCCGAGGTCGTGTTCTGGCAGATCAGGCGATGATCAGAGATATCCTCGATCCTCTCCGGCATCCCATGTTTCTCGGCATAGGTTGGCGAGGCATAGAGGCGCATACGCACGGTCATCAGGCGTTTTCGGATCAGGTCGGCTTGTGAGGGCTCTTTCATCCGGATCGCCACGTCGGCCTCGCGCATGGGGAGGTCGAGCACCCGTTCCTCGAGCATGAGGTCGATCTTCAGGTCCGGGTATTTCTCGTAAAGCGCGGGCAGGCGCGGCGCCAGCCAGAGCGAACCGAATCCGGTGGTCGTGGTCACGCGCAGCTCACCGAAGACCTCTTCCTCGCTGTCGCGGATGCGGGCGGCGGCAGCGTCGAGGCGCTTGGCCATGGATTTCGTCGCGTCGAACAGCAACTCGCCCTGTTCGGTGAGAATCAGGCCCCGCGCGTGGCGGTGGAACAGGGTGGCATTCAGGCTTTCCTCGAGCGCCCGGATCTGGCGTGAAACCGCCGATTGGGACAGGTGCAGCGTGTCGCCCGCATGGGTCAGGGACCCGGCATCGGCAACGGCATGAAATATTCTTAGCTTGTCCCAGTCCATTCCGTTCAAACCATGCCCGTTAGCGCCCAATGTCCGAAACAGGGTTACTTGCTTTCACCCGCTCAATGCAAACATTGATAACGCTGCATTTTGATTTTGTAGGTCAGGATTTTTGACCTATAATAACCGCAACTTCAGGCAAAGGAGGAGCCCGATGACTCGTCAAGACGTATCGCTGCACGACCGCTTCGATCTCGAGAAGTCGCCAGTGCTTCTGAACGGTACCCAGGCGCTGGTCCGGCTGGTGCTGATGCAGAAGGCCCGCGACCGGGCGTCGGGGCTGAACACGGCGGGATATGTAACGGGCTATCGCGGCTCTCCGCTGGGTGCGGTGGACATGCAGATGGCCCGCGCCAAGGCCGATCTGGAGGCCGCCGACATCCTGTTCAAGGAAGGACTGAACGAGGACTTGGCCGCAACCGCGCTTTGGGGCGCCCAGCAGGCGGAGCTGCGGGGCGAGGGCAAGTTCGACGGCGTTTTCGGCCTCTGGTACGGCAAGGGGCCCGGCGTTGACCGTTCCGGCGACGTGATGCGCCATGCCAACATGGCGGGTACTTCGCCCAACGGCGGGGTCATCATGGCGATGGGCGATGACCACACCGGCGAAAGCTCCACCACGCTGCATCAATCCGACTGGGCGATGGTCGATGCCTATATGCCGATCCTGTCGCCCGCGGGGGTGCAGGAGATCCTCGATTACGGGATCTATGCCTACGGGCTGTCGCGCTTTGCCGGGGTCTGGTGCGGGCTGAAGCTGATGAAGGACACGGTCGAGGTAACCTCCGTCGTGGATGGCCGTCCCGACCGGATGCAGCTGGTCACGCCCGAGTTCGCCATGCCCGAGGGCGGGCTGAACATCCGCCTGATCGACGATCGCATCCTCCAGGAAGAGCGCGTGGTGAAACACAAGCGCTTCGCCGCCGAGGCCTATGCCCGCGCCAACCGCATCGACAAGCGGGTGCTGGGCAAACCCGGTGCCAAGATCGGCTTCGTCGCCGCCGGCAAGAACTGGCTGGACCTGGTGCACGCGCTGAACCTGCTGGGCATCGACGAGGCCGAGGCCGAGCGCCTTGGCATCACCACCTACAAGGTGGGGCAGGTCTGGCCGCTCGATATGAAAAGCTTCCACGACTGGGCCGACGGGCTCGACCTGGTCGTCGTGGTCGAGGAAAAGCGCAAGCTGATCGAAGTGCAGGTCAAGGAAGCCCTGTTTGACGACCGCGCCGGGCGCCGTGTCTACGGCGCGTCGAAGAACGGCGAGGAATTGTTCCAGACCCAATTCGCCCTGGACCCAACCCAGATTGCCCGGTGCCTGGGCAAGGTCCTGATCGAAGAGGGCCGCGGCACCGACGGGATCCGCGCCGGGATGCAGGCCATCGACGACGCCGACCGCGCCGACAACGCCCCGGAAATCGCCAGCCGGTTGCCCTATTTCTGCTCGGGCTGCCCGCACAACACCTCGACCAAGCTGCCCGAGGGCAGCCGCGCCTATGCCGGGATCGGCTGTCACTTCATGGTGCAGTGGATGGACCGCGAAACCATCGGCTTCACCCAGATGGGGGGCGAGGGCGCGAACTGGATCGGCGAGGCACCGTTTTCCACCCGCGACCACGTGTTCCAGAACCTGGGCGACGGCACCTACAACCACTCGGGCCTGATGGCGATCCGGGCGGCGGTCGCGGCGGGCACGACGATGACCTACAAGGTCCTCTTCAACGACGCGGTGGCGATGACCGGCGGCCAGCAGAATGACGGCGGCCTGTCGGCGCAGCAGATCGCACGGGAAGTTTTGGCCTTCGGCGTTAGCAAGTTGGCGCTTGTCTATGACGACAAGGAAGAGATCGACCTGTCATCCTTCCCTGCGGGGGTGCGCAGCTATCACCGCGAGGACCTGCTCAAGGTCGAGGAGGACCTGCGCACGGTCGAGGGCGTGACCGTGCTTCTTTACATCCAGACCTGCGCCGCCGAGAAACGCCGCCGCCGCAAGCGCGGCCAGTTCCCCGACCCCGACAAGCGCGTGTTCATCAACACCGATGTCTGTGAAGGCTGCGGCGATTGCGGGGTGCAGTCGAACTGCGTGGCCATCGTCCCGGTGGAAACCGAGTTCGGCCGCAAGCGCGCGATCGACCAATCGTCCTGCAACAAGGACTTCTCCTGCCTCAACGGCTTCTGCCCGTCCTTCGTGACGATCGAGGGTGCCAAGGTCCGCAAGGAGGCCACCACCAACATCGACGTGGGCCACCTGCCGCAACCCGAGCTACCGCAGATCGACGGCACCCATAACGTCGTCATCACCGGCGTCGGTGGCACCGGGGTGGTGACCATCGGCGCGATCATGGCCATGGCCGCGCATCTGGATGGCAAGGGCGCGGGCATGATGGAGATGGCCGGCCTCGCCCAGAAGGGCGGCGCGGTGCATATCCACTGCCGTCTTGCCAATTCGCCCGAGGATATCTCGGCGATCCGCGTGGCCACGGGCGAATGCGATACGCTGATCGGGGGTGACCTGGTGGTGAGCGCCGGGTCCAAGACCCTGGGCCTGATCAAGACCGGGCGCACCGGCGCGGTGGTCAACAGCCACGAGATCATCACCGGCGACTTCACCCGCGACACTGAGTTCCGCCTGCCGACTGGTCGGCTGGGTCTGGCGCTTGAGGCGCGGCTGAAGGACAGGCTCTCGGTCTTTGATGCCTCGAAGCTGGCCAAGGCGGTGATGGGCGACTCGATCTACTCGAACATGATGATCTTCGGCGCGGCCTGGCAGAAGGGCTACGTGCCCCTGAGCCACGAGGCGATCATCGGCGCCATCGAACTCAACAAGGCCGCTGTCGAGCGCAACAAGGAAGCGTTCGAACTGGGCCGCTGGGCGGTGCTGAACCCTGACGAGGCCGCGCGCATCTCGGAGCCGCAGGCCGAGGCCAAGCCCAAGACGCCGGAAGAACTGATCGAGATGTTCGCCGAGCATCTGACCGTCTATCAGTCGCCGCGGCTGGCGCAACGCTACCGCGACATGGTCGAAAAGATCGAGCCGCCGCTGCTGCGGGCCGCCGCCGCGCGCGGCTATCACAAAGTGCTGGCCTACAAGGACGAATACGAGGTCGCCCGGCTTCTGACCGAAACGCGTGAAAAGGCCCGTGCCGAATTCGACGGCGATCTGAAGCTGACCTATCACCTCGCGCCGCCGCTCCTGTCGCGCAAGGGGCCGAACGGACGCCCGCGCAAACGCGCCTTCGGCGGCTGGATGGAGCGTGCCTACCCGCTGCTGGCCAGGATGAAGGTGCTGCGCGGCACGGCGTTCGATCCCTTCGGCTACGGCCACGACCGCAAGCTGGAGCGCGAGCTGATCCGGCAATACGAGGCCGATCTGGCCGAGGTGATCGAAACGGTGGACGACAGCCGCCTCGACGCCGCCGTGGCGCTGGCGGAACTGCCCTTGCAGATCCGTGGCTTCGGCCCGGTCAAGGCCGCCAATGCCGAGGCAGCCGCGAAGCGGCGTGAGGAGCTTTGGGCCGCCTTCCGCAATGGCAGCGCCACCGCCAAGGCCGCCGAATAAAACCTGCTGCGCCGGGAAACATCCCGGCGCAGCGTCGCCCCTGCAAAACTGTGATGGATTTTCCCGCCGGGCAGACGTAATTTGATCTTCCCCGGCGGCGCGATGCTGCGGGGTCGAGGAAAATTACAGGACGCAGATGGCGGTTGGCATTTTCGATTCCGGGCTGGGCGGTCTGACCGTTCTGGACGCCGTGACCAAGCGGTTGCCCGATGTTCCCTTCGTGTATTTCGGTGACAACCTGCACGCGCCCTATGGCGTGCGCGATGCCGATGACGTCTACAACCTGACCACCGCCGCGACGGAACGTCTGTGGGAAGCGGGCTGCGACCTGGTGATCCTGGCCTGTAACACCGCCTCGGCCGCCGCACTCCGGCGGATGCAGGAAAGCTGGGTGCCGCGCGACAAGCGGGTGCTGGGCGTCTTCGTGCCGCTGATCGAGGCCCTGACGGAACGGCGCTGGGGCGACAACTCCCCGCCGCGCGAGGTGGCGGTCAAGCACGTGGCGCTGTTCGCCACGCCTGCCACCGTTTCCAGCCGGGCATTCCAACGCGAACTGGCCTTCCGCGCCATCGGCGTGGACGTTGAGGCGCAGGCCTGCGGCGGCGTTGTCGATGCCATCGAAGACGGCGACATGATCCTGGCCGAAGCGCTGGTGCGCAGCCACGTGGACGCGCTGAAGCGCAAGATGCCGACCCCCGAGGCAGCGATCCTGGGCTGCACGCATTACCCGCTGATGCAGGACATCTTCCAGGATGCACTGGGCCCCGATGTGGCGGTCTATTCGCAGGCCAACCTCGTGGCCGAAAGCCTCGCCGATTACCTGGAGCGTCACCCCGACATGCTGGGGTCGGGGACCGAGTCGTTGTTCCTCACCACCGGCGACCCGGCCAAGGTGAGCCAGCGGGCCACGCAATTCCTGCGCCGACGGATCACGTTCCAACCCGCCTGATTGCGAAACGCGCGCGCCGTGGCTATGTGTGTCCCGACATCGGGCCATGCGCCCGGGTGACGTTCATTCGGAAGGGACCGAGATGACCCACAAGATCGCGATTCTTGGCGCATCGGGCTACACCGGCGCCGAGCTTGTCCGGCTCATTGCCACACATCCCGCGATGGAAATCGTCGCGCTCTCGGCTGACCGCAAGGCCGGGATGGAGATGGCCGAGGTCTTCCCGCATCTGCGACATCTGGACCTGCCGAAGCTTGTCACCATCGGTGAGATCGATTTCTCAGGCGTGGACCTGGCCTTCTGCGCGCTGCCCCATGCGACCAGCCAAGCGGTGATCAAGGACCTGCCGACCTCGCTGAAGGTGGTGGACCTGTCCGCCGATTTCCGGCTGCGCGATCCGGCAGAATACGAGAAATGGTACGGCAAGCCCCATGCGGCATTGGAGCTTCAGAAAGAGGCTGTCTACGGCTTGACCGAGTTCTACCGCGACCAGATCGC
The DNA here is from genome assembly GCA_014762635.1 of Paracoccaceae bacterium. Classification (GTDB taxonomy): domain Bacteria; phylum Pseudomonadota; class Alphaproteobacteria; order Rhodobacterales; family Rhodobacteraceae; genus JABURR01. Next base: position 99,018 of record JABURR010000055.1, read on the forward strand.
CTCGGCCCGGCTTGTTGCGGGGACCGGCTGTAATGCGGCCACGGGGCAATATGCGCTGCGTCCGCTGATCGCGGCGGGGGTGATCGACCTGGACGAGATCGTGATCGACCTGAAAGCCGCGGTTTCGGGCGCGGGCCGCTCGCTCAAGGAAAACCTGCTGCACGCGGAGCTGTCGGAAAACCTGATGGCCTATTCCGTGGGCGGCAAGCACCGGCACCTGGGGGAGTTCGACCAGGAGTTTTCGGCCATTGCCGGGCGTCCGGTCCATGTGCAGTTCACCCCGCACCTTGTTCCGGCGAACCGGGGGATCCTGGCCACGGTCTATGTCCGGGGCGAGGCCGAGGCCGTTCATGCGACGCTGGCCGAGGCCTATGCCGGTGAGCCGTTCCTGAACGTGCTGCCCTTCGGCGCGGTGCCCGCGATGAAGGACGTGCGCGGCTCGAACTTCTGCCATATAGGCGTGGTCGGCGACCGTCGTCCGGGCCGGGCGATGGTGATTGCCGTGCTCGACAACCTGACCAAGGGCTCTTCGGGGCAGGCGTTGCAGAACGCCAACCTGATGCTGGGCGAGGCCGAGACCACCGGGCTGATGCTGGCCCCCGTGTTCCCGTAAGGGCCTGTCGATCTGTGAGGTAAGAGTATGAAAAGTTTGAAGAAACAGAGACGTATCCAGATCATCATCGTGGCCGCGGTGGCGCTTGCGCTGTCGACGGCGCTGATCGGCTACGCCATGCGCGACGGGATCAATTTCTTCCGCTCCCCCAGCCAGGTGGTCGCCGAACCGCCCACGCCCACGGAAGTCTTCCGCATCGGCGGGCTGGTTGAGGAAGGCAGCCTCAAGCGCGGGCAGGGCGAGACGATCCGCTTCCGTGTGACCGATGGCGGCGCTTCGGTCGAAGTTGCCTATACCGGCGTGCTGCCCGACCTCTTCGAAGAGGGGCAGGGCATGGTCGGCACCGGAAGCCTTGTGGATGGTGTGTTCCAAGCCACGGAAATCCTTGCCAAACATGACGAGACCTACATGCCGAAAGAGGTCATCGACGCGCTCAAGGAACAGGGCACCTACGTCGAGCCGAACGGTTAGTTTCCCGCGCGTTAACTCTGGCTCAGCAGTCTCACGCCCCATGCAGATCAACCGCATGGGGCGTTTTTCGTGGACCGCATCTCCCAGCTTGCCGACCAGATCATCGCCCGCGAGGGTGGCTATTCCAACGACCCGGACGACCCCGGTGGCGCGACGAAATTCGGCGTCACCATCGGCACGCTCAGGCGGCTTGGCCTTGACCTGAACGGCGACCGCCAGATCGACGCGCGCGACGTGCGGCGGGTCAGCCGCGCCCGCGCCCGGGAAATCTTCATCGAGCAGTTCTTCCACTGGCCCCGCGTCTCGGCCCTGCCGGAGGTGCTGCAGCCGAGCGTCTTCGACATGTATGTGAACGCGGGCTCGAACGCCGTGCGCATCCTGCAACGGCTTTTGAACCGGATGGATCATGGCCTTGTCGTGGACGGGGTGATCGGGCCGCAGACCGTCGCCGCCGCCAAGGCCGCCGCCCGCGCCGCGCCGGATCACCTGGCCGATGCCTACGGGATCGCACGGCGCAACTATTACTACGCGCTGGCCGATGCCCGCCCGGCCAGCCGCAAATACGTCCGCCGCCGCGATGGCGGGAAGGGCGGCTGGATCCTGCGGGCCGAGGACTTCATCAGCGCGCGCTATCACCTGAGTGCTGCCGAGCACGCCCGGAGGATCGCCGCATGGGCCTGATCTCGGAGCTTCTGGGGTTGCTGTTTGGGCCGGGCCGCAACGTGCTGCGCGAGACCGCCGAGGTCTTTCGCGAGAATGCCGAGGGCGCGGGCCAGCGTGCCGCCGATCATCGTGCGGCGGTGCTGGCGCAGTTCGCTGCCGAATTCGCGGTGCCGCGCCGGGGAGCCTTTGACCGGTTCATGGACGGGTTGAACCGGCTGCCGCGCCCGGCGATGGCGCTGGGCACGCTGGCGCTGTTCGGTGCGGCGATGACCGACCCGGCCTGGTTTTCCGCGCGGATGCATGGGCTGGCGCTGGTGCCCGAACCGCTCTGGTGGCTGCTGGGGGCGGTGGTCAGCTTCTATTTCGGCGCCCGCCACCAGGCCAAGGGGCAGGAATTCCAGCGCACATTGGCCGCGACCCTTGCCGCCGCGCAGGCCCCAACGCCCGAGGCGAATGCCGCGTTCGACGATTGGAACCAGTCTCGTGACCGATAGCGTCTGGATCGCGCTTCTGTCCGAGCATGGGCCCTGGGTGCTGCTGGTCTTCTTCCTGCTCTGGCGCGACCTGCAAAAGGACGAGGCGGTGCGCGGCATCCTCGACAAGAACACCTCGGTCCTGACCGAGATGGCGGTGCTGATCCGCGAGCGGCTGCCGAGGGGGAACTCATGAACTGGCTCAGAACACTGTTGCGGCGCCTTGCCGGGGCCGAACTGAACTCTGCGCTGCGGCGCAATCAACGGGCGGCGGACGATCTGGACGCCGCGGTGAGAGAGGTCTTGGGACGATGAAACAGGCAGGCGCGGCACTGATTCTGGTGATGGGTCTTTTCCAGGTGGCCTATGGGCTGGGCGGCTACCAGATGGCCTACCAAGTGGGCTATGGCGCGATCACGCTGATGGCTGTGATGATCTCGCTCACCTTCCTGTGGCTGTGGCAGGTGCGGGCGACGCCGCTGGCGCTGGGCATGTCGTTTTCCTGGGCAGGATCGGCCTGCGTGATGGGCTGGTGGTGGATGTTCAACCTGTTGGACCAGCCGGTCTGGGCCGCGGATCACTGGCTTTTGCTGCAATTCCTGTCGCTTTACGTTGTCGGGGCCGCGCTGCATTTCTCGGTGATCCAAGCCTCGTTCGGAGGGCAGGGGCCGTGGTTCCTGCTGCCGGTCGGGCTGGCGCTGGGGATTTCGGCCCTGATCCACGGGGCATTCTGACGCGGTCAAAAAAACGCGATCAGGCGGCGCATCGGATTGGCACTATTCGAATTCCGGCATACTGTCCGCCGCATGTTTATAGAGCTCGGTCATTTCGCCCTCATCCTGGCCTTCATGGTCGCTATCATCCAGACGGTCGTGCCCTTCGTCGGCGCGCAAAAAGGATGGCGCGGCTGGATGGCCCTTGGTGAGCCCGCCGCAACCACGCAGTTCCTGCTGGTCGGTTTTTCTTTCGCCGCGCTGACCTATGCCTTCGTGACGTCGGATTTCTCGCTTCGGCTGGTGGTGCTGAACTCGCACACCGACAAGCCGATGCTCTACAAGATCACCGGCGTCTGGGGGAACCACGAGGGCTCGATGCTGCTCTGGGTTCTGATCGTGGCGCTGTTCGGGGCGATGGCGGCGTGGTTCGGCGGCAACCTTCCGCCCGCATTGCGTGCCCGGGTTCTGGCGGTACAGGCTTCGATCGGGGTGGCGTTCTACGCCTTCATCCTGTTCACCTCGAACCCGTTCCTGCGGCTGCAGACGCCGCCGATGAACGGGCAGGACCTGAACCCGCTCTTGCAGGACCCGGGGCTCGCGTTCCATCCGCCGTTCCTTTACCTGGGCTATGTCGGCCTTTCGATGAGCTTCTCATTCGCCGTCGCCGCACTGATCGAGGGGCGTGTTGACGCCGCATGGGGCCGCTGGGTGCGGCCCTGGACGCTGGCGGCCTGGCTCTTCCTGACCATCGGCATCGCTCTGGGCTCCTGGTGGGCCTATTACGAGCTGGGCTGGGGCGGGTTCTGGTTCTGGGACCCGGTCGAGAATGCGTCCTTCATGCCCTGGCTTTTGGCCGCGGCGCTGCTGCATTCGGCCATCGTGGTCGAGAAGCGCGAGGCGCTGAAGGCCTGGACCATCCTGCTTGCAATCCTGGCCTTCGGCTTCTCGCTGATCGGGACGTTCATTGTGCGTTCGGGCGTGATCACCTCGGTCCATGCCTTTGCGAACGATCCCGAGCGGGGCGTGTTCATCCTGGGTATCCTTGCGATCTTCATGGGCGGTGCGTTGACGCTCTATGCCGCGCGGGCCGCGGCGATGGAGGCGCGTGGCGTCTTCTCCATGGTCAGCCGTGAAAGCGCGCTGGTGCTGAACAACATCCTGCTGGCGGTTTCGGCCTTCGTGGTTTTCGTGGGCACGGTCTGGCCGCTGGTGGCCGAGCTGGCCTTCGACCGCAAGCTCAGCGTCGGCGCACCCTTCTTCGACGCGGCCTTCACGCCGTTCATGGTGGTGCTGGCGGTGGTCCTGCCGATCGGGGCGATTCTGCCGTGGAAGCGGGCGCGGCTGGGGCGGTCCATGCGGCCGCTTTGGGGTGTGCTTGTCCTGTCGATCGTTCTGGGGGCGTTGATCTGGGTAATTCAGACCGGGAACACCATGCTGGCGCCGGTTGGCGGGGCACTGGCACTCTGGCTCGTGGGCGGGGCGGTGTCGGACCTGTGGCAGCGGGCCGGGCGGGGCGATGTCGCCTCCAAGCTCGGTCGGTTGAGCCGCTTGCCGCGCGCGGACTGGGGAAAGGCGGTGGCCCATGCGGGCCTTGGTGTCACCTTCTTCGGCATCGCGGCCCTGACTGCCTGGACGGTCGAGGATATCCGCGTGGCCCAGGTCGGCGAAAGCTTCCGGGTCGGAAACTACGAACTGGCCCTGTCCGAGGTGAAGCAGGTGCGCGGGCCGAACTTCATCTCGACCCGGGCCGAGGTGGCGGTTTTCCAGAATTCCGATCGGATCGCGCTGCTCTACCCTGAAAAGCGGGTCTATCCCGTGGCGCAGATGCCGACGACCGAGGCGGCGATCCTGAACGGGTTCGCCCGCGACATCTACGTGGTGATCGGCGATCCGCAGCAGGGCGGCGGCTGGGCCGTGCGCACCTATATCAAGCCTTTCGCCAACTGGATCTGGGCGGGCGCGATCATCATGGCGCTGGGCGGCTGCCTGAGCCTGAGCGACCGGCGTTACCGGGTCGCGGCGGGCGCGCGTAAGGCGCCTTCGGATGCGGTGCCCGCGGAATGAGGCGGCTGGTCCTGATCCTCTGCCTGCTGGCGGCCCCGGCTTTTGCGGTGCAGCCTGACGAGGTACTGGAGGACCCGGCGCTCGAAACCCGCGCGCGGGAGCTTTCCAAGGGGCTGCGCTGCCTTGTCTGTCGCAACGAGAGCATCGACGAATCGAATGCCGACCTGGCGCGCGATTTGCGCCTGCTGGTGCGGGAACGGCTGGTGGCGGGTGACAGTGACGAAGAAGTGATCGACTTCGTCGTGGCGCGCTATGGCGAGTATGTTCTGCTCAACCCTACTACCTCAGGTTCCAATATTCTTCTCTGGATTGCCGGGCCGCTGATGCTGATCACGGCATTGGGGTTGGGCGCGGTCTATCTGCGCCGCCGAAGCACGGGCGCCGCGCCCGAGGCCCTGAGCGACGAGGAAGAATCGCGGCTTCGCGAACTCCTGAAAGACTGAGCCGCGCTTGCACTTTTCGCCAAGGCAGGGTTGAGTGTCTGCTGGGGCAGGTTTAGGGAGTTTGGCATGCAGTACGATGCCATCCGTTATGATGTTGACAGTGATGTCGCCACGATCACCTTCAATCGCCCAGATGTGATGAATGCGCTCGATTCGCAGATGCGGGTCGAAATCCTTGATGCGGTCAAGCGGGCCGCGCACGAGGCGCGGGTGCTGGTAATCACCGGGTCGGGCCGGGCCTTCTGCTCGGGGCAGGACCTGGGATCGGCGGCGATGGCCTCGATCCAGGATCTGGAGCGCACCCTGCGCGACGAATACGAGCCGATGCTCAAGGCGATCTACAACTGCCCGATCCCGACGATTTCGGCTGTGAACGGGGCGGCCGCGGGCGCGGGCGCCAACCTTGCGCTGGCCGCTGACGTGGTGATCGCCACGAAAAGCGCGATCTTCCTGCAGGCCTTCACCCGGATCGGCCTGATGCCGGACGCGGGCGGAACCTATTGGCTGCCCCGGCAGATGGGGTTTGCCCGGGCCATGGGCGCGGCGCTGTTCGCCGAGCCGATCTCGGCCCAGCAGGCCGCCGATTGGGGCATGATCTGGGAATGCGTGCCCGACGAGGAATTTGCCGACCACTGGCGCGCCCGGGCCGGGAAACTCGCCAAGGGGCCGACCGTGGCCTATTCCAACGTGAAGACCGCGATCCGGGGCACCTATGATTGTTCGCTCGAGGAGCAACTGGCGATCGAAGCCAAGCTGCAGGGCGATTGCGGCCGCAGCCGTGACTTCCAGGAGGGCGTGATCGCCTTCCTCGAAAAACGCCCGGCCCGGTTCGAGGGGCGCTGAGCCCGGAACCGAGGGCCGGGGGGCCAGCCCCCCGGACCCCCCGGGATATTTCTCAACAGAAGAAGTGGCGGGGTCAGTCCTCGAACTCGACCAGCAGGTCCTTGGCGTCGATCTGGGCGCCGGGGGTGACGTGGACCGCCTTGATGGTGGTGTCGCGTTCCGCGTGCAGGCCGGTTTCCATCTTCATCGCCTCGATGGTCAGAAGCAGGTCGCCCTGCTTGACCTTCGCGCCGGGCTGGGCTGCGACCGAGGCCACCACGCCGGGCATCGGCGCGCCCAGGTGGTTCGGGTTGCCGACCTCGGCCTTGGGGCGGGTGGCAGCGGTACCGGTGACCTTGCGGTTGGCGATGCGGACCACCCGGGGCTGGCCGTTCAGTTCGAAGAAGACGCGGGCGCTGCCGTCCTCGTGGGTTTCGCCGATCGCCTGCAGGCGGATTTCCAAGGTCTTGCCCGGGTCGATTTCGGCCGAGATCTCCTCGCCCGGTTCCATGCCGTAGAAGAAGGTATGGGTGGGCAGGGTGCGGACGGGGCCGTAGATCTCGTGCCGCTTCATGTAATCGGTGAAGACCTTGGGATACATCAGGTAGCCGTTCAGGTCCTCGTCGTCGATCTCGGCGCCGTCGAGTTCGGCGGAGAGCTTCTGGCGCGTGGCTTCGAGGTCGACCGGATCGAGGTGTTTGCCGGGTCGTTCCGTGTTGGGTTTCTCGGTCTTGAGCGCCTTCTTGACGATCGCCGGGGGGAAGCCGCCCGGGGGCTGGCCCAGGTTGCCGCGCATCATGTCGATCACACTGTCGGGGAAGGAGACCTCGGTCTTGGGATCCTCGACCTGGGCGCGGGTCAGGCCCTGGCTGACCATCATCAGGGCCATGTCGCCCACCACCTTGGAGGAGGGCGTGACCTTCACGATATCGCCGAACATCTGGTTCACCTCGGCATACATCTCGGCCACCTCGTGCCAGCGTTCCTCGAGCCCGAGGGACCGGGCCTGGGCCTTGAGGTTGGTGAACTGGCCGCCGGGCATTTCGTGCAGATAGACCTCGGAGGCGGGGGCCTGCAGGCCGGATTCGAAAGCCGCGTAATGGCCGCGCACCTGTTCCCAGTAGTTCGAGATCTCGCGGATCGCGCCGATGTCGAGTCCGGTGTCGCGTTCGTCGCGGGCGAGCGCCTCGACGATGGTGCCGAGCGTGGCCTGGCTGGTGTTGCCCGAGAGCGAATCCATGGCGCAATCGACGGCGTCGACGCCTTCCTCCGCCGCTGCCAGGATCGTGGCGCTGGCGATGCCGGCGGTGTCATGGGTGTGCAGGTGGATGGGCAGGCCGACCTCTTCCTTAAGGGCGCGGATCAGGATCCGGGCGCCCGCGGGTTTCAGCAGGCCCGCCATGTCCTTGAGGCCCAGCACATGGGCGCCGGCGTCCTTCAGGTCCTTGCCCATCTGGACGTAGTATTTCAGGTCGTATTTCGCGCGCTCGGGGTTCAGCAGGTCGCCGGTGTAGCAGATCGTGCCTTCGCAGACCTTGCCGCTTTCGACCACGGCGTCCATCGCCACGCGCATGTTCTCGACCCAGTTGAGGCTGTCGAAGACGCGGAAGATGTCGACGCCCGAGGCCGCTGCCTGTTTCACGAAGGACTGCACCACGTTGTCGGGATAGTTGGTGTAGCCCACGCCGTTTGACGCGCGTAGCAGCATTTGCGTCAGCAGGTTGGGCATCGCGGCGCGGATGTCGCGCAGGCGTTGCCAGGGGCATTCCTGCAAGAAGCGATAGGCCACGTCGAAGGTGGCGCCGCCCCAGCATTCCACCGAGAAGAGCCCGGGCAGGTTCGCCGCATAGGCGGGCGCCACGCGGATCATGTCGATCGAGCGCATCCGTGTCGCGAGCAGAGACTGGTGCCCGTCGCGCATGGTGGTGTCGGTGATGAGCACGCGCTTTTGCGCCGCCATCCAGTCGGCCAGCGCCTGGGGGCCGCCCTCGTCGAGGATCTGGCGGGTGCCGGGTTTCGGCACCTCGGTGCGCAGCGCGGGCGGGCGCGGTTCGCGCAGGTCGGCGGCGGGCAGAGTCCGGCCCTCGGTCTCGGGGTGACCGTTTACCGTGATGTCGGCGATATAGGTCAGGATCTTCGTCGCGCGGTCCTTGCGCGGCTTGAAATCGAACAGCTCGGGCGTCTGGTCGATGAACTTGGTGTGGTATTCGTAGTTCAGAAAGACCGGGTGCTTGAGCAGGTTCTCGACGAAGGCGATGTTGGTCGAGACGCCGCGGATGCGGAACTCGCGCAGGGCGCGGTCCATCCGGGCGATGGCGGCCTCGGGGGTGGGGGCCCAGGCGGTGACCTTTTCAAGAAGCGAGTCGTAATAGCGGGTGATGACCGCGCCGGAATAGGCGGTGCCGCCATCAAGGCGGATGCCCATGCCGGTGGCGCCGCGATAGGCGGTGATGCGGCCGTAATCGGGGATGAA